>NZ_JBFAKN010000002.1:0-950250 GCF_040655775.1 Streptomyces sp. NPDC050315
TCACCCTCGCGGGCTTTCCTCCGGGCGCTTCCCTTCGGTCTTGCGTTTCCGACTCTATCAGATCCTTGCGGCTCCGATTTTCGCCGGTGCGTTTCCGCCTTTCGGCTTCTTCGCGGTTCCGACTTTACCAGATCCTCGTTCGTTCCGTTTCCGGTCCGAATTTGTTTCCGGTGGCCTTTGGATTGGCCTTTGCCTTTCGGCGTGTCCACTACTTTAGCGGATTCCCTTGGGCACTCATAATCGAGTCGCCCGGGCCTATTTTCGGCAGCGCCGAAGGAGACCCGATTGAGGGAGTCGTTCGAAAGTGATGGTGGTGCCGCCTGCGGCGTGCGCACATAGCGCTGCCCGTCTCAAGCGGCTCGGGCTACGTTACGACTCTGCCCGGGCAGAGTCAAGCAGCCCTGGTCCGGCGCTTTCGGGGGACGTGTGCCCGGTACGGACTGACCGTCGGGTCGCCGTCGATCCAGAAGCGCCACGGGTGGGTCGCACCGTCGCCGCCAACTCCGGTGCGCGGCCCGCTGCGTACCAGGTCAGGGGCGGCCGGCGTGCCCTCGAGGACGGAGAGCGGCGCATCGGGACCCGCGCACACGTCGGTGCCGTTCAGCTGCCGGTCGATGGCGAGGCCGGTGGCCAGCCGGGCCGGGCCCTGGGCGAGTTCACTCGGGCGGCGGGACTTCGGGCGGCGCGCGGCCACCTGCTCCGTACCGCTGAGCACCTCGCCGGCACGCAGCAGGACACCGCTGGCGTAGCCGTTGGGGCCGCAGACGAGGTTGAGGCTGAACCACATGCCGTAGATGAAATAGACGTACGCGTGTCCGGGCGGGCCGAACATCGAGGCGTTCCGCTCCGTGCGGCCCCGGTAGGCGTGCGAGCCGGGGTCGTTCTCACCGTCGTACGCCTCGACCTCCGTAAGGCGCAGTTCGATGGTGCCCTCCGGGGTGCTGCGCACGAGGGTGCGGCCGAGCAGGTCGGGGGCGACTTCGAGGACGGGGCGGTCGAAGAATGTCCGCGGGAGCGGCATACGGGTGGGTTCGGAGATCATGCGTTCCCAGGGTAGTGGACCTCGGCTGTTCTCTTCGGGGCCGCGGAGTGGCCTGGGAGTACCCCGTCTTGGCAGGCTGTGGGCGTGCGGCGGCCGGCCGCCGGGGGAACCGCCGTACGCCGTTTCGCGTTCGTAGGGATCGGACCCGGAGCGGGCAGGCGTGCCGCGGCCGGACATCACCGAAGTACAGGCGCGTGCCTGGAGAGGACGATCAATGGGGTTCAAGAAGCTGCTGGCGAGTCTGGGTGCCGGAGGCGCGGCGGTGGAGACGGTGCTCTTCGAGGAGAACGTCGTTCCCGGCGGCGTCGTGCACGGTGAGGTGCGGATCCAGGGCGGTTCCGTGGATCAGGAGATACAGGGGCTGTCGGTCGGGCTGCAGGCCGTCGTGGAGGTCGAGACCAGCGACGGGGAGCACAAGCAGAACATCGAGTTCGCCAAGCAGAAGCTGGGCGGGGAGTTCGCGCTGCAGGCCGGCGCGGCGCACACCGTGCCGTTCGGCCTGGAGGTCCCGTGGGAGACCCCCATCACGTACTTCCTGAACACGCGCCTGAAGGGCATGCAGGTCGGTGTGACGACCGAGCTGGCGATCGCCCGCGCGGTGGACTCCGGTGACCTCGATCCGGTGAACGTGCACCCCCTGCCGGCGCAGCAGGCGATCCTGGACGCGTTCGGGCACCTGGGTTTCCGCTTCAAGAACGCGGACCTGGAGCGCGGGCACATCCGGGGCACGCGCCAGTCGCTGCCCTTCTACCAGGAGATCGAGCTGTACGCGCCGCAGCAGTACCGCGGTCTGAACCAGGTCGAGGTCTCGTTCGTGGCGGACAGCAACGCGATGGACGTCGTGCTGGAGATGGACAAGAAGCCCGGTCTGTTCACGGAGGGCAGCGACACGTTCCGCTCGTTCCAGGTGGGTCTGCACGACTTCCAGGGCACGGACTGGGTGGCGTACCTGAACCACTGGCTGGCCGAGGTCGGCAGCAAGCGCAACTGGTTCTGAGCCCCGGGCGCGGCACCTTCTGACGCGCGGTGACATGAGTTCCGGCCGGGCCGGGCACCGGTTCTGCCACGAGCAGGTTCTAACCTGGCCGGACGGTCTCCGAATGCGATCAGGAGGTGTCGAAGTGTCCGAGCAGAAGCGCCGGCCGCTCCCGCACGATTTTCATCCGCAGGTGCCCTCGTTCACGGTGGTGAGCGACGATCTGCAGGAGGGCGGGACGCTGGCGGACGCCCAGGTGTTCAGCGCGGGGAACACCTCGCCGCATCTGCGGTGGGAGGGCGCCCCGGAGGGGACCCGCAGCTACGCCGTCAGCTGCTACGACCCGGACGCGCCGACCGGCAGCGGTTTCTGGCACTGGTCGGTGTTCGACATTCCGGCGTCGGTGACGGAGCTGCCGGCCGGTGCGGGTTCCGGTGACATGAAGGGCCTGCCCGAGGGCGCGGTGCACGTACGGAACGACTACGGGACGCGTGACTTCGGTGGCGCGGCGCCGCCCCCCGGGGACGGCCCGCACCGGTACGTCTTCACCGTGTACGCGGTGGACCAGGAGAAGCTCGGCCCGGACGCGGACGCTTCGCCTGCCGTGGTGGGCTTCAACCTGCGGTTCCACACGCTGGGCCGGGCCCAGCTGATCGGCGAGTACGAGATCCCCGCCGAGGGGTGACGCGGGCTCGCCCGTAATTCCGTTGCGCCCCGGCGCCCCGGATCGCACAGTGGTGTTTGGCCGACGGTTGCCGCATGGCCGTCGGGCAGTCGGCACCGCAGTGGCGGGGGCGGCGGGGCGCAGGTGTGTCCCCTGTCGTCTGCCGGAGTCCGCTTCGTGTCGGACGTCCGCGCCGGCTGCCGTGACGCTCCGGGTCCCTTGTCACGGGGGACGGGGCCCGGAGCGTTCCCCCGCCTCTCCCCCTTGCCGGTTCGCCAT
Organism: Streptomyces sp. NPDC050315; assembly: GCF_040655775.1. NCBI lineage: Bacteria > Bacillati > Actinomycetota > Actinomycetes > Kitasatosporales > Streptomycetaceae > Streptomyces > Streptomyces sp. NPDC050315. The sequence goes on from NZ_JBFAKN010000002.1 coordinate 2,962, forward strand.
TCGTTCGCCCGTTGCTCACCTGTCATCTCCCTTGCGGCATACGGAAATTGCGTTGTCCGGGGGATCACTGGAACTGCACAGTGGAGCCACTTCGCCGAGCGGCGGACGGGATGCGGGAGGTGGTCGGGATGCGCGAGACGCTGGTCCTCAACGCGAGCTTCGAGCCGCTGTCGACGGTGTCGCTGCGGCGGGCGGTCGTGCTGGTCATGCAGGACAAGGCCGTGGTCGAGCAGGCGCACCCCGGGCTGCGCATCCGGGGCGCCGCGGTGGATCTCCCGGTACCGCTGGTGATCAGGCTGAGCAGGTACGTACGGGTGCCGTTCCGAAGACAGGCGCCGTGGTCGCGGCGGGGTGTACTGGTGCGGGACCAGCATCGGTGCGCGTACTGCGGGCGGCGGGCGACGACCGTGGACCATGTGGTGCCGCGGGCGCACGGGGGCGGTGACACTTGGCTGAATACTGTCGCCTCCTGTGCCGAGGACAATCACCGCAAGGCGGACCGGACGCCGGAGCAGGCGGGGATGGAGCTGCTGCGGCGGCCGTTCGTGCCGACGCCCGCCGACACGATGCTGGCGGCGCTGGGGGTGTCCGTACGGGAGGAGCTGCCGGACTGGCTGGTGCAGTCGGCGTAGGGCCGGCGCACGAGTGTGCGTGAAGGGGCGCGGGGAGAGACCCGCGCCCCTTCTTCGTACGTGATCCTGTCAGCGCAGCAGCAGCTGCACGATGGCGACGATGCCGACCGCGACGATGACACCGCGCAGGACAGGAGGCGGCAGCCGGCGGCCGATCTTCGCGCCGAGCTGGCCGCCGAGCGCGGAGCCGACGGCGATCAGGAGGACGGCGGTCCAGTCGAAGTCGGCGACGAAGAGGAAGAAGACGGTGGCGACGGCGTTGACGATGAGGACGAGGATGTTCTTGAGCGCGTTGTTGCGCTGCAGGGTCTCGTCGAGCAGCAGGCCCATCAGGGCGACGTAGATGATGCCCTGGGCGGCGCCGAAGTAGCCGCCGTACATGCTGGCGCACAGCAGTCCGGTCAGGAGCGCGAGGCCGCCGTCGCGGTGCGGCACGGTGCCGTTGCGGGCGCGGCGGGCCTTGACGGCGGCGGACAGCCGGGGCTGCAGGACGACCAGGACCAGGGCGACGGCGATCAAGGCGGGGACGATCGCGTCGAAGGCGCCGGAGGGCAGGGCCAGCAGCAGGACGGCGCCGATGAGGCCGCCGAGGGCCGCGGCGGCTCCGAAGCGGAGCATGCGGGGGCGCTGGCCGCGCAGTTCGCGGCGGTAGCCGATGGCGCCGCTGATGGAGCCCGGTACGAGGCCGAGGGTGTTGGAGACGTTCGCGGTGACGGGCGGGAGGCCGATCCCCAGGAGTACGGGGAAGGTGATGAGCGTGCCGGACCCGACGACGGTGTTGATGGTGCCGGCGCCGATGCCCGCGGCGAAGACCGCGAGCGCTTCCCAGACGGACATGCCGAACCCCCGGTGCGTGATCGGTGCAGTACGAACCGATCATGCACCAGGGGTGCGGCGGGACGACTCAGGAGGCCATGGATCGAGACGGCCTGTCGGTCAGTCGATGGACGGCTTCTCGAGGTGGGTGGTGGTGGGCGCGGACGGGGTGCCGCCGCCGGGCGTGAAGTTCCCGAGGGCGCCGCCGAGGCCCTTGAGCGCGTCGCCGATCTCGCTGGGCACGATCCAGAGCTTGTTGGCGTCGCCCTCGGCGATCTTCGGGAGCATCTGGAGGTACTGGTACGAGAGCAGCTTCTGGTCCGGGTCGCCGGCGTGGATGGACTCGAAGACCGTACGGATCGCCTGGGCCTCGCCCTCGGCGCGCAGCGCCGCGGCCTTGGCCTCACCTTCGGCGCGGAGGATCGCGGACTGCTTCTCGCCCTCGGCGCGCAGGATCTCGGACTGCCGGACACCCTCGGCCTGGAGGATCGCGGCGCGCTTGTCACGGTCGGCGCGCATCTGCTTCTCCATCGAGTCCTGGATGGAGGTCGGCGGCTCGATGGCCTTGAGCTCGACGCGGTTGACGCGGATGCCCCACTTGCCCGTGGCCTCGTCCAGGACGCCGCGCAGCGCGGCGTTGATCTCCTCGCGGGAGGTGAGGGTGCGCTCCAGGTCCATGCCGCCGATGATGTTCCGGAGGGTGGTGACCGTGAGCTGCTCGATCGCCTGGATGTAGCTGGCGACCTCGTACGTCGCGGCGCGGGCGTCCGTCACCTGGTAATAGATGACGGTGTCGATGTTGACGACGAGGTTGTCCTGCGTGATGACCGGCTGGGGCGGGAAGGGCACGACCTGTTCGCGCAGGTCGATGCGGTTGCGGATGGAGTCGATGAACGGCACGACGATGTTCAGGCCCGCGTTCAGCGTGCGGGTGTAGCGGCCGAAGCGCTCGACGATGGCGGCGCTGGCCTGCGGAATGACCTGGATCGTCTTGATGAGTGCGATGAACACCAGCACCACCAGGATGATCAGGACGATGATGATCGGTTCCACAGTGGCTCCTCGTGTCCTTCCATAGCTGTCGGCCGGTCCCGCCCGGCGAGTAGGTGATCGAGTCTTTCAGAGACTCGCCCTCTTGTGCAGGCCGTTCTCCGGTCCTGCGAGGGCCAGTTGATCAAGCCGTCATGCAAGTCGTCACATGACGACGGCGGTTGCTCCCTCGATGTCCACGACGTCCACTTTCTGGCCTGGCTCGTACACCTGACCCTCGTCCAGCGCGCGTGCGGACCACACCTCGCCGTTGAGCTTGATGCGGCCGCCGCCGGAGTCGTCGACCCGCTCGATGACCGTTGCCTGCCTGCCCTTCAGGGCGTCAACTCCGGAGGCCATGCCGGGCCTTCGGGAGCGGGCGCGCTTGGCGATCGGGCGCACGACGGCGACGAGCGCGACCGAGACGGCGGCGAAGACGATGACCTGCGTGACGATGCCACCGCCCAGCGCGGCCACCACGGCACCGGCGACAGCGCCGACCGCGAACATCCCGAACTCGGGCATCGCGGTGACGACGAGAGGAATTCCCAGTCCTACGGCAGCGATGAGCCACCACACCCATGCATCCACGGGCTCATGGTAGATCGGCGAGCGGCGTCGCGGACAGGGTGCGATCGATCGCGGCCGGATAGGGCCGGGGCTTTTCGGCCCCGGCCCCGGTCAGCGATCGTTCCGCGCCAACTGTCAGGTGAGCGGCAGGCCTTGGGCGGTCCAGCGATCACTGCCGTTGCGCTCGACGATGAGCGGCAGGCCGAAGCAGCGGGAGAGGTTGCTGGAGGTCAGCTCCAGGTCGATGGGGCCGGCCGCGAGCACCTTGCCCTGACGGATCATCAGGACGTGGGTGAAGCCGGGCGCGATCTCCTCGACATGGTGGGTGACCATGATCATCGACGGTGCGAACGGGTCGCGGGCGAGTCTGCCGAGGCGGCGTACGAGGTCCTCGCGGCCGCCGAGGTCCAGGCCCGCGGCCGGCTCGTCCAGCAGGAGCAGCTCCGGGTCGGTCATCATCGCGCGGGCGATGAGGGTGCGCTTGCGCTCGCCCTCGGAGAGCGTGCCGAACTTCCGGTCGAGGTACTTGCTCATGCCCAGCCGGTCGAGGAAGGCGCGGGCGCGCTGCTCGTCGACCGGGTCGTAGTGCTCCTGCCAGGTGGCGGTCATGCCGTACGCGGCGGTGAGCACGGTCTGCAGCACGGTCTGGCGGCGCGGCAGCTTGTCCGCGAGCGCGATGCCGGCCATGCCGATGCGCGGGCGGAGGTCGAAGACGTCGACCTTGCCGAGCGTCTCGCCGAGGATCGTGCTGGTGCCCGTGGTCGGGAAGACATAGCTGGAGGCGACATTGAGGAGGGTGGTCTTGCCGGCGCCGTTCGGGCCCAGGATCACCCAGCGCTCTCCCTCCTTCACCGACCAGGAGACCTGGTCCACCAGAGCCCGGCCCTCGCGGACCACGGATACGTCCACCAGCTCCAGAACATCGCTCATGAGCGCGTTGTCTCCCATTGCATCTCGGTCGTCGGTGCGCCTGTGGGCGCAGCCCTCTGCAAACCTACGCCACCCATTGTCAGTGCCTGTCCTTAGGCTGGGTCCATGCTCGATGAACCTCGATCAGGACGGCTGGCCGCGTGGGGAAATGCCCTGTTGGCCGGGCTTGTCCCACCTGATGACGCAGCGGAGCGGATCGCGGAGGGTGACGCGGTGCACCGTGTCACCGGGCTGCCCGGCGAGCCGGGCCCTGTGGGGCTGACGCTCGCGCTGGGCCGGCTGCGGGCACTGGGCGCGACCGGACTGCGGGTGGCGCTGCCGGTGCCGGGGCACCCGCTGGGGCTGAGCGGGCCGCCGGAGTTCAACGCGCGGGCGATAGAGGCCGAGGAAGCGGTCACCGTCTGCGGGGTGGCGCTGGGCCTGGTGCCGGAGGTGCACGAGGCGGGGCCCGAGGGCGATGTGCACGTCGAGGTCGTATGGCACTGCATGGCGGTACGGGACGCGCCGCCGGCGGACGTGCCCTCGCTCGGCGAGGCGGAGCGGGAGCTGGCGCAGGCGCTGCGGGAGGCGACGGAGCTGCTGGCGAAGCTGGATGTGGCCGGATCGGGCCCGGTCGCCGACGCGGCGCTGGCGGCGTACCGCGCGCGGGCCGAGGCCGGGCGGCAGCTGCTGGCGCCGGGGTATCCGCCGCGGTCGGTGCGGGTGCTGGAGCTGGCGCAGAAGGTCGGCGCGCTCATCCGCATTGCGGAGGGGCCCGGCGGGGATGGCCGGGAGCATGGGGCGGCGGTCAGCGCCTCGCAGATGGCCGCGCGTCGGGACGCGTTGCGTCCGGTTGAGCGGACTGCTCGGCGGGCGCAGGTGGCTGCGTACAACGCGGCTGTGGAGGAGCGGGAGAGGCGGGCGCCGTAGGGGTTCTGTGCGTTGGCGGGCGCGGCGCCGTTGTGGTTGCTCGCGCAGTTCCCCGCGCCCCTACGGGGCGCTCACTCCGTGGCGGACTGCCCACAGGGCGGCCTGGGTGCGGTCTGACAGGTCCAGTTTCATGAGGATGTTGGAGACGTGGGTCTTGACCGTTTTTTCGGAGAGGACCAGGGCGCGGGCGATCTCGCGGTTGGAGCGGCCGTCCGCTATCAGGGCCAGCACCTCGCGCTCCCGGTCGGTGAGGGAGCCGCCGCGGCCCTGGCCGCCGCCCGTGTCCTCCTGGCTGAGCAGCGCGTCGGCGACCTCGGGCTGGAGCAGGACGTGCCCGGCGTGCACGGAGCGGATGGCGCCGGCCAGCGCGTCGGGGTCGATGTCCTTGTAGACGTAGCCCGCGGCGCCCGCCCGCAGCGCGGGGATGACGGTCCGCTGCTCGGTGAAGCTCGTCACGATCAGCACCCGGGCGGGGCTGCGCTGCTCCCGCAGCAGCCGCAGCGCCTCGACGCCGTCCATGCCGGGCATCTTGATGTCCATGAGGACGACGTCGGGGTGCAGCCGCTCCGCCGCGGCCACGCCTTCCTCACCGTCGGCGGCCTCGCCGACGACCTCGATGTCGTCCTGCACTTCCAGGAACGTGCGCAGCCCGCGCCGTACGACCTGGTGGTCGTCGACCAGCAGCACCTTGATGGGGCCGCCGAGCGAGCCCCTGCCTCCGTCAGCCACCGGGGACCTCCATCTCGACAGCGGTGCCCTTGCCGGGCGCCGACTCCACCGTGAGCGTGCCGCCGACGCCGCTCGCCCGGTCCCGCATCGACACGAGGCCCAGGTGGCGTCCGGCCCGGCGGACGGTGCCGGGGTCGAAGCCGCGGCCGTCGTCGGCGACCCGCAGCACCGCGCCCTGCCCGTGACGTACGAGAGTGACGTCGACACGCTGCGCGTCGGCGTGGCGCAGCGCGTTGTGCAGGGCTTCCTGCGCCACCCGCAGCAGCGCCTCCTCCTGCGCGGCGGGCAGCGCCCGCAGCCCGTGGGCGGCGAAGGTGACCTTGGCGCTGTGGGCGCGGTCGAGCACCTGGATCTGGGTACGCAGCGTGGCGATCAGGCCGTCCTCGTCCAGGGCGGCGGGCCGGAGCTCCACGACGGCCGCGCGCAGCTCGTCGGCGGCCTCCGCGGCGAGCCGGGTGACCTGCTGCAGCTCGCCCTTGGCGCGGGCCGGGTCGCGGTCGACCAGGGCGGTGGCGGCCTGCGCGGTCAGCCGCAGCGAGAAGAGCTTCTGGGAGACCGCGTCGTGCAGCTCGTGCGCCAGCCGGGCGCGCTCCCCCGCGATGGTCAGCTCGCGGCTGCGCTCGTACAGCCGGGCGTTGGTCAGGGCGATGGCGGCGTGCTGGGCGAGCATGCCGAGCAGCGCCTCGTCCTCCTCGGTGAAGCCGCAGCCGCCGGCCGGCTTCGGGCACCTCTTGTTGGCGAGGAAGAGCGCGCCGAGGATCTCGTCGCCGTCGGCGACCGGCATGCCCAGGAAGTCGGACATATCGGGGTGGGCGCCGGGCCAGCCCTCGAAGCGGGGGTCCTGGCGGACGTCACCGAGGCGCTGCGGGGTGGCCTCCTGGAGCATCGCGGCGAGGATGCCGTGCTGGCGGGGCAGCGGGCCGATGGCCTTCCACTGCTCCTCGCTCACCCCGTCCACGACGAACTGCGCGAAGCCACCGTGGTCGTCCGGCACGCCGAGCGCGGCGTACTCCGCGTCCAGCAGCTCGCGGGCCGACGCGACGATCGTCTTGAGCACGTCGCGCACTTCCAGGTGCCGGCTCATGGCGAGGATGGCGCCGCTCACCGCGGAGAGCCCGGCCCCCCGCGCCGCCCCTGGTCCCTTGGTCATGCGCTTACCGTACCGGCGGCCCGCACCCCGCGTATCCGCCTGCGGCGGGGCGCCGGCTACGTCCGCGGGCCTAGGGCGGAAGGCCGGGCGGCGGGCGCAGCCCTGGCATGCCCGGCCCCCGTGCGGGTCTTTCCGCTCCCGCCCCGCGGGACCATCGGCCACTTTGGAGCGAGGACTTTCTGCCCCCTATATATAGGGGAGAGGAAAGGCCGCCTTTCGCGGCCGGCCGGCCGCGGGGCACGCCCTCGCGCAGGCAATCCCGGCGCTTACTTTCCGTACCGAGTCAATGACATAACGGCAGGCGGCACCCCTAAACATGTGAGCCCGGGCATAGGACGTACATCACTTACGACCGAAGTTAGTGGGGGGTAAATGCGGGCAGCCGCAGGAGTTGATCCGAGCCACCCCTTGGACTGAGTGCCTTTCGGACGCAATTCGGTGGCCCGAGGTTCCACTATCCAGCTTCGTACGTCACATGATTGCGGGGTCAAATTCCGGCCGCTAACAATGGCTGACGTCGCCCGGCGCCGTGGAAAAGGATCTCGGCGTTCTTGCGCCAATCCGGCCCACGCGACGTCCCCCATTGGAAGAGGTTCTTTCCGCATGCCCCTGCACGCCATTCCTGGCTACAGCCGCCTGAACCGGAATCACAAGCTCTCCGCCGCTGCCGTGGCCACGGGCGGTGCCGCCGCACTGATCTTCACCGTCGTCCCGGGTTCGGCCAACGCCGAGCCGACCCAGGCCGCCCAGAACGTAAAGCCCGTCGCCTACCACGTGGTCGACGACTCCTCCGCGTACAGCCTGGTCGACAACGCGGCCGCCAAGGCGCAGCACGCCGAGCTGACGCAGAACAGCACCCGCGCCGCCGAGCAGGCCAGCGCCTCCGCCCTCGCGGCGAAGAAGCAGGCCGAGGGTGACGCCAAGGCCGCCGCTCAGGCCAAGGCCAAGGCTGCCGCCGACGCGGCCGCCCGGGCCAAGGAGGCCGCCAAGAACCAGGCCGCGAGCCGGTCCGCCGAGCGCCAGCCGGTCACCTACCCCAACAACCTCGACGGCTGGATCCGCGAATCCCTCGCGATCATGAAGAAGCACGGGATCCCCGGCTCCTACGAGGGCATCAAGCGCAACATCATCCGTGAGTCCGGCGGTAACCCGCGCGCGATCAACAACTGGGACGTGAATGCCCAGATGGGTATCCCGTCCAAGGGTCTGCTGCAGGTCATCAAGCCCACCTTTGACCAGTACCACGTCGAGGGCACGGCGCACGACCAGTACGACCCGGTCGCCAACATCGTCGCCGCCTGTAACTACGCGGCCGACAAGTACGGCTCGATGGACAACGTCGACTCGGCGTACTGAACCACCGCGGCGCGCCGGAGCATCGGCGCCGGACGATGAATACCGCGAGGGGCGGCACCCGAATTCCGGGTGCCGCCCCTCGCGGCTCTCTGCCTGTAATTGCTACTTGCGCATGACCTCGGGCTCGTGGCGGCGCAGCAGCCGCGCCACCGCGAAGGCGAGGAGCACGCCGAGCGCCAGCATGAAGACCATGTCCATCACATAGACGCCGGTCTGGTGCTGCCACAGCGGGTCGGGGTCGGTCTTGTCCCACGGCAGGAGCGTGTTCAGGTCGGCGGTGGCGCCCAGCGCCGCGACCGCCCAGCGCGAGGGCATCAGCCAGGAGATCTGCGCGACGCCCGGGGTGTTGTACAGCTGGAAGAGCACGCCGGTGAAGACGACCTGCACGATGGCGAACATGACCAGCAGCGGCATGGTCTTCTCGGCGGTCTTGACCAGGGCGGAGATCAGCAGGCCGAACATCATCGAGGTGAAGCCGAGCGCGATGATCGCGACGGTCATCTCGATGGCCGGCAGGTCCTCCACGATCAGGCCCTCGGCGGGCATGTTCCGGGTCGAGAAGCCGATCACCGCGATGATCACGCCCTGTACGGCGGTGACCAGGCCGAGCACGATCACCTTCGACATCAGGTATGCCGAGCGGGACAGGCCGGTGGCCCGTTCGCGCTCGTAGATGACGCGTTCCTTGATCAGTTCTCGTACGGAGTTGGCCGCGCCCGAGAAGCACATGCCGACCACGAGGATCAGCATGATCGTCGTGGCGTCGCGGTTGGTCCGGGCCTTCTCCAGCGGCCCGTACCCGAGGCCGAAGTCGCTGGGGATCAGCATGGAGACCACGCCGAGCACGGCGGGCAGCACCAGCATCAGGCCCAGGAAGCCGCGGTCGGAGGCGATCACGGAGACGTACCGCCGCATCAGGGTCCACAGCTGGGAGCCCCAGCTCTGGGACTTCTGCATACGGGCCGGCGGCGCCTGGACGCTCACCGACTGCGGCGCGACGGCGTCGATGTCGGCCGCGTACATCTGGTAGTGCGGGGAGCCGCGCCAGCGGCCCATCCAGTCGTAGTCCCGGTAGTTCTCGAACGCCGAGAAGACGTCCGCCCAGGACTCGTACTGGAAGAAGTTCAGCGCCTCCTCGGGCGGGCCGAAGTAGGCGACGCCGCCGCCCGGCGCCATGACCAGCAGCTTGTCGCAGAGCGCGAGCTCGGCGACGGAGTGCGTGACCACCAGGACCGTACGGCCGTCGTCGGCGAGGTCCCGCAGCAGCTTCATGACGTCGCGGTCCATGCCCGGGTCGAGGCCGGAGGTCGGCTCGTCCAGGAAGATCAGCGACGGCTTGGTCAGCAGCTCCAGGGCGACCGAGACGCGCTTGCGCTGGCCACCGGAGAGCGAGGTGACCTTCTTCTCCTTGTGCACGTCGAGCTTGAGCTCGCGCAGCACCTCGTCGATCCGGGCCTCGCGCTCGGCCTCCGCGGTGTCACCGGGGAAGCGGAGCTTGGCCGCGTACCGCAGCGCCTTCTGGACGGTCAGCTCCTTGTGCAGGATGTCGTCCTGCGGGACCAGACCGATGCGCTGCCGCAGCTCGGCGAACTGCTTGTAGAGGTTCCGGTTGTCGTAGAGGACGTCGCCCTGATTGGCGGGGCGGTAACCGGTGAGCGCCTTGAGCAGCGTGGACTTGCCGGAGCCCGACGGGCCGATGACCGCGACCAGCGACTTCTCGGGCACGCCGAAGGAGACGTCCTTCAGGATCTGCTTGCCGCCCTCGACCGTGACGGTCAGATGGCGCGCGGAGAAGGAGACCTCACCGGTGTCGACGAACTCTTCCAGCCGGTCGCCGACCAGCCGGAACGTGGAGTGACCGACGCCGACGGTGTCGTTGGGCCCGATGAGGGCGCTGCCGCTCTTGGGGACCGGCTGGCCGTTGACGTACGTACCGTTGTGGCTGCCCAGGTCGTGGATCTCGAAGCGGCCGTCGGGCGTGGCCCGGAACTCCGCGTGGTGCCGGGAGACCTGCAGGTCGGAGACGACCAGCTCGTTCTCCAGGGCACGGCCGATGCGCATGACACGGCCGAGGTCCAGCTGGTGGAAGGTGGTCGGGCTGCGGTCGCCCGCCGCCTGCGGGGCCGCGCCGCCCTGTGCCGGGGGCTGCTGCGACCCGCCCTGCGGCGGGATACCGGCGCCGTACGAGGACGGGCCCTGCTGCGGTGCGCCCTGCTGCGGCGCGTCCTGCCATCCCTGCTGCGGCGCCGGCTGCTGCTGCGCGCCGGCCCAGCCGGGGGCGCCCTGCTGTGCGGGTGCCGGGGCGGCGTACGCGTCCGCCGCGGCGGCCGCCGCCGTACCGCTGAGAGTCAGCCGGGGACCGTCGGTGGCGTTACCGAGGTGCACGGTCGAGCCGGGGCCGATCTCCATCTGGTGGATCCGCTGCCCCTGCACATACGTGCCGTTGGTACTGCCCTGGTCCTCGATGACCCAACTGCGCCCTCCCCAGCGGACGGTCGCATGTCGCCAGGACACCCGCGCGTCGTCCAGCACCACATCACCGTGGGGATCGCGCCCCAGGCTGTACACCCGGGACGCATCGAGCGCCCAGGTCATTCCGTTGATTTCGAGTACGAGTTCAGGCACTCCATGCCCCACTAGTTGTCCCCCGAGTGACCCCCTGCACGGGAAGTCTAGGGATGGTGAACATCGTGAGGAACTATTCCAGGCAGCGGGCCACGACCGAAAGCCGGGCCGTGGCAAGAGCACGAAGCAGACAGCGTTGACGTCGGCGAAAGGCCCCCGGAGAGTGGGAGAAACCCACGGATCCGTACGGATGCCACGCGATGCGGGCAACACGGATGACTCAGCATCGCTCGGCGGCACGATCGGGGGCCGCGATGAGCGCGACCGCAACTCCGCACACCGGGCCGGGTGCTGTGCTGCTCTCCGCCGTCGTCGCGGTCTGCTGCGCGTTCCTGGCGATGGCCGGCGTCGCGGCGCTCGGACTGCATCTGCTGGGCGCCGATGCGTACGGTTCGCTGGGCCCGATGACGGCTGCCGTCATGGTGCTGGCGGTGGGGGGATCGGTGACCCCGCGGGGTGCTGTCTCGGCCTTCGGGGAGTCCGGCGTGACGGCCGAAACCGCCATTGACATCGTGCCGTTGGGCGTGGGACTGACCGGTGCCCTGGTGCTGGGGACGGTGTTCTTACGGTCGGTGCGCGCGGTACCGGGCGGGGTCACGCCGGGCGGGCTGGCGGCGCGCGCCGCGACGGTGGCCGCGCTGTTCACCGCGCTGGTCGGCGGCCTCACCTGGGCCGGACACGACTCCGTAACGATCCCGGGGCGAGCGCTGATACCCGGCCCGGGCGGCGGGGGCGGCGGGCCGTTCGACCGGCTGCCGGACCTGCCGGGGCTCGGCGAGCTGCCGGATCTGCCCGGCCTCGGTGACTTACCGGATCTGGGGCGGGAGCTGCCCGGTCTGCGGCTGCCGGACGGGCTCGCGGAGCTCGCGGACGCCCGGCTCCGCGTCGACTTCGAGGTGGCGGCCTGGCCCTCGCTGGTGGCCGGCGCGGTGTGGGTACTGGCCGTCCTGCTGATCGCGCTGGCGGCCTCCCGGCGCACCCCGCTCCCCCGCGCGCTGGCCGGCGCGGGCCGCGCCGTCCGCCCCGCCGCCTCCGCGCTCACTCAGGTGCTGGGCTTCGCGGTACTCCTGGGCCTGGCGGCCGGGGTGTACGGGGTGACCAGCGGCGGCCAGCCGCGCCGGGCGCTGGGGGCCGCGCTGCTGGGCGCGCCCAACGGGGTGTGGCTCGCGATGCCGCTGGGCCTTTTCGTGCCCTGGCACGGCTCGGCGAGCGGGGCCCTGCTGGCGGTCCTCCCGGCGCCGCTGCGGGAGCTGCTGGGCGGGCCGGGCTCCGGGGGTGCGCGGACCCTCACGTTGCAGCGGCTGGCCGAGCAGAGCGGGTGGGTGTGGCTCGCGGCGCTGGTGGCGGCGGTGCTGATGCTGCTGGCCGGGGTCCTGACGGCCGCCCGTACGGCGCGCGGGGGATCCGGCGTCCTGGCGTACGCGGGCGGCTGTGCGCTGCGTCTGGGCGCGCTGACCGCACTGGCCGTACCGCTGCTGGTGTGGCTGACGGAGGTCACGGCGGACGTCCGGCTGACCGTCATGGGGATCGGCGTCCACGGGACGGGCCTCGACCTGCGCGGGAGCCCCGGAGCGGGGCTGCTGCTGGGGGCGCTGTGGGGCGCGGCGGCCGGGCTGGCGGGGGCGCTGCTGGCGGTCGGGACGGGGCTCGCGGGCCGGAGCGCGGCGGACCCGCCGCGACCGGTGCACGGACCGGTGCACGGACCGGCCGCATACGGGCCGGGGTACGGGGACGATTCGGGGCGCCCGGGGCCGTACACGCCGTCGGTCCCGTACCGGCGGCCGAACCCGGACACCAATCCGTACATGCGGACGCTGCCGCCGCGTGGGGAGCCTTCCCCTGGGGAGCCGCCCCGGAAGCCGCCGCCGCACGGGAGCGACACCGCCTCGGCGCCCACCGTGAGCGGCACACCACTCCCCCGCCCCGCCCGGCCGGGCCCCCGGCCGCGGCGGGACCGGGACGAGCCGCCACCGGAGCCGCCACCGGAGCCGCCGCCACCCGGACGGCCGGGCGCCGGCCGCTGAGGACGGGCCCCCGCGGGCCGCGGGCCGGACCCCGCTCCGTACGGGCATGTACGGGCCCGTGGCCCACTCGGCCGCGTGGTGGCAGACGTCCACTCGGCGGGACACCTGTACGGTCCCGCGACGCGGCCGGATACCGTAAGAGCACCATGAGCGCATCGCAGACACCGCCTGCCACCGCCGTACCGGGCGACGACGTACCGACCCTTCTCGTGAAGATCTTCGGAAAGGACCGGCCCGGGATCACCGCTGGTCTCTTCGACACCCTCGCCGCCTACTCGGTCGACGTCGTCGACATCGAGCAGGTCGTGACCCGGGGCCGCATCGTGCTGTGCGCCCTGGTGACCACGCCCTCCGGGAGCGCGTCGAACGGTGCCTCCGAAGGCGACCTGCGCGCGACCGTGCACAGCTGGGCCGAGTCGCTGCACCTCCAGGCCGAGATCATCTCCGGTACCGGTGACAACCGTCCGCGCGGCACCGGCCGTTCGCACGTCACCGTCCTCGGGCACCCGCTCACCGCCGAGTCCACCTCCGCCATCGCCGCCGCCATAACGGCCACCGGCGGCAACATCGACCGCATCTTCCGGCTCGCCAAGTACCCCGTGACCGCGGTCGAGTTCAATGTCTCCGGCACGCCCACCGACACGCTGCGCACCGCACTCGCGACCGAGGCGTCGGTGCTGGGCGTGGACATCGCCGTGGTGGACTCCGGACTGGCCCGCCGCGCCCAGCGGCTGGTCGTGATGGACGTGGACTCCACGCTGATCCAGGACGAGGTCATCGAGCTGTTCGCGGCGCACGCGGGCTGCGAGGCCGAGGTCGCCGAGGTGACCGCCGCCGCGATGCGCGGCGAGCTGGACTTCGAACAGTCGCTGCACGCCCGGGTGGCGCTGCTGAAGGGCCTGGACGCCTCGGTCGTCGAGCAGGTGCGCAAGGAGGTGCGGCTGACGCCCGGCGCGCGGACGCTGGTACGCACCCTGAAGCGGCTGGGTTACCAGGTCGGCGTGGTCTCCGGCGGCTTCACGCAGGTCACCGACGCGCTCAAGGACGAGCTGGGGCTGGACTTCGCCTCGGCGAACACCCTGGAGATCGTGGACGGCCGGTTCACCGGCAAGGTCACCGGCGACATCGTGGACCGGGCGGGCAAGGCCCGGCTGCTGCGCTCCTTCGCCCAGCAGGCCGGGGTGCCGCTGGCGCAGACGGTGGCCATCGGCGACGGCGCCAACGACCTGGACATGCTGAACACGGCGGGCCTGGGCGTCGCCTTCAACGCCAAGCCGGTCGTACGGGAGGCCGCGCACACCGCCGTGAACGTGCCGTTCCTGGACACCGTGCTGTACCTGCTCGGCGTCACCCGCGAAGAGGTCGAGGCCGCCGACACGATCGCGGACTGACCCGTCACCCACCGCATACGAAAGGGCCCCGGCACGAGGTGTGCCGGGGCCCTTCGGCGTACACGGCCGACGGCGACCGCCGGTGTCAGGCGCTCAGCTCCGGCGCTCCGGTGATCAGTCCCGGGGCGACCAGTAGGCGACCAGGCGGCCGACGCCGTGCTCGACGGACTTCCAGGAGCCGTTGAAGGTCACCACCGCGAGGGAGGCGGTCGGGAAACCGCTGCGGTTCATCCGCGCCAGCAGCTCGCCGTCCGCCTCGCCGGAGAGCGCGTCGGCGAGGGCGTGCATGCCCGGGTTGTGGCCGACCAGCAGCAGGTCGTTCACGTCGTCGGACGTCTCGTTGACCAGCGCGATGAGCTCGCCCAGCGAGGCTTCATACAGCCGGTCCTCGTACACGGTCTTCGGGCGCTGGGGCAGCTTGGGGGCGCACAGCTTCCAGGTCTCGCGAGTGCGAACGGCCGTGGAGCAGAGGGTCAGGTCTGGATTGATGCCGGCCCCGGCGAGCCAGAGTCCGGCGGCGGGGGCGTCCCGGCGGCCGCGGTCGGCGAGCGGCCGCTCGTGGTCGTCCCCATCGGACCACTCGGCCTTGGCATGTCGGAGAAGGACAATCCGGCGAGGAGAATCGACGCTCATGTGTCCCAGCTTCGCATGAAACGCGGCGCGGGGCGCGGGGTGTTGACAGCCTCATCCCACAAAGCGGGACACGGAACCGGCGGCTACACTCCGGCGCCGACCAGCCGCGCGAGGAAGTGAACCACGGAGGTCATGGCGGGCGGAGCACCCGCCGCTTCGGCCTCCGCGGCGGGGGTCATCACGAAGAGCAGCGCCACGAACGAGACCA
The DNA here is from genome assembly GCF_040655775.1 of Streptomyces sp. NPDC050315. Taxonomy (NCBI): domain Bacteria; kingdom Bacillati; phylum Actinomycetota; class Actinomycetes; order Kitasatosporales; family Streptomycetaceae; genus Streptomyces; species Streptomyces sp. NPDC050315. The sequence goes on from NZ_JBFAKN010000002.1 coordinate 17,964, forward strand.
CCGCCAGGGCCACGGCCCACCACGGCAGCCGCACGGGCCGGGCACTGCCCTCGGTGTGCCGGGTCTGAGCGGCGGACATGGGATCGCCTCCGTACGGATCGGGGTGCGGCGCGTTGTCCCTCGAATCTACGGGTGTCCGACGGCGCTTCCCATCAGGTGAGCCACCCACTTACCCCTGACCCTGGCCCCCTAGGGGACGCTGGGGAAAACCCCACCGGAGCCCCCGAGCCGGCCCCACCGGCGCCGGGTCAGGGTGCGGCGATGCTGGCGATGATCCCCACCACGACGGTCACGGCGAGCATCGCGCCAAAGACGAGGAGCAGCTTCTTCTGTCCGCCCTGCGGATTCGGTTCGAGCACTGGCATGACCCCAGTGTCGCACCCTCCCGTCACCGGGCTTCCGTCAGCCCTCGTCCTCGATCCGGCGGTCCCGCCCGGCCAGTACGCCCACCGCGATCTGCGGCACCATCAGGCCCGCCATCAGCGCGATGGGCAGGCCCCAGCCGCCGCTGTGCTGGTACAGCGCGCCCACCAGGAGCGGCCCGGGGATGGAGATCAGGTAGCCGATGCACTGGGCGAAGGCGGAGAGCTTGACGACGCCGGTGGCGCTGCGGGCACGCATGCCGATCATGGTGAGGGCGAGCGGGAAGGCGCAGTTCGATATGCCGAGCAGCAGCGCCCAGCCCCAGGCGCCGGCCGCGGGCGCCAGCCACAGGCCCGCGTACCCGATGAGCCCGCAGGCCCCGAGGGCCACGGCCAGCAGCCCCTGGTGACGCATCCGGGCGGCCAGCCGCGGCAGCAGGAAGGACAGCGGGATGCCCATGGCCATGACGAGGGCGAGCAGCACGCCGGCGGTCCCGGCCGACACCCCGGCGTCGCGGAAGATCTGCGGCAGCCAGCCCATGGTGACGTACGCGGCGGTGGCCTGCAGGCCGAAGAAGACGGCCAGCGCCCAGGCGGTGGGCGAACGGCTGATCCGGACGGCCGGGGCGTCCTGCTGAGGCGCGCCCGCCGCTTCCGGTGCCGCCTGGGGCGCGCGGTGCTTCAGTACGGCGAGCCAGGGCCCGACGGCCAGTACGGCGAGCGCGGCCCACACGGCGAGCCCGGCCTGCCAGCCGCCGCCGAGCGCGCCGGTGACCGGCACGGTGAGGGCGGCGGCCAGCGAGGTGCCGAGCGCCAGGGCCATGGAGTACAGCCCGGTCATCGAGCCGACCCGGTCGGGGAAGAAGGTCTTGATCACGACGGGCAGCAGGATGTTGCTGACCGCGATGCCGGCGAGCGCCAGGGCGCTGGCGGCGAGGAAGCCGGCCGTGCCGCCCGCGAAGGGGCGCACCAGGACGCCGACCGCGATGGCGACCATGCCGGCGCACACGATGGTGGCCGCGCCGAAGCGGCGGGCCAGTCGCGGCGCCGCGATGCCGAAGACGGCGAAGCAGAGGGCCGGTACGGAGGTGAGCAGGCCCGCGACGGTGCCGCTCATGCCGAGCCCGTTCCGCACCTCCTCCAGGAGGGCACCCAGGCTGGTGATGGCCGGGCGGAGGTTGAGCGCGGCGAGGACGAGACCGGCGGTCAGGACCGCGCCGAGCCAGCGCGGTACGGGCGCGGGGGCGGGGTCCAGGGGGCCGGTTCCCGGGTGCGCGGTGGTCCGTGGTGTCTCGGTGCCGGTGCCGAGGGTCGCAAGGTCGTCGTCTGCCATAGGACTCATCATAGAATCATGGGATGAATGGCTGTCCAATCGCTTCGGGAGCTCGTCCATGCCACTGACCCCCTCGCCCCGGCGCTCCGCCCTGGCCGACCAGGTGATCGCCCAGCTGCGCGCCCAGATCACCGCGGGCGAGTGGCCGGTCGGCGAGCGCATCCCGACCGAGCCCGAGCTGGTCGAACAGCTCGGCGTGGCCCGTAACACCGTCCGCGAGGCGGTCCGCGCGCTCGCCCACAACGGGCTGCTCGACATCCGCCAGGGCTCCGGCACGTACGTCGTCGCCACCAGCGAGCTGGCCGGGGTGATGAACCGCCGCTTCGCCGACGCCGACCCCCGGCACGTCGCGGAGCTGCGCAGCGCCCTGGAGGCGGAGGCCGCCCGGCGCGCCGCGGAGCGCCGTACGGAGGCGGACATCAAGCAGCTGGACGCGGCACTCGTGCGGCGCGAGCAGGCGTGGGAGTCGGGCGCGGCGGCCGCGTTCGTGGAGGCGGACGCCACGCTGCACATGGCGATCGTGGCGGCCTCGCACAACGACGTACTGGCCGAGCTGTACGCGGACCTCGGCGGCGTCCTGCGCGAGTTCCTCCGCGCCGACGTGGGCGAGGAGCTGCGCCCCGAGTGGCACATGGACCACTCGCGGCTGGTGGACGCGATCCGCGAGGGCGACGGCGACCGCGCGGCGGCCGAGGCGAGCTCCCATTCGTACGGCTGCCGCCCCGGGCGCCTGGGACGGAGCTGAGGCGATTCCCGGCCGCCCCCCTCGGGTAATCCCCCGGTGGGGGAGCGCTCTCGTTCGATTCCCCCCGTATGCGCAGCGGTAAGCGCAGGCAGCAACGCACCCAGCAAGCGCACCCGGCAAACCCACGCACAAGGGCCGCGGCCCGTACGTCTCCGTACGGGCCGCGGCCCTCATCGCGTCAAGCGGACGGGTCAGGCACCCATCATGTGCACGCCGCCGTCGACGTGGACGATCTCGCCCGTCGTCTTCGGGAAGAAGTCCGAGAGCAGGGCGACGACGCCGCGGCCCGCGGGCTCCGGGTCGGCCATGTCCCACTTCAGCGGGGAGCGGGTGTTCCAGACGTCCGCCAGCTCGGAGAAGCCCGGGATGGACTTGGCGGCCATCGAGCCGATCGGGCCGGCCGAGATCAGGTTGCAGCGGATGCCTTCGGGGCCGAGGTCACGCGCGAGGTAGCGCGAGGTGGCCTCCAGGGCGGCCTTGGCCGGGCCCATCCAGTCGTACTGCGGCCACGCGTACTGCGCGTCGAAGGTGAGGCCGACGACGGCGCTGCCCTCGCTGAGCAGCGGGCGGCAGGCCATGGTGAGCGACTTCAGCGAGAACGCCGAGACGTGCATGGCCGTGGACACCGACTCGAAGGGGGTGTTCAGGAAGTTGCCGCCGAGGGCGTCCTGCGGGGCGAAACCGATGGAGTGCACGACGCCGTCGAGGCCGCCGAGCTCCTCACGGACGACGCCCTCCAGGCGGTCCAGGTGCTCGTCGTTGGTCACGTCCAGCTCGATGACCTTGGCGGGCTTGGGCAGCTTCTTGGCGATGCGCTCGGTGAGGGTCGGCCGCGGGAACGCGGTGAGGATGACCTCGGCGCCCTGCTCCTGCGCGACCTTGGCCGCGTGGAAGGCGATGGAGGACTCCATCAGCACACCCGTGATCAGAATGCGCTTGCCGGCGAGGATTCCGCTCATATCGATCAGTGACCCATGCCCAATCCGCCGTCGACGGGAATGACGGCTCCAGTGATGTACGCGGCCTCGTCGGAGGCCAGGAAGCGGACCGAGGCGGCGATCTCCTCGGGCTGCGCGTAGCGCGCGAGCGGCACCTGCTTCACGATGTTCTCGCGCTGCTCATCGGTGAGCGCGCGGGTCATGTCCGTGTCGACGAAGCCGGGGGCCACGACGTTCACGGTGATGTTGCGGGAGCCCAGCTCGCGGGCGAGGGAGCGCGCGAAGCCGACCAGGCCCGCCTTGGAGGCCGCGTAGTTCGCCTGCCCCGCGGAGCCCAGCAGCCCCACGACGGACGAGATCAGCACGACCCGGCCCTTGCGCGCCCGCAGCATGGCCCGGTTGGCCCGCTTGACCACGCGGAACGTGCCGGTGAGGTTGGTCTCCAGGACCGAGGCGAAGTCGTCCTCCGACATCCGCATCAGCAGCTGGTCGCGGGTGACGCCGGCGTTGGCCACCAGCACCTCGACCGCGCCCTGCTTCTCCTCGATCTCCTTGTACGCCTGCTCGACCTGCTCCGTGTCGGTGATGTCGCACTTCACGGCCAAGAACCCCTTGGGGGGCTCGCCGGAGCGGTAGGTGATGGCGACCTTGTCGCCTGCCTCGGCGAAGGCCCGGGCGATGGCGAGGCCGATGCCGCGGTTGCCTCCGGTGACCAGAACCGAGCGGCTCAAGAGATCACCCTTTCCGTGTCCTGTCCGTCGTGTGTTCTTTACGAAACTAGCGGTCACGACCCTCATACGGAGAATCCAGCTCGCACAGGGGCACATCCCGGTCACTGTGGGGTCCCTACAGAAGCGACCGCTCCGCGACCCGGCGAAACGGCGCGACGAACCGCCGGACCCCGTGCGCGCCCGGGGTCCGGCACGGCATGATGCGTGGCGCCGACCCCGGGAGGGATGCCGTGCCCGCTACACCTCGTTCCGTTGACGAGAGCTTCCTCGCGCTGCCCCTGCATGCGCTGGCCGACGCCGCGCTCGCGCGGGCCCGCGCGCTGGGGGCCGACCACGCCGACTTCCGGCTGGAACGCATCCGGTACGCGTCCTGGCGGCTGCGCGACGCGAAGACGGCCGGGTCCTCGGACAGTACCGACCTGGGGTACGCGGTGCGCGTCGTGCACGGCGGGGCCTGGGGGTTCGCGTCCGGTGTGGACCTGACCATGGACGCGGCGGCGCGGGTGGCGGCGCAGGCGGTGGCGATGGCCAAGCTGTCGGCGAAGGTCATCGACGCGGCCGGCTCGCAGGAGAAGGTGGAGCTCGCCGACGAGCCCGCGTATCCGGACCGGACGTGGATCTCCTCGTACGAGGTCGATCCGTTCGATGTGCCGGACGCGGAGAAGACCGGGCTGCTGGCGGAGTGGAGCGGGCGGCTGCTGGCCGCGCCGGGCGTCACGCACGCGGACGCCTCGCTCCTCACGATCCGGGAGAACAAGTTCTACGCCGACACGGCGGGAACGACGACCACCCAGCAGCGGGTCCGGCTGAACCCGGAGTTGACGGCCGTCGCGGTGGACGACCGCAGCGGGGAGTTCGACTCGATGCGGACCATCGCGCCGCCGGTCGGCCGCGGCTGGGAGTACCTGACCGACGGGCGGTACGACTGGGACGCCGAGCTGGCGGAGATGCCCGCGCTGCTCGCGGAGAAGATGCGCGCGCCGAGCGTCCGGGCCGGGCGGTACGACCTGGTGGTGCACCCCTCCAACCTGTGGCTGACGATCCACGAGTCGATCGGGCACGCGACCGAGCTGGACCGGGCGCTGGGCTACGAGGCGGCGTACGCGGGCACCTCGTTCGCCACCTTCGACCAGCTGGGGAAGCTGGCCTACGGGTCGTCGCTGATGCACGTCACGGGCGACCGGACGGCCGAGCACGGGCTGGCGACGATCGGGTACGACGACGAGGGCGTGGCGGCGCAGTCCTGGGACCTGGTCAAGGACGGCGTCCTGGTCGGCTACCAGCTGGACCGCAGGATCGCGCGACTGACCGGCTTCGAGCGGTCCAACGGATGCGCGTACGCCGATTCGCCCTCCCATGTACCGGTGCAGCGGATGGCCAACGTCTCCTTGCAGCCGGCACCCGAGGGGCCGTCCACCGAGGAGCTGATCGGGGGCGTGGAGCACGGCATCTACGTGGTCGGCGACCGGTCCTGGTCCATCGATATGCAAAGGTACAATTTTCAATTTACCGGACAGCGGTTCTTCCGGATCGAGAACGGGCGGCTGGCGGGGCAGCTGCGGGACGTGGCGTACCAGGCCACCACCACCGACTTCTGGGGCTCGATGGCCGCGGTCGGCGGCCCGCAGACGTACGTACTGGGCGGCGCCTTCAACTGCGGCAAGGCCCAGCCGGGCCAGGTCGCCTCCGTCTCGCACGGCTGCCCTTCCGCCCTCTTCACGGGCGTCAACATCTTGAACACGACCCAGGAGGCCGGTCGATGAGCACACACGACTCAGGAGGCCGGTCGATGAGTACACGTCGTACGTCTCGTGCTTCTCGTACGAGCGCGCCGCACGAGGTGGTCGAGCGGGCGCTGGATCTGTCGCGGGCCGACGGCTGCGTGGTCATCGCCGACGAGACCGCCACCGCCAATTTGCGCTGGGCGGGCAACGCGCTGACCACCAACGGGGTCACCCGCGGCCGCACCCTCACCGTGATCGCCACCGTGGACGGCAAGGAGGGCACCGCGTCGGGCGTCGTCTCGCGCGCCGCGGTCACCGCCGACGACCTGGAGGGCCTGGTGCGGGCGGCGGAGGCGGCCGCCGCATCGGCGGGCCCCGCCGAGGACGCGCAGCCGCTCGTACCGGGCGGCGCGCCCTCCCCCGGCTTCACCGAGCCGCCCGCCGAGACCTCCTCCGAGGTGTTCGCGGACTTCGCGCCGGCGCTGGGCGAAGCCTTCCGGCGGGCCCGGGACGGCGGCCGCGAGCTGTACGGGTTCGCCCACCACGAGGTCGTGTCCTCCTACGTGGGCTCCTCCACCGGGCTGCAGCTCCGGCACGACCAGCCCACCGGCACCCTGGAGCTGAACGCCAAGTCGCCCGACCGCACCCGCTCGGCCTGGGCGGGCCGGGCCACCCGGGACTTCCGGGACGTCGACCCGCTGGCCATGGATGCCGACCTGGCGCGGCGGCTGGCCTGGGCGGAGCGGCGGACCGAGCTGCCCGCCGGGCGGTACGAGACGTTGCTGCCGCCCACCGCCGTCGCCGACCTGCTCGTGTACCAGATGTGGTCCTCCGGGGCGCGGGACGCGGCCGAGGGCCGCACGGTCTTCTCGGCGCCCGGGGGCGGCACCCGGGTCGGCGAGAAGCTCTCCGGGCTCCCTCTGACGCTGCGCAGCGACCCGGGGGCCGCGGGCCTGGAGTGCGCGCCCTTCGTACTGGCGCACAGCTCCGGGGACGACGCCTCGGTCTTCGACAACGGGCTGCCCCTGGAGCCCACCGACTGGCTGCGGGACGGCGCGCTGAACCGGCTGGTCACCACCCGGCACAGCGCGGGCCTGACCGGCCTGCCGGTGGCCCCCGCGGTCGACAATCTGCTGCTGGACGCGGGCGGCACGAAGTCGCTGGACGAGCTGGTGGCCGGTACGGAGCGCGGGCTGCTGCTGACCTGCCTGTGGTACATCCGCGAGGTCGACCCGGCGACGCTGCTGCTCACGGGGCTGACCCGGGACGGGGTGTACCTCGTGGAGGGCGGCGAGGTGGTCGGCGAGGTGAACAACTTCCGGTTCAACGAGTCGCCGGTGGATCTGCTGGGGAGGGCGAGCGAGGCGGGCCGTACGGAGCGGACGCTGCCGCGCGAGTGGAGCGACTACTTCACGCGGGCCGCGATGCCGGCGCTGCGTATCCCGGACTTCAACATGAGCTCGGTGAGCCGGGGCGTGTGAGGGGCCCCTCCCAGAGGTGGCGGGCATTCGTCATACCGCGTGGCCGGCCTGTGGATACTCGGTCGGCCACGCTTCGCGCGGCTAATAGAATCGGTTCCGTCCTCCCGTTTGGGATCAACGACCGATCAGGAACGCCATGACACGCCTCGGCGAATCCGTCGCCCGCGCCAGCACGCTGCTCTCCGCAGACCTCTCCGCCGACGCCACCGTCGAGGAGCTGCTGAAGGAGACGGGCGCGCGGCGCTATCTCGACCTGACGGACCTGCCGGCCAAGGAGCAGGCCGAGCTGATCGCCTCGCGCACGGTCGAGGTGATCCCGGGCGTGGAGCAGCTCGCCGAGCGCATCGAGGAGCGCAAGGCGGCCGGCAAGGGCCTGCACATCAAGCTGGGCATCGACCCGACGGGCACGGACGTGCACCTCGGGCACGCGGTCCCGCTGATCGTCCTCAGCCGCTTCCAGCGCCTCGGCCACGACGTCACGCTGATCATCGGTGACTTCACGGCCAAGATCGGCGACCCCTCGGGCCGCAGCACCGAGCGCCCGCCGCTGACCGACGAGGACATCGCGAAGAATCTCGCGACCTACCGCGACCAGGTCCGGCCGTTCTTCGACTTCGAGAAGGTCAGCTTCCGGCAGAACAGCGAGTGGCTGGCGCCGTACACCTTCCCCGAGCTGCTCGGCCTGCTCGCGAAGGTGCCGGTCTCCCAGCTGCTGCAGCGCGACGACTTCCGCACCCGCCTCGCGGACGGCTCCGGCCTGACCATGACCGAGATGCTGTACCCGATCGCGCAGGGCCTGGACTCGGTCGCGCTGAACGACGACGTGGAGCTCGGCGGCGCCGACCAGCTGCTCAACCTCCAGTTGGCCCGCAAGCTCATGGAGCTGCACGGCCAGCAGCCGCAGCTGGTCGTCACGATGCCGCTGATCGAGGGCACGGACGGCACGGGCGCGAAGATGTCCAAGTCCAAGGGCAACTACGTCGCTCTGAACGCCCCCGCCGAGGACGTCTTCGGCAAGATCATGTCGATCCCGGACCGGCTGATGGAGCCGTACCTCAAGGCGTGGACGGAGTGGACGGACGAGGAGATCGCCCAGGTCCTGGCCCGCATCGAGGCGAAGTCGCTGCACCCGATGGATCTGAAGAAGATCCTCGCGGGTGAGGTCGTGACCGCGCTGTACGGCGTCGAGGCGGCTATGGCGGCCCGCGCCGGGTTCGTCGCGCAGTTCTCCAAGAAGTCCTTCGCCGATGTCTCCACGCTGCCCTCGGTGGACCTCGCCGAGCACGGCTCGGAGACGGTGGCCACGGTGCTGACCAAGGTGCTGGAGTTCACGCAGAGCGCGTCGGCGGCCCGCCGGCTGGCGAAGCAGAACGCACTGCGGCTGGTCATCGAGGCCGAGTCGGGCCAGGAGACGGTGGTACTGGCCGAGGCGGACGCGATTCGCCCGCTGGCCGAGGTACTGGCGGAGAAGCTGGCCGCCACGCCCGGCACTCCGTACCTCAAGGCGGGCCGCAAGCTGGCCCAGGTGGAAGGCGCGTAAAGCCGCGGGAACAGGCGGCCCTGCACCCGACCGCTCCTGCGGGCCTGATGTCAGGCCCGCAGGAGCGGACTGCCGCGGCGCGGTCACGCCTGCTGATGCCGGTGTTTCCTCCCGCGCACCATGGCCCACAGCCGGCTGCCCACGCCGACGACGATCACCGCGCCGATCAGCTGCAGTACGTGCCGGGTCCAGTCGACGCCCTTGGTGTCCTCGACGCCGATCCCGGTGGCCGCCCAGTTGCCCAGCACGCTGCCGAGCATGCCGAAGATCACCGTCAGCCAGAGCGGGATCGCCTGCTTCCCCGGGATGAGCGCCCTCGCGATCACACCCAGAACCAGACCCAGAATGATGGCCCACAACCAATTCATGTCGCCTCCTAGTGGGGCGCGGTGTACAAGGCCGTGCATCGTTCAGTTTCGTACCGCCACCCGTACGGCGCACGTCGGAGCGGCCTGTACGCATGACGCCGGTATGTACCCCGCCGGGCGTATCGCGACCCGGTCTCGAAGGCTGCGCAGACCCGGCGTAACGTGGGAACAGGTCCGGCATCGGCGTGTGCCCGGTACGACAACAGGTGGTGGAACGTGATGCGGAAGCAGAGCAGTGCCCAGTCCTTCCGGATCACGGGAGCCCGCCAGGGGCTGACCGAGGACGTCCGTGGGCGGCAGCGACGCTATGTGATCTCGATGTCCGTACGGACGGTGGCGGTGGTCCTCACCGCCGTGCTCTGGAACGTCGAGCGGCCCATCGCCATTATCACCCTGATTGCGGGTCTGGTACTGCCGTACGTTGCGGTCGTCATCGCCAACGCGGGCCGGGAGAACGTCACTTCGCTCCCCTCGACCTTCGTGGCGGCCCCGTCCCGGCCGATGCTGACCGCGTCGACCGACGAGTCACCGCGGGAGACCGGCGCGGAAGGCGGCCCGGAAGCGACGCGTACGGACTCCGCCGAGCAGCGCGGCGAGCGCGGCTGATTTACCGACGATCCGCAAAGCTCAAGAAAAGCTCAGATCAATCATGTGGTTCCGGTGCACCCGGCACGGTCCCCCGTGACATACTTCGTACGCGCTCCGCATCCCCCGTCGGAGCGACGGACCGACGCCGGGCGGCTCCCCCCGTGGCTGCCCGGCGTCGCCATGTCCGGACGCAGGGGCGCGACGTAGGGTTGAGGACGTGAACCTCCCGAACGTCTCCGAGAACGTCACCATCTGCTCCGCCAAGGGCTGCCGAGCCGACGCGGTGTGGGTCCTGGCGTGGAACAACCCGAAGCTGCACACGCCGGACCGCCGCAAGACCTGGCTCGCGTGCGAGGAGCACCGCGAGCATCTCTCCCAATTCCTCGGCGTCCGGGGCTTCTTGAAGGACGTGGTGAAGCTGGAGGAGTGGGAGGCGACGCAGGCGGAGGGCTGAGGCGAGGCCCGGCCTGGGCCCGCAAGGCCCCCGGGCCGAAGCCGGCCGGCGTCAGCCGCCGATGGCCGACATCGGCCGCTCCGGCTGCAGGAAGCTCGGGTCGTCCAGGCCCGAGCCCGCCTTCTTGCCCCACATCGCGAGCTTCCATATGCGCGCGATCTCTTCGTCCCCCGCGTCCGAGCGCAGCGCGGCCCGCAGGTCCGTCTCCTCCGTGGCGAACAGGCACGTCCGCACCTGGCCGTCGGCCGTCAGCCGGGTCCGGTCGCAGGCACGGCAGAAGGGGCGGGTGACCGAGGCGATGACGCCGACGCGCTGCGGCCCGCCGTCGACGAGCCAGCGCTCGGCGGGCGCGGAGCCGCGCGCCCCCTCGTCCTCGGGGGTCAGCGTGAAGCGAGTACGCAGCGAGGCGAGGATGTCGCCCGCGGTGATCATGCCCTCGCGCTTCCAGCCGTGCTGGGCATCGAGCGGCATCTGCTCGATGAAGCGGAGCTCGTAGTCGTGCTCCACCGCCCAGGCGAGGAGGTCGGGGGCCTCGTCGTCGTTCAGCCCCGGCATGAGCACCGAATTGACCTTGACGGGGGTGAGGCCTGCGGCGCGGGCGGCTTCCAGGCCCCGCAGTACGTCCTCGTGGCGCTTGCGGCGGGTCAGGGTCTGGAAGACGTCCGGGCGCAGGGTGTCCAGCGAGACATTGACCCGGTCCAGGCCGGCGTCGCGCAGCGCGGTGGCGGTGCGCTCCAGGCCGATGCCGTTGGTGGTCAGGGACATCTGCGGGCGCGGCTCCAGGGCCGCGACGCGCTCGACGATGCCGACGAGGCCGGGGCGGAGCAGCGGCTCGCCGCCGGTGAAGCGGACCTCTTCGATGCCGAGGTCGGTGACGGCGATGCGGATGAGGCGGACGATTTCGTCGTCCGTGAGCAGATCGGGCTTGGCCAGCCACTGCAGGCCTTCTTCGGGCATGCAGTACGTGCACCGCAGGTTGCACCGGTCGGTCAGCGAAACCCGCAGGTCGGTGGCTACTCGCCCGTATGTGTCGATGAGCACGAGGCCCCCTCCCCCGGTGGCGGATCAGTTGTTGTCGAGCCTACGCGATGGGTCCGACAACGAGCACGGATCCGATGTCACGATGCGGGACCGGCCGCGTCGTAGGGATCTACGACGCGGCCGGCGCTCCGCCTGCGGGATCGGGCGGTCAGTGCGCTCCGGTGCCGGTCAGGGACCGGACCTCCAGCTCGGCGTACTTGCGGACGTCCGGCTCCTCCTTGGAGAGCAGGGACCCGAGCCAGCCGAGCAGGAAGCCCAGCGGGATGGAGATCAGGCCCGGGTTCTCCAGCGGGAAGAAGTGGAAGTCCACGCCGGGGAACATCGAGGTCTCCTTGCCGGAGACGACCGGCGAGAAGAGCACGAGGAGGACCGAGGAGGCCAGGCCGCCGTAGATCGACCACAGCGCTCCGGAGGTGGTGAAGCGCTTCCAGAAGAGGCTGTAGAGGATCGTGGGCAGGTTGGCGGAGGCGGCGACCGCGAAGGCGAGGGCGACCAGGCCCGCGACGTTCAGGCCGCGCGCGAAGACGCCGAGGATGATCGCGACGGCGCCGATGCCGACGGTGGCCCAGCGCGCGGCGCGCACCTCGTCCTTCTCCGACGCCTTGCCCTTCTTGATCACGTTGACGTACAGGTCGTGCGCGAAGGACGAGGACGAGGCGAGGGTGAGGCCGGCGACCACGGCGAGGATGGTGGCGAAGGCGACCGCCGAGATCACGGCGAGCAGGATGGCGCCGCCGGTGGAGTCGGCGCCGCCGCCGATCTCCTGGGCGAGGAGCGGTGCCGCGGTGTTGCCCGCCGGGTTGGAATCGGTGATCGTCTTTGGCTTGATGAGCGCTGCGGCGCCGAAGCCGAGCGCGATGGTCATCAGGTAGAAGACGCCGATGATGCCGATGGCCCAGTTCACGGACTTACGGGCGGCCTTGGCCGTGGGCACGGTGTAGAAGCGGATCAGGATGTGCGGCAGGCCCGCGGTGCCGAGGACCAGGGCGATGCCCAGTGAGATGAAGTCGATCTTCGAGGTGGCGCTGACGCCGTACTTCAGGCCCGGCTCCAGGAAGGCCGCGCCCTTGCCGCTCTCCTTGGCGGCCTCGCCGAGCAGAGTGGAGATGTTGAAGTCGAACTTGAGCATCACCAGGAACGTGATCAGCAGGGTGCCCGCGATCAGCAGGACGGCCTTGACCATCTGCACCCAGGTGGTGCCCTTCATGCCACCGATGGAGACGTACAGGATCATCACGATGCCGACGAGGATGACGACGAGGATCTTGCCGGCCTCGCTGGTGATCCCGAGGAGCAGCGTGACGAGCGCGCCCGCGCCCGCCATCTGCGCCAGCAGGTAGAAGATCGAGACGATGATGGTGGAGACGCCCGCCGCAGTGCGCACCGGGCGCTGCCGCATCCGGTACACGAGGACGTCGCCCATCGTGAAACGGCCGGAGTTCCGCAGCGGCTCGGCGACCAGCAGCAGCGCGACCAGCCAGGCGACGAGGAAGCCGATGGAGTACAGGAAGCCGTCGTATCCGAAGAGCGCGATGGCGCCCGCGATACCGAGGAAGGACGCGGCGGACATGTAGTCGCCGGAGATGGCCAGGCCGTTCTGGAAGCCGGAGAACTGCCGGCCGCCGGCGTAGAAGTCCTCGGCGCCCTTGGTCTGCCGCCCCGCCCACACGGTGATGCCGAGGGTGGCGGCGACGAAGACCGCGAAGAGCGTGATGATCAGCGGCCGGTGCTGGGAGGCGCCCTCGGCGGCGAGCTGGAAGGTCAGGTGGCTCATGCGTCGCCCTCCAGGCGGTTCTTGATCGCCTCGGCCTTGGGGTCGAGCTTCGCGGCGGCGTGCCGCGAGTACCACCAGGCGATGAGGAACGTCGTCACGAACTGGGCGATACCGAGGACGAACGCGACGTTGATGTTGCCGAGGACCTTGGTGCCCATGAAGCCGCCCGCGTAGTTGCTGAGCAGCACGTACAGCAGGTACCAGAGGACGAAGGCGACGGTCAGCGGGAAGGCGAACGAGCGGTAGGAGCGGCGCAGTTCGGTGAACTCCGCGCCGGACTGCACCTCGGTGAAGTCTCGTGCCTCCTGGGGCGCGTCGTGCTGCGCCTCGTGCTCCTCGTGCGGCCCGGGGTCCTCGGGCGGCTGGGCGGCGGTGCTCACGCGGTCTCCTGATTTCTCACGGTGCTGGCAATTCCTGGCGAGTTCTGTCGCACAAGTCGCACAATCTGCAGGGCGTTCCGTAGGCGACATAAAGTTCAGATCAGTGATCCGGATCACGCATGCTAGAGGGGCACGGCCGCCTTCCGACAGGGGGCAGGCCCTGAAATCCGCAGGAAATCGGGGGGTACGACCGCCACTGCTGCCGCGCCGGATCGTTGTCCGGGTGTGACGCCTTCGCCGCCCCGGCAGCCACCAGGACCGGGCCGACTCCCGTACGGCGCCGTGCGGTTGTCCTCCCCCGTCGCCCTCGCCCCGCCCGCGCCACCCCGCCCGACCTGCGCCGTTGCCCGCCGCTGGGACGGCCGGCGGATCGCGCTGCCGCTGCTGAGCTTCGGGACGCTGCGCCGTCCCGGTGTGGTTGACGGACCCCGCTCCTGCGGAAGTTGACGGGTTTTCCCCCGCCGACAGGCGGGTTTTGGCTGCCGACCGTTGAACTGTCCGGGTGATCACGGTTAGCTTCACTCGTCACGGAACCGGCTCGCGCGCGACCTGCCCGCGAGCGGTCAAAGATGATGTGGAGTACCCATGGCACATCTGAGATCCAGACGGGTGCGCGCACTCGCCGTACCGGTCGGACTGGCCCTCGTCGCCTCCCTCGGCTTCCTCCCGCAGGCGGCGACCGCCGCTCCCCAGGAGGCCCGGGCCACGGTCACCACCGACGGCCCGCTGCTCTCGTACGTCGTCAACGCCACGCCGGGCAAGGCGTCGATGACCGAGGTCGGCAAGGCGATACGCGCGGCCGGCGGCAAGATCGTCGTCGCCCACGAGAAGATAGGCGTGATCGTCGTCCACTCCGCGAACCCGAAGTTCGCCGAGACGATACGCACGGTGCGCGGCGTCCAGTCGGCCGGCGCCTCCCGCACCGCCCCCCTGAAGCCCTCCGGCACCACCGACATCGGAAAGCCGCAGAAGGCCGATCTGAGCAAGGCCGCGAAGCTGGCCGGCGCCAAGGCCAAGGCGGCCGGCGAGGAGCCCCTGGAGTCCCTCCAGTGGGATCTGCCCGCCATCAAGGCCGACCAGGCCGCGAAGGTGAACCCGGGCAGCAAGAAGGTCACCGTCGCGGTCATCGACACCGGCGTGGACGACACCCACCCGGACCTGAAGCCCAACTTCTCCGCGCAGCAGTCCGCCAACTGCGTGGGCGGCGTGGCCGACACCACCGCCGGTTCCTGGCGCCCGTGGAGCGCCACCGACGACTACCACGGTACGCACGTCGCGGGCACCATCGCCGCCGCGCGCAACGGAGTCGGCATGGCCGGCGTCGCGCCGAACGTGAAGGTCTCCTCCATCAAGGTCAGCGAGCCCGAGACCAGCCTCTTCTACGCCGAGAGCGTGGTCTGCGCCTTCGTCTTCGCGGCCGACCACGGCGTCGAGGTCACCAACAACAGCTACTACGTCGACCCGTGGATGTTCAACTGCAAGGACGACCCCGACCAGGGTGCGATCGTCGACGCGGTGGGCCGGGCGGCCAAGTACGCCGAGCGCAAGGGCGCGATCAACGTCGCCGCGGCCGGCAACTCCAACCTCGACCTGGCGGCGAAGGAACTGACCGACAAGTCGAGCCCGAACGACACCACTCCGGTGGAGCGGAAGATCGACCCGGCCAAGTGCTGGGACGTGCCCACCCAGCTCCCGGGCACGGTCACGGTCGCCGCGACCGGCGTGAAGAAGCTCAAGTCGTACTACTCCAACTACGGCAACGGCGTGATCGACGTGGCCGCGCCGGGCGGCGACAGCCGGCAGGTCCCCGAACTCCCCGCCAAGAACGGCAACATCCTCTCCACCATGCCGGGCGGCGACTGGGCCTACCTGGCGGGCACCTCGATGGCCTCGCCCCACGTGGCGGGCGTCGCGGCGCTGGTGAAGAGCGCGCACCCGACGAGCAGCCCGCAGGAGATCCAGTGGCTGCTGAAGAAGGACGCCGACAACCCGGGCTGCCCCCAGGGTGACGCGACGTGCACCGGTACTCCGCACGTCAACGGCCACTACGGCTACGGGATCGTGGACGCGCTGGACGCGGTCAAGGAGTGAGGTGAGCTGCGCCGGGCCGCGGTGGCGGTCCGGCGCAGCGACCCGTCAGCGAGCAGCCACTGGGCCGCGAGGTAGGTCAGCATGATGCAGAACTGCGGCGCTGGCGGCTGCGGCCAGTGCGCGAGGCCGCTCGCGATGAGGGTGTCGGAGGCCAGGAAGAGCAGGCCGCCGAGCAGAGCACGCGGCCCGGCCCGCAGCGCGCCGTACGCCGTCGCGGTGAGCAGCAGGCTGTACCCGGCGACCGGCCCGCGCAGATCGGCCGTCAGATCCGGCCACAGCAGCGCGACGGTGCCGAGCCAGGCAACGGCGTACGCGGCAGCCGCGGCGAGCAGCCACCGGTGGCCCCACTCCGGCGCAGCTCCCCGCCGTACGAACAGCACCAGATAGCAGACGTGTCCGGCCCCGAAGGACGCCATCCCCACAAGGAAGGCGGTGTCGCCGCCCACCTGAAGGAGCGTGTCCCCGCCGCACCCGAAGAGCAGCGCGGCGGCGAGCAGTACGGGGCCGCCGCGCGCGAGTACGTAGGCGGCGAGGACCGGCATCAGCGCCGGCTTGGTCGCTACCTCCACCGTCCCGGCCCCAACGAGCAGCGCCCCGAGGTGGACGGCGGCCAGCAGCCCGAAGGCGGCGAGGAGAGCGCGCGCCGCGGTGCCGCGGCTCATGCGGCGGAGGTCTCGGTGCCCGGCACCCGGGAGGCGGCCTCGCCGCTCCGTGCGGGCTGCCAGCCGGGCCCCCGGAAGATCCGCCCCGCGCGCTCGCTCCAGCTGCCCGCGGCCCGTACATCGCGCGCGATGGCCGCGTACTCGTGCGTGGCGACCCGCAGCGGGTTGAAGGTGTCGATGTTCTTCGTGAGTCCAAAGACGGGCCGCTCGGTCTCCGGTACGAAGGAGCCGAACAGCCGGTCCCAGATGATCAGGATGCCGCCGAAGTTCCGGTCCAGGTAGCCGCCTTGGGAGGCGTGGTGGACGCGGTGGTGGGAGGGCGTGTTCAGCACGTACTCGAAGGGGCGCGGCAGCTTGCCGACCCGCTCGGTGTGCACCCAGAACTGGTACACGAGGTTCGCCGAGGAGCAGAAGGCGACGGCCGCCGGGTGCACGCCGAGCGCGATCATCGGTACGTAGAACGGCCACACCGTCCAGGTGGTCCAGGGCTGGCGGAGCGCGGTGGTGAGGTTGAACTTCCGGCTGGAGTGGTGCACAACGTGACAGGCCCACAGGATCCGGATGACGTGGTGGCCGCGGTGCGACCAGTAGTAGAAGAAGTCCTGCGCGAGCAGCATCAGGGGCAGCGTCCACCACAGCACAGGGATGCGCAGCGGCGTCAGCTCGTAGACCGCCGCGTAGATCGCGACGATCGGGATCTTCCACAGCGCGTCGAAGACCAGGCTGCCGAGCCCCATGCCGATGCTGGTGGCGGCGTCCTTCGTCTCGTATCCGGCGGCGTCCTCGTCCGGGTGCAGCCGGTAGCTCACCATCTCCAGGACGGTGAGCAGGACGAAGGCCGGTATGGACCACAACACGACATCGGGCAGGTGCGGCATGCGGGCACCATAGAACGGCGTACAGGGGCTCGGCCAGAGGTTGTTACCAACGAGTACCAACAAATGTTACCGGCGGTACGCTCGCGGGGTCGGGGCCCGCGTCACTCCCCCACCCCCACGAACGGGAAGTCGAAGCCGGTCAGCCAGTGCCGGCCGGTCTCCCGGGCGCGCCGCCAGGACGCCTCGACGGGCGCCTGATTGCGCGGCTGCCCCAGGTCGTCCGGGGTCGGCCCGATGCGGCGCGCGAGCGGCGCGAGCCGCCGCTTGTCGAAGCCGAAGACCTCCGCGGCCGACTCGCCCAGCATCCGGCGGGTCTCCCCCACCGGGATGTCGTGGAAGGCCCGGCGCAGCCACTCCCCCGTGTGCGGCCAAGTGCCCTCCGGGTGCGGGAAGTCGGAGCCCCACAGGATGTTGTCCACGCCGATCTCGTAGCGCTGCGCCAGCTCGCGGCGCTGCGGCGCGGCGGCGCACACGAAGACCTGACGGTCGAGGTACTCGTGCGGGGACCGCTTCAGCGCGGCGAACGGGGAGCGCTTCTTGCCGCCGCGCGCGCCGAGGTAGAGCCGGTCCATGTGCCACAGCAGGTTCGGCAGCCACCAGCAGCCGGCCCCGGCGACCCCGAAGCGCAGCCCCGGGTGGCGTTCAAAGGCCCCGGACCACAGCAGGAACCACAGCGGGCGGGCCGGCCACCAGGCGGCCTCGGACAGCTCGATGCCGAGGTGGCCGCCGTACTCGTGGCGGGGCGCGGCCCCCGGGTACGTGAGGACGGGCATCGCGGTCTCGGCGGCGGCCGCCCAGACGGGGTCGTACCGGCGGTCGTGGAACGGCGCCCCGTCGGCCCATGTCGCCGGGATCAGCAGCGCGCCCAGCCCGGACTCACGGGCCCGGTGGACCTCCGCGACCACCTCGTCCACCTCTTCCGCCTCGCCGACCGCGAGCGGCAGCACGGCGACCCCGCAGTGCCGCTCCGGGTCGGTGGCACAGAACTCCGCGAGCCAGCGGTTGTACGCCCGGGCACCCGCCATGCCCAGTTCGGGGTCCTGCCCTTCGGGCGCGTCCAGGCCCGCCCCGAAGGGCGCAGCGACGCCGCCGTCCACGGGGTCCGTGTCGGGCAGTACGACCTCGGCGGCCACCCCGTCGCCGTCCAGCTCCTTGGCGCGCCGTGCGGCGTCCCAGCCGCCGCGCAGCCCTTCCTCGTTGTCCTCGTGCCACTTCATGGCGGAGGTCTCGGTCCGTATGCCGCGCCGTGCCGTACGGGCGCGCCGGGCGTCCCGCTGCCCGAGAAAGTCCTCGAAGGCCCGGTGGTGCCCGGCCTCCAGATAGGGCCGGTACCGCTCGGCGGGCAGCCCGGCGTGGCAGTCGGCGGAGATGATCAGGTACGGGTCGGTCGGGTCCGTCATCGCGGCTCCTCGGTCGGTCCGGAAGGAAGCGTTCGAGGTGGTGCGCGTACGTGTCGTGCCCGTGCTGGAACAGGGTTACAGCGCGACACCGCAAGAGGTAAAGAGACGTGCGTCGGTCATGGCGTGGAGGCACCAGGGAACTGACGCACTTTCAGGGGCTCGGGCGCACGGGGCGCGCGATGTCCGAATCATCCCCAAGCGCGCATCCGTACGCCCCCGCAGGGCATCGCTGTCAGTGCCGGCCCGTATCCTCATGGACCATGCTCGAAGACCGCACGGCAGCCGACCGCCCGCTCTCCCCGGAGATCGTGCGGCAGCCGGCCCCGCAGGAGGAACAGGCCGACTGGCCCACCGCGTACCCGCAGGGGTATGCGGTGGTCGACGTGGAGACCACCGGCCTGGCCCGCGACGACCGGATCATCTCTGCCGCCGTGTATCAACTGGACGCCCGCGGCGAGGTCCAGGACCGCTGGTACACCCTCGTCAACCCCGAGCGCGACCCCGGCCCGGTCTGGATCCACGGCCTCACGACCGAGGTGCTGGCGGGCGCCCCGCTCTTCCCGGAGATCGTCCCCGAGCTGTCCCGGCGTCTGGAGGGCCGCGTCCTCGTCGCGCACAACGCGATGTTCGACTGGTCGATGATCGCCCGCGAGTACGCCCGCGCGAAGGCCGAGGCGCCGGTCCGCCAGCGCCTGTGCACGATCGCCCTCTCCAAGGAGCTGCGGCTCCCCCTCCCCAACCACAAGCTGGAGTCCCTCGCGGCGCACTACGGCGTCGTGCAGGAGCACGCGCACCACGCGCTGGACGACGCCCGGGTGCTCGCCGAGGCGTTCCGGCCGAGCCTCCTCCGCGCCGCCCGGGAGAACCTCCGGCTGCCGCTGCTGGCCTGCCAGCCGCTGACCGAGTGGACCGACGCACCGCGCCCGCCCGCGCAGCGCTCCGGATACGGCGCGGGGTACCGCCCGACGACGACCTGGCGCCCCTCCCGCAAGCGCCCGGCCTGCCCGTATCCGAACCCGGGGCGGTACGAAGCGGGTGGCCGGCTCATCCAGGGCATGCGGGTCGCCTTCTCCGGCGACACCTCCGTGGACCGCGAGCTGCTGGAGGACCGCGCGATCGAGGCCGGCCTGCACGTCGCGACCAGCGTCTCCCGCCTGACCAGCCTCCTCGTCACCAACGACCCCGACTCCCCCACCTCCAAAACCACCAAGGCCCGCACCTTCGGCACCCCGGTCATAGACGAGCCCGCCTTCATGCAGCTCCTGCAGGACGTACTCCCAGCCCAGCCCAAGTAAGGGGCCGCGCCCCGTAAGGGGCGCGGGGAACTGCGCGAGCAACCACAACGACGCGGCAGCCGGGTGAACGAGGGCAACACACCCGCCCCGGGCCTGGCCCGTCGGAAAACCGCGCCCCACCCTGGGCGCATGGCACGATGCGAAGTCTGCGGAAACGACTACGGCATGACGTTCGAGGTGCACGCGCAAGGCGCCGTGCACGTCTTCGACTGCTTCTCCTGCGCCATCCACCGCATGGCGCCCATCTGTGAGCACTGCCGGTGCCAGGTGATCGGCCACGGCGTCGAGGCCGAGGGCCGCTGGTTCTGCTGCGCCCACTGCGCCCGCGCGGAGGGGATGGTGGGCATCGTCGACCGAGTCTGAGACCCGGGCGTCGCCACCCAAAGCCTGACAGGTACCGTCAATGACGTGTACCGCTTCCTGTTGTCCCGGCAGTGGGTGATCCTCACCCTCGTGGGCCTCGTCCTGATCCCCGTCATGGTCAAGCTGGGCTACTGGCAGCTGCACCGCCATGAGCACAAGGTGGCGCAGAACGCCCAGATCGCCAAGGCGCTGGACGCGAAGCCGGTACCGGTCACCGATCTCGCGAAGCCGGGGCGCGACCTGCCGGAGGCGGACCGCTGGCACCCGGTGAAGGCCACGGGGCAGTACGACACCAAGGGCGAGGTCGTGGTGCGCAACCGCACCGCCGCCGACGAGCAGACCATCGGCTACTACGTCCTCACCCCGCTGCGCCTGACCAGCGGCGCAACCGTCCTGGTCAACCGCGGCTGGATCGCGCCCAGCGGCGGCGCGCTCACCACCTTCCCCGACGTGCCCCCGGCGCCGATGGGCACGGTCACCGTCACCGGCCGGGCGATCCCCGACGAGACCACCGCCGAGAGCGGGATCAAGGACACCAAGGGGCTGCCCGACCGCCAGGTCATGCTGATCAACAGCAAGCAGGCGGCCGAGCGGCTGCACCGCCCGGTGCTCGGCGGCTACATCGAGCAGACCGCGCCGGAGCCCAAGAGCGGCAAGCCCGAGCTGGTCCCCGAACCGGACCACGACAGCATCGGCCCGCACATGGCGTACGCCATCCAGTGGTGGCTGTTCGCCGCTGCCGTACCGGTCGGCTGGGTGATCCTCGTACGCCGAGAACGCCGGGACCGCGCCGCTGCCGCCGCCTCGGAGACCGCCGGCACACCCGCGGAACCGGCCGAACCGGCCACCCCCGCAGCCGCGGCCAAGGACTGACCCCCGCATAGCCCCCGCCCCCTCCGGGCAGTCGTCACAGCGTGCATCCACCTATCGAGGACTACGCGCTCATCGGGGACCTGCAGACCGCCGGGCTCGTCGGCCGCGACGGCTCCATCGACTGGCTGTGCCTGCCCCGCTTCGACTCCGCCGCCTGCTTCGCCGCCCTGCTGGGCAACCGCGACAACGGCCACTGGCGGCTCGCCCCCGCCGACCACCGCGCCCACGGCGAGCGGTCCTACCGGGGCGACTCGCTCGTCCTGGACACCGTCTGGACGACCGACACCGGCCGCGTGCGCGTCACGGATTTCATGCCGCAGCGCGACCGCGCCCCCGATGTCGTCCGTCTCGTCGAGGGCCTGGAGGGCAGCGTCGAGATGCGCGGCGTCCTGCGGCTGCGCTTCGACTACGGACGCGCCGTCCCCTGGGTCCGGCACGTCGGGGACTGCCGGGTCGCCGTCGCCGGGCCCGACTCCGTATGGCTGCGCGCCGTGCCCGAGGTGACGACGTACGGCCAGGGCTTCAGTACCCGCTCCGACTTCACCGTCGAGGCCGGCGAGCAGGTCGCCTTCGTCCTCACCTGGCACCCCTCCCACGAGCCGCGCCCCCGCCGCATCGACCCGTACGAGTCGCTGCAGTGCACGCTGGACGACTGGAAGGAGTGGGCGGCGCACTGCTCGTACGACGGGCCGCACCGCGATGCCGTCGTCCGCTCCCTGATCACGCTCAAGGCGCTGACGTACGCGCCCACCGGCGGCATCGTCGCGGCCCCCACCACCTCGCTGCCCGAGGAGATCGGCGGCGTCCGCAACTGGGACTACCGCTACTGCTGGCTGCGCGACGCCACCCTCACCCTCAACGCGCTGCTCTCCGCCGGGTACACCGAGGAGGCCGTGGCCTGGCGCGACTGGCTGCTGCGCGCGGTGGCCGGCTCCCCCGCCGACCTGCAGATCATGTACGGACTGGCGGGCGAGCGGCGGCTCCCGGAGGCGGAGCTGCCCTGGCTGGCTGGCTACTCCGGCTCCAGCCCCGTCCGTATCGGCAACGCCGCCGTCGAACAGCTCCAGCTCGACGTCTACGGCGAGGTCCTGGACTCCCTCTACCTCGCTCAGGCCGCCGGGATGCCCGACAAGCCGCACGCCTGGAACATCCAGCGCGCGCTGCTCGCCTTCCTGAAGAAGAACTGGCAGGAGCCGGACGAGGGGCTGTGGGAGGTGCGCGGCCCGCGCCGGCACTTCGTGCACTCCAAGGTCATGGCCTGGGTCGCCGCCGACCGCGCCATCCGCACCGCCGAGGCGCACCCGCATCTGAAGGCGGACCTCGACGTCTGGCGCGCGATGCGGGACGAGGTGCACCGCGAGGTCTGCGAGAAGGGGTACGACCCCGAGCGCGGGACGTTCACCCAGTACTACGGCTCGGAGGAGCTGGACGCGGCGACGCTCCTCATCCCGCGCGTCGGCTTCCTGCCGGGCGACGACCCCCGCGTCATCGGCACGGTCGACGCGGTCCAACGGGAGCTGACGCACAACGGCCTGGTGCACCGGTACAGCACGCGGCGGGCCGACGGGCCCCACCACAAGACCGACGGGCTGCCGGGCCAGGAGGGCACCTTCCTGGTGTGCTCCTTCTGGCTCGCCGACGCGCTGCACCTCACCGGGCGGAAGAAGGAGGCCCGCGAGCTCTTCGACCGCCTCCTCGAACTCCGCACCGACCTCGGGCTGCTGGCCGAGGAGTACGACCCGGCGACCGGCTGCCAGCTCGGCAACTTCCCGCAGGCGTTCAGCCACGTCGGCCTGATCGGGACCGCCTTCACGCTGGCGGGGATGCTCAAGGCAGACTGACCCCATGGACCTTGGACTCACCGACCGTACGTACATCGTCACCGGCGCGACCCGCGGACTGGGCAACGCCACCGCCGCCGCGCTCGTCGCCGACGGCGCGAACGTCGTGATCAGCGGGCGTACGGAAGAGGCGGCCACCGAGGCCGCGAAGCAGCTCGGCCCGCGCGCCCACGGCGTCGGCGCGGACAACGCCGACCCGGCCGCGGCCCAGCGCCTGGTGGACGCCGCCCGCGACCGCTTCGGCGGCCTGGACGGCATCCTCATCAGCGTCGGCGGCCCGCCCCCGGGCAGCGCCGCCTCCAACACCGACGAACAGTGGCAGGCCGCGTTCGACTCGGTCTTCCTCGGCGCGGTCCGGATGGCCCGCACGGCCGCCCAGGCGCTCGGCGAGGGCGGCGTGATCGGCTTCGTCCTCTCCGGCTCCGTCCACGAGCCGATCCACGGCCTGACCATCTCCAACGGGCTCCGCCCCGGCCTGGCCGGCTTCGCCAAGTCGCTCTCCGTCGAGCTGGGCCCGCAGGGCATCCGCGTCCTCGGCGTCCTCCCCGGCCGCATCGCCACCGACCGGATGCAGCAGCTGGACGAGCTGTCGGGCGACGCGGAGGCGTCCCGCGCCCGCAACGCCGCGACGATCCCGCTGCGCCGCTACGGCACCCCGGAGGAATTCGGCCGCACCGCCGCCTTCCTGCTCTCCCCCGCCGCTTCGTACGTCAACGGCGTCATGCTGCCCATCGACGGCGGGGCGCGGCACGGCTTCTGAGCTCCCCGGGCGGCGCTCCCGGTCTCAGCTGACCCGTTCGGCCCGGTGCCGTACGGCCCGCAGCCTGACCTCCGCCGGGAGTTCCGGCAGGCCCGTCGACTCGCGGGCGTGCGCCACCGCCTGCGTGCCGAGGAGGTCCACCGCGCCGGCCGGGTCCGCGTGCGGTTCCAGCAGGAGCCGGACCCGTACGCGGGGCTCGCGGCGCCGTCCCGTCAGGTGCGCGACGGCCCTGTGCACCCCGTCCGCGCTCGCCGCCTCGGCCGCGAGGACGTCTTCCAGGGCGCGCCCGCGCAGCAGTGCGCCCTCGCCGTCCCCGGTGTCGACGAGGACCTCGCGCAGCCGGCGGCCGCGGAACTGGGTCAGCAGCCACCAGAGGGCGAGCAGTACCAGGACGCCGAGCGCGCCGAGCACCACCGGCCACCACCAGCCCGTACCCGTCCAGCGCGTGCGCTCGGCCGCGGGCAGCAGCACGTCACCGGGCGCGGCCCACGGCCACCCGTCCGGCAGTCCGGAGTGCCACTCCCGCGGCAGCGCGCCGCCGAACAGCACCAGCCCGCCGGCGCCCAGCAGCACCAGCCCGGTCAGCCCGAGCAGTACACGGTTGACCGCCCGCCGTACCTGACGCATCGGCACCGCTCACCTCTTCCCCGGACGGCGTACGTGGACGGACAGGGCGAGCGGCCGGGCGAGGCCGAGCCGGTCCAGGCCCTCGGCGAGCGCGGCGTCCACGTCACCACGCACCTCGTCCAGCTCGCGGAAGTGCGCGACCGCGCGCGCCCGCACCCGGCGGCGCGAGACCGTGATCCGTACGGACTGCACGCCCGCCACCTCCATGACGCGGTCGCGCAGCACCAGCGCGGCGGCCGGGCGGTCCAGCCCGGCCCGTATCCCGGGCGTCGCGGGCCGCATCGTCAGGACGCCGCGCAGCCCGGGCGTCACCGCGAGCACGATCAGCCAGAGACCCAGGGCCGCGGCGAGCGCCGCCGCGGCCAGCACCCAGGGGCTGTCCACGCGGCGGGTCGCCAGCTCGTCGGCGAGCCACCGGCGCCAGGCCATCGCCGGCTCCCCGGCCCGCACCGCGGCCACGTCGTACAGGAAGAGCCCGGCCACCGCGAGCAGTACCAGCGCCACCAGCGCGGCCGGCACCCGCCGGGCGGACCAGAAGCGTCCGGCCCGGCCACCGGCGGCGCCGGAGGTGTACGCGGCGGCGGACGCCGACTGCTCGGGCCCGTCCGGGCCCCCGGGGCCGTCCGGTGTCTTCTCCAGCGTCGGGAGCCGCCGCGTCGTCTCCGGCTCGCTCATGTCGCGCGCCCCGTCGCACAGGTCGCCGTACGTCTCATCGCACTCTCCCCTGCCCGGCCCGCTTGAGCTGCGGCGAGTGCAGGCGCGTCACCCGCACCGCCACCTCGGGCACCGTCATGCCCGCCAACGCCCATACCCGTTCGGTCACTTGCCGACGCACGGCACCGCACTCCGCGCCGATGTCGCAGGGATAGCCGAGCTCGACGGAGATCCGGACGTGCGCCTCGCCGAGGGTGTCCTGACTGTTGTGCCGCCGCACCACGACGGTGGCACGGGCGTCATCGGGACGGACGTCGCGGGGACGGGTGTCGCTCTGCGGGGTGTCGCTCTGAGCTGTGCCGTTCTGCGGATCCTGGGGATACGGGACGTCGGCGGCGTGCGCGCCGCTGACCTCCCCCGGCACCCCTTCCGGTCCGCGCCGCAGCGCCTCCCGTGCCGCCTGGGCCGCGATCTTCGCGACCACCCGGTCGGCGACCCGTGTCGCGCCGCGCTGTCCCGGCGGGACGGCGGGCTGCGGGGTCGGTCCGGCCACGCCTCACCGCCGCCGGGCGTCGCGTTCGCGGCCGCCGGCGCGGCGGAAGAAGTCGCCCGGCTCCAGGTCCCCGTCCAGGAACCGCCCGGCCACGAAGCCGACCGCGCCCAGCGCCGCCACCAGCAAGAAGGCACCGAACCCGCCGAAGTACCCGGCGAAGCCCAGCGCCATGCCGGCCAACAGACCGGCCACGGCCATGCTCATCGTGCACTCCCTTGTCGGGCCGTAACTGCTATCGGGCTGTTACTGCTTTCGGGCTACTACTGGAGCCTGGGCTCCTCTTCTTCCTCGTCCACTTCGTCCGGCAGCTTGACGTCGCTGACCGCGATGTTGACCTCGACGACCTCCAGGCCCGCCATCCGCTCGACCGCCGCGATGACGTTCTCCCGTACCGCCCTGGCCACCTCGCCGATCGCCACGCCGTACTCGACGACGATCTCCAGGTCCAGCGCCGTCTGCACCTCGCCGACCTCGGCCTTCACGCCGCGCGTGACGGACCGGCCGCCGGGCACCCGGTCGCGTACCGCGCCGAACGTGCGGGCGAAGCCGCTGCCCATCGTGTGGACGCCCATGACGTCCCGGGCCGCCATGCCCGCGATCTTCTCGACCACGCCGTCCGCGATGGTCGTGCGCCCCCGGGTCGCCGGGTCGCCGCCGCCGCGCTTGGTCCCGAGGGTCCTCCGGGCGCCCTCGCCCTGCGGCTGGCCGCCTTGTGCGGTGTCGCTCATCGCATCGTCCCTTTCCGCGGAAGGAGCGGACGGAGCGGCACGCCTGACACCGCTCCGTGGCCCACAGTAGGCGGGACCGGGGCATCGCGCCGCCGGGATACGCCTAGTGGGCGAGGAACGACGCGGACTCGCCCGTCGCACGCCCCGGCGCAGCACTGCAGGGGTACTCCCTTGTCACGCGCCCCCGTTATTCCTCGGGCGCACCGCGGCAGGCGTGCGAACCGGTGTCCTACTCGCCCGCGCCCGCGAGGTCGCGGAGGCGGCGGCCCTGTGCCGCCCGTTCCGCCGCGCGCTGCTCGTCGAGCGAGCGCGTCCCGGCCCCGGCCAGCAGGGCCTTGGTCTCGATGACGGCGTCCCTGGGCGCGGCGAGCAGCGCCGCCGCGAGATCCGTGACGGCGCCGTCGAGCTGGTCGCCGGGCACCACGAGATTGGCGAGGCCCGTACGCTCGGCCTCGTCCGCGTGGACGTACCGCCCGGTGGCGCAGATCTCCAACGCCCGGGCATAGCCCACGAGATGGACGAGCGGCTTGGTGCCGGTGAGGTCCGGCACCAGGCCAAGGCTCGTCTCACGCATGGCGAACTGCACGTCCTGCGCGCACACCCGCAGGTCGCAGGCGAGCGCGAGCTGGAACCCGGCGCCGATGGCGTGCCCCTGGACAGCGGCGACCGACACGACGTCGTTCCGCCGCCACCACGTGAACGCCTCTTGGTACTCGGCGATCAGCGCGTCCATCTCGTGCTCCGGGCCGCGCCCCATCTCCAGGAACGACGGCTCGCCCGCGAAGCCCTCGGGAGTGAATGCCTGCCGGTCCAGGCCGGCGGAGAAGGATGGGCCCTCGCCGCGCAGCACCACGACCCGCACACTCCCGGGCAGCTGCTGCCCCGCCTCGACCAGGGCCCGCCACAGGGCGGGCGACTGCGCGTTGCGCTTCGCAGGGTTGGTGAGGGTCACCGTGGCGACGGCGTCGTCAACGGTGAGCCGGACACCGTCCTTGTCGAGCAGGGTCTGGGAACTCATCGCGCGCCTCCGAGTCGGCCGTCGGCCACTGAACAGTAGCCAGTGAGTCTACTGAACAGTAACCACCCGGTCGATGGCTTCTTCGACCGGGTGGCACCGTCGGCTCTTCGGAGTCGCGGGCCGCCTCAGGTCACGCCGAGGCGGCCTTCTTGCCCCTCGTGGCCCCGCCGCGACCGCGCAGGACCACACCGGATTCGCTGAGCATCCGGTGCACGAATCCGTAGGAGCGGCCCGTTTCCTCGGCCAGCGCCCGGATGCTCGCTCCGGAGTCGTACTTCTTCTTCAGGTCTGCCGCGAGCTTCTCGCGCGCGGCGCCGGTCACCCGGCTGCCCTTCTTCAGAGTCTCGGCCACCCGTGCCTCCTCATGGGAAGTGCGCTCTGGACTCTCATGATCACCCCTTACGCCCGTCCTGGCCACCCATTCGGCAAGGTCCGTAGGACATCGTTTGGCGCGCGCGGCGGCGCACGGCCGCTCGGAATAATCGATTCCAAGGGCCTTACGTGGCCACCCGCGCCGAGGCGTGCGAAGAAGGGCCAGGTCAGGGGGTACGCGGCGAAGTGCTGCGGAATCCGTAGCCGTCCGGCCCCACCCGTGCGGCGCGCCGCGCCGGGTACGAGCCGTTCTCACTCAGATGATGGATCACCCGTCGGCCGAATGATCCATACCGCGTTGATCAAGATGCCCTACGGCCCGTGCCGCGCGGTGCCGGGCACCGCGAGCGGCCGGGCGAGCGCGGTGCCGGGCGCCGCGGGCGATCAGGCGAGCGCGGTGGCGGAGCGCCGCGGGGGGTCAGGCGAGCGCCACCAGATCCGCGTAATCCGGGCCCCACAGGTCCTCCACGCCGTCCGGCAGCATGATGATCCGCTCCGGCTCCAGGGCGTCCACGGCGCCCTCGTCGTGGGTCACCAGGACCACCGCGCCCTCGTACGTGCGCAGCGCCCCGAGGATCTCCTCGCGGCTGGCCGGGTCGAGGTTGTTGGTGGGCTCGTCCAGAAGGAGGACGTTGGCGGAGGAGACGACCAGGGTGGCGAGCGCCAGCCGGGTCTTCTCGCCGCCGGAGAGCACGCCGGCGGGCTTGTCCACGTCGTCGCCGGAGAACAGGAAGGAGCCGAGGGTCTTGCGGACCTCCACGAGGTCCAGGTCCGGGGCCGCCGAGCGCATGTTCTCCAGGACCGTGCGGTCCGGGTCGAGCGTCTCGTGCTCCTGCGCGTAGTAACCGAGCTTGAGGCCGTGACCGGGGGTGACCTGGCCGGTGTCGGGCTTCTCGGCGCCCGCGAGCAGCCGCAGCAGGGTCGTCTTGCCGGCGCCGTTGAGGCCGAGGATGACCACCCGGGAGCCCTTGTCGATGGCCAGGTCGACGTCGGTGAAGATCTCCAGCGAGCCGTACGACTTGGACAGGCCCTCCGCGGTGAGCGGGGTCTTGCCGCACGGGGCGGGCTTCGGGAAGCGCAGCTTGGCGACCTTGTCGGACTGCCGCACCTCCTCCAGGCCCGAGAGCAGCTTCTCGGCGCGGCGGGCCATGTTCTGCGCGGCGACGGTCTTCGTCGCCTTCGCGCGCATCTTGTCCGCCTGGGAGTTCAGCGCGGCGGCCTTCTTCTCGGCGTTGGCGCGCTCGCGCTTGCGGCGCTTCTCGTCGGCCTCGCGCTGCTGCTGGTACAGCTTCCAGCCCATGTTGTAGACGTCGATCTGGGACCGGTTGGCGTCCAGGTAGAACACCTTGTTGACGACGGTCTCGACGAGGTCCACGTCGTGGGAGATGACGATGAAGCCGCCGCGGTAGGTCTTGAGGTAGTCCCGCAGCCAGACGATCGAGTCGGCGTCGAGGTGGTTGGTCGGCTCGTCCAGGAGGAGCGTGTCGGAGTCCGAGAAGAGGATCCGGGCCAGTTCGACGCGGCGGCGCTGACCACCGGAGAGGGTGTGCAGCGGCTGGGCGAGGACGCGGTCGGGCAGGCCGAGGCTGGCGCAGATGGTCGCGGCCTCCGCCTCGGCGGCGTACCCGCCCTTGGTGAGGAACTCCGTCTCCAGGCGCTCGTACTTCTTCATCGCGCGCTCACGGGTGGCGCCCTTGCCGCCCGCCATCCGGTCCTCGTTCTCGCGCATCTTGCGCAGGACCTCGTCCAGGCCGCGCGCGGAGAGCACGCGGTCGCGGGCCAGTACGTCCAGGTCGCCGGTGCGCGGGTCCTGCGGGAGGTAGCCGACCTCGCCGGAACGGGTGACCGTGCCGGCGGCGGGGATGCCCTCGCCCGCCAGGACCTTGGTGAGGGTGGTCTTGCCCGCGCCGTTGCGGCCGACCAGGCCGATGCGGTCGCCCTTGGCGACACGGAAAGAGGCGGACTCGATGAGGACTCGGGCGCCGGCGCGCAGCTCGAGGCCGGAGGCGGTGATCACGGGAAAGACTCCAGGGCAGGGTGGACGGCGGAACGGACGGGCGGGAGAAGCCGCAACGCGGCGCGCTCCACGAGGAGCGCAACGGACCGGCGCCGTCTAATGCACAAGGAGAATTGCCATAGGGCCAGTCTAACGGTGGTGTGCAAGCAGTTTTCCCGGCCACCGCCGCCCCCGCCGGGCGCCCGCCGGAAGGGGCGAACTCCCAGGCCAGATGGCGTTGTCAGACCCTGCTGGCAGACTTGTGTGAGTCAGGACACACCGGCTCGCGAAGGGACCGAGATCATGCCCGCCACCCCGCCTCCCTCCATCTGCCCGACGCTGCTCTACGCCGACCCCAAGGCCGCGATCGAGCTCCTGACGACCGCCTTCGGCTTCACCAGGGGCGCGCTGTACGAGGACGAGTCCGGCACTGTGCTGCACGCCGAGCTGTCGTACGGCAACGGCACGGTCATGATCGGCGCCAAGGGGCGCGGCGGCGTCTTCGCCGAGGCGATGGGCGACGCCGGGCCGACCGGCGTCTATGTCGCCGTCGACGACGTCGACGCGCACCACAAGCAGGCCGCCGCGGCCGGTGCGGAGATCCTCATGCCACCCACCGACCAGGACTACGGCTCCCGTGACTACATGGCCCGCGACAAGGAGGGAAACGTCTGGAGCTTCGGCACGTACGCACCGTCGACGAGGGACGCGGACGCCTGAGCCGCGCCCCGGCCCGGGGGGGGGCCGGCGCCCGCACCCGGCCGCCGGGCCCGGAATCGTCAGGCGCCGCCCGTGTGGACCTGGAAGGCCGCGCGGCGGACGGCCTTGGCCAGGGCCGGGTCGGGGTGCGCGGCGGCCAGCGCGACGAGGACCTGGACGGTGCGCGGATGCCCGACGGCGCGTACTTCCTCCAGCAGGCGCGGCACGGAGCCCTGCACGGCGGAGTCCAGGTGCCGTACGAGCAGCCGGCTCTCGCCGTGGTCGGCGACGGCCGCCGCGGTGTCCACCCACAGCCAGGTGGACTCCTCGCGGGTGAGCACGTCCGGCGCGGTCTCCGGGTCGCCGCCCTCGTGCTCGACCAGCCACAGCAGGGCGTAGGGCCGCAGGGCGGGCTCGTCGGCCGCGGCCCGTACGGCGGGCTCGGCCGGTGCGCCGACCGCGCGCAGCGCCTCGAAGGCGAGCCCGCGCAGCAGGGCGTCGTCGCCGCGGGCGACCGCCAGCAGCTCCTCGACGGCGCTGCCGGCCGACCGCGCGGCCAGCCACGCCCGGTACTCGGCGCGGGCGGGTCCCGGGGTGAGCCGCGCGCAGCCGCGCAGCATCGCCTCGGCGGACTGCTCGATGTTGCCGGCGGGGCTCTGCGCGGCCACGCAGATCTGCTCCAGCTTGACCCACACGGCCCAGCTGCCGAGCGGGGTGAGCCGGGCCTGCCGCTCACCGGCCGGTTCGCCGCCCCGCAGCAGCACGGCGGCGTCCCCGGCCGCGCGCGCCCGGGGAGCGCCGTTCTCGCCGCGTACGACGAGCGCACCGACCGCGGCGAGCGCGCCCAGCGCCCAGTCCAGCAGCTCGGCGGACGACACCTCGGCGTCGGGCGCATGTTCAGTGGCCTGGCCATCGGCATCCGGGGCAGTGCCGGTGCCGGTCGCCTCTTGGGCGCCGGGCTCCGCGCCCCGGGCAGCCGCGTCCACCGGACCCGCATCGACCGGGCCCGGGCCCGCGTCCACCGAGCCGGCCTCCGACGGCCCCTCGTACGGCACCTCGCACCGTTCCGTGCGGAGTTCGGCGATGCGTTGGTCGAGGAGCTCCTGGAGGTCGGTCAGCTGGACCGGGCCCGAGGAGAGGTACAGCAGCGACAGGACCTGGGGCAGCGCCTCGATCACCTCGGCGACCGCTCCGGGGCGGGCGGCCTTCGGGGCGGGGCGCGCCAGTGACCAGGCGTCGAAGAGCGCGACCCAGCCGCGCAGCGCCGCCGAGTCGTCGCGGTCCCAGGCGCGCAGCCGCCAGCCCGGCCGGGCCTCTCCGCCGTGCAGCTCGATGAGTCCGGCCAGCCGGGCCCGGTCCCAGTCGGCCCGCACCTGCTGCGGCGTCAGATCCAGTTCGGCGGCGGCCTCCTCGGCCGCGGCGTCCGGGAGCGAGCCGTCGGGGCCCGCGCACGCGCCCACGCCCTCGCCCCGCGCGCGGTCGGCCCAGCGGGCCACCCGGACGGCGCCCGCCAGTCCGCTGCGCGCCATCCGGGCCAGCTCCGCGGGCGGCGGAGTGCCCTCGGGCGGCCGCGTCGCGGGCCTGGCGGTCCGGGTGCTCACCGCGCGGCGCGCGGCGGCGATCGGTTGTCTGGGGACGAGGCGGAGCCGGGAGTCGCGCGGAGTACGGGACGTCACAGGAGCAGTCTTGCTCTTGTGGGCCCGAAAACCCAATCGGAATGCGGATTGCGTTCTTCGGAAGGTCCGCTCCTGCCCGTTCCGCCCATGATCGCCCCCCTCACCGCGGCACCCCGTGCCAGCCCCTCGGCCCCTCCGTGCCAGGTCGGCGCGCACGCGGCCGCTACATCAGCGGCGTCAGAAACCGCCGCAGCGACTCCTCGTACTCCTCCGGCTCCGCATTCCACATGGCGCCGTGCGGGGCGTCGCTGACGGTGTGCAGGCTGACCAGGTCGGGGCGGGCCGCCTTCAGGCGGCGGGAGGCCGTCCAGGGGGCGATGGTGTCGCCCGGGCCGTGGAAGATCAGCGTCGGTACGGAGAGCAGCGCCGGGTCGCGCGCCTCGGCCAGCCGGTCGGAGTGCAGCCCCGTGCTCCCCTCGGCGGCCCGCACGGCCAGCGGCAGCACGGGGCGCGGCACCCGGTGGGCCGCCGCCAGCGCCCGTACCGTCGCGCGCCAGTCCAGTACCGGCGAGTCCAGCACCAGCCCGGCGATCCGGTCGCGCAGCACGGAGTGCGCCGCGGTGTGCAGCGCCATCGTCGCGCCCGTGGACCAGCCGTGCAGGATCACCCGGCGCGCGCCGTACCGCAGCGCGTACCGGATCACCGCGTCCACGTCGCGCCACTCGGTGTCCCCGAGGTGCCCGATGCCGTCCGTGGTACGCGGCGCGCCGAGGTCGTTGCGGTACGCCGGGGCCAGCACCGGGAAGTGATGGCGTTGCAGGAACGGCATCACGACCATGGGGTGCTCCCGTGTCGTGCCGAGGCCGTGCACGGCGATGACCCAGGTCTCCCGCTCGCCCGGCACGAACCACGTGGGCAGCGCGCCCAGTTCGCCGGGCACGTCCACGTCCGCGCACTCCAGGCCGAGCGCGTCGGAGGGGCTGCCGATGTGCACCTGCGGGGTCAGCCGCAGGCGGGTGCCGCGGCCGAGGGTTCCGTGGGTGATCCGCTCCAGGCGCCGGACGACGGTGTCGGCCGCGTGCGGCTCGTCGTCGCACACCGGGCCGATGACCGCGTGGCAGTTGCGGCCCGTCAGGCCGTACCGGCCGGGCCGCAGCGCGGACAGGCTGCGGGTGAGCGTGACCCGGTCCGCGGTGGTGGCGTGCACCGTCAGCCGCCCGTCGCCCGGGAACGGCCGGTCGGGGGCGGGTTTCAGAGCGACGTCGCTGGCATACCGGCCGGCCGCCAACACGGCCGCTCCGGTACCGATCACGGTGGAGACGGCCGCTGCCGCCGCGGTACCCAGGCGCACCCTCCCCAGTCTGGGGAGCCGGGCGACGCCTGGCCAGTGGGCCGCTCCGGCCGGGTGACGGCCCCGGCCCCCCGCGGCCCGCCTCAGCCCCGCTGCCCGTACCCCCGCAGCCGCTCGCCCGCCTCGGCGAGCTGGTCCTCGGAGAGCAGGGACGGAGTATGGCCGGGGACGGACGCGGCGGTCAGCCACAGCCGGCACATCCACTCCAGCTGCGCCGTACGGTCGTACGCCTGGTCGAGGGTGTCGCCGTAGGTGAGGGTGCCGTGGTTCTGCAGCAGTACGCCCGTGCGGCCGCGCAGCGCGTGCAGCATGGTGTCGGCCAACTCCTGGCTGCCGTACGTCGCATATGAGGCAACCCGGACGGTACCCCCGAGGGCCGCGGTCATGTAGTGCACCGGCGGGAGTTCGGGGACCAGTGTGGAGACTGCGGTGGCGTGCACCGCGTGGGTGTGGACGATGGCGGCGGCACTGGTGTGGCGGTACACCGCGAGGTGCATCGGCAGCTCGCTCGTCGGCTTCAGCTCACCGGCCACCTGCCGCCCGTCGGCCGGGTCCACGGCCACCAGGTCGGCAGGGCCGAGCCGGTCGTAGGGGACGCCGCTGGGCGTGACGAGCACCAGCCCGCCGGCGCGCACCGAAACGTTCCCCGACGTGCCGACCACCAGCCCGTCTGCCACCGTGCGCCGCGCCGCGGCCACCAGCGCGTCCCACGCCTCCGCCACCTCTCGTACCGGTCCGGGCTCCCGCTCCGTCATCCCGCCCCACTCCCTCCTGACGCACCTGGGCTCCGCACCGTACCGGCCGTCTCCCGCGCAGCCGCCGCACTGTAAGGCGGACCCTTCACCTCCGGTATCCCACAAACCGGTACATCTCAGTGATAAACGGTGATTGGCCGGAGGTCGCCGCCATCTCGGGATCATCCAATAACCTCTGGTTGATTTGTCATGCACGTCGCCATCCGGGGGGAACCATGGCTCGTGACCACAAAGGTGACCACACACCGGCCTTACTGCCCCGCCTGACCTCCGCCGCCACCGGAACCGCTCTGGCCCTGGCCGTACTGGCCGGCGCCGCGCTCACCGATCTCGCCGCCGCGAGCCCCTCGGCGGCATCCAATGTGCCGCACGGCCACGACGTCTCCTCGCACCAGAAGAACGTCGACTGGCCCGAAGCCCGGGCGAACGGCGCGCGGTTCGTGTACGTCAAGGCCACCGAATCGACCTCCTACACCAACCCCTACTTCGGCAGGCAGTACCGCGGCGCACGCAAGGCCGGCCTGCTGCACGGCACGTACCACTTCGCGGTGCCGAACCAGTCCTCCGGCACCGCGCAGGCCCGGTACTTCCTGAACCACGGCGGCCAGTGGAAGGCGGACGGCTGGACGCTGCCGCCGGCCCTGGACATCGAGAACAACCCGTACAGCAAGAAGCACAAGTGCTACGGCGTGAGCAAGAAGAAGATGGTCCGCTGGATCTGGGGCTTCAGCAACGAGGTCAAGCGGCAGACCGGACGCCGGCCGGTCATCTACACGACCACGCGCTGGTGGAACACCTGCACCGGCGGCAGCAGCGCCTTCGCGCAGAGCCACCCGCTGTGGCTGGCGTCGTGGCACGGGAGGCCCGGCAAGCTGCCGAAGGGCTGGTCGTTCCTCAGCATCTGGCAGTACTCCAACAAGGGCCGATTCCCGGGCGACCAAAACGCCTGGAACGGTTCATACAGTCAGCTCCGCAGGTTTGCAGCGGGCTAGTCCGCAGCACGTCTCGGCCACCCCTGGGTGAACTCCGAGTTACTGGTGAGGCGCCTCCGCACGAAATCGGCGGGGGCGTCACCACCAGGCCCGTTGTCGTTCATCTTCCGTTCACCCATCCTCCCTACGGTCGTTCGCGTCACTGACCATCGAACTGATTGCCTGGGTGAATGGAACACATCACGCTTCTCATCGGGATCGTGATCGTCACGGCCTTGGTGTTCGACTTCACGAACGGCTTCCACGACACGGCCAACGCCATGGCCACCACCATTTCCACGGGGGCGCTCAAGCCCAAGACCGCGGTGGCGATGTCGGCGGCGCTGAATCTCGTCGGCGCCTTTCTCTCCGTTGAGGTGGCCAAGACCATCTCCGGAGGCATCATCGACGAAGGCTCCGGCATCCGACCAGAAGTGATCTTCGCCGGTCTCGTCGGCGCGATCGTCTGGAACCTGCTGACCTGGCTCGCCGGCCTCCCCTCCAGCTCCTCGCACGCCCTCTTCGGCGGCCTGATCGGCGCGACCCTGGTGTCCGTCGGCATCGGCGGGGTGAACGCCGACGCGGTCGTCATGAAGGTCCTCATCCCGGCCGTGGCCGCGCCCATCGTCGCCGGCATCGCCGCGACGGTCGCCACCCGGCTGACGTACCGACTGGCCCGCAACCGCGCCGAGGAGGACACCGCCAAGGGCTACCGCGCCGGGCAGATCGCCTCGGCCGCGCTGGTCTCCCTCGCGCACGGCACCAACGACGCCCAGAAGACGATGGGCGTCATCACCCTCGCGCTGATCACCGGCGGCGCGCTGGCCCCGCAGGCCGACCCGCCCATGTGGGTCATCGCCTCGGCCGGTATCGCCATCGCCCTGGGCACGTACCTCGGCGGCTGGCGGATCATCCGCACGATGGGCAAGGGCATCACCGACATCCAGCCGCCGCAGGGCTTCGCCGCCCAGACCGGCGCCGCGGTGACCATCCTCGCCTCCTCGCACCTCGGCTTCGCGCTCTCCACCACCCAGGTCTGCTCCGGTGCGGTCATGGGCTCCGGCCTCGGCCGCAAGGGCGGCGTGGTCCGCTGGTCCACGGCGGGCCGGATGGTCATGGCCTGGGGCCTGACGCTGCCGGCCGCCGGGCTGGTCGCCGCCGGTGCGGCCTTCCTGGCCGGCCAGGGCACCTGGGGCGTCACCACCGTCGCCGTGCTCGGTGTCGTGATCTGCGGCGCCATCTGGGCCGCCTCCCGCCGCAAGCCGGTGGACCACAGCAACGTCAACGACGTCGAGCCCGTCGAGCCGGCCGGTGTCGTCACCGCCGCGCTGCAGTCCGTCGCCCCGCCGCCCGCCGGGTCGACCACGGCCGGCGACGGGACCATAGAGGGCATCCCGGCGCAGTCCACCACCCGCTCCCCCGCCACCTCGGCCGTCCGCTGACGCCGGGCGCTCGAGTTAAGGAACTCACGCCATGAACATCGACTGGGCGGCACTCGGCCAGGTCTTCGGCACCACCCTCGTGGTGACCGTCGCGATGGTGGGCCTGTTCACCCTGGGCATCGTGGGCACGTCCCGCAAGGCCCGCCAGGAGGGCGAGGCAGGCACCGCCGCGACCGTCGGCGGCGGCTCCTCCGCCGTGGCCCGCACCGGCGGCTACGCCTGCTTCGCGCTCTGCCTCGCGGCCGTCGGCTACGGCATCTTCCTGATCGTCGCCGGCTGACCCCACAGGGCACCTTCGAAGGCGCTCAGCGTCCGCGTTCTCCGCGGCCGCTGAGCGCCTTCGTCGCTTCCTCGGCGAGCTCGTCGGCGATGGACGCGTCGTCCTTGCCGGTGAGGTAGTCGAAGACGTACAGCTGCACGACCTTGCTGTACGTGGCGTAGTGCGGGCTGCGCGGCCGGGGCGCCGCGTCCTTGAGCGCGCGGTGCAGCAGGTCCGTGTACGGCGGGCCCTGACCGGGCGGCGCGGTGCGGTGCCGGGCGCCGTCGCCCTCCTCCCGGCGGGCGTCGTCGGGCGGCAGATCGCACGCGGGTGCCGTGCCGTCGTACGCCGAGGCGCGGGTGGCCGCGAAGCCGCGCTGCAGCAGGCAGTGCTCGCTGCGCGCCGAGGTGAGGGCGGTGATCAGGGAGCGGGCCTCGTCCGGGTGCGCGGCGTCGGCCGCGAGGGCGAGGTTCTGGCCGCCCAGGACCGTGCGGTGGCGGCCTTCCGAGGAGCCCGCGGGCAGCTGGGCCACGTCGAACTCCCGGCCCGGTTCGAGCTTCTCCGCGACCGAGGCGTACTCCACCGGCCAGTTCCGCATGAACAGCGCCCGGCCCTCGGCGAACCACTCCCTGCTGGCGGTCTCGTCCATCGCCGTCGCTTCCTGCGGCATGATCGTGCGCAGCCGCTCCTTGAGCGCGTACACGCCCTGCTGCAGCGCCCCGGCGAGGTGCGCCGTCCGCTCCGGGTCGCCGCCGGACGCCCAGACCGACTCCAGGGTGTTGACCGTGAGGCCCTCGTAGGGCCGCAGCTGGGCGACCATGCCGTACAGCTTCTCGTCGGCCGGGCGGTGGGCGTTCTCCTCGGCCATGATCTCCTGCGACCAGGTGCGCAGCTGCTCCCAGGTCTCGGGCGGCCCGTCGTACCCGTACTTCTTCAGCAGGTCGCTGCGGTAGTAGAGCAGCCCGGCGTCGGTATTGAAGGGGACGGCCCAGACGGTGCCGTCGGAGCCGGTGGTGACCGTCTTCTTGACGCTGGCGAGGAAGTCGCCGCTCAGCTCCTTGCCCCAGGGCCGGATGATGCCGGCCGCGGCGAACTCCGCGGTCCAGGCCACGTCGATGTTGAGCACGTCGTACCCGCTGTTGCCGGACTGCCCTGCGGCCAGCAGCTGGCTGCGCTGCCCGTCGGCGGTGTCCGGCAGCTTGACGATGCGGACGTGCTTGCCGGTCCGCCGCTCCCACTGGCGGATCAGCTCCCGGCGCACCCCTGTACTGCTGAGGTCGCTGCCCGTGGCCAGGACGATGTCCCCGTCGGCGGCGGGCGTGGGACCCGGGTCCGTACAACCCGCCGCGAGCAGGCAGAGAACGGCGGCGGCCGCCGCGGCCACGCGCTTCACCGGCCCGCCTCCTGTCCGCCCGTACCGAAGGAGGCCACCAGTCCGGCCAGGGTGTCCGCGGCTCCCGGGCCGCCGGTCACGCAGTTCCCTCCGGAGTCCTCGACGACGTGCCGGACCGGGGCCGCGTCGCAGCCGCCCCGGCCGGTCGCCAGCACCACCACGGGGATCCGGGGGTGCGCGGCGAGCGCGTCGGAGAGCGCTTCGCGCGCCGCCGTCGACCGCTTCCCCGCGCCGTCGTCCTCGTCGAGGACGAGCACCACGGCCTTGGTCCGCTCGGCCGGGCTGTCGCGCAGCCGTTCCAGCCCGGCGGTCAGCGCCTCCTGCATCCACGCCCCCTGATCGACCAGGCCG
The DNA here is from genome assembly GCF_040655775.1 of Streptomyces sp. NPDC050315. Taxonomy (NCBI): domain Bacteria; kingdom Bacillati; phylum Actinomycetota; class Actinomycetes; order Kitasatosporales; family Streptomycetaceae; genus Streptomyces; species Streptomyces sp. NPDC050315. The sequence continues at coordinate 56,371 of NZ_JBFAKN010000002.1, forward strand.
CCATCGTCCCGCTGCAGGCGCTCCAGCAGCCTGCGCCCCGCCGCCGGGTCGGAGCTCCCGGCCCTGATCCGCTCGACGGGGCGCTCGCGGTCGCGCGCTGCGGTGCCGGGCCGGGGGTAGGTCCACAGCCCGTACGTGTCCTTCGGCCCGAGGATCTCCAGGGCGCGGCCGACCGCGTCCGCCGCCTCGGCGATCCGGCCGCCGTCCGCCATGGAGGTGGAGGTGTCGAGGAGGAAGAGGAGCTGCCCGGGGCGGTGCGCCGTGTCGTACGCGGCCAGCACCCGGGCGACCTGCTCCCGCCCCGCGGTGTACGGCTCCACGCCGACGTCCGGCAGGACGCCCGCGCGGCTGTCGCGGAGCGGGGAGCCGGTGGGCGGCGGGGCGGCGCGGCCGTCCGCGTTCACCCCGCGGTACCCGGCCTCCGTGATCACCCGCTGACCGCCGTCCGGCCGCCGCAGCCAGTCGGCGAACCGCTCCGAGGCGGCCTGCCGGCGGGCGGCGTCGGCGGCCCCCTGCCAGGCCACCCGGATCAGCGGGTGGTCCAGGCCCGGCACGCCGGCCGGGTAGTACGCCTCGTAGCGGTCGTCCTTCTCGGGGACGGTGGCGAGGGCCGGGCAGTTGCCGACCGCGTGGCCGAGGTTGGCGTCGGCGAGGGACTTCTCCGTGACCAGCGGCGCCGCGGTGGCGCGCGCCTGCGCGGCCCCCGAAGCGCCAGGGCGCAGCGAGCACAGCAGCTCGGCGCTGCCCGCGTACTGGCTGCCCGGCGCCCGCAGCCGGCTCTCGGCCCGCTCGGCCACCTCCGCCCGTGGCGCGCCGCTGTCCCGGTCGACGGGGGCGCCCTCGTCGGCCAGGTACAGGCCGATGGTGTGCATCAGGCCGACGCCGGACAGCGCGGGGCTGGGGCGGAGCAGCCGCAGCTTCCGGTCCGCCGCGTCGTCCAGGATCTCGTGCCAGCTGCTGCCGGCCTGCTCCACGTCGGACAGGCCGCGCGCCGCGGGGACGCCCACGACGAGCGGGGTGAAGGCGACCGGGCCGATGCGGTGCAGGGTGGCGGGCGCGTGCGCCGCCATGCCCTGGCGGACCTGGAGGTAGTCGACGGTCGATTCGGGCACCCACAGGTCGGGCTGGGGGCCCGGGCGGTAGAGCGGCTCGGTGACCCGGCCGTCGCCGTCTCCGGGCGGGGTCTCGTCGGCGCCCTCGGCCTCGCCCTGCCAGCGGTCCGCCGCGGCGAAGCCCTGCGCCACCTGGTCCTTGGCGGCGGAGTACACGGTGATCTGGGTACGCCGACAGCCGTCGGGCACGTCGTCCTCGCCCGGCACGGGCTCGGTGTTGAGGGCGGACATCTCGTACGCGAGGGCGGCGGCGCGCAGCGTCGGCTCGGCCTCGGGGGCGGTGAGCAGCCGCAGCTCCTGGGCGGGCGGGCAGCTCTCGGGCGGCGCGAGCCGGTCGGTGAGGACCAGCGCGGTGGCGACGAGGGCCGGCGCGACGGCGGCGGCGGTCAGCAGCCGTAACCGGCGCCGGGGACGGGAGCGCCACCAGCGCCGGGCCCGGACGGTGAACGGGGTACGGGGCCGCAGCTCGCGGGTGGCGAAGGAGACCACCACGTCGTCGACGGTGTTCTGTTTGGAGGCGCGCGGCACCCAGGCGCCGCCCTGCGGGGTCGTGTGCCCGGCGAGCCGCCGCCGCAGTTCGCCCGCCAGATCCTCGAAGGTGACGAACTCCTTGCCCTCGATGCCGTGTTCGAGGATGTCGAGCACGGCCCGGGTGAAGACGGTGCCGCCGCCGGGCTCGGTGCCGCTGAAGATGCGGCGGTTCGGCTGGGCGGCCATCAGCAGCGAGACCGGCTTCTCGTGGGTACGGAAGCTGTCGTCCGCGTTGCCCGCGAAGCAGCATTCGAGCACGACGACGACGCGGTCGGCCCGCGACCTCTCCAGGCGCGGCAGCACGTCCTTGGCCCAGGAGACCGCTTCGTGCGAGGCGACCCGTCGCTCGTCCTGCGCCACCCGCGAGGACCCGACCAGCAGGTGCAGGTCGCTGCCGTCGCGCCGGACCCGGCCGTGCCCGGAGAAGTAGACGAGCAGCAGTCCGCGTGCCTCGTCGGCCGCGGTGCGCAGCGCGGCGGTCAGCTCCTCGGGGGTGTCCGGGCGCAGCGGCGTCACTTCCTGGGGCAGGAAGAGGTCGGTGGCCGGGGCGCACAGCACCCGGCCCAGCTCGTCGGGGTTGGCGAAGACCGCGTCGAGGTCGTGCAGCCGGGGGTCCTGGTACCGGCTGACGCCGATGATCAGCGCGCGGTTCCGCTTGCCCCGCGCGTCGTAGAGGGGCATCGCCGGTTACTCCGTGCCGACGCGGCCGCCCTGGTCGTCGCGTTCGGCGCGCGGATCGGGGTCGTCGAGGCGGCGGTGTCCGGAGGCGTCGGTGATGTCGAGCCCCGGGGCCTCGCCCTTGGCGGCGGTCTCCCTGCGGTGCGCGAGCCACTCCCGCAGGGCGATGAGGAGCTGCTCGGTCATCGGCGCCACGACCGCGCCGATGAGGACCAGGACGAGGTCGTCGATACCGACGGCCATTTCGGGTCCCTGGTCCGCCGCGCCGGTGCGCGGGGCGGTCTCCGCGCCCGGTGCCCGGCGCCATGCGTGGTTGCCGGGCGTCAGCCAGGACTCGCGCTGCAGCCACCGCTGCAGGTCTTCCAGATCCTGGCCCCCGTCATGGGTGCCGGTGACTCTGATGCGTACCTCGTGATGCTGCCGGTTCTCCGCCATCACCGTCCCCCTCCTGCGGCACCTTTGCCATAGGTGCCCCGATGGTGTCGTGCGGGAGGTACGGCAGGCAACAGGTCGTCAACCGCCGTCCACGCTGTGTCGTTGACCACAGGGCCTGCCATACGCCCGCGTCGCAGGTCAAGGGTGAGTTGACGGGCATTCGCGGCACGTGGTGGACTGCCCGATGCCATTCGGCGACAGATGAGGAAGTCCGGTGAGAATCCGGCGCGGTCCCGCCACTGTCACCGGGGAGCGCTCCTCCAGAAGCGGCCACGGCCCGCGCAGACACGGGCTGGAAGGCCGGGGGCAGCGCCGATCCGGGAGCCAGGAGACTCTCGTCGCCCGTCACGTCGAGCCAGGGCGCGGACCCTGAGTGAGGACACACGCCATGCCGGGCCCCGAGCCGAGACCCCTGCCTTCCTCCGCCGTACGCCCGGTACGCGACCGCGTGCGGCCGTCCCTCCGAGGCACGACGGCAGGCTGATCCGACGATGCGTGCCGAACACGCCACCTATGCGTGCGGCGCGGCTCTGGGCTTTCTCGGCGACCTGGCCGTGGGCGATCCCCGCCGCGGCCACCCGGTGGCCGCCTTCGGGCGGGCGGCGGGCGCCGTGGAGCGCGGGCTGTGGCGCGACCACCGTGGATACGGAGCGGCGCACACCGCGCTGTGCGCCGGCGGGGCCGCCGTGGGCGCGGCCCTGCTCTCCCGTGCCGTACGCCGCTGCGCCCCCGCACACATCGCGCTGACCGCCGCCGCCACCTGGGCCGTGCTGGGCGGGACGACGCTGGGCCGGGAGGCGCGCGCCATCGGCGGCGCACTGGAGGCCGGCGACCTCGACGTGGCGCGCGAGCGGCTGCCGCACCTGTGCGGCCGCGACCCGCAGTCCCTGGACGGGCAGCAGATGGCCCGCGCGGTCGTGGAGTCCGTCGCCGAGAACACCTCCGACGCGGTCGTGGGCGCGCTGGTCTGGGGCGCCGTGGGCGGCGTACCGGGCCTGGTCGCCTTCCGCGCGGTCAACACGCTGGACGCGATGGTGGGTCACAAGTCCGACCGCTACCGCCGGTACGGCTGGGCCTCGGCCCGGCTGGACGACGTGGCGGGCTGGCCCGGCGCCCGGCTGACCGCGCTGCTGGCCACCGTCGCCGGGCCCGACCCGCGCGGCGCGTGGCGCGCCTGGCGGGCCGACGGCAAGCGGCACCCGAGCCCCAACGCGGGCCCGGTGGAGGCCTCCTTCGCGGGCGCGCTCGGCGTACGGCTGGGCGGCACGCTCGCGTACGCGGGGCGGGTCGAGCACCGGCCGGTGCTCAACGACGGCGCACGCGCGGTCGACGGCGCGGACATCGCGCGCGCGGTGCGGCTGTCGCGCCGGGTGAGCGCGCTGGCGCTGGCGACGACGGTCGGGGCACGGATCGCCGTGGGCGCGGTCCGCGGCGCGCGGAAGGCGAGGAGATCCCGGTGAGCGGTAGCGGTACGGACAGGACTCTCGGTGGCGGCCTGCTGGTGGCCGGCACCACGTCGGACGCGGGCAAGAGCGTCGTCACGGCGGGCATCTGCCGCTGGCTGGCCCGCAAGGGCGTCAAGGTCGCGCCCTTCAAGGCGCAGAACATGTCGCTCAATTCGTACGTGACGCGCGAGGGCGCGGAGATCGGGCGGGCGCAGGCCATGCAGGCCGCGGCGGCCCGCGTCGAGCCGACCGCGCTGATGAACCCGGTCCTGCTCAAGCCCGGCAGCGACCGCAGCAGCCAGGTCGTGCTGCTGGGCAAGCCGGTGGGCGAGCTGAGCGCGCGCGGCTACCACTCGGGCCGCCAGGAGCGGCTGCTCGGCACGGTCACCGACTGCCTGACCGAGCTGCGCCGTACGCACGACGCGGTGATCTGCGAGGGCGCGGGCAGCCCGGCCGAGATCAACCTCCGCCGCACGGACATCGTGAACATGGGCCTCGCGCGCGCCGCGAACCTCCCCGTGGTCGTCGTCGGCGACATCGACCGCGGCGGCGTCTTCGCGTCCTTCTTCGGCACCACCGCGCTGCTCTCCGCGGCCGACCAGGCGCACCTCGCGGGCTACCTGGTGAACAAGTTCCGCGGCGACGTGACGCTGCTGGAACCGGGCCTGGACATGCTCAAGGAGCTGAGCGGGCGGCCGACGCTGGGCGTACTGCCGTTCCGGCACGGGCTCGGCATCGACGAGGAGGACGGCCTGCACGTCTCGCTGCGCGGCGCGGTGCGCGAGAGCACGGTCGCGCCGCCGCACGGCAAGGACATCCTCCGGGTCGCGGTCGCCGCCGTGCCCCTGATGTCCAACTTCACCGACGTGGACGCGCTGGCGGCCGAACCGGGTGTCGTCGTCCGCTTCGTGGACCGCCCCGAGGAGCTGGCCGACGCCGACCTGGTCGTCCTGCCCGGTACGCGCGGGACCGTACGGGCGCTGCAGTGGCTGCGCGAACGCGGCCTCGCGGACGCGGTCGCGCGCCGGGCCGCGGAAGGCCGCCCGGTACTCGGCATCTGCGGCGGCTTCCAGATGCTCGCAGAGCACATCGAGGACGAGGTGGAGTCGCGGGCCGGCGCGGTCGACGGGCTGGGACTGCTGCCCGTACGCGTCCGCTTCGCGCAGGAGAAGACCCTCGCCCGGCCGGAAGGCACGGCACTGGGCGAGCCGGTGGCGGGGTACGAGATCCACCACGGCGTGGCCGACGTCCGGGAGGGCGACGAAACCTTCCTCGACGGCTGCCGCGTCGGCTCCGTATGGGGCACGCACTGGCACGGCTCCCTGGAGAGCGACGGCTTCCGGCGTGCCTTCCTGCGCCGGGTGGCGGCGGCCGCGGGACGCGCGTTCGTGCCCGCGCCGGACACCTGCTTCGACGCGCTGCGCGAGGAACAGCTCGACGCGCTGGGCGACCTGATCGAGGAACACGCGGACACGGAGGCGCTGCTGCGCCTGATCGAGAACGGGGTGCCCGCGGGTCTGCCGTTCGTACCGCCGGGGGCACCGTGAGCGCGCCCGGCGAGAAGCCAACGAAAGCCACTCGGAGGAGTGATCCGTACGTGAGCACCCGGTATCCGTTCACCGCCGTCGTCGGCATGGACGACCTGCGGCTGGCGCTGCTGCTGAACGCCGTCAGCCCGGCGGTGGGCGGCGTCCTGGTCCGCGGCGAGAAGGGCACGGCCAAGTCGACCGCGGTCCGTGCGCTCGCCGACCTGCTGCCCGACGTGTCGGTCGTCGCCGGCTGCCGCTTCAGCTGCGACCCCGCCGGTCCGGACCCGGAATGCCCGGACGGGCCGCACGAGGTGAGCCCCGCCGAATCGCGCGCGGCGCGCATGGTCGAGCTCCCCGTGGGCGCCTCGGAGGACCGCCTCGCAGGCTCGCTCGACATCGAGCGCGCCCTGTCCGAGGGGGTCAAGGCGTTCGAGCCGGGCCTGCTCGCGCACGCCCACCGCGGCATCCTGTACGTCGACGAAGTCAACCTGCTGCACGACCACCTGATCGACCTCCTCCTCGACGCCGCCGCCATGGGCGCCTCCTACGTCGAGCGCGAGGGCGTCTCCGTACGGCACGCGGCGCGCTTCCTGCTCGTGGGGACGATGAACCCCGAAGAGGGCGAGCTGCGGCCGCAGTTGCTGGACCGCTTCGGGCTGACCGTGGAGGTCGCGGCCTCCCGCGAGCCGGACCAGCGGGTGGAGGTCGTACGGCGGCGGCTGGCGTACGACGCCGACCCGGCCGGTTTCGCGGCGCGCTGGGCCGCCGAGGAGGAGGCCCTGCGGCAGCGGATCGCCACGGCCCGGGCGCTGCTCCCGGATGTCGTGCTCGGTGACGCGGCGCTGCGCCAGATCGCCGCAGTCTGTGCGGCGTTCGAGGTGGACGGTATGCGCGCGGACATCGTGATGGCCCGTACCGCAACCGCGCTGGCCGCTTGGGCGGGCCGCGCCGAGGTGACCGAGGACGACGTCCGGCAGGCCGCGCTGCTGGCGCTGCCGCACCGGCGCCGCCGCAACCCGTTCGACGCCCCCGGCCTCGACGAGGACAAGCTCGACCGGACGCTGGAGGAGTTCGCCCCCGAGGACCCGCAGGACTCCCCGGAGGACGAGGAGCCGGACCCGGAGCCGGAGGGTCCGGACGACGGGCCGGACGGCGGCGGTCCTGACGGCGGTCCCGACGGTGGCGGCGGGCAGCCCCCGCAGGGCAGCGGCCCGGACGACGCGCCGCCGCCGTCCGGCGCGGGCTCCGACGCGGGCCCCGAGCAGCCCTCCGTACCGGACCAGCGTTCGGACGGCGCTCCGGAGCAGCAGCCCGCCCAGCCCCAGAACGAGGGCGGTGCCGCTCCCGAGAAGGCCGCGGTCGGCGCCGCGGAGCCGTTCAAGACCCGGCGGCTGGACGTGCCGGGGCTCGGCGAGGGCGCCGACGGCCGCCGCTCGCGGGCCCGTACCGCGCACGGCCGTACGACCGGCTCCCGCCGCCCCCAGGGCGCGCTGGGCAAGCTGCACCTGGCCGCCACCGTGCAGGCCGCCGCGCCGCACCAGAAGGCGCGCGGACGGAGCGGCCCGGGACTGCTCGTCCGCCGCGACGATCTGCGCGAGGCCGTGCGCGAGGGCCGCGAGGGCAATCTCGTGCTCTTCGTCGTGGACGCGTCCGGCTCGATGGCGGCGCGCAAGCGGATGACCGCCGTCAAGGGCGCGGTCCTGTCGCTGCTGCTGGACGCGTACCAGCGACGCGACAAGGTCGGCATGATCACCTTCCGGGGCGCGGACGCCGAGCTCGCGCTGCCGCCCACCTCCTCCGTGGAGGCGGGCGCGGCCCGGCTGGAGCAGCTGCCCACCGGCGGCCGCACCCCGCTGGCCGCGGGCCTGCTGAAGGCCCATGAGGTACTGCGCGTGGAGCGGATGCGGGATGCCTCGCGCCGCCCGCTGGTCGTGGTCGTCACGGACGGCCGGGCGACCGGCGGCGTCGAGCCGCGCCCGCGTGCCGCCAAGGCCGCGCGGCTGCTGGCCGCCGAGGGCACCGCCTCGGTCGTCGTGGACTGCGAGGCCGGTCCCGTGCGCCTCGGCCTGGCCGGCGAGCTGGCCCGCGATCTGCAGGGCACCGCCGTCACCCTCGACGAACTCCGCGCGGACAGCGTCTCCGCGCTCGTCCGCACCGTCACCGACACCACTCACCGGAGGGCCGCCTGATGCCGCAGGGACAGCCGACCGTCGTACCGAACGACGGCCTCACCACCCGTCAGCGCCGCAACCGCCCGCTCGTCTTCGTCCACACCGGCACCGGCAAGGGCAAGTCCACCGCCGCCTTCGGGCTGGCGCTGCGCGCCTGGAACCAGGGCTGGCCGGTGGGGGTTTTCCAGTTCGTGAAGTCCGCGAAGTGGAAGGTCGGCGAGGAGCGCGCGCTGAAGACGCTCGGCGAGACCGGCGAGGGCGGCACGGTCGCCTGGCACAAGATGGGCGAGGGCTGGTCCTGGGTCCAGCGCGACATCGAGTCCAGCGAGGAGGCGGCCCGCGAGGGCTGGGAGCAGGTCAAGCGGGACCTGGCGGCCGAGTCGTACAAGCTGTACGTGCTGGACGAGTTCGCGTACCCGATGCACTGGGGCTGGATCGACACCGATGAGGTGATCGAGGTGCTGCGGAACCGTCCCGGCACCCAGCATGTCGTGATCACCGGCCGCAACGCGCCGGAGAAGCTGGTGGACTTCGCCGACCTGGTCACCGACATGACCAAGGTCAAGCACCCGATGGACGCGGGCCAGAAGGGCCAGCGGGGCATCGAGTGGTGAGCCGTTCCACGACCGGTCAGCTGAGGATCCCACAGTGAACATCCCGCGCCTGGTGATCGCCGCGCCCTCCTCGGGCAGCGGCAAGACCACCGTCGCCACCGGCCTGATGGCCGCCTTCCGCGAGGCCGGTCTCGCGGTGTCCCCGCACAAGGTGGGCCCGGACTACATCGATCCGGGCTACCACGCGCTGGCCACCGGGCGTCCGGGCCGCAACCTCGACGCCTACCTGTGCGGTCCGGAGCGGATCGAGCCGCTGTTCCTGCACGGCGGGGCGGGCGCGGACCTGGCGCTCGTCGAGGGCGTCATGGGCATGTTCGACGGCGCGTCCGGGATGGGCGAGCTGGGTTCGACGGCGCAGGTCGCCAAGCTCCTGCGGGCCCCGGTCGTACTGGTCGTGGACGCGTCCTCGCAGTCCCGGTCGGTCGCGGCGCTGGTGCACGGCTTCGCGTCCTGGGACCCGGAGGTGCGGCTCGCCGGGGTGATCCTCAACAAGGTCGGCTCGGACCGGCACGAGGCGCTGCTGCGCGAGGCGCTCGGCGGCGCGGGCGTGCCGGTACTGGGCTGTCTGCGGCGCGCGCCGAAGGTCAATACGCCCGCCCGGCACCTGGGACTGGTCCCGGTCGCGGAGCGGGCTCCGGAGGCCGTGGAGTCCGTACAGGCGCAGGCGGCGCAGATCCGCGCCGGGTGCGACCTCGACGGGCTGCTGGCGCTGGCGCGCAGCGCGCCGGAGCTGACCGGCCCCGCCTGGGAGCCGCACGCCCCGGAGACGCCCGCCACGGGCCGCCCGGTGATCGCGGTGGCCGGCGGCGCGGCCTTCACGTTCTCGTACGCGGAGCACGCCGAGCTGCTGACGGCGGCCGGTGCCGAGGTCGTCCCCTTCGATCCGCTGCGCGACGAGAAGCTGCCGCCGGACACGGCCGGGCTGGTGATCGGCGGCGGGTTCCCGGAGGTGTACGCGCCGGAGCTGTCGGCGAACGCGCCGCTGCGCGCCGAGGTCGCCCGGCTGGCGGCCGCGGGCGCGCCGGTCGCCGCGGAGTGCGCGGGCCTGCTGTACCTGTCCCGTTCGCTGGACGGGAAGCCGATGTGCGGGGTGCTGCCGGCCGACGGGCGAATGTCGGAGCGGCTGACGCTGGGCTACCGGGAGGCGGTGGCCATCGGTGACAGCGCGCTGGCGGCCGCCGGGACGCGGGTCCGCGGCCACGAGTTCCACCGCACGGTCCTGGAGCCGGGTACGGGCGAGAGTCCGGCGTGGGGCTTCGTGCGCCCCGAGCGCCGTACCGAGGGCTTCGTACAGGACGGTGTGCACGCCTCGTACCTGCACGTGCACTGGGCCGCCGAGCCGTCGCTCGCGCACCGGCTGGCGGCGCGGGCCGGGGCGTGGGCGGCGGGGCGCGCCTGATGGCCTCAGTGGCCCGACAGGCCGACCACCAGCCACATGAAGCCCACCCCGGCGGCCGTACAGCCCAGCGTCGACAGCGCGGGGTGGTCGTGGTGGGCCTCCGGCAGGATGTCGGAGGTCGCGAGGTAGAGCAGGACGCCGCCGAAGAAACCGAGGTAGAACCCGAGCGGCTGCTCCGGCAGGGTGATCAGGAGCGTGGCCGCCGCGCCCACGAGGGGCGCCAGCGCGTCCGCGCCGAGCAGCAGCAGCGCCTTGCGCCGGGCGTTCCCGTAGAGGCTGGCGATGGTGTACGTGTTGAACCCGTCGGCGAAGTCGTGGGCGATCACGGCGAGCGCCACGGCCACCGCCATCTCGCTGCCGACCTGGTAGGCCGCGCCGATCGCGAAGCCGTCCATGAGGCTGTGCACGACCATGGCGGCCGCGGCCGTCAGCCCCACCTGCGGGACACGCTCCTCCGGGTCCATGCCGTGCGCGGCCTTCCGTACCGCCAGGAGCCGTTCCGCGGCGTGCGCGGCCAGGAAGCCCAGCACGAAGCAGAGCAGCGCGGCAGGCACCCCGAGGAGCGGCACATCGGCCGCCTCCAGGGCCTCCGGCAGCAGGTCGAGGCCGACGACGCCCAGCATCAGGCCGCCGGCGAGGCCGAGGATGAGGTGGCGGCGGTCGGTGACCCGGTGGGCGACCCAGCCGCCGACGAGGGTCATCAGGAACGCGCCGACCGCGATGACCACAGGCACTGTGTCGCCCCTTCCGCCGCCGTGCCCACGCGTGTACCGGTGCCGGTACCCGTGTCACCTGCTTACTGATCCCCGGCCGGTCCCGCATGTCCGGCTCCGCCCCGCTGAAAGGACCCGCCGTGCAAGCAGAGGGACCCCGGCGCGACCTGACGGTAGGGATCGGCGCCCGGCCCGGAGTGCCGGCGGAGGAGCTGACGGCGCTGGTCGGGGCCGTACTCGCGGAGGCCGGGCTGCCGCTCGCCGCGGTCCGTGCGCTGGCCACCGTGGACGCCAGGGCCCGGGAGCCGGGGCTGCGGGCCGCCGCGGCGCTGCTGGGAGTGGAGCTGTTGGCGTACCCGCCGGCCGTACTGGCCTCCGTACCGGTGCCGCATCCCTCGGACACGGTGCTGGCGGCCGCCGGGACGCCGTCCGTCGCCGAGGCCGCCGCGCTGGCCGCGGCGGGCCCTGGCGGCACGCTGGCCGTCCCCAAGCGGAAGGCCGCACCCGCGGACGGCGGCGCGGCCCGGGCCACCTGCGCGGTCGCCCGCCGCGCCGCACCCCACGACAACAGCACGCAGCCGACCGTACGCACGCACGAGGAGACGACGCCGTGACCACCCTGCCCGACCTTCGCCACCACGGGGACGCCGAGGTACGCGGCGCCGCGGCCGGCCTGACCGACCTGGCCGTCAACGTCCGTACGGGCACCCCGCCGGCCTGGCTCAAGGCCCGGATCGCCGCGTCGCTGGACGGGCTGGCCGCGTACCCGGACGGCACGGCGGCGCGCGCCGCGGTCGCCGCGCGGCACGGGCTGCCGGTCTCCCGGGTCCTGCTGACGGCCGGCGCCGCCGAGGCGTTCGTGCTGCTCGCGCGGGCCGTGCGCGCCGCGCGGCCGGTCGTGGTGCATCCGCAGTTCACCGAGCCGGAGGCGGCGCTGCGGGACGCCGGGCACGAGGTGGGCCGGGTGCTGCTGTCCGAGCGGGACGGCTTCCGGCTCGACCCGGCCGCCGTACCGGACGACGCGGACCTGGTGGTGGTCGGCAACCCGACCAACCCGACCTCCGTGCTGCACCCCGCCGAAACCGTGGCGGCGCTGGCCAGGCCCGGGCGCACGCTGGTCGTCGACGAGGCGTTCATGGACGCGGTGCCGGGCGAGGCGGAGTCGCTGGCCTCCCGTACGGACCTGCCGGGCCTGGTGGTGTTGCGCAGCCTCACCAAGACCTGGGGGCTGGCCGGGCTGCGCATCGGATACGTGCTGGCGGACCCGGAGACCATCGAGGCGCTGGAGCGGGTCCAGCCGCTGTGGCCGGTCTCCTCGCCCGCGCTCACCGCCGCGGAGGCGTGCAGCGGCCCGGAGGCGCTCGCGGAGGCCGAGAAGGCGGCCGAGGACATCGCGGCCGACCGGGCGTACCTGATCGCGCGGCTGGGCGAGTTCCCGCAGGTCACGGTGGTTCGGCCGGCCGAGGGGCCGTTCGTACTGATGCGGCTGCCGGACGCGGCGGGCGTACGGGAGCGGCTGCGGGAGCTGGGCTTCGCGGTCCGGCGCGGCGACACGTTCCCGGGGCTGGGCGACGAGTGGCTGCGACTGGCGGTGCGGGACCGGAACACCATCGACCGCTTCGTGACGGCCCTGGCGAAGGCGGTCTGAGGGCCGCCCGAGGGCCGTCCACCATCCGGAACCACGTTGCCCGGGGCACCTAAGATCGCCGTAAGGTGCCGACGTGACGAACGAGCAGACGAATCAGAAGGCCGCGGCGCCCGAGGGGCCCGCACCCGCCGCGCCGCATGGGCCGGGCACCGGTGACCTCCCCGCTTCCGACCGCGCCGCGCGGCGCGCCGTGACGCTCTTCCCGCTGCTCGTGATCGTGGCCGGGCTGATCGGCCTGTTCTGGCCGTCGCACTTCACCGGCTGGGCCCCTGCCGTGCCGTGGCTGCTCGGTGTCGTGATGTTCTCGATGGGCCTCACGCTCACGGTCCCGGACTTCGCCGCGGTCGCCAAGCGGCCGTGGGCGGTCGGACTGGGCCTGGTCGCGCACTACGTGATCATGCCGGGGCTGGGCTGGCTGGTGGCCACGGTGCTGGACCTGCCGCCCGCGCTGGCGGCCGGCGTGATCCTGGTCGGCTGTGCCCCGAGCGGTACGGCCTCCAACGTCGTGACCTACCTGGCACGCGGCGATGTCGCGCTGTCCGTCTCGGTGGCAACGGTCTCGACCGTCGTCGCCCCCTTCGTGACCCCGCCCCTGACGTACCTGCTCGCCGGCCAGTTCATGCACGTGGACGCCGGCGTCATGGTCACGGACATCCTCAAGACGGTCCTGCTTCCGGTCTTCGCCGGCCTGCTGGTCCGGCTGATGGCCGGGCGCTTCATCGACAAGCTGCTGAAGGCGCTCCCGTGGCTGTCCGCGCTGACCATCGCGGTGATCGTGCTGGTCGTGGTGGCGGGCAGCGCGGCGCAGATCAAGGACGCGGCGGCGCTGGTGCTGCTCGCGGTGGTCCTGCACAACGGCCTCGGCCTGGCACTCGGCTACGGCGCGGGCGCGCTGGCCCGCCTGGGCCGCCCGGCGAGCCGCGCCATGGCCTTCGAGGTCGGCATGCAGAACTCCGGCCTGGCCGCCTCCCTGGCCACAGCCCACTTCAGCCCCGCAGCGGCGCTGCCTGCGGCGGTCTTCTCGGTCTGGCACAACATCTCCGGCGCGGTGGTCGCGGCGTGGATGGCCCGGAGCGCCCGCAAGGCCGGCGCGTAGCGCGGCCAAGGGGCGGGCGCGCAGCGCCCGCTCCAGGGGCGCGGGGAACTGCGCGCCCAGCCAGGACGGCGCCGCAGGGGGCCGACGACACCCACCACAGCGGCGCTGTCCCTAACCGACCACCCTCCCCCGCAGAATCACCCGCCGCGGCGTGCCGAGAACTCGTACGTCCGCCCGAGGATCCGCCTCGTACACCACCAGGTCGGCAGGCGCGCCCTCGGTGAGCCCGGGGCGCCCGAGCCACTCCCGGGCGCCCCAGGACGTCGCCGAGAGCGCCTCCACGGCCGGGATACCGGCCTTGACCAGCTCCCCGACCTCCTGGGCGACGAGCCCATGCGCGAGCGAGCCCCCCGCGTCCGTGCCGACATAGACCGGCACACCCGCGTCGTACGCCGCCCGTACCGTGTCGTAGCGCCGCTCGTGCAGCCGCCGCATGTGGTCGGCCCAGCGCGGGTACTTCGCGTCGCCACCGGCCGCCAGCTGCGGGAAGGTCGCGATGTTGACGAGCGTGGGGACGATCGCGACGCCCCGCTCGGCGAAGAGCGGAATCGTCTCCTCGGTCAGCCCCGTCGCGTGCTCGATGCAGTCGATACCGGCGGAGACCAGCGGCTCCAGGGACTCCTCGGCGAAGCAGTGGGCCGTGACGCGCGCCCCCAGCCGGTGCGCCTCCGCTATCGCGGCCTCGACCGCGCCCCGCGGCCAGCAGGACGCCAGGTCGCCGGTCTCCCGGTCGATCCAGTCGCCGACCAGCTTGACCCAGCCGTCCCCCCGCTTCGCCTCCTGGGCGACGTACGCCACCAGGTCCTCGGGCTCGATCTCGTGCGCGAAGTTGCGGATGTAGCGGCGGGTGCGCGCGATGTGCCGCCCGGCGCGGATGATCCGCGGCAGGTCCTCCCGGTCGTCGACCCAGCGGGTGTCCGCGGGCGACCCGGCGTCGCGGATCAGCAGCGTGCCCGCCTCACGGTCGGTGAGCGCCTGCTTCTCGCTGGTCGCCTCGTCGACCGCCCCGTGCGCGTCCAGGCCCACGTGACAGTGCGCGTCGACCAGACCCGGCAGCGCCCAGCCCTCGATGGTGGTGACGTCCCGCGCCCCGGCCGGCCGCTCGTAGCTGACGCGTCCGCCGACGACCCACAGGCCGTCCCGTACGTCGTCCGGCCCGGCCAGGACCCTCCCCTTGATGTGCAGCACCGCGCTATCGCTCATGCACGCACTGTACGAGCCGCGCGTGAACCGCTGGACGGGACGGTCCGCGGGGAGGAATCCCGGAAACCCCATGGCGCTCCGGGCTTTCCTTGCTGTACACCTGTTACCAGAGAATTGCCAATTCTTCAGGCGCGCAGCTTCCCGTATTCTTCTGCCCGCTTTTCCGCAGCTCAAACGCGTCGATTCGGGTGACCCGCAAGTCCCGTAATTCGGACGGATCTCGCAGCCGTTACGCACATGTGACCGACCACACAGGCGGACTGATTTGCCCCCTATTTTCCGGGCAAACCAAGACATCCCAAGGGTCTTCCGTGCGCCCGTGCGTCCCCGCGCGATAACACAGAACCCCCCGTCTCCGTAACCCCAGCCCGCGATGCAATTTCGAATTTCCCTCGGTAAATTTAATTCCCATGACCGCCGCACAAGCAGACCTTGCACGTGCCCGAAGCGAATTCAGAGAAATGCCGGAGGGCTTCAAGCTCGATGCCCCGCGAGTGGAGGACGGGGCCGCCATCTGGCGCATAGCCCGGGACTCCCGCACGCTGGACCTGAACTCCTCCTACAGCTACCTGCTGTGGTGTCGTGACTTCGCCGCCACCTCCGTCGTCGCCCGCGACGCGAAGGGCGAGACGGCCGCCTTCATCACTGGCTACATCCGCCCCGCCCGCCCCGAGACCCTCGTCGTCTGGCAGGTCGCCGTCGACGACGCGCACCGTGGCCGCGGGCTGGCGGCAGCTCTCCTGGACGGCCTCGCCGGCCGCGTCGCGCAGGAGCAGGGCATCACTCGCCTCGAGACCACGATCTCGCCCGACAACACCGCATCGAACCGGCTCTTCGCCTCCTTCGCCGAGCGCCACGGCGCCTCCGTGGAGCGCGAGGTCCTCTTCGACGCCGGGCTGTTCCCCGAGGAGGGCCACGAGCCGGAGGTGCTGCACCACATCGGCCCCTTCGCCGCCCCTGCAAAGCCCGTGCGCTGAGCGCACCCCAAGACTTCCCCCCTCTGTCACACCCCACATCTCCCAGGAGCATGCTGTGACCATCACCCAGCCGGATCTGAGCGTCTTCGAAACCGTCGAGTCCGAGGTGCGGAGCTACTGCCGCGGCTGGCCCACCGTCTTCGACCGGGCGCAGGGCAGCCGCATGTACGACGAGGACGGCCACGCCTACCTCGACTTCTTCGCCGGCGCCGGGTCGCTGAACTACGGCCACAACAACCCGGTACTGAAACGGGCGCTGATCGACTACATAGAGCGAGACGGCGTCACCCACGGCCTGGACATGTCCACCACGGCCAAGCGGGCGTTCCTGGAGTCGTTCCAGAACGTCATCCTGCGCCCGCGCGACCTGCCGTACAAGGTCATGTTCCCGGGCCCGACGGGCACCAACGCGGTCGAGGCCGCGCTGAAGCTGGCCCGTAAGGTCAAGGGCCGCGAGTCGATCGTGTCCTTCACCAACGCCTTCCACGGCATGTCGCTGGGCTCGCTCGCCGTCACCGGCAACGCGTTCAAGCGGGCCGGCGCGGGCATCCCGCTGGTGCACGGCACCCCGATGCCCTTCGACCACTACCTCGACGGCCGCTACCCGGACTTCCTGTGGTTCGAGCGGCTGCTGGAGGACCAGGGCTCGGGCCTGAACCAGCCCGCCGCCGTGATCGTCGAGACGGTCCAGGGCGAGGGCGGCATCAACGTCGCCCGTCCCGAGTGGCTGCGCGCCCTCGCGGATCTGTGCCACCGCCGTGACATGCTGCTCATCGTGGACGACATCCAGATGGGCTGTGGCCGCACCGGTGCCTTCTTCTCCTTCGAGGAGGCGGGCATCGTGCCGGACATCGTCACGGTCTCCAAGTCCATCAGCGGCTACGGCCTGCCGCTCGCGCTCACGCTCTTCAAGCCGGAGCTGGACATCTGGGAGCCGGGCGAGCACAACGGCACCTTCCGCGGCAACAACCCGGCCTTCGTCACCGCCGCCGCGACCCTGGACACGTACTGGGCCGACGGCCAGATGGAGAAGCAGACCATCGCCCGTGGTGAGATCATCGAATCCCACCTGCGGGCCATCGCCGAGGAGCACCCGCGGGCCGGTGTGGACTACCGCGGCCGCGGCATGGTCTGGGGGATGGAGTTCGCCGACAAGAGCCTGGCGAACAAGATCTCCAAGCGGGCCTTCGAGCTGGGCCTGCTGATCGAGACTTCGGGGCCGGAGAGTGAGGTCGTCAAGCTGCTGCCGGCGCTCACCACCACCCCCGAGGAGCTGGACGAGGGGCTGCGCACCCTCGCCCGCGCAGTCCGCGACTGCGTCTGACCGACGCGTACGGGGCCGGTCGGCAGGCAGCCGACCGGCCCCGCGGGCTACACCACCAGCAGAACAGAAAGGTTTTGAACCACGTGATCGTTCGCTCGTTCAAGGACATCGAGGGCACCGACCGCCACGTCAAGTCCGCTTCCGGGACGTGGGAGAGCAAGCGCATCGTGCTCGCCAAGGAGCGCGTCGGTTTCTCGCTGCACGAGACCACTCTTTACGCGGGCACTGAGACCGACATGTGGTACGCGAACCACATTGAGGCCGTACTGTGCGTAGAGGGCGAGGCAGAGCTCGAGAACCGGGAGACCGGTGAGAAGCACTGGATCGAGCCCGGCACGATGTACCTGCTCAACGGCCACGAGAAGCACACCCTGCGGCCGAAGACGGACTTCCGTTGCGTGTGCGTCTTCAACCCGCCGGTCACCGGTCGCGAGGACCACGACGAGAACGGCGTGTACCCGCTGCTCACCGAGCCCGAAGCGAGCTGACGCCGCTGGTTCAGGCCCGCTGCCCCGTCCGGCAGTTGAGGAAGGCACGTACGAGAGGAGAGGAAGGCAACACCATGACCACCGCACCCGAGCGCACCGCCGACCTGTACCCGACCCGTGGGGCCACCGAGGTGATCACCCCGCGCCAGGACCCGGTGGTGTGGTCGCAGCCCGGCACGGCAGGCCCGTTCCAGCCGTCCGAGCTGAGCGACTTCGAACGCGACGGCTTCTTCGCCATCGAGGAACTGCTGACGCCGGACGAAGTCACGGTGTACCGCGCCGAACTGGACCGGCTCACCCATGACCCGGAGGTCAAGGCCGACCCGCGCTCGATCGTCGAGGCGAAGTCGGACAAGGTCCGGTCCGTTTTCGAGGTGCACAAGATCAGCGAGGTGTTCGCCAAGCTGGTCAGCGACCCGCGCGTGGTAGGGCGCGCCCGTCAGATCCTCGGCTCGGACGTCTATGTCCACCAGTCGCGGATCAACGTCAAGCCGGGCTTCGGTGCCTCCGGGTTCTACTGGCACTCGGACTTCGAGACCTGGCACGCCGAGGACGGCCTGCCGAACATGCGTACGGTGTCCATCTCGATCGCGCTGACCGAGAACTACGACACCAACGGCGGCCTGATGATCATGCCCGGCTCGCACAAGTTCTTCCTGGGCTGTGCGGGCGAGACGCCGAAGGACAACTACAAGCGGTCCCTGCAGATGCAGGACGCGGGTATTCCGACGGACGAGGCGCTGACCAAGCTGGCCGACCGGCACGGCATCCGCCTGTTCACCGGCAAGGCGGGCTCGGCGACGTGGTTCGACTGCAACGCCATGCACGGCTCCGGCGACAACATCACGCCGTACCCGCGGAGCAATGTCTTCATCGTGTTCAACAGCGTGGAGAACGCCGCGGTGGAGCCCTTCGCGGCCCCGGTGCGGCGCCCTGAGTACATCGGTGCCCGGGACTTCACCCCGGTCAAGTGATCCACCTCGAGTGATCCACTCCTCTGCCTCGTGACGAGGAGCCCGGTTCCGGGCCGGGGGGCCTTGGGTACTCCCAGGGGCCTCCGGCTCATAACCAGGCGAGTGACGCGGCCGTCGCCAGCACGTGCTGAGCGGCGGCCGCGTCGCCTGCCTGGCCCCGGCTCACCTCCTGCGGGGTGAGCCGGCCGCCCACCAGCAGGCAGAGGTCGACCGCTTCCAGGACCAGTTCCGCGGCGACCGGCTCGGCAGCCGGGCCCAGTACCCAGTCGCCGCCCGCCTCGCCCTCCACGGCCAGCAGGACGGGCCGGGCCCCGTCCCCCAGTGCCAGGTCCAGGATGCGGACCGCGAGCGCCACCAGCCGCCGCAGATGCACGGGAGGCGGCGCCGGGACGCCCAGACCGAGCGCCCGGCCGATGTCCCGGGTGTGGATCCAGGTCTCGAACGCCCTGATCACGTAGTGGTCCGCGACCGGCAGCCGGCGGCCCATGAGCGCAGTGGACAGCGCGGCCGGCTCCGCCTCCCGCGCCTCGGGCAGGTCCAGCAGCCCGTGCGCCTGGGTCCGCCACGCCTCGGCCGTCTCGGCGGGTGGCCGGGTGTGCTCGTACGCCACCACCTCCTCCGTACGCGCCGCCCAGCGCACCTCCCACGGGGCCCCGGCCCCCGGCCCCTCCGGCCGCGCCTCGGTCACCGGCAGCAGCCCCAGCCGCTCGGCCAGCGGCTCGTCCGCCGCGATCAGATGCGCGACCGTGCCCTGTACGTCCCAGTCGTGCACCACCGGCGTCCCCCAGCGCGCAGGCTCCCCGTCCAGCTCGCGCAGCAGCGCCTCCAGGCTCGCGACCGCCGCGGCGTACGGAGCGGCGTGCGCGGCGGGCGCGTCGTGCCCGGTGCGCGCCGTGCGGGCCGCCGCCATCAGCCGGCCCCGGCCGACCTTGTCCGCACCCTTGCGGGCGCTCTTGGCCGGCTCGGCGGGCGGCCCGTCCAGCCGGTGCACCGCCTCCCGCAGCCGCGCCAGTTCCTCCGCGCACTCGGCGCAGTCCTCGATGTGCGCGCGGATGCGTTCCTCGTCGCCGGACATCACCGCGTCCAGCGCCCAGGCGGCGAGCAGCGCGTCGATCTCGGGGTGCTCCTCCGCGGGGTCCCAGCCCATCAGATGCCTCTCTCGACGGCCGGATCCGGCGGGTCGGCCAGCCGGTCGGCGAGGCTGCGCAGCGCCGCGCGCAGCCGGGTCTTGGCGGTGTCCTCGGGAATGCCCAGCTCCACCGCGACCTGCCGGTAGGTGCGCCCCGCGAAGTACGCCAGGTGGAGCACCTGCCGCTGGGCCAGCGGGAGCTCGGTGAGCGCGGCGTGCAGCAGCGCGGCGTCGGCGAGCGCGGCCCCGGGCTCGGGCGCCGCGTCGCGCACCCGGTCGACGGCCCGGCGGTGGGCGAGCATGCTGAGCCAGGCGCGCAGCGAGCCGCGGGCCGGGTCGAAGGCGTAGGGGCGGGCCCACAGGTGGGTGAGCACCTCCTGGACGACGTCCTCGGCGGCGTTCGTGCTGCGGGTGACGCTGCGGGCGACGGCGTGCACCAGCCCGCCGAAGGCGTCGTACACCTCGCCGAGGGCGGACTCGTCGCCGTACACCAGTCGCCGGTGCAGGTCCTCGTCGCGCGGCGGAGTTGACGAATTGGCAGCTCTTCGGTCCACCGGCACCACCTCGTGAGGTCGTGCTGCTATTCGTAGCCGTCCGGGCCGCCGCGCGGTAGCCGTCCGCTCAGCCGAATTCGAAGGCCGGCGGGCCCGGGCGGATGGCCGTAGGGCGCGGCCACCCGCCCGGAGTCCGAGGGATGCTCAGCCGGCTCTCAGCCGGTGAGCGCGGGGTAGTCCACGTAGCCGCTGTCGTCGCCGCCGTAGAAGCTCTCCCGTACCGGCTCGTTGAACGGGCCGCCGGCCGCGAGGCGCGCGGGCAGGTCGGGGTTGGCGAGGAACAGCCGGCCGTACGCCAGCAGGTCGGCCTCGCCCTCCTCGACCAGCGACAGCTCTTCGGGCCCGGCGGGGCGGCCGTCGACGGCGGGGTTCAGTACGAACGTGCCGCCGAAACGCTTCCGCAGCCGCGCCAGCAGCCCCGCGTCCCGCACGTCGCAGGCGTGCAGGTAGGCCAGGCCCAGCGGGGCGATCGCCTCGACCAGGGCGGTGTACGTGGCCTCGGGGTCGGGCTCCGACATGCCGTTGAAGGGGTTGCCGGGCGAGATCCGCAGGCCGGTGCGGTACGCGCCGATCTCCGCCGCGACGGCCTTGGTGACCTCGACGGCGAAGCGGGCGCGGGCCTCGTCGGAGCCGCCCCACTCGTCGGTGCGCAGGTTGCTCGCGGGCGAGAGGAACTGGTGGATGAGGTAGCCGTTGGCGCCGTGGATCTCCACGCCGTCGAAGCCGGCCTCGATCGCGTTGCGCGCCGCGACCGCGAAGTCCGCGATGGTCTCGCGTACCTCGTCGTCGGTCAGCTCGCGCGGCACGACGCAGTCCTTCATGCCGTCCTGGGTGAAGACCTGCTGGTCGGCGGCGACCGCGGAGGGCCCGACCGGTATCAGGCCGTCCGGCAGCAGTACGGGGTGGCCGATGCGGCCGCCGTGCCACAGCTGCGCGAAGATCTTGCCGCCCGCGGCGTGCACGGAGTCGGTGACCGTACGCCAGCCCGCGATCTGCTCGGCGGTGTGCAGCCCGGGGGTGAGCGGGTAGCCGCGGCCCACCACGTTCGGCTGGGTGGCTTCGGTGATGATGAGTCCGGCCGAGGCCCGCTGGGTGTAGTAGCGGACCATGGACGGGGTGGGCACGCCGTCGGCGGTGGCGCGGTTGCGCGTCATCGGGGCCATGACGAGGCGGTTGGCGAGCGTCAGCCCGGCCAGGTCGACGGGGTCGAAAGCAGTGGTCAAGGCGTTCCTTTCACGAAGCCGGTGGTCACCGGTCCCCAACACGGCCCGCCGCCGGGACATTCCCGGCACCCTCAACACCCTTGTACCGATGGCTACTTGAGCAGCTCCAGCAGCCGGTCCACGTCGTCCGGCGTGTTGTACAGGTGGAAGCCGGCCCGCAGCTTGCCCGCCCGTACGGCCGCTACGACGCCCGCCTCGGCCAGCCGCGCGTGCGCATCCGCGAGGCCGGGGACGGTGACGATCGCGGAGCCGGGCGCGGGCAGCGGCTCGTGCCCCAGCTCGGCGAGGCCGGCGCGGTACCGCTCCGCCAGCGCGGTGTTGTGCGCGTGCACCGCCGCCACCCCGATCTCTTCGAGGAGCGCGAGGGAGTGCTGGGCTCCGACGTACGAGAGGATGGCGGGCGGCTCGTCGTAACGGCGGGCGTCCTCGGCGAGCCGCTCGATCGGGCCGTAGTTGGACTGCATCGGGTCGGCGCCGGCCACCCAGCCCGCGTGCAGCGCGGGCGGCTGCGGCGCGTCCGCGCCGACCACCAGGAACGAGGTGCCCCGCGGGCACAGCAGCCACTTGTAGGCGCCGCACACGACGTAGTCGAACTCCCGGGCGTCCAGCGGCAGCCAGCCCGCGCCCTGCGTCACGTCCAGCAGCGTCCGGGCGCCGTGCGCGCGGGCCGCTTCCCGGACGGCCGCGAGATCGGCGATCCGGCCGTCCAGCGCCTGCACGGCAGCCAAGGCGACCAGCGCGGTGTCCGGCCGCACGGCGTCGGCCAGCCCTTCCAGCGGCGCGGTGCGCACCCGCAGCCCCGGCCGCATCGCGAAGGGGTTGACCACCGAGCTGAACTCCCCCTCGGGGAGCAGCACTTCGGCACCCTCGGGCAGCGCGGCGGCGATCAGCGCGCTGGAGACGGCGACCGAACCGGCGACGGCGACCCGGTCCGGGGTGGTGTGCAGCAGCCGCGCGAAGGAGGCGCGCGCGGCGTCCGCCGGGCCGAAGTAGTCGTGGCCCATCGTGCCGTACGAGGTGGCGACGTCGAGCTCGTCGCGCAGCGCCGCGCGGGTCCTGGCGGGCAGCAGCCCGCTGGCGGCGGTGTTCAGATACGTCGTCTCGGGCGCGAACTCCGCGCCGCCCAGTCGCTGTTCGGTCATTGCACCACTGTGATCGTTCCGCGTCCCGGCGTCCATCCCGAATCTCCTTGGCCACGCCCAAAGGACTGCTTGGAGAACGGTCCCGGAGGGCGTCTCGGTGTACCTCTCGGAGGACGTCTCCGTTAGGTGGAGGGACCAGTTTTACCCACCCATGGTCGGTTTTGCGCTGTCCTCCGGCGCTCGGCGATGCACTTGCCGTGCATCGGGCCGTCCGCGCCGTCCCGCGCCGGTACGGTCCGGGCATGACTACGCCGCACGAATGTCTCGGCTCCTGGGAGAGCGCCGGGACCGACCCCGCCGCCGGCCACCCCTTCGACCCCGCAGCGCTCCGATGGCAGCTGGCACCCGGCGCACGGGTGCTGGACCTCGGCGGCGGCCGGCGGACCGCGGAACTGACCGCACTGGGGTACGCGGTGGAAGGCGTGGACCGCCCCGGACTGCCGCTGCCCTTCGGGGACGGACGCTTCGACGCGGCGCTGCTCTTCGGGGTGCTGACCCGCGTGGCGCACGACACCGGGCAGCGCGCGCTCCTCGGGGAGCTGGCGCGTGTCGTGCGCCCCGGCGGGCTGCTGCACCTCAGCGACGTACCGCTGCAGACCGACCCGCGCTCGCGTGCCCGGTACGCGGCGTACGAGGACGAGTTCGGCGCGTACGGGGTCTTCCGCACCGAGGACGGCGCGGTGGTCCGGCACCACGAACCGGAGCAGCTGCGGCGCCTGCTCCGGATGCACGGCTTCGCCGTCACCGAGGAGCGCACCGACACCGTCGGCGCGCTGCACGGTCACTCGGTACGCCGGCTCCAGCTCATCGCGCGCCGGGCACCAGCGTGAGCGCCAGGCTGAGGTGGGTGTCGTCGGGGGCCGGGCGGCGGCCTTCGTCCGGCCGCCAGCCGTGCCGGGCGTAGAAGTCGCGGGCCCGGCGGTTGTGCCAGTAGACCTGGAGCCGGGCGAGGGGGTGGCCCGCCGCGCGCCAGGCGGCGACGCAGGCGTCGTGCAGCGCGGTGCCGACGCCGCTGCGCCAGTGGGCGGGGTCGACGTGGAGCTGGCTCAGCTCGACGCCGTCCGGGGGCAGGTCCTTGCCGGGCCGGTACGCGGCGACGCCGACCGGCGCGCCGGACCGCTCGGCGCACAGCACCGTCGTCTCCGGGCAGGCCAGGGCCTGGTGCCAGGTCTCGCGCGAGCGGGCGCGTTCGGCGGGGGTGTCCAGGAGCGCGTCGGGCAGCCGCCCGCTGAAGTACCGGGCGCGGGCCCCGGAGTGCAGCGCGGCCAGCGCATCGAGGTCACGCGGGGCAGCGGCCCGGACGGTGAGGTCCGGGCCGCTCGCCTGATGGGGCACGGGCGTCACGCTTCCCGTACGCCGTCGACCCGGCGCGGCAGCCCCAGCGGGTTCTCCTCCCGCAGCTCGGGCGGGAGCAGCGCGGGCGGGGTGTCCTGGTAGGCGACCGGGCGCAGCCAGCGCTCGACGGCCGTGCCGCCCACGGAGGTGGAGGTCGAGGTGGTCGCCGGGTACGGGCCGCCGTGGTGCTGGGCGGGGGCCACGGCAACGCCGGTGGGCCAGCCGTTGACCACGACGCGCCCGGCGAGCGCGGTGACCTCGGCGAGCAGCTCGCCGCCCCGGCCCTCGCCCGCGCACTCCGCGGTGGAGAGCTGGAGGGTCGCGGAGAGGTTGCCGGGCAGCCGGCCGAGGACGGCGGTCGCCTCGGCGTCGTCGGCGTACCGCGCGACCACCGTCACCGGGCCGAAGCACTCCTCCAGGAGCAGGTCGTGCGGGCCGTCGGCGGCCAGCCGGGCAGCGGGGAGGGTGAGGAAGCCGGCGGCCACGGTGTGCTCGCCGCCCGCGCCCGGCGTCACCGGGGCTTCCACGTCGGGCAGTTCGGCGCGGGCCTGTACGCCCGCGATGAAGGCGTCCCGCATCCGGTGGTCGAGCAGTACGCCCGCCTCGGTGTCGCTGACCTTGGCGGTGAGCTCCTTGACGAGCCCGTCACCGGCCGCGCCCTCGGGCACCAGCACCAGGCCCGGCTTGACGCAGAACTGGCCGACGCCCAGCGTCATCGCGCCGGCCAGGCCCGCGCCGATCTGCTCGGCGCGCTCCTCGACGGCGTCCTGGGTGACCACGACGGGGTTGAGACTGCCCAGCTCGCCGTGGAAGGGGATCGGGTGCGGGCGGGCCGCCGCCGCGTCGTACAGGGCACGGCCGCCGCGTACCGAACCGGTGAAACCGGCGGCGGAGATCAGCGGGTGGCGGACCAGCTCCACGCCCGCGTCGAAGCCGTGCACCAGGCCGACGACGGCCTCGGGGATACCGGTCTCGGCGGCGGCGCGGCGCAGCAGGGCCGCGCACAGCTCGGAGGTGGCGGGGTGGTCCGGGTGCGCCTTGACGACGACCGGGCAGCCCGCGGCCAGGGCGCTGGCGGTGTCGCCGCCGGGCACCGAGAAGGCGAGCGGGAAGTTGGAGGCGGAGTAGACCGCGACCACGCCCAGCGGGATCTTGTAGCGTCGCAGGTCGGGGCGGGGCGGGGCGAGCTGCGGGTCCGCGTGGTCGATGTGCACGTCGAGGAAGGCGCCCTCGTCGACGATGTCCGCGAACGCGCGCAACTGGTATGTCGTGCGGGCCAGTTCGCCGGTGAGCCGGCCGGGGCCGAGCGCGGTCTCGGCGTCGGCGGCCTCGATCACCGCGTCGCCTGCCTGGTCGAGCAGGTCGGCGGCGCGGCGCAGGAAAGCGGCGCGCACGGTGCGGTCGGCGAGGGAGCCGCGGGCTTCGTGCGCGGCCCGTACGGTCGCGTCGACCTCCTCGGCTGTGGCCTCGGCCGCAACCTCTTCGCGCTGCTTCCCGCTGCGGGGGTCGACGCTCCAGACTGGTGCTGCCACCGTGCATTCCTCCCGGGCCGAGTACTTCTGCAGTCCGGGCGTTGTTCGATATACTGAACTTCGTCCCGGAGTGTGAATACGCTGGGACTCTATGACTGTCCGAACTGAGGGGTCAAGGGCGATGCCGGCTGCCGAGACCGGGGGATCACAGGTCAAGTCCGCGGTGCGGACGGTCGAACTGCTGGAGTACTTCGCGGGCCGCCCCGGAATGCACAGCCTCGCCTCCGTCCAGGAGGCCGTCGGCTACCCGAAGTCCAGTCTGTACATGCTGCTGCGCACGCTCGTCGAGCTGGGCTGGGTGGAGACGGACGCCACCGGCACGCGGTACGGCATCGGGGTGCGCGCCCTGCTGGTCGGCACGTCGTACATCGACGGCGACGAGGTCGTGGCCGCCTCCCGGCCCACGCTCGACCGCCTCTCGGACGACACCACCGAGACCATCCACCTCGCCCGCCTGGACGGCACGAACGTCGTCTACCTGGCGACCCGTCAGTCGCAGCACTACTTGCGCCCGTTCACCCGCGTCGGCCGCCGCCTCCCCGCGCACTCCACCTCGCTCGGCAAGGCCCTGCTCGCGACGCACACGGACGAGCAGGTGCGCAAGATGCTCCCGGATACGCTGCCCTCCCTCACCGAGCACACCACGACCGACCGCGAAGCGCTGATCGAGGAGCTGCACGCGGTACGGGAGCAGGGGTACGCGGTCGACCGCGAGGAGAACACCCTCGGGCTGCGCTGCTTCGGAGTGGCGATCCCGTACCGCACACCGGCCCGCGACGCCATCAGCTGCTCGGTCCCGGTCGCCCGGCTCACCCCGGCCCACGAGCAGATGATCAAGGACGCGCTCTTCGACGCGCGGGACCGGCTGACGCTGGCGACGCGGCGCCTGTAGGGGCCCACGCGACTTTCGCCCGCGCGGCTTTCTAGGCCCCCGAGCCGCTCAGCTCCGTAAGGGCCGTACGGACGACCTCCAGGTCCACATCGGACGCCAGGCCCGCGTGATACAGCCGCAGTTCGTCGGCGCCGTGTGCGGCCGCGTGCGCGGCGTCGGCGGCGAGCGTGTCCGGGCTGCCGCCCATCCCGCGCACGACGGTGAAGTTCGCGGCACGGACGCCGCGCCCCTTGAAGGGCGCCAGCGCCGCGGCCCGTTCCGTTGCGCTCCCCGTGCACGGCACGACCACCCCGTCCGCGTGGTCGAAGACCCCCTCGGGGTCCACTCCCGCGTTGGCGCCGCAGCGGTGCGGGGCGGGATCGGCGTGCAGCATGACGCGGAAGTCCGGCCCGGCGGCGGCCCGTACGGCGGCCACGGCGTCGCGCTGCAGCTCTTTCGCGCCCCGATCCCGCCAGGCGGTGACGGCCCCCGCGTACTCCTCGCCGAGCGCCTCGACCACCTCGGCCCACTCCCCCGCCCGATCACCCGCTCCCTCCGTGCCGCCACCCGCCCACACCGGGGCCAGCGCGCGTACTACGGTGCGGCGCAGCTCTTCGGGGTCGGCGCCCAGCCCCGTATACCCGGCGCGGCACTCCGTACAGAAGCACAGCGACATCAGGTACTGCGCCGCGCCGCTCAGGGAGACGCCGCCGATCTTGTCGTGCGCGTGCAGGTGCGCGAGCCCGTACCAGCCGCAGGACTCCAGCTCGGTGCCGCGGGTGTACGGCCGTACGGCGGCCTCGGCGGCCAGCGTCACCAGGTACTCGTGCACCTCGGGGCGGGCGATACACGGGGCCCAGGGGTAGGCGTCCCCGTAGGCGTTGCGGACGACGGACTCCGGGTGCTCGGCGCCCAGCCGGGAGTTGTGCGCCAGGACCACCCAGGAGTGCACCTCCAGGCCCGCTTCCGTGAGCGCGCGGGCGGCCTCCGTGTACGGGTCGGGCCCCGTTACCCAGTCCTGCGCATACGGGCGCAGCGCACGGCCGGCCCAGCGCTCCGGGGACGGCGGGTAGAGGACGGCGGAGTGCCGGGCGGTGACGATGCGGTGCTTCGGGTGGCGCGGGGTGAGGGCACGAGTGGAGTGGTAGGCGGCGGCGAGGGTGACCCGGTCGACGCCGAGCCCGGCGGCCCGCCGCGCGGCGTCCGGATCACCGACGACGTCCCACGGGTAGAGAAAGGCAGCGGCGCGCATCGGGGCTCCCTCCGGAAAACCACATCCGCAAGAACGCATCCGTGGCTGGCGTCCATGTCCATGAACGACATGACGCTAAATCAGCGCACACACCGGGTCAAGAGCCCTTCCGCGTACACCATCTTGACCAGACCACCGCCCTTCTTTACGTTGACGACCATGACCGCACCCCGCACCGTCCTGCTCACCGGGGCCGCCGGCGGCCTCGGCACTCTGATGCGCGAGTTACTGCCCTCGTACGGCTACCGACTGCGGCTCTTCGACCGGCTGCCCATCGAGGGCGAGCCGGACGCGATCGTCGCCGACCTCGCCGACAAGGAAGCGCTGCGCGAGGCCGTGCGAGGCGTGGACGCGGTGATCCACCTCGCGGGCATCTCCCTGGAGTCGACGTTCGAGAAGATCCTCCAGGCCAACATCGAGGGGACGTACCACCTCTACGAAGCGGCCCGTGAGGAAGGCGTACGGCGGATCGTCTTCGCCTCCTCCAACCACGCCGTCGGGTTCACGCCGCGCCCCCAGGACGGCTCGGCCGCTATACCGGTGAACACCCCGCGCCGCCCCGACACCTTCTACGGACTCTCCAAGGGCTTCGGCGAGGACCTCGCCTCGCTCTACTGGGACCTGCACGGCATCGAGACGGTCTCGATCCGCATCGGGTCCTGCTTCCCGAAGCCCACATCCGTACGCATGCTGTCGATCTGGATGAGCCCCGCCGACTGCGCCCGGCTGCTGCACGCGGCGCTCACCGCCGAGGACGTCGGCCACACCGTCGTCTACGGCTCCTCCGCCAACACCCGGCTGTGGTGGGACCTGAGCACCGCCCGCGCCCTCGGCTACGAGCCGCAGGACGACTCCGAGGAGTACGCCGCGGAACTCCTCGCCACGCAGGGCGAGCTGGACCCGGAGAACCCCGAACACGCGCACTTGGGCGGCGCCTTCTGCACGGACCCGCCGATCTGGCCGTACTGAGAACCGCCGTCGGCGGCCGACCTCGGCCGATGGTGGCATACCGCACGGAACTCCGGGCGGCGTCCTCGCGTCCTTGAAGGCGTAACAACCCCTTGCAGGAACGAGGAACACCATCATGGGCATCGTCAGCTGGCTCGTACTGGGGCTGGTCGCCGGCGTCATCGCCAAGGTCCTGCTGCCCGGACGGGACCCGGGCGGCCTGGTCGGCACCACCCTGACCGGCATCGTGGGCTCGTTCGTGGGCGGCTGGCTCTCCACGAAGTTCCTCGACCGTCCGATACCGAAGGACTTCTTCGACCCGGCCATGTGGGTCGCCTCCATCGCCGGCGCCCTGGTCCTGCTGATCGCGTACCGGCTGCTCTTCGGGAACTCCCGCGAGCGGCACTGAACGGGCCCGTCCGGCTCCTCACTGAACGGGCCCCGTTCGGCTCAAAACCGAACGAGCCCGTTCCGCTGGTAATGGAACCGTAAAGCGGTGCCGGTCGTTACTCGGGACATGACCGCTATGACTCCTGGCTCGAATCTCCCGCTCTCCGCAGCGCGGGTCGCGGTGGACGTCACCGCTCCCGTGCGGCTGGACGTGTCGGGCCTGCTGCTGACCCCCGACGGCAAGGTCCGCTCCGACGACGACTTCGTTTTCTACAACCAGCCGAGCGGTCCGGGCGTGACCCACACCGCGGGCACGAGCGGCGGCGGCGACACGATCACGGTGGACACCGCCGCCGTGCCGCCCGGCATCGACAAGATCGTCGTCACGGCGAGCCTGGACGCGCCGGGCGCCACCTTCGCCGGCACGGAGCCGACGGCGACGGTCCGCAGCGCCGACGACGGCAGCGTGCTCGCCACGTTCACCCCGCCCCAGCTGGGCTCCGAGACCGCCCTGGTGGTGGTCGAGGTCTACCGCCGCGGCGACGCGTGGAAGGTCCGCGCGGTGGGCCAGGGCTATGCGAACGGCCTGGCGGGCATCGCCACGGACTTCGGCGTCAGCGTCGAGGAGCCCGCCGCGCCGGCCGCTGCGCCCGTCGCGCCGCAGCAGCCCGCCACGCCGCCCGCGCCGCCGCACCCCGGCGCGCCGAGCGCCGGCCAGTGGGGCCCGCCCGCCGGTGCCGCGGCCCCGCTCGCCCCGCCGACCGCCGCCCCCGGCGCACCGGGCTCGATGGGCACCCCCGCGCCGCCCCCGGCTCCGGCCGCGCCCGCCCCGGGCACCGGGAAGATCAATCTCGACAAGGGCCGCGTCAGCCTCCAGAAGAACCAGACCGTTTCCCTCGTCAAGGGCGGGCAGCCGCTGCTCTCCTCGGTCCGGATGGGCCTCGGCTGGGAGCCCGCTTTCCGCGGCAAGGACATCGACCTCGACGCGTCCGTGATCGCGTACGGCCCCGACCGCAAGAAGATCGACAACTGCTTCTTCGGCAAGCTCACGATCCTCAACGGCGCCATCCAGCACTCCGGGGACAACCTCACGGGTGAGGGCGCGGGCGACGACGAGGCGATCACGGTCCACCTCGGCGGCCTCCCCCCGGAGGTCACGGGCCTGGTCTTCACGGTGAACAGCTTCACCGGTCAGAAGTTCACCGACGTCGCCAAGGCCTACTGCCGCCTGCTGGACGCGCAGTCCGGTGAGGAGCTGGTCCGCTTCGACCTGACCGGCTCGGAGAAGCGGACGGGCGTCCTGATGGCCAAGCTCATCCGGCAGTACAGCGGCGAGTGGGAGATGACGGCCCTCGGCGAGTTCGTCGACTCCCGCACGGTCCGCGGCATGGTCAAGCCGGCCGCGCAGGCGCTGTGACCGGCGCGCCGTCCAGCCCGGCCACCACCGCGAGCCGGCGGTAGGAGTCCAGCTGGGCGGCGCGGTCGTACGTGCTCGTGGTGACCAGCAGCTCGTCGGCCCCCGTGGCGGCGAGCAGCTCGGCAACGGCCGGGCGTACTTCGTTCTCCGTGCCGTGGATCTGGCCCCGCTGCGCCGCCTCGTAGAACTGCCGCTCCTTCGCGGTCATGGTGGCCTCCCGCGCGAGCACGTCTTCGACCGGCTCCAGCGGCGGAAAGACCCCACGCGTACGGGAGTACGCCATCGCCCAGGCTTCCGGGAGCAGCAGCCGGCGGGCCTCCTCGGTGCTGGCGGCCACGGCGACGGTCGCGGAGACGACGACGTATGGCCGCTCCCAGAGCACGGACGGCCGGAAGGCGGCGCGGTAGCTCTCGACGGCCCGCAGCAGCGCTTCCCGCCCGCGCACGTCGCCGAGCACCAGCGCGAGTCCCGCCTCGGCGGCGATCTTCGCACCGGCCCCGGTGGCCAGCACGAACGCGGGCACGGTGAGCCCCTCGGCGGGCCGCGCGTGCACCTGCGGATGGGCGGTCTGGGTGCCGGTGAAGTAACCGGTCAGCTCGGCGAGCTGCGCACCGAAGTCTTCGGTCGCGTCCTTGTCCGTCCCCAACGCCCGCCGGATCCCGTCGGTGAACCCGACCGAGCGCCCCAGCCCCATGTCGATCCGCCCCGGAAACAGCGACTCCAGCACGCCGAACTGCTCGGCGACGACCAGCGGCCGGTGATTGGGCAGCATGACGCCGCCGGTACCGACGCGAATACGGCTGGTGGCGGCCGCGACAGCCGCCGCGAGCACGGTGGGCGCCGATCCGGCCACACCCGGCACGCTGTGGTGCTCCGACACCCAGAACCGCCGGTACGCGCCGAGCGCCTCCACCTCCTGCGCGAAGCGCACCGTCTCCTGCAGCGCCTCCCCCTGCGGCCGACCCGCTCTAGTACGGGACCGGTCCAGGACCGAGATGCGTGGGGCCACTGTCGTCGAGTTCACCCCCAGTACAACGCTCCCCGCCGCCCGAGATTCCACCGGCGGCGCCGGGCAGCCGCTCCGCCCGAAGCTCGGCGACGAGGGCGGCGTCCTCCACCGCGCGAGCCAGGTACCGGACGGCCCGCCGCAACTCCGCCCCCGAGGCGTCCGGATCACCGGCCAGGGCCCGCCCCCTCGCCACATCGGTCCTCGCCATGCCGAGCATCTCGCCCTCCATGACATCAGCCAGCCGATTCACCAGCCCGTCCCCCAGGGGGACGTAGGCCGCCCGCCCACCGTCGGTCCACGGCAGCCGTCGTAGAGGCTCCATGTCGTCGCTCCTTCGTAGCGAGGCCCTGTCGCACGCCAACCTTACGCGGTTTCGCGGTTACGCGGTAGCACGCTGACGCGTCTCCGCGCACGCTGGAGGTATGGACCTTGATCGCTCAGTGCCCGTCTGGCCGCAAGTGGCCGCTGATCTCCGCCGTCGGCTCGATGCCGGGGAGTGGGAGCTTGGCGAGCGCTTCCCGGGCACGGTCACGCTGGCCGCTGAGTACCGCGTAACCCAGTCGACGGTCCAGAAGGCCGTCGTGCAGCTCCGCAAGGAGGGCCGCCTTCGCACGGTCCTGGGCGCTGGCAGCTACGTCACGGGCTGAGAGAATCGTGGGGCCGCTGTCGCCGCACGCGAGGAGCCCCCGATGTCGTCCGCCGACCAGCCCCCACCCACCGTTCCCGCGCTCGACGAGATCTACGGCGCGTTCGACCTCAGTCACGTGCCCGCGTTCGCCGGTGGGTTCATCAACTTCGGGTACTGGGCGGATGCGCCGTCCGACCGACCGCTGACCGAGGCCGAGCGGGTCGAGACCGAGAGGGAGCTGTACCGGCTCGTACTGCGGGGCTTCGCGCGGACCGAGGGGCGGGACGCCGTCGAGGTCGGCTGCGGGCTGGGGCTCGGATCCGCGCTCGCGCTGTGCGAGTACGGCTTCGGGTCGGTCGTCGGGCTGGACATTCACCCCGACCAGGTCGCAAGGGCCCAGGCGCGGAACGCCGCCGTGCGGGACGCGCACCCGGGACGGCTGGAGTACCGGCGCGGCGCGGCCGAACGGCTGCCGCTGCCGGACGCCTCCGCGGACTGTCTGTTCTCGGTCGAGGCGGCCCAGCACTTCCCCGACATCCCGGGCTTCGCGCGCGAGACCGCGCGTGTGCTGCGCGCGGGCGGCCGGCTGGTGCTGACGACGTTCCTGGCCACCAGCGAGGAGGCCGCCCGCGCGCTGCCCGGACTGCTGCCCACCTACGCCGACGGCCTCGACCTCGCCCACGTGGCGGACGAGGTGACCGCCACGCTGGCGGCGGCCGGGCTGTCGGACGTGCGGATCCGGGCGATCGGGGAATCGGTGTGGGCCGCGTACGACCGGCATCTCGGCCAGGTGCCCGAGCTGCGCGACCTGTGGCCACGCCGCTTCCTGACCGCGTACGAGAAGGGGCTGCTGGATTACTACGTGATCACCGCGGACCGGCCGGAGCCCCACTGACCCGACCGGTCCGATGGCGCGTCAGCGCCCCGCGCCCCCGTCAGCCCTGCCGACGCCAGGGCCCCGTGATCGCGAGCATGATGCCCGGGTCCTGGATGTTGGCGAACAGCGTCTCCCCGTCGGGCGAGAAGACCGGGCCGGTGAACTCGGCGTACACCGGCTCCTCCGCCGTACCGACGTTGATCTCGTTGCGCGCGACCGGGTAGGTCCGGCCGTCCTCGGTGGTGCCGTAGAGGTGCTGCACGCCCTCGCCGTCCTCGGCGATGATCAGGCCGCCGTAGGGCGAGACGCTGATGTTGTCCGGGCCGTCCAGCGTGCCTTCCTTCGACGGGTCGGCGTTGATGCCGAAGCGGATCTTCAGGGTCAGCGTGCGGCGCGCGGGGTTGTAGAACCACACCTGGCCGTCGTGCTGGACCGGGCTCTCCTCGCGGGCGTAGGACGACACGACGTACACGCCGCCGTCCGCCCACCACATGCCCTCCAGCTTGCGGGCACGGGTGATCTCGCCGTCCTTGAACTGCTTGCGCACGGACGTCGTACGGGCGTCACGGTCGGGGACCTCGACCCAGTCGACGCCATAGACCGTGCCGGGCTCGGTGGCCCGGGAGAGGTCGTCGACGAAGCGGCCGCCGGAGTCGAAGCACTTGAACGCGGCGAGCACGCCCGCGTCGTCGGCGAGGGTACGCAGCTGCCCGCGGCCGTGCGTGAAGCCCTGCGGCGGGGTCCAGCGGTAGAGCAGGCCGTTGGGCTCCTCGGCGTCCTCGGTCAGGAAGACGTCGCCGCGCTTCGGGTCGATGACAACGGCCTCGTGCGGGTACCGGCCGAACGCCTTGACCGGCTTCGGGTCCCGGGCCGCCCGCTCGTCGTGCGGGTCGACCTCGAAGACGTAACCGTGGTCCTTGGTCATGCCGTTCTGGCCGGCCTTGTCCTCGGTCTCCTCACCGGTCAGCCAGGTGCCCCAAGGCGTGCTGCCGCCGGCGCAGTTGGTGGAGGTACCGGCGATGCCGACCCACTCGCTGATGTGGCTGCCGTCCTTGGAGACCTCCACAACGGTGCAGCCGCCGGCCGCCGCCGGGTCGTAGACCAGGCCCTCGGCGAGCGGCACCGGGTGGTCCGCGTCGGCGCGCGGGCCCTTGATCTCGTGGTTGTTCACGAGCAGGGTTGCGCCGCGCTGCCCCTCGAAGGTGGCCGTGCCGTCGTGCTTGGCGGGCGTGTACTCGCCGCTCTCCAGCTTGGTCACACCGGTACGGGTGACGATCTTGTAGCTGAAGCCCGCGGGCAGCGCGAGGATGCCCTTCGGGTCGTCGATGAGCGGGCCGTAACCGAGCTGCCGCGTCCCGTCGTCGCCGGAGGACTCCGCGGCCTCCTCGCCGATGGCCCCGGGGGCCGTGGCCAGTACCCCGACGCTGCCGGCGAGCGCCACTCCGGCGCCGGTGTACGCGGAGCGCTTGGCGAAGTCCCTGCGAGTGAGGGGCATGGTGATCTCCTGAATGGCTGGTTTCTTTCTCCCCCGTCCTGACACAGGCTTGCGGGCCCGTCCGAACGCAAGTTGAACGGGGCACGACGTCCAGGAAGCGTTTCGCCTGCGGCAATGAACCATGACAAACAAGGTCATCCACGCTGTTCCGCAGCACACTGCAAGATTTCTGGCTTTCCACCTTGACCGCCCCCCGCGACCGGCAATAGACAGTGCCTACCTGCATCACCCGTAAGGCGAGCGCCGGGCCGGCGGCCGTACGGACGGGTCGCCCGTACGCGGCAGTACGGACAGGCCGCCCGCCCCAGGCCGTACCGGGCCCTGCGTCTCCCTCCGAGAGCCGGCCGCCACGGCGGCCCGGCCCGTCAAGCCACACGCGGTCCCGCCGCGGAAGCCGTATGCCCGCCTGCCCGGCGCGCGACGGCCCGCGCGCCGGACGCCCCACCGGGGAAGAGGTGGTCTGGTGTGAACCAGCCCGAGATGATGCGCGGTCCCACCGGCGGACAGGTCAGTGACACCTCCCGCCAACAGGCGCTGTCGGACTTCATGAACCCGCAGCACCCGCTCGCCAACGTCGTCGGCTTCGGCCACGGCGTGAAGTGGACGGGCGGCGAGCCGACGGGCGAGGAAGCGGTCCTGGTCTTCGTGACGCAGAAGGTCCCCGAGTCGGTACTGTCCGAACGGGACGTGGTGCCGCACGAGATGGACGACGGCACGCCGACGGACGTGGTGGCCGTCGGTCATGTCGCGGCCCAGCGCAGCCGCCTCACCGCACCGGGCGGCGGCACGGAGGAGCAGTCCGGCCTCGGCCCCGACGGAATGACGTCCGTACTGTCCCGGCCGCTGCTGGACGAGCTGGGCCAGGAGCTCGGCCGGCTCCGCACGGCCACGGAACCGCAGCGGCTGACCCGCAAGATGCGCCCGTGCCCGTCCGGCTTCTCGGTCGGCAGCGTGCGGATCACCGCGGGCACGCTCGGCAGCGTGGTCTACGACCTGCTGCCCGACGCGCGGATCAACCCGCCGGAGCCCGGCACCGGCATCCCCGCCACGTACTACATCCTGAGCAACAACCACGTGCTCGCCGACTCCAACCGGGCGCCGCTGGGCAGCCCCGTGGTGCAGCCCGGCCCCGCGGACGGCGGCATGGACCCGCCCGACCGGATCGGCACGCTGTCCCGCTTCGTCGCGATCCAGTTCGCGCCCCAGGTCCCACTGGCCCAGCAGAACAACATCGTGGACGCGGCGCTGGCGAAGGTGGAGTTCCACAACGCCACCCGCGAGCAGTACTTCAACGGCCCGCCGCGGGCCTGGCGGCGCAAGGCGCAGGTGGCGGTGGGCGACCGGGTGAAGAAGGTCGGCCGGACCACCAACCTGACCGTCGGCCGGATCCTCTCCACCGACGCGACCATCGACGTCTCGTACGGCACGGCCGGCACCGCCCGCTTCAAGGACCAGATCGTCACCACGAACATGTCGGCAGGCGGTGACTCCGGTTCCCTGATCACCTCGCTCGACAATGTCGCCGTCGGCCTGCTCTTCGCGGGATCGCAGCAGGTCACGATCGCGAACCACATCGAGAACGTCCGCGCGCTGCTGCGCGTCGAGATCGCCGAGCAACTGGCCTGACCCGGGGAGCGAAAGCCATGACGAGCGCAGCCAAGAAGAAGGGCCAGGGGCAGGAGCACCGGTTCATCAACGCCCAGGGCTCCGAGGTCAAGACGCGCGACGAAGCGTTCGCCGCGCAGCGCGACGTATCGGCCGAGGCGCTGCGGGTCACCGCGAAGATGCGGCTCAACAACGGAGCGCTCAGCTTCGACATGGAGGTGACCTACAACCCCAACACGTATCCGCACGTGATCACCGGCGGCCGGATCACCTCCGGCATCTGCGGCGCCCCGTGGGACATCACCGGCGGCGAGCTCGGCCCCCGGCTGGTACTGCGCGCCACCCGCCCCGGCGGGTCGAGCAACTGCGCCAAGACCATGACGGTCATCGGCCAGTTCCAGGTGCCGCTGTCCTACCGCGGGACGTACGGCTTCAACGGCCAGTCCGCGTCGTTCTCGCACACGACGCAGTACTTGTGCTGAGGAACCCGGCGAGCTGACGGCCCGCCGGGCTTCCGCAGCACCGCGCCGAAGTACCGACGGACCGTCAGCTGTCCTTCTTGGAACGGGCCTTGAAGGCCGCCTTACGGGCCTCCTTGGCCGCCTTCTTGTCCGGGTGGAGCCGGCCCATCGCCTCCAGTACGTCGGCGGTGGCCGGGTGGTCCACCCGCCAGACCGCGTCGAAGAAGCCCGCATGCTGACCGGTCAGCCCCTCGACCAGATCCCGCAGCTCGGCCGCGTCCTCGTCGGCGGTGCCCAGCTGTGCCGCGAGGGTGTCCACGGTCAGCCAGAAGATCATGTCCTGGGAGGGCTCGGGGATGCCGGTCGCGCCGTGCTCGGCCAGCCAGACCCGGGCCAGCCCGCCCAGCTGCCGGTCGTCCAGCACCTCGCGGAGCGCGGGCTCGGCCTCCGGGCCGACCAGCGACAGGGTCTGCTGGCAGGCGAGCCGGCGCTGCGGCGCCCGGTCGTCGTCGCCGCGCGCGGCGGACAGCAGGTCGCGGGCCGCGGTGAGGGCGTCGCGGGCCGCGAGCCACTGCTCGGACTCGGCCTGCGCCAGCGTCTCCGGGTAGTCGGGCAGCGCGCCGAGCAGTACGTCGGCGCCCTTGTCGGCGAGGTCGCCGACGGCCGGGGCCTCGACGCCCGCGTCCAGCATCCGCGCGCGGACGGCGTACATGCCGAGCGGGGTGAGCCGGACCATGCCGTACCGGCTGACGTCCTCCTCCTCCAGCGGCTCGGCCGACCGTACGGTCTCGCCGTCCTCGTCCAGCTCCTCGATGAGCGCCTCGTCCACGGGCTGGTACGCGACCAGGCCGATCGGCGCCAGCACCCGGAACTGGTCGTCCAGGCGCATCATCGCCTCGGAGACCTCTTCGAGGATGTCGTCGGTGGGCTCGTCCATGTCCGCCGGGACGATCATGGAGGCGGCGAGTGCCGGCAGCGGGACGCTCTGCTCCGGGTCCTCGGCCAGCGCACAGAGCATGTAGAGGTTGCCGAGGATGCCGTCCAGCAGCTCGGCCTCGTCCTCCGGATTCCAGTCGATGGAGTCCAGGTCCAGCTCGCCGCCCTCGGCGATCTGCTCCACCAGGTCGCCCAGGTCGGGCGCCGCGGCGTCGGCCAGTACGGTCTCCATGCCGCCGAGCCAGATGGCCAGCACGTCCTGCGGGCTGCCGGCGGTCAGCAGGCGGAGCTCCTCGCCGGGCGTGGCCGTGCCGGACGGGGCGCCGTCGGGCAGGTCCTCGTCCTCGTCCGCGTGCTCCTCGATCTCGACGAGGCCGGTGTCCACGGCCAGCTGCCATGCCTCGGCGGCGTAGCCGGTGCCGTCCTCGTCCACGGCCAGTCCGAGGTGGACCGCGGCCTCGGCGAGCTGCTCTTCGAGGAGGTCGCCGCCGACGCCGACCGGTACCTCCCGTTCGGCCCAGCGGGCGAGCTTCGCCGCCCGGGCGAAGAGCGGGGCGCTGAGCGCGTCCCTGGCCAGCTCCGCTTCGGGGTGCAGCCGCACCGGGGGAAGGGTGGGGCGCTCGTCGGACATCTAAGGTTCAGCTCCTCGGGCGGACTACTGCTGGTGCGTCGCCCAAGCGTAGACGGAATCGTGACGATCCCGGGCGGTTCACCGGACCGCCCGGGGTGCCCAGGGGACGGCTCACCGGCTCGTCCGGGGTGCCCGGCGGACGGTTCACCGGCTCGTGCGAGGTGCCCGGTGACGGGCGGTTCACCGGCCCGTCCGCTCCCGTCCACCGGGATCTTCTTGACAACTCGCGGGCGCACACAAGAGATTGACGCGCGTAGCGGACCGTTCTCCGATACGCAGCCCGGCCCTTCTCCTCCCTTGTTTCCCCACGCTTCCGGAGGCCACCATGCCGTCCCGCCGTACGCTTCGCAGACCGCTCACGCTCGCCT
Organism: Streptomyces sp. NPDC050315; assembly: GCF_040655775.1. Classification (NCBI taxonomy): domain Bacteria; kingdom Bacillati; phylum Actinomycetota; class Actinomycetes; order Kitasatosporales; family Streptomycetaceae; genus Streptomyces; species Streptomyces sp. NPDC050315. Next base: position 94,511 of record NZ_JBFAKN010000002.1, read on the forward strand.
CTGCGGCCGCCGCGGCCCTCGCCGCAGGGCTGCTCGCCGTCCCGCAGTCCGCCTCGGCGGCGGACGCCAGGATCCATGACATCCAGGGCGGTACCCGAATATCCCCGCTGGCCGGGAAGCAGGTCACCGGCGTGCCGGGCGTCGTCACCGCCGTACGGTCCTTCGGGTCCGCGCGCGGCTTCTGGTTCCAGGACCCGCGGCCGGACCGCGACCCGGCCACCAGCGAGGCCGTCTTCGTCTTCACCGGGAAGCAGACCCCCGAGGTCGCCGTGGGGGACGCGGTGGAGGTGACCGGCACGGTCACCGAGTACTACCCCGGCGGCAAGGACGCCGGGCTGCAGTCCGTCACCGAGATCACTGGCGCGAAATGGACGGTGAACTCGGCGAAGAATCGTCTCCCCGCGGCCTTCACGCTGGACCCCGATTCCGTGCCGAATCGATACGCCCCGGACAACGGCGGCAAGAACATCGAGCCGCTGAAGCTGCGACCCGGCAGCTACGCGCTGGACCGGTACGAGTCGCTGGAGGGCATGCGGGTCGCGGTCTCCGACGCACCGGTCGTCGGCCCCACGAACACGCATCACGAGCTGTGGGTGACCGCCGAGCCCGGCCACAACCGCACCGCGCGCGGCGGCACGCTCTACAGCTCGTACGCCGACCCGAACGCGGGCCGCCTCAAGGTCACCTCGCTGATCCCCTTCGCCGAGCGGCCGTTCCCGGTCGCCGATGCCGGCGACGCGCTGACCGGCACCACCGCCGGGCCGCTGGACTACGACAACTTCGGCGGCTACACGATCGAGGCGACGGACCTGGGCAAGCTCGCCGACCACGGGCCGGCCCGCGAGACGACCCGCAAGCAGTCGGCCGACGAGCTGTCGGTGGCCACGTACAACGTGGAGAACCTCTCGCCGAAGACCGCGCAGGCCAAGTTCGACCGGCTGGCCGAGGCGCTGGTGAAGAATCTCGCCTCCCCCGACATCGTCGCCCTGGAGGAAGTCCAGGACGACAACGGGCCCACGAACGACTCGGTGGTGAGCGCGGGCGCCACGCTCAAGAAGCTCACCGACGCCGTCAAGAAGGCGGGCGGCCCCGCCTACGAGTGGCGCCAGATCGACCCGGCCGACGACCAGGACGGCGGCCAGCCCGGCGGCAACATCCGCGTCGCCTTCCTGTTCAACCCCGAGCGGGTCTCCTTCACGGACGTGGCGGGCGGCGACGCGACGACCCCCGTCAAGGTCACGGGCAAGGACGGCAAGCCGGCGCTCTCCGTCTCCCCCGGCCGCATCGACCCGGCCAACACGGCCTGGAAGGACAGCCGCAAGCCGCTCGCCGGCCAGTTCTCCTTCCGCGGCAAGCCGGTCTTCGTGGTCGCCAACCACTTCAACTCCAAGGGCGGCGACCAGGGCCTGGACAGCCGCTTCCAGCCGCCGGCCCGCACGTCCGAGGCCCAGCGCACGGCTCAGGCCGAGGCCGTGCACGGCTTCGTGACGGACGTACTCGCCGTCGACCCGAAGGCCGCCGTGATCGTCGCGGGCGACCTGAACGACTACCAGTTCTCCCCGGCGCTGAAGAAGCTCACCGCGGGCGGCGTCCTCACCGACCAGGTGAACCGGCTCCCGAAGCCCGAGCGCTACGGCTACGTCTACAACGGCAACTCCCAGGCCCTGGACCACATGCTCACCAGCCGCGCCCTGAACCGCGCCGACTACGACATCGTCCACCTCAACGCCGAATACGCCGACCAGGCCAGCGACCACGACCCGCAGGTGCTGCGCGTCAGGCCGTGAATCCGGGGTGCGGCGCGGGGGCCTCTCCCGCGCCGCCCTCGGGCCCCTGGTCCGGTATCGGCTCCGCCACCAGGTCCCGTACCAGCAGGGTCGCGCCCGCTACCGCGCCCGGCATCAGGATCACGGCGATGAACGGTACGAGGAAGAGCAGCACGAGCGGGGTGCCGAAGCCGACGGCGAGGGCCTTGCGGCCGCGGAGCAGGCGCATCCGCTCGCGCACCGGTATCCCGCGGCGCTGCAGGGCCACCGAGGCCAGTTCAAGGGTGAGGAAGAAGCCGGAGACGCAGAACCCGATGGCCGGGATCACGGTCTGGCCGATGACCGGCACGAAGCCGAGCAGGAAGAAGAGCAGGCCGAAGCCGGCCGCGCGCAGCAGGACGTACACGCTGTCCTTGAGCGCGATCCACACCTCCCGCCACACCGAGAGACCGAGCCCCTCCGGGCACTCCCCCTCGGACTCCTCCACCTTCTCGGAGAGCGACTCGTAGAACGGGTCGCCGATCAGCAGCGTGACGGCGGTGAAGGTGAGCACGGTCAGCAGCAGCCCGCCCGCGAAGAGCAGGGCGACGAAGAGTCCGCGCAGCAGCCCCTGCCAGGGGGAACCCCAGCCGTCGGCGAAGGGCGTCGCCCAGGCCGCGATGTCGTCCGTCCAGAAGGCGAAGACGGTCAGCACCCCGGCGTACAGCACCAGCGTGATGAGCGCGGGCAGCAGCCCGAAACCCCACCACCGGCCGTGCCGCGCAACCCAGCGCTGCCCCTTGCCCCAGTAACCCAGCCCCGCCACAAGATCACGCATAGGACAAGCCTAGCGGGCACCACTGACAACGCCGACGGCCCGTGCGGTCCGGGGGTTCCGGACCGCACGGGCCGTCGGTCGGCGCGCCGTAGGCGTCAGTTGTGGTGCAGCACGTCGTTCAGGCCGCCCCACTCCGCGTTGTTCGGACGGGCCTCCACCACGCCGGTGGTGGAGTTGCGGCGGAAGAGGATGTTGTCGGCGCCGGACAGCTCGGCGGCCTTCACGATCTGGCCGTCGGGCATGGTCACACGGGTACCGGCGGTGATGTACAGACCCGCCTCGACCACGCACTCGTCGCCCAGCGCGATGCCCACACCGGCCTCCGCGCCGACCAGGCTGCGCTCGCCGATGCGGATGCGCTCCTTGCCGCCGCCGGAAAGGGTGCCCATCGTGGACGCGCCGCCGCCGATGTCGGAGCCGTTGCCGACCACGACGCCCTGGCTGATCCGGCCCTCGACCATGGAGGTGCCGAGCGTGCCGGCGTTGAAGTTGACGAAGCCCTCGTGCATGACGGTGGTGCCGGCCGCGAGGTGCGCGCCCAGGCGGACCCGGTCGGCGTCGGCGATGCGGACGCCCGCCGGGGCGACGTAGTCCGTCATCCGGGGGAACTTGTCGACGCCGTACACCGCGAGGTGCAGGCCCTCGGCGCGGGCGTTCAGCCGTACGGTCTCCAGCTGGTCCACGGCGACCGGGCCGAGCGACGTCCAGGCGACGTTCGCCAGCAGCCCGAACAGGCCGTCGAGGTTCTGGCCGTTCGGCTGCACCAGGCGGTGGCTGAGCAGGTGCAGACGGAGGTAGCCGTCGTGCGCGTCGAGCGGCTTGTCGTCCAGGGAGGAGATGACCGTGCGCACGGCCACGATCTCCACGCCGCGGCGGGCGTCGGGGCCGAGCGCCTTGGGCGCGGCCTCGCCGAGCAGTTCGGCGGCGCGCTCGGCGGTCAGCCGCTCGGTGCCGGCCGGGCCGGGCTCGGCGACGAGCTCGGGCGCCGGGAACCAGGTGTCCAGGACGGTGCCGTCGGCGGTGACGGTGGCGAGTCCGGCGGCGACGGCGCCGGTCGTACGGGAGGAGGCTGCTGCTTCGGTCATGCGGAAAACCTAACCGGCGCGCCCCCGGCCTGGCGAACCGGTCTCAACGGTCAGACGAGCGACCGCCCAGTACGGGCTCCTCGCCGACCACCCGCGCCACCTCCGCCCGCACCTCGTCACGGTCGAACGGCCGGCCGGTGAGCAACGACTGCAGCAGCATCCCGTCGATCAGCGCGGAGAGCGTGCGCGCCGTACCGGGGTCGGTGTACCGGGCCAGCACCTCCAGCGTGCTGTCCAGCCACTCGGCGGCCACCGGGCTCAGCGCGGGCCGCCGCAGCGCCGCGAGGTACAGCTCGTACTCCATCCGCACCCGGCCGCTGCGGCTCTCGTCCATGTACGCGGCCAGCAGGTCGGCGATCCGGTCCGCGAGCGGCGCGTCCCGCTCCAGGTACTCCGTCCAGCCCTCCACCGTGGTGCCGGACTCGCCGCACACCTGGCGCAGCGCGGCCACCAGCAGGTCGTCCAGCGACGCGAAGTGGTACGTCGTGGAGCCCAGCGGCACGTCCGCCGCCGCGGCCACCACACGGTGGCTGAGCGCCCCGATGCCGCGCTCCTCGGCCACCCGGATCGCCGCGTCGATGATCCGCTGCCGCCGCTCCGGGTCGTAGCGCCGCGGCATCAGTGCGCCGCCCCGCCGAGGTTCAGCAGCACCACGCCACCGATGATCAGCGCGATCCCGATCAGCCGCGCCGCGTTCGCCGCCTCCCCGAGGAACAGCATCCCGATCGCCGCGATCACGGCGGTCCCGGCCCCCGACCAGATGGCGTACGTGGTCCCCACGCTCATCGTCTTCAGCGTCTGCGCGAGCAGCACAAAGGCCACCAGATACCCCGCCGCGGTCCCGAGCGAGGGCCACAGCTTCGTGAACCCCTCGCTGTACTTCATCGCGGTGGTGGCGAGCACCTCCACCAGTATCGCCGCGCCGAGCGTCAGATAGGCCATGCGTACGAGCGTACACAACGATGCGTACGGCCGTACACAAAGCGAGGGGCGAGGCACGAAAAAACGGCCGTGCCCGCCAGATTTTCCTGGCGGGCACGGCCGAAAAGCCGGTCGACGGGGCGTCTCAGACGTTGAAGCCCAGCGCGCGCAGCTGCTCGCGGCCGTCGTCGGTGATCTTGTCCGGGCCCCACGGGGGCATCCAGACCCAGTTGATCCGCAGCTCGTTGACGATGCCGTCCGTGGCGGACTTCGCCTGGTCCTCGATGACGTCGGTCAGCGGGCAGGCCGCCGAGGTGAGCGTCATGTCGATGGTGGCGATGTTGGCGTCGTCGATGTGGATGCCGTAGATCAGGCCGAGGTTGACGACGTCGATGCCCAGCTCGGGGTCGACGACGTCGTACAGGGCCTCGCGGACCTCTTCCTCGGTGGCCGGCTTGAGGGCCGCGGCGGGCGCCTCAGCGGTCTCCGCGGCGCTTGCGTTCTCGGTCATGCGGTCTTCGCCTCCTCGGAGAGGGCTTTGGCGGTCGCGTCCTTCCACGCCATCCAGCTCAGGAGGGCGCACTTGACGCGAGCGGGGTACTTGGAGACGCCGGCGAACGCGACCGCGTCCTCCAGCACCTCCTCCATGGCGTCGTCGGGCTCGATCTGGCCCTTGGACTGCATCAGCTCCAGGAAGGTCTCCTGGATCTGCTGCGCCTCGCCGAGCTCCTTGCCGACCAGGAGTTCATTGAGGACGGACGCGCTGGCCTGGCTGATGGAGCAGCCCTGGCCCTCGTACGACACGTCTTCAATGGTCGCGCCGTCCAGGCGGACGCGCAGGGTGATCTCGTCGCCACAGGTCGGGTTGACGTGATGCACCTCGGCGTCGCCGTCCCGCAAGCCCCGGCCGTGCGGGTGCTTGTAGTGGTCCAGGATGACGTCCTGGTACATGGAATCCAGCTTCACGGGTCAGTCAGTCCTCGTCCTCATCCGAAGAAATTACGGACGTGCTCCAGGCCGGCGACCAGGGCGTCGACCTCGGCCGGGGTGGAGTACAGATAGAACGACGCTCGTGTCGTCGCAGGAATTCCGTACCGCAGGCAGACCGGGCGGGCGCAGTGGTGGCCGACGCGGACCGCGATGCCCTCCTCGTCGAGCACCTGTCCCACGTCGTGGGGGTGGATGTCACCGAGCGTGAAGGAGATCGCGGCGCCGCGGTCCTCGGCCGTGGTGGGGCCGATGATCCGCAGGTCGGGGACCTCCAGCAGCCGCTTGACGGCGTACTCGGTGAGTACGTGCTCGTGCTCGGCGATCCGCTCCATGCCGATGGAGTTGAGGTAGTCCACCGCCGCGCCGAGGCCGACGGCCTGGGCGATCGGGGGCGTACCGGCCTCGAACTTGTGCGGCGCCGGGGCGTAGGTGGAGGAGCTCATCGAGACGGTCTCGATCATCTCGCCGCCACCGAGGAACGGCGGCAGGTCCTCCAGCAGCTCCTGGCGGCCCCACAGGACGCCGATGCCGGTCGGGCCGCACATCTTGTGGCCGGTGAAGGCCACGAAGTCGGCCTGGAGCGCCTGGACGTCCAGCGGCATGTGCGGCGCGGCCTGCGAGGCGTCGAAGACGACGAGCGCGCCGACGTCCTGCGCCTTGCGGACGATCGCCTCGACCGGGTTGACCGTGCCCATGAGGTTGGAGACCAGGGTCAGCGAGACGACCTTGGTCTTCTCGGTGATGATCTCGTCGATGTTGGAGAGGTCGAGCCGGCCGTCCTCGGTCAGCCCGAACCACTTCAGCTTCGCGCCCGTGCGCTGCGAGAGCAGCTGCCACGGCACGATGTTGGAGTGGTGCTCCATCTCCGTGATGACGATCTCGGTCTCGTGGTCCACGCGGTAGGGCTCGTCGGCCCAGCCCAGCATGTTCGCGACGAGGTTGAGCGACTCCGAGGCGTTCTTGGTGAAGATCACCTCGTCGCGGCTCGGTGCGTTGATGAACTCGGCGACCTTGTCGCGAGCACCTTCGTACAGCGCCGTGGCCTCCTCGGCGAGCACGTGCACGCCGCGGTGGACATTGGCGTTGTAGCGTTCGTAGTACTCGCTCAGCACGTCGATGACCTGGCTGGGCGTCTGCGAGGTCGCGGCGCTGTCCAGGTAGACGAGCTTCTTCCCTTCGTGGACCTCGCGGCCCAGGATCGGGAAGTCCTTACGGATCGCCTCTGTGTCGAGGAGGCCCGGCAGCTGTGTCACGCGGTTGCGCCACCCTTCACGTATGCCTCGTAGCCCTCGGCCTCCAGCTTGTCCGCCAGCTCCGGGCCGCCGGACTCGGCAATACGGCCGTTGGCGAAGACGTGGACGTGGTCGGGCTTGATGTAGCGGAGAATCCGGGTGTAGTGGGTGATCAGCAGGGTGCCGACCTCACCGGACTCGCGCACGCGGTTGACGCCCTCGGAGACGACGCGCAGCGCGTCGACGTCCAGGCCGGAGTCGGTCTCGTCGAGGATCGCGATCTTCGGCTTGAGCAGCTCCAGCTGGAGGATCTCGTGGCGCTTCTTCTCACCGCCGGAGAAGCCCTCGTTGACGTTGCGCTCCGCGAAGGCGGGGTCCATGGACAGGCGCTCCATGGCCTCCTTGACCTCCTTGACCCACGTCCGCAGCTTGGGGGCCTCGCCGCGGACGGCGGTGGCGGAGGTGCGCAGGAAGTTGGAGACGGAGACGCCGGGGACCTCGACCGGGTACTGCATGGCGAGGAAGACGCCGGCGCGGGCGCGCTCGTCGACGGACATCTCCAGGACGTCCTCGCCGTCGAGGGTGACGGTGCCGCCGGTGATCGTGTACTTGGGGTGACCCGCGAGGGAGTACGCGAGGGTGGACTTGCCGGAGCCGTTGGGGCCCATGATGGCGTGCGTCTCGCCCTGCTTCACGGTCAGGTCGACGCCCTTCAGGATCTCGCGCGGGCCGTTCTCGGCCTCGACGGAGACGTGCAGGTCGTGAATCTCAAGCGTTGCCATGGGGAACTCAGGACTCCTGGGATACGGAGACGAGCACGTCGTCCCCTTCGATCTTTACGGGGTATACGGGGACGGGCTGCGTCGCGGGAAGGCCGGACGGCTTGCCGGTGCGGAGGTCGAAGCTGGAGCCGTGCAGCCAGCACTCGATGGAGCAGTCCTCCACCTCGCCCTCCGAGAGGGAGACGTTCGCGTGCGAGCAGATGTCGTTGATCGCGAACACCTCGCCCTCGGTGCGGACGATCGAGACCGGGGTGCCGTCGAGCTCGACGCGCTTGGGCGTGTCGTCTTCGAGCTCGCTCAGCCCACAGGCTCGTACGAAGGTGGCGGTCATGCTACGGACGCCTCCAGCTCGGCATCGATCTTGGCGAGGAGGCGCTCCTCGACGTCCGGCAGGCCGATCTGCTGGACCAGCTCGGCGAAGAAGCCGCGGACCACCAGGCGACGGGCCTCGTCGGCGGGGATGCCGCGGGCCATCAGGTAGAACAGCTGCTCGTCGTCGAAGCGGCCGGTCGCCGAGGCGTGGCCGGCGCCGACGATCTCGCCGGTCTCGATCTCCAGGTTCGGCACCGAGTCCACCCGCGCGCCGTCCGTGAGGACGAGGTTGCGGTTGAGCTCGTAGGTGTCCGTACCGGTGGCCGCGGCGCGGATCAGGACGTCGCCGATCCAGACGGCGTGCGCGTCCTGGCCCTGCAGAGCGCCCTTGTAGACGACGTTGGAGCGGCAGTTGGTCGCCTCGTGGTCGACGAAGAGACGGTGCTCCTGGTGCTGGCCGTTGTCGGTGAAGTACAGGCCGTAGAACTCGGCCTCGCCACCGGGACCGGCGTAGGTCACGCGCGGGTTCAGCCGGACCAGGTCGCCGCCGAAGGTGACGATCACGGACTTGAAGGAGGCGTCCCGGCCGACCAGGGCGTTGTGCTGGCCGGCGTGGACCGCGGCGTCGTCCCAGTCCTGGACCGAGACGACGGTCAGCTTGGCGCCGTCGCCGAGGAGGTAGTCGACGTTGGCGGCGAGCGTGGCGTCACCGGTGTGGTCGATGACGACGACGGCCTCGGCGAAGGCTCCGAGCTCGATGACCTGGTGGCCGTAGGCGACGCCGCCCTCGCCGCGGACGGCGATGCGGATCGGCTCGTCCAGCACGGTCTCCTTGGGCACGGAGACCACGGACGCCTTCTCGAAGGAGCTGTACGCCTGCGCCGCGACCCGGTCGATGGGCGTGCCGGCCTTGCCGACCCGCGCGTCGTCGCGGCCCGCGGTCTCGACCGTCACGCCCTCGGGCGCGGTGATCTCGACCGAGACGCCGCCGGTGGCGGTGGCGGTGCCGTCGTGGAGGCCCTTCAGGCGCTCCAGCGGCGTGAAGCGCCACTCCTCCTCGCGGCCGTGCGGCACGGGGAAGTCCGCCACGTCGTAGGACGGCGGGGCGCTCATCCGGGTGGCGACGGTGGACTCCGCGGCCACCGCGATCGAGCCGGCGGTGGTGGAGCCCGCCGGGATGTTCTGAGCCTCAGCCATGGCTGTCGTAGTGCTCGCTTTCTGGATCAAGAATTTTGCTGCGGCGGGGGTGGGCCGGGTCCGCGGACCCGGCCCGGGGGCGGCTTCGGTCAGCCGACCGCGCCCTCCATCTGCAGCTCGATCAGCCGGTTGAGCTCCAGCGCGTACTCCATGGGCAGCTCACGGGCGATGGGCTCGACGAAGCCGCGCACGATCATCGCCATGGCCTCGTCCTCGGAGAGGCCGCGGCTCATCAGGTAGAAGAGCTGGTCGTCGCTGACCTTGGAGACGGTCGCCTCGTGGCCCATGGACACGTCGTCCTCGCGGACGTCCACGTAGGGGTACGTGTCCGAGCGGGAGATCGTGTCCACCAGCAGGGCGTCACAGAGCACGTTGGACTTGGCGCCCTCGGCACCCTCGCCGATCTCGATCAGACCGCGGTACGAGGTCCGGCCGCCGCCTCGCGCCACCGACTTGGAGACGATGTTGGAGGAGGTGTTCGGGGCCATGTGGACCATCTTGGCGCCGGCGTCCTGGTGCTGGCCCTCGCCCGCGAAGGCGATGGACAGCGTCTCGCCCTTGGCGTGCTCGCCCATCAGGTAGACGGCCGGGTACTTCATCGTGACCTTGGAGCCGAGGTTGCCGTCGACCCACTCCATGGTCGCGCCCTCGTAGGCCACGGCACGCTTGGTGACCAGGTTGTAGACGTTGTTCGACCAGTTCTGGATCGTCGTGTAGCGGCAGCGGCCGCCCTTCTTCACGATGATCTCCACGACGGCGGAGTGCAGCGAGTCCGACTTGTAGATCGGCGCCGTGCAGCCTTCGACGTAGTGGACGTAGGCGTCCTCGTCGACGATGATCAGCGTCCGCTCGAACTGGCCCATGTTCTCGGTGTTGATCCGGAAGTAGGCCTGCAGCGGGATGTCGACGTGCACGCCCGGGGGCACGTAGATGAACGAGCCGCCGGACCACACCGCGGTGTTCAGCGAGGCGAACTTGTTGTCACCCGCCGGGATCACCGTGCCGAAGTACTCCTTGAAGAGCTCCGGGTGCTCCTTGAGCGCGGTGTCGGTGTCCAGGAACAGGACGCCCTGCTCCTCCAGGTCCTCGCGGATCTGGTGGTAGACGACCTCGGACTCGTACTGCGCGGCGACGCCGGCGACCAGGCGCTGCTTCTCCGCCTCCGGGATGCCGAGCTTGTCGTAGGTGTTCTTGATGTCCTCCGGCAGCTCCTCCCAGCTGGCAGCCTGCTGCTCGGTGGAGCGGACGAAGTACTTGATGTTGTCGAAGTCGATGCCGGAGAGGTCCGAGCCCCAGTTCGGCATGGGCTTCTTGTCGAACAGCTTCAGGCCCTTGAGACGAAGCTTGAGCATCCACTCCGGCTCGTTCTTCTTCGCCGAGATGTCGCGGACGACGTCCTCGGAGAGGCCGCGCTTGGCGGAAGCGCCGGCGACGTCGGAGTCGGCCCAGCCGTATTCGTACTTGCCCAGACCCTCGAGCTCAGGGTGAGCAGTCTCCGTGGGGAGCGTCATGCGGGGTTCCTCCCGGCCGTGCTTGCAGATGCTGTGGTGGTCTTTGTGGTGCGGTGGTCGGCCTTGCCGGTGGCCTTCGCCGCCCTGGGAGGGCCCTGGGCCTTGGGGGTGCCCTGGGCTGTCGCCTTGGGTACGAAGGTCGTGCAGACACCGTCGCCGTGGGCGATGGTGGCAAGACGCTGCACATGGGTCCCGAGCAGGCGCGAGAAGACCTCGGTCTCCGCCTCGCACAGCTGAGGGAACTGCTCGGCCACATGGGCGACCGGGCAGTGGTGCTGGCAGAGCTGCTCACCTTGTTGCAGATGGGGGGCGCTGCGCGCCGTAGCAGCGTACCCGTCGGCGGTCAATGCCTTCGCAAGGGCTGCCGTGCGCTCCTCGGGGGACGCGGCCTCGATCGCCGAGCGGTACTCGGCCGCCTGGGCCTCCAGTCGGGCGCGGGCGAACTCGGCAACCGCGGCCTCGCCGCGCTCGCCGCCGCCCGCGGCCTGCGCGATCCAGCGCAGCGCGTCGGAGGCCAGGCTGTCGTATGCCTGGTCGAAGGCGTCCCGGCCGCAGTCGGTCAGCGCGAAAGCCTTGGCGGGGCGGCCCCGGGAGCGCGTGCCGTACACCCGCTTCTCGCGGGGCTCGACGACACCCTCGGCCTGGAGGGCGTCGAGGTGGCGGCGGACGGCGGCCTGGGTCAGCTCCAGCCGGAGCGCCAGCTCGGCGGCGGTGGACGGGCCGTGGTCCAGGATGGAGCGCGCCACGCGATTTCGCGTGCCGTGCGCCTCGTCCTGGGCGGTGACCTGCGCAGAGGCGGAGGTCACCGGCCCGGCGGCCGGAGTGGCCGCGGGTACCTGTCGGTCCTCGCTCGCGTATTTCACAACGACATTGTTGCGTAATTCTTCAGACCAGGACAAGCCTCGCCGGGGCGCGGCCGTGGTGGCCTCTATCACTTAGGGGAGCCTAAGTGCAAGGCCGCCTCGCGCCGGGTACGCGCCGGGTACGCATCGGGTACGCGGGAGCCCCCGTGGGAGCCGAGGGGCGCTCCTTCGTAGACTGCGGGTCATGCGCAGCACCTCCCCGGGGGACGTTCCCCGGACCCCCGGGCGCGAGCCCGCCGTCGAGGTCACGGGCCTGGTCAAGCGGTACGGCAGCAAAACCGCCGTGGACGGCCTGGACCTCACCGTCGCCCGCGGCACCGTCACCGCCGTCCTCGGCCCGAACGGCGCCGGGAAGACCACCACCGTCGAGACCTGCGAGGGCTACCGCCGCGCCGACGTCGGCACCGTCCGCGTCCTCGGCCTGGATCCCGTCGCCGACGCCGCGGCGCTGCGCCCCCGTATCGGCGTGATGCTGCAGTCGGGTGGCGTGTACGCGGGTGCGCGCGCCGAGGAAATGCTGCGGCACACCGCCTCGCTGCACGCCCACCCCGTCGACGTGGACGTCCTGATCGAGCGGCTGGGCCTGGGGTCCTGCGGCCGGACGACCTACCGGCGGCTCTCCGGCGGCCAGCAGCAGCGCCTGGCGCTGGCCATGGCCGTCGTCGGCCGCCCCGAGCTGGTCTTCCTGGACGAGCCGACCGCGGGCCTGGACCCGCAGGCCCGCCGCGCCACGTGGGACCTCGTACGCGAGCTCCGTACGGACGGCGTCAGCGTCGTACTGACCACGCACTTCATGGACGAGGCCGAGCAGCTCGCCGACGATGTCGCGATCATCGACGGGGGCCGGGTCATCGCCCAGGGGAGCCCCGAGTCGCTGTGCAAGGGGGGCGCGGAGAACACCCTGCGCTTCACCGGGCGGCCGGGCCTGGACCTCGCCTCGCTCCTGAAGGCGCTGCCGGCCGACTGCGCGGCGGCCGAGCTGACGCCCGGCGCGTACCGGGTCACCGGCACGATCGACCCGCAGCTGCTGGCCACCGTCACCTCCTGGTGCGCGCAGAACGGCGTGCTGCCGGACCGCATAGCGGTCGAGCGGCACACCCTGGAGGACGTCTTCCTGGAGCTCACGGGTAAGGAGCTGCGCGCATGAGTGCGACCCCGAGTGCGACCACGGGTGTGTTCACCCCGAAGCCGGGCGCGGCGCCGCTCTCCCGGATGATCCGCGCGCAGGCCCTTCTTGAGACGAAGATGCTGCTGCGCAACGGGGAGCAGCTGCTGCTCACCGTCGTCATCCCGACGCTCCTCCTGGTGCTGTTCTCCGCCGTGGACATCGTCGACACCGGCAAGGGCAAGTCCGTGGACTTCCTGGCCCCGGGCATCCTCGCGCTCGCCGTGATGTCCACCGCCTTCACCGGGCAGGCCATCGCCACCGGATTCGAGCGGCGCTACGGAGTCCTCAAGCGGCTCGGCGCCTCGCCGCTCCCCCGCTGGGCGCTGATGACCGCCAAGACCTGCTCCGTGCTGGTCACGGAGGTCCTGCAGATCGTGCTGCTGACCGTGGTCGCCTTCGCGCTCGGCTGGTCGCCGCACGGCAACCCCGTATGGGTCGTGCTGCTGCTGATCCTCGGTACCGCGGCCTTCTCCGGGCTCGGCCTCCTCATGGCCGGCACGCTCAAGGCCGAGGCCACGCTCGCCGCGGCCAACCTGGTCTTCCTGCTTCTGCTGGTCGGCGGCGGCGTCATCGTCCCGCTGGAGAAGTTCCCCGGCGCCCTGCAGTCCGTACTGCAGCTGCTGCCGATCTCGGCGCTCTCGGACGGGCTGCGCGACGTCCTCCAGCACGGCGCGGGGCTCCCCTGGGCCGACCTCGGCATCCTGGCCGTCTGGACGGTGCTCGGGCTGGGCGCCGCGGGGAAGTTCTTCCGCTGGGAGTGAGCCGAGGAGTGAGCCGAGGCCACTGGAGAGTGACCCGAGGCCACGTACCCGGACCCCCTCGTGAAAATCCGCACAAGCCTCCGCATAGCATGAACCCGTGCCGAATTCGCTGAATCCCCTGGAGCAGATCGCCCGTCGCTGGCAGCCGTCGGCTGCCTTCGTGCGACGTGCCGCGCTCGCCACGGTCGTCATGGCCGTCGTCATCGTCGTGACCGGCGGCGCGGTCCGGCTCACCCAGTCGGGCCTGGGCTGCTCCACGTGGCCCCAGTGCACCCCCGGCAGCCTCACGCCGACCCACGAGATGGGCATCAACGGCATCATCGAGTTCGGCAACCGCCTGCTCACCTACGTGCTGTGCGCGGTCGTCGGCCTCTTCATCATCGCCGCCCGCGCCCGGCACCCCCGGCGCCGCTCGCTCACCCGGCTGGGCTGGGCCCAGTTCTGGATCGTCATGGGCAACGCCGTGGTCGGCGGCATCACCGTGCTGACCGGGCTGAACCCGTACATCGTCAGCTCGCACTTCCTGCTGTCGACCGGGCTGCTCACGGTGGCCGTGATCTCCTGGCGGCGCGCCTCCGAGGGTGACGACGAGCCGCGCGACCTGGTCGCCCGGCCGGTCCGCCAGCTCTCCTGGCTGCTGGTGCTCTCCACCGCCGCGCTGACCGTGATCGGTACGGTCGTCACGGGCGCCGGCCCGCACGCCGGTGACGCGCGCAAGGTGCACCGCATCCCGGTGGACTGGCAGGAGATCACCCAGCTGCACGTGGACTTCGTGTACATCGTGGTCGGCCTGAGCGTCGCCCTGTGGTTCACGCTGCGTGCCGTGAAGGCGCCGGCCGCGCCCCGGCGCATGGTGCTGGAGCTCTTCGGCTGCCTCGCCCTCCAGGGCGTCATCGGCTACGTGCAGTACTTCACCGGCCTGCCGGAGCTGGTCGTGGGCCTGCACATGCTCGGCTCGACGCTGGTGTGGATCTGCGTGCTGCGGGTCTTCCTCTCGCTGCGCGAGCGCGGCCCGCTGGCGGCCGTTCCGGCCCCCGCCGGGGACCGGGAGCCGACGGACGCTCCCAAGGCCGCCACGACGGTCTGAGGCCCCTCCCGGCCCCCTTCACGCAAAAGCCCGCCGGTTTCACCGCAAAAGCCCGCCGGCCACGGTCCGAGGACCGTGGCCGGCGGGCTTTTCGCACCTGCGGCGGCGTGCGCCGTCAATCGTTGGACGGCCCGCCCACCTGAAGGCCCGCCATCCGCGACCACTCGTAGCGCCCGGTGCGCACCTTGGCGGCCAGCTCGCCGTCGAAGTCGTCGTGCAGGGTGATGCCGGCCTTCTCGGCGCCCTTCTTGGCGGCTTCGTACGAGCGGGCGACGAGGTTGCCCCACTCGCCGTTGGCGCCGACCAGGGCGATCCGCGTCTGCCCCCGGCCTATGTGCGCCAACTGGCCCTCGGCGCTGCCGCCGTGGCTCCTGGCGAAGGCCTGCATCTCCCGGGCGAGCTTGGCGGCCTGCTTCTCGGAGCGCTTGTCCAGCCGCTCGTCCGCCTGCGTGGTCTCTGACATGGCCGCATGCTACCGAGCGGTAAACACCGCACGGAAGAAGGCCGCCGTGACCTCCCGTATGGGATCGGTCACGGCGGCCTTCGAGAAGCGCGGCGGGCAGCGCCCGTATGTACCGCGGAGGCTCAGTGCAGAAAGCGGAGGCTCAGCGCAGGAAGGGGTCGACCGCCACGGCCACGAAGAGCAGCGACACGTACGTGATCGACCAGTGGAAGAGCCGCATCTCCTTGAGCTTGGCGCCCGTGATCTCGGCCTTGGCGCGGGCCTGCAGGCCGTGCGCCTCCTTCAGCCAGAAGGCACCGCACAGGACCGCGACCACCGTGTAGAACCAGCCGGTGTAGCCCAGCGGCTGCAGCAGCAGCGACACGCCGACCATCACCCAGCTGTAGAGCACGATCTGCCGCGCGACCACCTTGTTCGAGGCGAGGACGGGGAGCATCGGCACGCCCACGCGCGCGTAGTCCTCCTTGACCTTCATGGACAGCGGCCAGTAGTGCGGCGGCGTCCAGAAGAACATCACCAGGAAGAGGATGATCGGCGCCCAGGACATCGAGTTGGTCACCGACGACCAGCCGATGAGGACCGGCAGACAGCCCGCGATACCGCCCCACACGATGTTCTGCGAGGTGCGGCGCTTCAGGATCATCGTGTAGACGACCACGTAGAACAGCAGCGCGCCCAGAGAGAGCCAGGCCGAGAGCCAGTTGACGGTCAGTCCGAAGAGCAGCGTGGAGATGACCGCGAGCGAGATGCCGAAGACCAGGCACTCGCGCGGGCTCACCATGCCGGTGACCAGCGGCCGCTGCGAAGTACGGTCCATCAGCGCGTCGATGTCGCGGTCGATGTACATGTTCAGCGCGTTGGCACCGCCGGCCGAGAGGTAGCCGCCGACGCAGGTGAGGAGCACCAGCGTCAGGTCGGGCACGCCCTGTTCGGCGAGGAACATCACCGGAACGGTGGTGATGAGCAGCAGCTCAATGATCCGCGGCTTGGTGAGCGCCACGAATGCCTTGACCCGGGCCCCGAACGGCCGGTCGCTGGGACCGGAACTCCCTGGGCTCCCCGAGAGCGCCCCCGCAGGACGGGATTCGACGGCCGTCACGCACACCCCTGGAAGTAACTTCTGCGGCTGGCGCCGCGGAGATAAAGGCCAGCAAGCACATTCGGGCAGTGAAGGCCCGGTGAAGACTTGCGCGTACCACGCCACTCTAGACGTTGGGGATAGCGCGATCTTCGCGGGGGTGGGTTCGTGTTGGCGCGGCACCGGCCGGGAGGAACCGCGTCCGAGTGCCCGGACACGCGGACGTTCGGCGGGCGAAAGGGGGCGTCGGACGGCAGTCTGAACCCAGCGTCCGCACCCGCTGTCTCCTGGGCGTTCACCTGCTCATTCGGGCGCTCGTTCGGGGTCCTGAAAACTCATGTGTTGCAGGCGGCGGCAAGCGGGGTTCCGGCGGAAAAATGCGGCTCCCGCGAAGGTAGGCTCGACAGCGTCCGAGGGCATTTCCGGCCCCCGGCATTCGACATGTGGAGAGGAGCCCTGACCCAGGGTGAGCACCAAGCCGACCACCACAGGTCTTGAGTGGACCGAATTGGACCAGCGGGCTGTCGATACCGTCCGCGTTCTGGCCGCAGACGCCGTGCAGAAGGTCGGTAACGGCCACCCGGGCACGGCCATGAGCCTGGCGCCTGCCGCCTACACCCTCTTCCAGAAGGTCATGCGGCACGACCCCGCCGACCCGGACTGGACCGGCCGTGACCGGTTCGTGCTGTCCGCCGGCCACTCGTCCCTGACCCTCTACATCCAGCTCTACCTCGCCGGTTTCGGCCTGGAGCTGGATGACCTGAAGGCCTTCCGCACCTGGGGCTCCAAGACCCCGGGCCACCCGGAGTACGGCCACACCGTGGGTGTCGAGACCACCACCGGCCCGCTGGGCCAGGGCGTGGCCAACGCAGTGGGCATGGCGATGGCCGCCCGGTACGAGCGCGGCCTGTTCGACCCCGAGGCCGCCCCCGGCACCTCGCCGTTCGACCACCACATCTACGCCATCGCCGGCGACGGCTGCCTCCAGGAGGGCATCTCCGCCGAGGCGTCCTCGATGGCCGGGCACCAGAAGCTCGGCAACCTGATCATGCTGTGGGACGACAACCACATCTCGATCGAGGGCGACACCGAGACCGCGATCTCCGAGGACACGGTCAAGCGGTACGAGGCGTACGGCTGGCACGTCCAGCGCGTGGAGCCGAAGGAGAACGGCGACCTCGACCCCGAGGCGCTGTACGCGGCGATCGAGGCGGCCAAGGCCGAGACCGAGCGCCCGTCCTTCATCGCGATGCGCTCGATCATCGCCTGGCCGGCCCCCAACGCCCAGAACACCGAGGCCGCGCACGGCTCGGCGCTCGGCGGCGAGGAGGTCGCGGCCACCAAGCGCGTCCTCGGCTTCGACCCCGAGAAGGACTTCGAGGTCTCCGACGAGGTCCTGTCGCACACCCGTGCGCTGGCCGACCGCGCCCGTGACGCCAAGACCGAGTGGGAGAAGTCCTTCGGCGAGTGGCGGACCGCCAACCCCGAGCGCGCGCAGGAGTTCGAGCGCATCCGCGCCGGCAAGCTGCCGGCCGGCTGGGAGGACCAGCTGCCCTGCTTCGAGACCGGCAAGGCGGTGGCCACCCGTGCCGCCTCCGGCAAGGTCCTGCAGGCGCTGGGCGAGGTCATCCCCGAGCTGTGGGGCGGCTCCGCCGACCTCGCCGGCTCGAACAACACCACCATCGACAAGAACTCCTCGTTCCTGCCGGTGGGCAACCCGCTGCCGGAGGCCGACCCGTACGGCCGCACGATCCACTTCGGTATCCGTGAGCACTCCATGGCCGCGGAGATGAACGGCATCGCGCTGCACGGCAACACCCGCATCTACGGCGGCACCTTCCTGGTGTTCTCCGACTACATGCGCAACGCCGTGCGCCTGTCCGCCCTGATGCACCTGCCGGTCACGTACGTGTGGACGCACGACTCGATCGGTCTGGGCGAGGACGGCCCGACCCACCAGCCGGTGGAGCACCTGGCCTCGCTGCGCGCCATCCCCGGCCTCAACGTCGTCCGCCCCGCGGACGCCAACGAGACCGCGCTGGCCTGGGCCGAGATCAACAAGCGCTGGACCAAGGAGTTCGGCAAGGGCGCCCCGCACGGCCTCGCGCTGACCCGCCAGGGCGTGCCGACGTACGAGCCCAACGCCGAGGGCGTCGCCAAGGGCGGTTACGTCCTGTTCGACGCCGAGGGCGGCGAGCCGCAGGCGGTGCTGATCGCCACCGGTTCCGAGGTGCACCTCGCGGTCGAGGCGCGTGAGCAGCTGCAGGCCGCCGGCGTCCCGACGCGCGTCGTCTCGATGCCGTGCGTGGAGTGGTTCGAGGAGCAGGACCAGGCGTACAAGGACTCCGTCCTGCCGCCGGCCGTCAAGGCTCGCGTGGCCGTCGAGGCGGGCATCGGCCTGACCTGGCACAAGTACGTGGGCGACGCCGGCCGCATCGTCTCGCTGGAGCACTTCGGTGCCTCGGCCGACGGCAAGGTCCTCTTCCGCGAGTTCGGCTTCACGCCCGAGAACGTGGCCGCCGCCGCGCGGGAATCGATCGACGCCGCCGCGCGCTGACGCCCATAGACGACAAGTAGGAGATGCAATTCCCATGACAGACGCACTCAAGCGCCTTTCCGACGAAGGCGTTGCGATCTGGCTGGACGACCTGTCGCGCAAGCGCATCACGTCCGGCAACCTCGCCGAGCTGATCGACCAGAGCCACGTGGTGGGTGTCACCACCAACCCGTCGATCTTCCAGAAGGCGATCTCCTCGGGTGACGGCTACGAGCAGCAGGTCTCCGACCTCGCGGCCCGCAAGGTCACCGTCGAGGAAGCCATCCGCATGATCACCACTGCGGACGTGCGCGACGCGGCCGACATCCTGCGGCCGGTCTTCGACGCCACCGACGGCCAGGACGGCCGGGTGTCCATCGAGGTCGACCCGCGCCTGGCACACAACACCAAGGCGACCGTCGCCGAGGCCAAGCAGCTGGCCTGGCTGGTGGACCGCCCGAACACGCTCATCAAGATCCCGGCGACCAAGGCGGGCCTGCCCGCGATCACCGAGGTCATCGGCAAGGGCATCAGCGTCAACGTCACGCTGATCTTCTCGCTGGAGCGCTACCGCGAGGTCATGGACGCCTACCTGGCCGGCCTGGAGAAGGCCAAGTCGCTGGGTCTGGAGCTGGACAAGATCCACTCCGTGGCCTCCTTCTTCGTGTCCCGCGTGGACACCGAGATCGACAAGCGCCTGGACGGCGTCGGCACCGACGAGGCCAAGGCCCTCAAGGGCAAGTCGGCGCTCGCCAACGCCCGCCTGGCCTACCAGGCGTACGAGGAGGTCTTCTCCTCGGACCGCTGGGCCGCCCTGGAGAAGGCCGGCGCCAACAAGCAGCGTCCGCTGTGGGCCTCCACCGGCGTGAAGGACCCGGAGCTCAAGGACACGCTGTACGTCGAGCAGCTGGTCGCGCCGAACACGGTCAACACCATGCCGGAAGCCACCCTGGAAGCCTCCGCCGACCACGCCGACATCACGGGTGACACCGTGCGCGGCGGGTACGAGCAGGCGCAGGCCGACATCGACGCGCTCGCCAAGGTGGGCGTCTCGTACGACGAGGTCGTGCAGCTTCTTGAGGACGAGGGCGTCGACAAGTTCGAGGCGGCCTGGAACGACCTGCTCAAGTCGACCGAGGCGGAGCTGAAGCGCCTCGCTCCTTCGGAGGGCTGAGACTCTTGTCAAGCAGCAATCCGCTGCGTGACGCCGCGGACCGACGGCTCCCGCGTATCGCGGGGCCGTCGGGCCTCGTCATCTTCGGCGTCACGGGCGATTTGTCACGTAAAAAGCTGATGCCCGCCGTTTACGACCTTGCCAACCGCGGCCTCCTCCCGCCGGGCTTCTCGCTCATCGGCTTCGCCCGCCGCGACTGGGAGAACGAGGACTTCGCCCAGGTCGTGCACGACGCGGTCAAGGAACACTCGCGCACCCCCTTCCGCGAGGAGGTCTGGCAGCAGCTCAGCCAGGGCATGCGCTTCGTCCAGGGCAACTTCGACGACGACGCGGCCTTCGAGCAGCTCAAGTCCACGATCCAGGACCTGGACAAGGCGCAGGGCACCGGCGGCAACTTCGCCTTCTACCTGTCCGTGCCGCCCAAGTTCTTCCCCACGGTCGTCCAGCAGCTCAAGAACCACGGGCTCGCCGACCAGAAGGACGGCTCCTGGCGCCGCGCGGTCATCGAGAAGCCCTTCGGCCACGACCTGGAGAGCGCCCGCGAGCTCAACCAGGTCGTCCACGAGGTCTTCCCGCCCGAGTCGGTCTTCCGGATCGACCACTACCTGGGCAAGGAGACGGTCCAGAACATCCTGGCGCTGCGCTTCGCCAACACGATGTTCGAGCCTCTGTGGAACCGCTCCTACGTGGACCACGTACAGATCACGATGGCCGAGGACATCGGCATCGGCGGCCGCGCCGGCTACTACGACGGCATCGGCGCCGCGCGTGACGTGATCCAGAACCACCTCCTCCAGCTGCTCGCGCTGACCGCCATGGAGGAGCCCGCCTCCTTCGACGCGGACGCGCTGGTCGCGGAGAAGGCCAAGGTCCTCGGCGCCGTCCGGCTGCCCAAGGACCTGGGCAAGGAGACGGTGCGCGCGCAGTACGCGGAAGGCTGGCAGGGCGGCGAGAAGGCCGTCGGCTACCTCCAGGAAGAGGGCATCGACCCCCAGTCGAAGACCGACACCTACGCCGCGATCAAGCTGGGCATCGACAACCGCCGCTGGGCGGGCGTGCCCTTCTACCTGCGCACCGGCAAGCGCCTGGGCCGCCGCGTCACCGAGATCGCGGTCGTCTTCCAGCGCGCCCCGCACTCCCCCTTCGACCACACGGCCACCGAGGAGCTGGGGCAGAACGCCCTGGTCATCCGGGTGCAGCCGGACGAGGGCGTAACCGTCCGGTTCGGCTCGAAGGTCCCGGGTACCTCGATGGAGGTGCGGGACGTGTCGATGGACTTCGCGTACGGCGAGTCCTTCACGGAGTCCAGCCCCGAGGCGTACGAGCGCCTGATCCTGGACGTCCTCCTCGGCGACGCCAACCTCTTCCCGCGCACGGAGGAGGTCGAGCTGTCCTGGAAGATCCTCGACCCGATCGAGCAGTACTGGGACAAGCACGGCAAGCCCGCGCAGTACCCGGCGGGTACCTGGGGCCCCGTCGAGGCGGACGAAATGCTCGCACGAGACGGACGGAGCTGGCGTCGGCCATGAAGATCGATCTCACCGAAACCACGGCCAGCAAGATCAATAAGGCGCTGGTCCAGGGCCGCCGTGCCATCGGCACACCGGCCGTCGGCATGGTGCTCACCCTCGTCATCGTCACCGACGAGGAGAACGCCTACGACGCGGTCAGGGCCGCCAACAACGCCTCGCGCGAGCACCCCTCGCGCACCCTGGTCGTCATCAAGCGCGTCAGCCGCTCCCCGCGGGACCGCGCCAAGCCGCGCCTCGACGCCGAGGTCCGGGTCGGCGCGGACGCAGGTACGGGCGAGACGGTCGTCCTGCGGCTGCACGGCGAGGCCATCAACCACGCCCAGTCCGTCGTACTGCCGCTGCTGCTGCCGGACGCCCCCGTGGTGGTCTGGTGGCCCGTCGGCGGCCCGACCGACCCGGCCAACGACCCGCTCGGGTCGCTCGCCCAGCGCCGCGTCACCGACACCTACGCCACCGAGCAGCCGGTCCGGGAACTGACCGCGCGCGCCGCGGCGTACACCCCCGGCGACACCGACCTGGCCTGGACCCGCATCACGCCCTGGCGTTCGATGCTGGCCGCCGCGCTCGACCAGCAGCCGAGCGAGGTCACCTCGGTCACGGTCGAGGGCGAGGAGTTCAACCCCAGCTGCGAGCTGCTGGCCATGTGGCTCGCGGACCGGCTGCACGTCCCCGTCGAGCGGACGCTCTCCGCCGGCCCCGGCCTGACGGCCGTCCGTATGGAGACCAAGAACGGCCCGATCGTGCTGGACCGCCCGGACGGCGCGATGGCCACGCTGTGCATGACCGGCCAGCCGGACCGCGCGGTGGCGCTGCAGCGGCGGGAGACCGCCGAGCTGCTCGCCGAGGAGCTGCGCCGGCTCGACCCGGACGACACCTACGCGTCCGCGCTGAACTACGGCGTGGAGCGGCTGGGTTCGTACAAGGACGCCCAGCCCGGCGTCTCGGCGAAGACCGTCGAGGCCGCCGAGCAGGAGGCCGAGGCCGAGCCGCAGTCCGCCGAGGACGCCCCCAAGGGCAAGGCCGCAGCCAAGAAGGCGCCCGCGAAGAAGGCGGCCGCCAAGTGAGCGCGCCGCAGGTCGTCGTCCACCGCGACAAGGAGCTGATGGCCAAGGCCGCCGCGGCCCGGCTGATCACGAAGATCGTGGACGCCCAGGCGGCGCGCGGCTCCGCGTCCGTCGTCCTGACCGGCGGCCGCAACGGCAACGGGCTGCTCGCGGCCCTCGCCGAGGCGCCCGCGCGGGACGCGGTGGACTGGTCGCGGCTGGACCTGTGGTGGGGCGACGAGCGGTTCCTGCCCGAGGGCGACCCGGAGCGCAACCACACCCAGGCCCGCAAGGCGCTGCTGGACAGCGTCCCGCTGGACCCGGCGCGGGTCCATGTGATGGCGCCGTCCGACGGCGGGTACGGCAACGACGCGGACGCCGCGGCGGAGGCGTACGCCGCCGCCCTGGCGGCCGCCGCGGGACCGGAGGACCACGGGCCCGTCCCGTCCTTCGACGTCCTCCTGCTGGGCGTCGGCCCGGACACCCACGTCGCCTCGCTCTTCCCCGAGCACCCGGCGACGCGGGAGACCGAGCGGACGGTGGTCGGCGTGCACGGCGCACCCAAGCCGCCGCCCACCCGGATCTCGCTGACCCTGCCCGCCATCCGCGCGGCGCGGGAGGTCTGGCTGCTCGCGGCGGGCGAGGACAAGGCGAACGCGGCCGCGATGGCCCTCTCCGGCGCGGGCGAGATACAGACGCCCGCGGCGGGTGCGTACGGCCGCAGCCGTACGCTCTGGCTGCTGGACGAGGCGGCCGCCTCCCAGCTGCCGCGGGACCTGTACCCGCCGGCCTCGGCCTGAGGGACAGCGGCAGCCGCACGACGAACGGCCCGGCTCCCACGGTGGATTCACCGTGGGAGCCGGGCCGTCGCCGTGTCCGGGACCGGACGCGGCCGCTCAGCGGCTCAGCGGCTCACGAAGCGCGCTCCCGCTCCTGCCGCACCATGGCGTTGGCCAGCCGTGCCGGGTCCTGGAGGTCGCCCACCGCGACGCCGTCGACGTCCTCGTCGAGGGTGTTGTACGGGCCGAGAGCGGCCTCCTTGTCGCCCTGCTCCACTTCGAGGTGCCGGGCGGCCACCTCCTGCTGCTTGGCCGCGGGCTGGGCCACCAGCCACTCGCGGTTCTCCGGGGTCAGCAGGTTCAGAAAGCTCAAGAGCGCGTCTTCGTGCATCGCTGTCAGCGCCCCCGCATCTGGCGGTACGTGGCGACCAGCGACTTCGTCGAGGCGTCCAGGCCCTCGACCGCGGCCCCCTCGGTCAGTGCGGGCTCCACGCGCTTGGCGAGGACCTTGCCGAGCTCCACGCCCCACTGGTCGAAGGAGTCGATGTTCCAGATCGCGCCCTGGACGAACACCTTGTGCTCGTAGAGAGCGATCAGCTGGCCCAGCACGGACGGGCTGAGCTCCTTGGCCAGGATGGTCGTGGAGGGGCGGTTGCCCTGGAACGTCTTGTGCGTCACCAGCTCCTCGGGCACGCCCTCGGCCCGCACCTGCTCCGGCGTCTTGCCGAAGGCCAGCGCCTGGCCCTGCGCGAAGAGGTTGGCCATCAGCAGGTCGTGCTGGGCGACCAGACCGGGCTGCAGGTCCTCGACCGGCTGCGCGAAGCCGAGGAAGTCCACCGGGATCATCTTCGTGCCCTGGTGCAGCAGCTGGTAGTACGCGTGCTGGCCGTTCGTGCCGGGCGTGCCCCAGACCACCGGACCGGTCTGCCAGGACACCTCCTGGCCGTCCCGGCCCACGTACTTGCCGTTGGACTCCATGTCCAGCTGCTGGAGGTACGCGGTGAACTTGGAGAGGTAGTGGCTGTACGGCAGGACCGCGTGCGACTGCGCGTCCCAGAAGTTGCCGTACCAGACGCCGAGCAGGCCGAGCAGCAGCGGCGCGTTCTCCTCCAGGGGCGCGCAGCGGAAGTGCTCGTCGATCAGGTGGAAGCCGGCCAGCATCTCGCGGAAGTGCTCCGGGCCGATCGCGATCATCAGCGACAGGCCGATGGCGGAGTCGTACGAGTAACGGCCGCCGACCCAGTCCCAGAACTCGAACATGTTGGACGTGTCGATGCCGAACTCGGCGACCTTCTCGGCGTTGGTGGACAGCGCCACGAAGTGCTTGGCCACGGCCTCTTCACCGGCGCCCAGGCCGGCCAGCAGCCAGTCCCGGGCCGACTTCGCGTTGGTGATCGTCTCGATGGTGGTGAACGTCTTCGAGGCGATGATGAAGAGCGTCTCGGCCGGGTCCAGGTCGCGCACGGCCTCGTGCAGGTCGGCGCCGTCGACGTTGGAGACGAACCGGAACTGCAGGTCGCGGTCGGAGTACGCGCGCAGCGCCTCGTACGCCATCGCCGGTCCCAGGTCCGAGCCGCCGATGCCGACGTTGACGACGGTCTTGATGCGCTTGCCGGTGTGGCCCTTCCAGTCGCCGTGGCGGACCCGGTCGGCGAACGTGGACATCTTGGTGAGGACGTGCTGCACGGCCGGGACGACGTTCTCGCCGTCGACCTCGATGTCGGCCGAGCCGGGCGCGCGCAGCGCGGTGTGCAGCACCGCGCGGTTCTCGGTGATATTGATCTTCTCGCCGCGGAACATGGCGTCCCGCAGCTCGGTGACCTTCGTCGCGGCGGCCAGCTCGCGCAGCAGCCGCAGCGTCTCGTCGGTCACCAGGTGCTTGGAGTAGTCCAGGTGCAGGTCGCCGACCTGGAGCGTGTACCGCTCCGCACGGCCCGGGTCCTGCTCGAACAGCTCTCGCAGATGTGTGCTCGCGAGCTGTTCGCGGTGCTTCCCCAGGGCCGCCCACTCGGACGTCTGGTCGAGCCTGCTGCGGCCATCTGCGTTCATCTCGGACATCAGCCTTCTTTGGTCTCGTATCGGCCCCGCCATCCCCCAACCTAATTGATCAGGCGACGAGATGAGATGTCCGCCCGCCGTCGAACGGCTGACGCGCGGGTGTCCGTACCGCATTCACCTGCGAGGCCACTCGAACAGCGGAACGCGAGCGGCCCGGCAGGAAGGCCGAAACCCTCCGGCCGGGCCGGTGTACACGTCTGCCGATGCGTCGGTCGTCCTCAGATCTCGCCGCGGAGCTTGGCGAGCGCCTCCGCGAGAATCGCCTCGCCGTCCGCGTCCGTGCGGCGCTCCCGTACGTACGCCAGGTGCGTCTTGTACGGCTCGGTGCGCGGCGGGTCCGGCGGGTTGTCCCGGTCCTTGCCTGCGGGGAAGCCACAGCGCGGGCAGTCCCAGGTGTCAGGAATCTGCGCGTCGCCGGCGAAGCTGGGCTGCGTCTCGTGCCCGTTGGAGCACCAGAAGGAGATGCGGATGCGCGGCGCGGACTCGCCCCGCTCGGCCTCCCCCATCGGCCCCGCCCCGACCCGACTTCCTCGGATCGCGTTGCCACTTGCCACGGTCGTAACTCCCTGCGTCATGGTGCTGCGAAGCCTCGATGGGAGCCTCCGCTGCGGGCGCCCAGTCTACGTAAGGCCCAACGCGCGTCCAGTGACAGGAGTTACCCGGCCACGGAAGGACGCCGCACTCATGATAAGCCGCGTCCCCGACAGAGTGTCAGCTCTTGAGTGACAGACCGGCGTCGTCAGCTGTCCGGCTTCAGTCGTCAGCTGTCCAGCTTCATCAGGATGCCGAGGACGACGATGCAGGCGAACCAGAGCAGGCCGACGACGATGGTGATGCGGTCGAGGTTCCGCTCGGCGACGGAGGAACCGCCGACCGAGGACTGCATGCCGCCACCGAACATGTCGGACAGGCCGCCGCCCTTCCCCTTGTGCATGAGCACCAGCATCATCAGCAGCACGCTGAAGACGATGAGGGCGATCGAGAATCCCATGACCACTGGTGGACCAACTCTCTGAGGACTGGCGGACGGAAGAACAGGCGGATCTGACGCTGTGGGGCCGGGGCGGTGTCGTGTGACACCAGGACCCGGCCCCGACAGCCTACGACGGGCCGGGCCCGTCGTCATAGCTGCTGCTCACGGTGGTACGGAGCGCAGCGTGACCGCTACTGGTCGCGGAATCGAACGATCTTGACGAACTCGTCGGCGTCCAGCGCGGCGCCGCCGATCAGCGCGCCGTCGACGTCCGGCTGCGCCATGATCGCCCCGACGTTCCCGGACTTCACCGAGCCGCCGTACTGGATGCGCACCTTGTCGGCGAGCTCCTGGCTGTACAGCTCCGCGAGGCGGCCGCGGATCGCACCGCAGACCTCCTGCGCGTCCTCCGGGGTGGCGACCTCGCCGGTGCCGATGGCCCACACCGGCTCGTACGCGATCACGATGGTCTCGGCCTGCTCGGCCGGGACGCCCTCCAGCGCGCCGTCCACCTGGGCGAGGGTGTGCTGGACCTGGTTGCCCGCCTTGCGGACGTCCAGGCCCTCACCGACGCACAGGATCGGCGTGATGCCGTGCTTGAAGGCGGCCTTGACCTTGGCGTTGCAGACGGCCTCGTCCTCGCCGTGGTACTGGCGGCGCTCGCTGTGGCCGATGGCCACGTACGCGCACTTCAGCTTGGCGAGCATCGGGCCGGAGACCTCACCGGTGAAGGCACCGGAGTCGTGCGCCGAGATGTCCTGGGCGCCGTACTTGATCTTCAGCTTGTCGCCGTCGACCAGGGTCTGCACCGAACGGATGTCGGTGAAGGGCGGCAGGACCGCGACCTCGACGGCCTCGTAGTCCTTGTCGGTGAGCGCGAAGGCGAGCTTCTGGACGTGGGCGATGGCCTCGAGGTGGTTGAGGTTCATCTTCCAGTTGCCCGCCATCAGCGGGGTACGGCTACTCACGTTTGTTCAGTCCTCCAGAGCGGCGAGGCCGGGGAGCGTCTTGCCTTCGAGGTATTCGAGGCTGGCGCCGCCACCGGTCGAGATGTGGCCGAAAGCATTCTCGTCGAAACCGAGCAGGCGTACGGCAGCGGCCGAGTCGCCGCCGCCGACGACGGTGAAGGCTTCCGAGTCGAGCAGGCCCTGCGCGACGGCCTTGGTGCCGTTCGCGTAGTCCGGGTGCTCGAAGACACCCATCGGACCGTTCCAGAAGATGGTGGCCGCGTCCTTGAGCTTGGCGGCGTACAGCTCCCGGGTCTTCGGGCCGATGTCCAGGCCCTCCTGGTCGGCCGGGATCGCGTCCGCGGCGACCGTACCGGGGTTCGCCGGGGCCTTGGTCTTCAGGTCGGGGAAGTCGGCCGAGACCATGACGTCGACGGGCAGGACGAACTCCACGCCCTTCTTCTCGGCGCGCGCCAGGTACTCCAGGACGGCCGGGACCTGGTCCTCCTGCAGCAGCGACTTGCCGACCTCGTGGCCCTTGGCCTTGAGGAAGGTGTACGCCATGCCGCCGCCGATCAGGATGCGGTCGGCCTTCTCCAGGAGGTGGTCGATGACGCCGAGCTTGTCGGAGACCTTGGCGCCGCCGAGCACGACTGCGTACGGGCGCTTGACGTCCTCGGTGAGCTTCTTCAGGACCGTGACCTCGGCGGCGATCAGGTCGCCGGCGGCGTGCGGGAGGCGGGCCGGCAGGTCGTACACCGAGGCGTGCTTGCGGTGCACGGCGCCGAAGCCGTCGCCGACGTACAGGTCGGCCAGCTGCGCCAGCTGGTCCGCGAACGCGCCGCGCTCGGCGTCGTCCTTGCTGGTCTCGCCCGCGTTGAAGCGGAGGTTCTCCAGGACGGCCACCTGGCCGTCGGCGAGGCCCGCCACGGTCGCCCGCGCGGACTCGCCGACCGTGTCGGTGGCGAACGCGACGTCCTGGCCGAGCAGTTCGCCCAGCCGCTCGGCCGCGGGGGCGAGCGAGAAGGCCGGGTCCGGGGCGCCCTTGGGGCGGCCCAGGTGCGAGGCGACGACCACGCGGGCGCCCGCGGCGGCGAGCTTGGCGATGGTCGGCTGCACGGCGCGGATGCGGCCGTCGTCGGTGATGGTGGTGCCGTCCAGCGGCACGTTCAGGTCGGCGCGGACGAAGACCCGCTTCCCCGCTACCTGAAGGTCGTCGATCGTCTTCATGGTGACTCCGTGGCTCCGTTCGGAAAGTCAGTCATGGGACGGGGCCCGTACGACGCGTCATCACGTCGTACGAGCCCCGTCCTCACCGGTTCACTGATCTTGTCAGAGCTGGCCGCCGACGAAGACGGTCAGGTCGACCAGGCGGTTCGAGTAGCCCCACTCGTTGTCGTACCAGCCGACGACCTTGACCTGCTTGCCCTGGGCCATGGTGAGGCCGGAGTCGAAGGTGCAGGAGGCCGGGGTGTTCACGATGTCCGAGGAGACGATCGGGTCCTCGGTGAACTCCAGGTAGCCCTTGAGCTGACCCTCGGCGGCCTTCTGGAAGGCGGCGTTGATCTCGTCGGCGGTGACCTCGCGGTCCAGCTCCAGGACGAGGTCGGTGACCGAGCCGGTGGGCACGGGCACGCGCATCGCGATGCCGTCCAGCTTGCCCTTGAGCTGCGGGAGGACCAGCGCGGTGGCCTTGGCGGCACCGGTGGAGGTCGGGATGATGTTCTCCGCGGCGGCGCGGGCGCGGCGCAGGTCCTTGTGCGGGAAGTCCAGGATGCGCTGGTCGTTGGTGTACGCGTGGACCGTGGTCATCATGCCCTTGACGATGCCGAAGTTCTCGTCGAGAACCTTGGCCATCGGCGCCACACAGTTGGTGGTGCAGGAGGCGTTCGAGATGACGTCGTGCTTGTCGGCCTCGTACTTGTCCTGGTTGACACCCATCACGATGGTGATGTCCTCGTCCTTGGCCGGAGCCGAGATGAGGACCTTCTTCGCGCCACCGGCGAGGTGCTTGGCGGCGTCCTCGCGCTTGGTGAAGATGCCGGTCGACTCGATCACGATGTCGACGCCCAGCTCGCCCCACGGGATGTCGGCGGGGTTGCGCTCGGAGAGCACCTTGATGGTGCGCTCGCCGACGGTGATGGTGTCGGCGGTGTGCGACACGTCCTGCTTCAGACGACCCAGGATGGTGTCGTACTTGAGCAGGTGGGCGGTGGTCGCGGTGTCACCCAGGTCGTTGACAGCCACGATCTCGATGTCCGCACCCTGCTCAAGCAGCGCGCGGAAGTAGTTGCGACCGATGCGGCCAAAGCCGTTGATGCCTACGCGGATCGTCACGAAACCGATCTCCTCGTTGGTACGGCGGTTTGTGCACCGCCGAGCTGTATGGGATGTCCCCGACCGCCTCCGACCCTACCCCCTGTACGAGACGTACGTGACATTGACATGGGGCTCTCCATCTGCTCAAGTGAGCGCCCTTGAGCCCCTCTGACGCCCTTGCGTAAACGGCCCCTCATCAGTACGCACGCGCCCCCGGCACCCAGTGCGGGTGCCGGGGGCGCGTACTGACAAGTAGCGATCCGGTTCAGCCGACCATGCCCTCCGCGAGGTCGTCGGCGAGGTTGGATTCCGTACCCGGAATGCCGAGGTCCTGTGCGCGCTTGTCGGCCATCGCGAGGAGTCGGCGGATGCGGCCCGCGACCGCGTCCTTCGTCAGCGGCGGGTCGGCGAGCGCGCCGAGCTCCTCCAGGGACGCCTGCTTGTGCTCCATGCGCAGCCGGCCGGCCGCCGCGAGGTGCTCCGGCACCTCCTCGCCGAGGATCTCCAGCGCGCGCTGCACACGGGCCCCCGCGGCGACCGCGGCCCGCGCCGAGCGGCGGAGGTTGGCGTCGTCGAAGTTCGCGAGGCGGTTGGCCGTGGCCCGCACCTCGCGGCGCATTCTGCGCTCCTCCCAGGCCAGCACCGACTCATGAGCGCCGAGTCGCGTCAACAGCGCGCCGATCGCGTCACCGTCACGGACCACCACCCGGTCCACGCCGCGCACCTCGCGGGCCTTGGCCGCGATGCCGAGCCGGCGGGCCGCGCCGACCAGCGCGAGCGCCGCCTCGGGGCCCGGGCAGGTCACCTCCAGGGAGGAGGAGCGGCCGGGCTCGGTGAGCGAGCCGTGCGCCAGGAACGCGCCGCGCCAGGCGGCCTCCGCGTCACAGGTGGCCCCCGAGACCACCTGCGGGGGCAGGCCCCGGATGGGGCGGCCGCGGCCGTCGACCAGGCCGGTCTGGCGCGCGAGCTGATCGCCGCCCGCCACGACACGGACGACGTACCGGCTGCCGCGCCGCAGTCCGCCGGGCGCCATCACCACCAGGTCCGAGGAGTGCCCGAAGATCTCCAGGATGTCCTTGCGGAGCCGCCGGGCCGCGATGCCCGTGTCCAGCTCCGCCTCGATCACGATGCGCCCGCTGACCAGGTGCAACCCGCCGGCGAACCGCAGGATCGACGAGACCTCCGACTTCCGGCAGCAGGTCCGGGTGACGGGGAGCCGGGAGATTTCATCCTTCACCGCTGCCGTCATCGCCATGGGCCGATCCTTCCATGCATCCGAAAAATACGGTCGTACGCGGCAGCCAGCAGCTCCGGATCGTGCCGGGCGGAACCGCCACCGGGTTTCCCCTGGTGAGCGCTGCCTTGCGCGGCCACAGCCGCCAGCTCGACCGCGCTGCCGAACAGCTCCTTGGCCGCTCCGGTCAGAGACTCCCGGTCGGGCACGGCGTCCTGATCGGCCAGCACCACGTCGAAGGCGAGTTTAGGGGCGTGTCGGGCCAAAACCTCCAAATGACGCTGCGGGGAAAACCCGTCCGTCTCCCCCGGCTGGGGTGCGAGGTTCAACGAGAGAACCTTACGGGCCTTGGTCTCCTCCAGCGCCTCGCGCAGCTGCGGCACCAGGAGATGCGGGATCACGGAGGAGAACCAGGAGCCGGGGCCGAGCACCACCCAGTCGGCGTCCCGGACCGCCTCGACGGCCTCCGGGACGGCCGGCGGGGCCTCCGGGACGACGTGCACGGACTGCACCTCGCCCCGGGTGAGCGCGACCGTGGCCTGGCCGCGGACGGTGGAGACCTCGTCCGGGCGGTCCTCGTGATGGCCCTTGACCAGGGCCTGCAGCTCCAGCGGTACGGCGGACATCGGGAGCACCCGGCCGTGCGCGCCCAGCAGCTTGCCGACCAGGTCCAGCGCCTGGACGTGATCGCCCAGCTGTTCCCACAGGGCGACGATCAGGAGATTGCCCACCGCGTGGTCGTGCAGCTCGCCGCCGCTGATGAAACGGTGCTGGATAACCCGGGCCCAGGTCTGGCCCCAGTCGTCGTCACCGCACAGCGCCGCCAGGGCCTTGCGCAGATCGCCCGGCGGCAGCACGCCCAGCTCGTCGCGGAGCCGGCCGCTGGAGCCGCCGTCGTCGGCGACGGTGACCACGGCGGTCAGATCGCGCGTGATGCGGCGCAGCGCGGCGAGCGAGGCGGACAGGCCCATGCCACCGCCGAGGGCGACGACCTTCGGGGTCGCGCCCTTCTGCGTGCTGCCCCGTACGAGCCGGCTCACGCGGCGCATCCGGGGCGTACGGCTGGTCACTCGCGCCCCATGTCCCGGTGGACGACGACCGTCTCGACTCCTTCGGAGACCAGCCGGCGGGCGAGCTTCTCCGACATGGCGACGCTGCGGTGCTTGCCGCCCGTGCAGCCGACCGCGATCGTCACGTACCGCTTGCCCTCGCGGCGGTACCCCTCGGCGACGATGCGCAGCAGCTCGGCGTAGCCGTCCAGGAACTCCTTGGACCCGGGCTGGCTGAAGACGTAGTTCGACACCTCTTCGTTCAGGCCCGTGTACGGCCGCAGCTCCGGGACCCAGTGCGGGTTCGGGATGAAGCGGCAGTCCACCACGAGGTCGGCGTCGACCGGCAGGCCGTACTTGAAGCCGAAGGACATCACCGTCGCGCGCAGCTCCGGGACCTCCTCGCCGGCGAACTGGGCGTCCATCTTGGCGCGCAGCTCGTGGACGTTCAGGCTGGAGGTGTCGATCACCAGGTCGGCGTCGCCGCGCAGCTCGCGCAGCAGGTCGCGCTCGGCGGCGATGCCGTCGACGATGCGGCCGTCGCCCTGCAGCGGATGCGGGCGGCGGACCGACTCGAAGCGGCGGACCAGCGCCTCGTCGGAGGACTCCAGGAAGACGATCCGGCGCTTGACCTGCGCGGCGTCCAGCGCGGCCAGGGACTCCTTGAGGTTGTCGAAGAAGCGCCGGCCGCGGACGTCGACGACCACCGCGATACGGGCGACATTGCCCTGCGAGCGGGCGCCGAGGTCGACCATCGGAGGAATGAGCTCGGGCGGGATGTTGTCGACCACGAACCAGCCGAGGTCCTCCAGGCACTTCGCGGCCGTGCTCCGCCCCGCGCCCGACATCCCGGAGATGATCACCAACTCGGGGATCGCGGGGCTGCGGTCCTGGTCGTCACGGATCGGCTCCGCACTCGCCTGCGCGCCGTCTCTGCCGGTCTGCTGCTCGGGGCTGCTGTCGCTCATCGTTCCTGTCCCTGTTCCGAAGGCAACGCGGCCTGCGGTGCCTCCTCATCATCAATGATCTCTCCGGTGGCGGTGTTGACCGCCGGGGCGGCCGGAGCGGCCTGGGCCAGGGTCGCCGCGACGGTCTCGGCGGTCTTGCGCCCGACGCCGGGCACCTCGCAGATCTCCTCGATCGTGGCCCCCTTGAGTTTCTTCAGGGAACCGAAGTGCTTCAGGAGGGCCTGGCGGCGACTCTCGCCGAGCCCCGGCACCGTGTCCAGAGGGCTTGCCGTGAGCCGCTTGCCCCGCTTGTTGCGCTGGTAGGCGATGGCGAAGCGGTGTGCCTCGTCACGGACGCGCTGCAGGATGTACAGGCCCTCGCTCGTCCGGGGCAGCACGACCGGGTCCTCCTCACCGGGGACCCAGACCTCCTCCAGGCGCTTGGCCAGTCCGCAGACCGCGACGTCCTCGATGCCCAGCTCCTCCAGGGCCCGCTGCGCCGCGGCGACCTGCGGCCGGCCGCCGTCCACGACGACCAGCTGCGGCGGGTACGCGAACCGCTTCGGGCGGCCCTCCTCGTCCTTCGGGCCCGGCGCGGCCCCGGAGAGGTCCGCGGGGCCCGGCACGCCCCCGGAGACCAGGTCCGCGGCGTCCGGCCCGGTCTCCTCCTCCCACTCGCCGGTCTTCTGCTTCTCCGCGAGGTACCGCTTGAAGCGGCGGGAGATCACTTCGTGCATCGACCGGACGTCGTCCTGGCCCGCGAAGCTCTTGATCTGGAAGCGTCTGTACTCGCTCTTCCGCGCCAGCCCGTCCTCGAAGACGACCATCGACGCCACCACGTCGTCGCCCTGCAGATGCGAAATGTCGAAGCACTCGATGCGCAGCGGCACCGAGTCCAGCTCCAACGCCTCGGCGATCTCCTCCAGCGCCCGGGAGCGGGTGGTCAGGTCCGAGGCGCGCTTGGTCTTGTGCAGGGCCAGCGCCTGCTGGGCATTGCGCTGGACCGTGGCCATCAGGTCCTTCTTGTCGCCGCGCTGCGGGATGCGCAGCGAGACGTTCGACCCGCGGCGCTCCGCCAGCCACTGCTGGATCGGCTCGACGGGGTCGGGCAGCGCCGGTACCAGGACCTCCTTGGGCACGGCGTCGCCGCGCTCCTCGCCGTACAGCTGCTGCAGGGCGTGCTCCACGAGGGCCGCGGTGTCGACGTTCTCGACCTTGTCGGTGACCCAGCCGCGCTGGCCGCGCACCCGGCCGCCGCGCACGTGGAAGATCTGGACGGCGGCTTCCAGCTCGTCCTCGGCGAGCGCGATGAGGTCGGCGTCGGTGGCGTCGGCGAGCACCACGGCGCTCTTCTCCATGGCCCGCTTCAGCGCCTCTATGTCGTCACGCAGCCGGGCGGCCCGCTCGTACTCCATCTCCTCGGCGGCCTCCGTCATCAGCCGCTCCAGGCGGCGGATGTACGCGCCCGTGCGCCCGGCCATGAAGTCGCAGAACTCCTCGGCCAGTTCGCGGTGCTCCTCGGCCGAGACCCGCTCGACGCAGGGGGCCGAGCACTTGCCGATGTACCCGAGGAGGCAGGGGCGGCCGATCTGGGCCGACCGCTTGAAGACGCCCGCGGAGCACGTCCGTACGGGGAAGACCCGCAGCATCAGGTCGACGGTCTCGCGGATCGCCCAGGCATGGCCGTACGGACCGAAGTACCGCACGCCCTTCTTCTTGGCGCCGCGCATGACCTGGACCCGCGGGAACTCCTCGTTGAGCGTGACGGCCAGATACGGATAGCTCTTGTCGTCGCGGTACTTGACGTTGAACCGCGGGTCGAACTCCTTGATCCAGGTGTACTCCAGCTGGAGCGCCTCGACCTCGGTGGAGACGACGGTCCACTCCACGGACGCGGCGGTGGTGACCATCGTGCGCGTGCGCGGGTGGAGATTCGCCAGGTCCTGGAAGTAGCTCGACAGGCGCTGACGCAGGCTCTTGGCCTTGCCTACGTAGATCACCCGCCGGTGCTCGTCACGGAACTTATAGACCCCCGGCGAGTCGGGGATCTGTCCCGGCTTGGGTCGATAGCTGCTGGGGTCTGCCATGTCCGCCACCCTACTGGTGACCACTGACAACCCGGCGCCGGTCCGCGCTGCCGGCCCGCGAGCGTTGGCCCGAGCTCTCGCCCCCCGCCCCCACCCCCGCTCTCCCCCCTAAGGGGGGAGGAGAGCTGGGGGCGGGGGAGGGTAAGGGGGTGGGGGAGGGTAAGGGGGTGGGGGAGGCAGCCTCGACTCAGCGCCGCCGCAGCTTGCGCCCCATGACCGTGCCGCCGAGTGCCAGCGCGGCGAGGGTGCCGAGCGCGGTCAGCACGGCGACCAGCGGACCGCTGTCGTCCGGGGCCGCGGCGGCCGAGACCGGCTCCGGCGCGTCCTTCCGTACGGCGGGCCCGGACGCCGCACGCTCCCCGTAACCGCCCGCCTCGCCCCGCCGGTCGTAAGCCGAGCCGGGCAGCTTGTCCCCGTACGCCGCGTGCACCCGCTTCTGATACGCGGCGACGGTGGCCCCGGACGCGCCGACCGCCCGCTTCGCGTCCGCGTCCAGCGGCAGCACGCGGTCGCCGCGCTGGACGTACCAGGCGTCGATCTGCGGCTCGCGGAAGAGCGTGCCGCCCGTCGCCTCCGCCTTCGCCGCGTACGCCGTCTCGTCGGCGCCGGTGGCGATGTTCACCACCTTCCAGGTGTCCGCGCCCGCCGTCCGTACGGTCCACACCGACGCCTCCTGGCCGTCCACGGAGACGGCCTTACTGGCGAGGAAGTCCAGCTTCGCGACCGGGGCGCCGGAGCGGCCCCGTACGAAGTCCGGCGACAGCCCGTATACGGGCACGGTAGCGCCCTCGATGCGCGGCGCCGCGGCCTTCACGCCCACCTTGCCGTCGCGGGCGAAGAAGCGGGCGAGGGTCTTGAGGGTGCCGGGGGCGCTCGCCGCTTCGTGGGCGGCGGCCACGCTCGCCGCGGCCGGCGCCCTGGGCGGCGCGGGGGTGTCGGCGGCCGACGCGGCCTGCGGGGCGAGGGCGGCGAGCGCGGTGGTCAGCGCCGCGGTGAGGGCGCCCCGCTGCATGTTCCGGTACGTCATCGCCTCAGGCTCCGATCCGGTAGAGGGAGTGCGTCCAGGAGAACTCGCTGCCGTTGACGTAGTACCGGTAATCGCCCCAGTTGTAGCGGTGGTTGTCGGGCCAGGGGTCGCCCCAGTACACCCAGTTGTTCGCGGTGTCGAAGCCGTACAGGACGTGCATGTGGCCGCCCCCGGAGGACCACTGGATGCGGGTCTCCACGGGCCTGTTGGCGTTGATCTCGCTCTGTACGGTGCTGTAGTTGAGGTAGCCGCTGACGTAGCTGCCGGGGTTGATGCCGGCCCAGTCCAGGCCGTTCTGCACATCGCCGAGCGTGGCCTGGTTGTTGGGGCAGGTGGTGCCCTGCTGACGCCCGAAGGAGGCGTTGCAGAACTGGTTCTGGCTGTAGTTGCGGCCGAACCAGGTGGCGATGGTGTTGCCGGAGGCCGCCCAGCACCAGTTGCTGTACTGCTGGGCCTGCATGGTGATGTTCAGCTTCTTGCTCGCGAGCGCGGTGTCGGGGGCGGCCGTCGCCGTCGCGGCGGGGATGCCGGTGAGGACGGCGGCGACGGCCGCGATCAGGGGCCAGCTGCGGCGCGTGGCACGGGGAGGGGACTGGCGTGTGCGGCGGGACGTTCGGTGCATGGCGGTCCTCCCGAGGGGGGTGGGAAGAGGGAGAGGAACGCATCCGGATGATGCTGAGGAGCATCGGGTGTTGTCCGGGGCAGGTCAACACGCTTCAATGCGGGGTGACGCAGGGGTGTGGACGGACGGGCCCTGATGTGAACGTCCCCTGCCCGGCGATCTGCGAGGAACGGACCGCGCCGGCGGGATGTGTTGACTCCGGTTGTGAACGTTCACCCCGCGCACCGGAGGGTTGGCAATGGCACAGGACACCGCCGCATCGGCCGGGCTGGCGCAGGTGCTGCGCACCGGCCCGTTCCACCTGGCGCTGCGCGCTGCGCTGGCCGAACGCGGCCTCGCCCTGCACCGCGTGCAGTACAAGCTCGCGCAGCGCGGCATCAAGGTCGGCGTCACCAGCCTCAGTTACTGGCAGCAGGGCGCCCGCCGCCCGCAGCGCCCCGAGTCGCTGCGCGCGGTGACCGCGCTGGAAGAGGTACTGGAGCTGCCGGCCGGCGCGCTCACCAGGCTGCTGGAGTCGCAGACCCCGGTGTACCCGGACATCGAGCGCCCTACGGGCCGTTCGTACCGCACCCTGACCGAGGACTCCGACGTCGTACGGAAGCTCCTCGCCGACCTGGGCGCCCCTACGGACGGCGGGCTGCACACCGTGGGGCAGTCCGAGCGGGTCCTCATAGGGGCCCGCCGCGAGCTGCTGGACCGCGAGTCGCAGCAGGTGGTGCGCGCGCACCGGGACGGCGTCGACCGGTACCTCGCCATCCACTGCGGCGACGAGGGCGCCGACCCGGCGCGGATGACGGTCAGGGCGACGGAGAACTGCCGGCTGGGCCGC
Source organism: Streptomyces sp. NPDC050315 (assembly GCF_040655775.1). Classification (NCBI taxonomy): domain Bacteria; kingdom Bacillati; phylum Actinomycetota; class Actinomycetes; order Kitasatosporales; family Streptomycetaceae; genus Streptomyces; species Streptomyces sp. NPDC050315. Next base: position 131,700 of record NZ_JBFAKN010000002.1, read on the forward strand.
GTGCGGCACGTCCCCGAAGCGCCGCTGCTGGTCGCCGAGCTGCTCTTCGACACCCGGCTGCGGGCCGGCGACACGTACGTCTTCTCCTACGGGTTCCGCGATGGCACCGCGGGCGAGAGCAGCGAGTACTTCCGCGGCTTCCCCTTCCCCGGCGGGCAGTACGTCCTTCAGGTGCGCTTCGACGAGGCGGCGCTTCCTGTGCGCTGCGGCCGCTTCGCCCAGGCGTCGACGACCGCGCCGCGCACCGCCCGCCAGGAGCTGACGCTGAGCGGGCAGCACCGCGCCGTCCACCTGGTGGACCAGTCGGTACGGCCCGGACTGCTCGGGATCGAGTGGGACTGGGGGTGATGCGGCGCTGCCCTTCGGGGCGTGCGGACGAGGGCCCCCGAAGGGCTCAGCCCGCGATCAGCTTGCCGCCCTTGACCTTGACCGGGACCTCCTCCAGCGGCACGGTCGCCGGTCCCTGCACGGGCTTCCCCGTGGCCACGTCGAACCGGCTGCCGTGCAGCGGGCAGGTCGCCACTTCTTTGTCGAGCTTGTTCAGGACCGAGCCCGCATGCGTGCACACCGAGCTGAAGCACTTGAACTCGCCCTTGGCGGGCTGCGAGACGACCAGCTTCTGCTCGGGGTAGAGCTTGGCGCCGCCCACCGGTACCGCGTCGGCCGCGCCCAGCTCCGTCTCCTGGGTGGGCGCCTTCGGGACCGAGCCCGACCCCGAGCCGTCCGTGGAGCACGCGGCGGCGCCGACGCACGCGATCCCCGCGAGCGCGGCCCCTCGCAGCACGGTACGGCGGTGGAGGGGCTCGCTCATGGTCTTTACTCCTGCTCTCAGGGGGTGGCGCTGCCCGACGATACCGGGGCGGAATCCGCGGCCCCGACCGGGTCCGCGGTACCCCGGAGCAGGTCCTGTTCGATCTCCTCCAGGCTGCGCCCCTTCGTCTCCGGGAGCAGCTTCCGCACGAACACGAAGGCGAGGAAGGTCATCACCGCAAAGAAGAGGAAGTTGGCGCCTGCCCCGAAGGTGTCCAGGAGCGAGGGGAACGCCAGCGCGACCGCCATGTTGAACAGCCAGTTGAAGATCACGCACAGACCGACCGCCGCCGCGCGCAGCCGCATCGGGAACAGCTCGGGCAGCATCACCCACTGCACCGGCCCCCAGGAGACGGCGAACGACGCGATGTAGAGCCCGATCCCGAGGAGCGTGAGGGTGGACAGCAGCGCGCCGTACCCCAGCCCGCTCAGGTTGGTGACGGCCAGCACCACCATCGCCACGCACATGCCCAGCGCGCCCCACAGGAGCAGCGGCTTGCGCCCCTTGCGGTCGATCAGCCGCATGGCGGGCAGCGTCATCAGCATGTTCAGCGCGCCGACCCCCATGGTGGCGATGATCGCGCCGCTGTCCCCGAAGCCGACGTTGGTCAGCAGCCGGGGCGCGTAGTAGATGATCGTGTTGATGCCGACGAAGTTCTGGAAGAACACCAGCAGCATCCCGACCACGAAGACCGGCCGCAGCTTCGGCGACAGCAGATGCCGGAAGGTCAGGTCCTCGGTCTGCTCGCGCTCGGTCCGTACGGTCTCCTCGATCTCGGCCAGTTCGGCGCGGGCCGCCTCGCCCTCGCCGCGCAGTTGGAACAGCACCCGCCGCGCCTCGTCGCCGCGCCCCTTGCCGACCAGCCAGCGCGGGCTCTCCGGCTGCGTGATGATGCCGACCGCCAGCACCGCGGCCGGGACCACGCCGAGCCCGATCATCCAGCGCCAGGCGCCGGAGTCGTGGAAGAGGTAGTCGGTGACGTACGCGAGGAAGATGCCGACCGTGACCAGCAGCTGCATCAGCGAGGCCAGCCCGCCGCGCACATGCTTGGGTGCGAGCTCGGTCAGGTACAGCGGGACGACGACGGACGCGATGCCGACGCCGATGCCGAGGACGAAGCGGAAGACGATCAGCGCCCACACGTCCATGGAGAGCGCCGCGCCGAGCGTGCCGAGGATGAAGACCCCGGAGGCGGCGAGGATCAGCCGGCGGCGGCCCCAGGAGTCCGACAGCCGCCCGGACAGGCCGGCGCCCAGCATCGCGCCGACCAGCAGCCCGGAGACGACCATGCCCTCCAGTAGCGGGCTCATCGGGATGTCCCGCTTGATGTAGAGCAGCGCGCCGGAGATGACGCCCGTGTCGTAGCCCCAGAGGATGCCGCCGAGGGCGCCGAAGACCCAGATCAGCGCGTTCTTGAAGCGCGCGGCACCGGCGGGCGCGGGCGCGGTGCTCGTGGACATGCCCGTCATGCCTTCCTCACCTGGTTCGGCGCGATGTGGATCTTGCGGCCGGTACCGGCCTTGAAGCGCCCGACGGCCTCGTCGAAGTCCTCCAGCCCGAAGACGTCGCTGACCAGCGGGTCCAGGTCGAGCCCGGAGGCGAGTACGTCGATGGCGGGCTGGAAGCTGTTGTGCACGGCCATCGACCCGATGATGTCGATCTCGCTGTTGTAGACGAGGTACGGCGAGAACGCGGCCTTACGGGCCGGGTCGCTCACCCCGAACTGCAGGAACGTGCCGCCCTTGCGGACCCTGCCGAGCCCGTCCTCGATGGCGGGGATCGCGCCGGTCGCGTCCACGACCACCTCGAAGCCCGGTCCCTTGCCCCGCGCGAGCTTGTCCGCGCTGGTCACGGCCGCGTCCAGGCCGAACGACTCGGCGAACTCCAGCCGCTCCTCGTTCAGGTCCACCACCGATACGGAGGCGGCGCCCGCGGTCCGTACAAGCGCGGCCATCATCAGGCCCATCGTGCCCGCGCCGTAGATCAGGTAGTGCTCGCCGGGGCGGCGCGGCAGCCGGTTCAGCCCGTGCACCGCGCAGGACAGCGGCTCTATCAGCCCGGCCGCGGCCTCGGAGAACGACTCGGGGAGCACATAACAGCAGCGGGCCGGCACGGCGACCCGCTCGGCGAAGCCGCCGGCCTGCGTGACGCCGATCGCGCGGTAGTCCTCGCAGAGGTTGCCGCGGCCGATCCGGCAGTAATGACAGGCGCCGCACGGCATGTTGGGGTCCACGGCGACCCGGTCGCCGACGTTCGGCGCGGCGACGCCCTCGCCCACCGCGATCACCTCGCCCGTCAGCTCGTGCCCGGGGATCACCGGGTACGTCACGGGCGGCAGCTCGCCGCCGAGGATGTGCATGTCCGTCCCGCACAGCCCGCACGAGGAGACGCTGACGACGACCTCGCCGGGTTCCGGCCGGGGATCCGGCACGTCGGCCGGGGCGGCTCGGCCCGGCTCGGTGACCACGACAGCGCGCATACGGCGCCTCCACTTCGTTGTGTCGGTCTGCTGCTGGTGCCGCGTGTGCGGCTCGGTGCCGCGTAGTACGGCTCGGTGCCGCGTCCCTCGGCGGCTCGGTGCCGCGTTCTGCGGCGGCTCGGTGGCGGCACGCTAGCTCGCGCGTAAACGCTTACGCAAGCGTTTACGTCGTGCTTCCGATGCGTTACGGTTTCCCCACGATCAGCACGCCGTCGGACACGTCGGCCACTCGGGAGGACGGCATCGGATGGCGACGATGATGGATGTCGCGCGCCGCGCGGGGGTCTCCGTCGCGACGGTCTCGCACGTACTGAACGAGACCCGCCCCGTACGCCCCGACACCCGCACCGCCGTCCTCGAAGCGATCGACGCGCTGGGCTACACGCACAACACGCTCGCCCGCTCCCTCGTCACCTCCCGCACCCGCTCCATCGGCCTGGCCGTCTCCGCGATCAGCAACCCGTACTTCACCGAGATCCTCCAGGGCGTCGAGGCCGGCGCCCTGGAGGCCGGGTACAGCCTGCTGATCGCCGACCCGCACGACGACCCGGTACACGAACGCAAGGTCGTTCAGCTGCTGCACGAGCGCCGTGTGGACGGCATGATCGTCGCGCCGTCCGCGGAGCCCGCGGAGCTGGTGGAGTACGTCCGCCGGCGCGAGGTCCCGACCGTCTTCCTGGATCGCCTCGTCGACGACGCGTACGACCAGGTGTGCGCCGAGAGCACCGGGCCGATACGGCAGTTGGTCGAGCACCTGGCCGACCTCGGGCACACCCGGATCGGCCTGATCGCGGGCCTGCCGGGGCTGAGCACGACCACCGAGCGCGTCGCCGGGTACCGCGAAGGGCTGCGGTCCCGCGGGCTGCCGTTCGCGCCGGAGCTGCTCGCGGGCGGCAACTCCGAGGCGGAGGGCGCCGAGGACGCCACCCGGCACCTCCTCGCGGCGCCCGAACCGCCCACCGCCGTGATCACCGCCAACAACGCCATGACCATCGGGGCGTTGAAGGCCCTGCGCGAACTGGGCCTGGACGTACCGCGCGACATCGCCCTCGCCTGCTTCGACGACTTCTCCTGGGCGGACCTCTTCTCGCCCCGGCTGACCGCGATCTCCCAGCCCAGCAAGGAGATCGGCACCGCGGCGGTCGGCCTCCTGCTCGACCGCCTGGAAAACCCTGCGCGCACACCGCGCACGCTCCGACTGCCGTGCACGTTCGTGCACCGGGAGTCCTGCGGGTGCACGGGATGACGACCCGCGCACAACGGACGACCACCGCCGCCCGGCTCGTCCCCGCACCCGCCTGCGCCCGTTGCCGTACCGGAGCGCCCGTCGGCGCCCGTCGTCGTACCGCAGCGCCCGTCATCATGCGTCGCACCGCGCCCGTCGGCACGCGTAGTACCGCAGCGCCCGTCGTCACGTCGCGCCGGCCGGCGCGCCCGGACACCAGCCCCGCCTCGGAAAGGACCTCCTCGTGATCGTCGTCGCCGGCGAAGCCCTTATCGATCTCGTGCCTGCGAGCACGCTCGGCCCCGCGAGCGCGGCGGACGTCGGGCGCGCGCCCGCGGCCGGCGCGGACAGCACGCCGGGCGCGGACAGCGCGGCGCTGCCCGCGCTGTCACCGCAGCGGGGCGGCGGCCCGTACAACACCGCGGTCGCGCTGGGCCGGCTCGGCTCGCCCGCCGCCTTCTGCTCGCGGGTCTCGACGGACTCCTTCGGCGCGTCACTGCTGGACGGCCTGCACGCGGCCGGCGTGGACACCTCGCTGGTCCAGCGCGGCGCCGAGCCCACCACGCTCGCGCTCGCCGACATCAGCCCCGACGGCTCGGCCGGCTACGGCTTCTACGTCGAGGGCACCGCCGACCGCCTCTTCACCCTGCCGCCCGCCCTCCCCGACGACGTGCGCGCCCTCTCCCTGGGCACCTGCTCGCTGGTACTGGAACCGGGCGCGAGCGCGTACGAAGCGCTGATGCGGCGCGAGGCGGCCCGCGGCGTCTTCACCGCGCTGGACCCGAACATCCGCGCCGGCCTGATCCCCGACCCGGACGCCTACCGCGCCCGCTTCCGCTCCTGGCTCCCGCACATCGCGCTGCTGAAGCTCTCGGAGGAGGACGCCCGGTGGCTGGCCGGCGCGGAGGACCTGCCCGAGGCGGCTGCCGCCGACGCGGTGGCCGGATCGGTGAAGGAGTGGCTGGCCGCGGGGCCCGCTGCCGTGGTGCTCACCCGGGGCGGCGACGGCCTGACCGCCGCGACCCCGGCCGGCGAGGTGACCGTACCGGGCGTACGCGTCGAGGTCGTGGACACGATCGGCGCAGGCGACACGGTCAACGCGGCGCTGCTGCACCGCCTGGACGCACACCACGCGCTCTCCCCCACCGCGCTGGCCCGCCTGAACGCGGAGGCCTGGCGCGACATCCTCACCTTCGCCGCCCGCGCCGCGGCCCTCACCTGCTCCCGCGCGGGCGCGGAACCTCCGTACGCGTCGGACTTGGCCTGAGGGCCTGCTGGGGGCGGCGGGGCGGTTGCTCAGCGGCGGCGCCGCCGGGTGGCCGACTGCGGCCACTGCGCCCGACCGCGGTCGGTGCGTACCGCCCCCCGCCGCTCGGGCCGGCGGCTCGGGCCGACCACTCACCTCGGCCACCCACGCCGACCGCGTCGGCCACTCACGCCAGCGACAGGAAGAGCTTCTCCAGCTTGGCGCGCATTTCGTCGCGCTCCATCTGCGGGGCCGCGCCCTCGGCCTCGCCCGTCAGGCAGTGCTCCAGCCCCGTGGCGATGATCGCGAAACCGGCCCGGTCCAGCGCGCGGGAGGCGGCGGCCAGCTGCGTGACGACCTCTTCGCAGGACCGGCCCTGCTCGATCATCCCTATGACCCCGGAGATCTGCCCCTGGGCCCGGCGCAGCCGGTTGACGGCGCCTTTCAGTTCCTCTGCTGGCAGCTCCACGGCCTTTCCTTTCCACGAATACCCCCGCGGGTATGGTAGCGCTGGTCCTTGCACCCGCATTCCCGGTACGTCCGCGAGAGGAACCGCATGGCCACCCCCGCCGCACCCCTGTCGGTCGAAGATCTCCGCCCCCGTCTGCACGAGCTCACACTCATCGACGTCCGCACCCCCGGCGAGTACGCCTCCGGACACATCCCCGGCGCCCTCAACGTGCCCCTCGACCAGCTCGACCAGGCCGTACCGACCCTCCGCTCGGTCACCGCGCGCGGACCGCTCGCCGTGGTCTGCGCGGGCGGCAACCGTTCCGCCACCGCCTGCGACCTGCTCGCCGACGCCGGGGTCACCGCCGCCTCGGTGACCGGCGGCACCAGCGCCTGGGCCGCCGGCGGCCACCCGCTGGACCACCCCGCCGACGGCCGTGCCGTCTGGCCCATGGAGCGCCAGGTCCGGCTGGCCGCCGGGGCGATCGTGCTGGCCGGTGTACTCGCCGACCGCGTCCTGCCGGGTGCGAAGTACCTGTCCGCCGCCCTCGGTGCCGGCCTGGTCTTCTCCGCCGTGACCGACACCTGCGGCATGGCCAAGGTCCTCGGCAGGCTCCCGTACAACCGCCGCCCCGCCGCACTCCCATCCCTCACCACCACCCTCCGCACCCTGGAGAGCTGAGGCTCACGTCGGCCGCGCCCCCGGCGCGGAGGGCGGCCCCCCTTCCATCCCTCAGGACTTCTTCTTCGGCTTCACCGCCTTCGTCGCCGCCTTCTTCGTCGCCGTCTTCTTCGTCACGGTCTTCTTCGCCGGCGCTTCCGCGGCCACCGTCTTCTTGGCCGCGGTCCGCTTCGTCACCGTCTTCTTGGCCGCCGTCTTCGCCGCCGCCGACGTGGACTTCTTCGCCGTCGAGCGCTTCGCCGGCGCGCCCTTCGACGAGGCCGCGTCGCTGACCCGGTCGCCGAGGATGTCCCGCAGGAACTTGCCGGTGTGGCTGGCCGGGACCCCCGCGACCTGCTCGGGCGTGCCCTCTGCGACCACGAGGCCGCCGCCGCTGCCGCCCTCCGGGCCCATGTCCACGACCCAGTCCGCCGTCTTGATCACATCGAGGTTGTGCTCGATGACGATCACGGAGTTGCCCTTGTCGACCAGCCCGGACAGCACACGGATCAGCTTGTTGATGTCCTCGAAGTGCAGACCGGTCGTCGGCTCGTCCAGGACGTAGACCGTGCGTCCCGTGGACCGCTTCTGCAGCTCCGACGCCAGCTTCACGCGCTGCGCCTCACCGCCGGAGAGCGTCGGCGCGGGCTGCCCGAGCCGGACGTACCCGAGGCCGACCTCGTTGAGCGTCTTCAGGTGCCGGGAGATCGTCGGCACCGCCTCGAAGAAGTCCATCGCCTCCTCGATCGGCATGTCCAGCACCTCGGCGATGGACTTGCCCTTGTAATGCACCTCCAGCGTCTCGCGGTTGTACCGCGCCCCGTGGCACACCTCGCACGGGACGTACACATCCGGCAGGAAGTTCATCTCGATCTTGATCGTGCCGTCGCCCGAGCAGTTCTCGCAGCGGCCGCCCTTGACGTTGAAGGAGAAGCGGCCCGGCAGATAGCCGCGGACCTTCGCCTCCATCGTCTCCGCGAACAGCTTGCGGACGTGGTCGAAGACGCCGGTGTACGTCGCCGGGTTCGACCGCGGCGTGCGGCCGATGGGCGACTGGTCGACGTGCACGACCTTGTCGACCAGGTCGTCGCCCTCGACCCGGGTGTGCCGTCCCGGCACCGACTTGGCGCCGTTCAGCTCCCGCGCCAGGTGGGTGTAGAGGATGTCGTTGACCAGCGTCGACTTGCCCGATCCGGAGACGCCCGTGACGGCGGTCAGCACTCCCAGCGGGAAGGACACGTCGATGTCGCGGAGGTTGTTCTCCTTCGCGCCGTGCACGGTGAGGCGGCGCTCGAAGTCCACGGGCCGGCGCACGCCCGGCGTCGGGATGACCTTCTTCCCCGACAGATACTGACCGGTCGCCGACTCCTCGTTGGTCAGCAGCTCCTTCAACGGACCGCTGTGCACGACCTTGCCGCCGTGCTCACCGGCGCCGGGGCCGATGTCCACCACCCAGTCCGAGGTCTTGATGGTGTCCTCGTCGTGCTCGACGACGATCAGGGTGTTGCCGAGGTCCCGGAGCCGGACCAGGGTCTCGATGAGGCGGTGGTTGTCCCGCTGGTGCAGGCCGATGGACGGCTCGTCGAGCACGTACAGCACGCCGACCAGCCCGGAGCCGATCTGGGTGGCGAGCCGGATGCGCTGGGCCTCGCCGCCGGAGAGGGTGCCGGCCGCGCGGTTCAGCGAGAGGTAGTCCAGGCCGACGTCGACCAGGAACCGCAGCCGCTCGTTGACCTCCTTCAGCACCCGCTCGGCGATCTTCTTCTGCCGGGCGTCCAGCGTCATGTCGCGCAGGAAGTCGGCGCAGTCGCTGATCGACATGGCGGCGACATCGGCGATGGACTTGTCCTGCACCGTGACAGCCAGCACGATCGGCTTCAGCCGCGTGCCCTCACAGGCCGGGCAGGGCACCTCGCGCATATAGCCCTCGAAGCGCTCGCGGCTGGAGTCGCTCTCCGCCTCGGAGTGCCGCCGCCGGACGAACGGCAGGGCGCCCTCGAACGGGGTGGTGTACCGGCGCTCGCGGCCGTAGCGGTTCCGGTAGCGCACCTCGATCTGTGTGCGGTGGCCGTTGAGCAGGGCCTTCTTGGCGCGCTGCGGCAGCCCGGCCCACGGGATGTCGGTACGGAAGCCGAGCGCGTCGGCGAGCGCGCCGATCAGCCGGCCGAAGTACTCCCGGTTGTGGCCGTGCGACCAGGGGTGGATGGCGCCCTCGTCGAGCGACTTCTCCTCGTCCGGGACGATGAGCTCGGGGTCGACCTCCATGCGCGTACCGATGCCCGTGCACTCCGGGCAGGCGCCGAAGGGCGAGTTGAAGGAGAAGGAGCGCGGCTCCAGCTCCTCGAACGACAGGTCGTCGTACGGGCAGTAGAGGTGCTCCGAGTACATCCGCTCGCGCTGCGGATCGTCGGCGTCCAGGTCGACGAAGTCGAGGATGACCATGCCGCCGGAGAGGCCGAGCGCGGTCTCGACGGAGTCGGTCAGCCGGCGCTTGGCGGTCTCCTTGACCGTGAGGCGGTCCACGACCACCTCGATCGTGTGCTTCTCCTGCTTCTTCAGCTTGGGCGGCTCGGAGAGCTGGATCGTCTCGCCGTCGACCCGGGCCCGGCTGTATCCCTTGGCCTGCAGGTCGGAGAAGAGGTCGACGAACTCGCCCTTGCGCTCGCGGACCAGCGGCGAGAGCACCTGGAACCGGCTGCCCTCGGGCAGCTCCAGCACCTTGTCCACGATGGCCTGCGGCGACTGGCGGGCGATCGGCCGGCGGCACTCGGGGCAGTGCGGCTTGCCGATGCGGGCGAAGAGCAGGCGGAGGTAGTCGTAGACCTCGGTGATCGTGCCGACCGTGGAGCGCGGGTTGCGCGAGGTCGACTTCTGGTCGATCGAGACCGCCGGGGACAGGCCCTCGATGAAGTCCACGTCGGGCTTGTCCATCTGCCCGAGGAACTGCCGGGCGTACGAGGACAGCGACTCGACGTAGCGCCGCTGGCCCTCGGCGAAGATCGTGTCGAACGCGAGCGAGGACTTGCCCGACCCGGAGAGGCCCGTGAACACGATGAGGGAGTCGCGGGGGAGGTCGAGCGAGACGTTGCGGAGATTGTGCTCGCGAGCGCCACGGACGATGAGACGGTCTGTCACGCCGGTCGGCACCTTTCGTGAGAGGGGCGGGGTGCCGCGCACCCCCGCCCCAGGGTATGGGGGCCGCCGCGGCAATGTCTGTCGATGTCGTTTCGATGCCACACACGAGCCTATAGCACGTGCATTCGATTTACGGTCTCCGCCGACCGGGTTCACCCAAAGGTGTGGCCGGACGGCGTTCCGCTGACGCGAAGGCGCCGGTGACCCGGCGCACGACCGCGGAGCGGCCTGCTGCAGGGCGGAACCGGACGCCTGGACACGCCGCGCCGAACGCCTGCTCACGACGGCGCCGGACGTCGGATCCCACCGCGTCCATCACCGTAGCGCCAGGGTCTGACAACGCCGGTCCCCGAACCGATCGCAGCGCCACTGACCTGCGCGTATGCGCCCGAGGACCGACGAGCGCCCGGCCATGGACACCTCGTACGCGCGACCCGACGCACCCCTCCTGCAACACCGGAACCGGCCCGGACCTTCCCCCGCCGCGTGCCCGGACCGTCGCGCGCTCCCGGCTGGCGACGTGCGCCGACTCCCGCCGTGACGGCGGTGGCGCTAGCTTCGGACCATGACCGACACCGCACAGGAATTCGCGTACGACGCGGCAGCCGTCCACGCCGCCACCGACCGCCTGCTGGTCTCCGTGGCCAAGCTCGACGACGAGGCCGTCGGGGAGCCGTCCCTGCTGCCCGGCTGGTCCCGCGGCCATGTGCTCGCCCACCTCGCCCGCAACGCGGACGCGCTCGCCAACCTCTTCGCGTGGGCGCGTACGGGCATCCGCACGCCCATGTACCCCACGCCGGCGGCCCGCGACGCCGACATCGAGCGGGACGCCGACCGGCCGCTCGCCGCTCACCTGGAAGACCTGCGGTCCAGCGCCGAGCGCTGGGAGACGGCGTGCTCGGCCCTGGGGCCCGAGCGCCTGGCGTACGAGGTGGAGATGCGCAACGGCGTCGTGGAGCGGGCCGGGCGGCTGCCGTTCCGCCGGCTCGCCGAGGTCGAGCTGCACCACGTGGACCTCGGCGTCGGCTACACGGTCGAGCATCTGGCGACGGAGTACGTGGACGCCGAGCTGGCCTTCCTCGCGGAGCAGCGGCTGAAGGGGCACCCGGACGTCGCCGCCCTCGAGCTGCGCACCAACGACGGGCGGAGCTGGCGGACGGGCCGCGCCGACGGCGCCCCGCTCACCGTCAGCGGTTCCCCGTCCGCGCTCGTCGGCTGGCTCACCGGCCGCTCCAAGGGCGCCGGCCTCACCACCGCCGACGGCGCCGCCCTGCCCGCGCTGCCGGACCGCTGACCGGGCGTCGGCCGGTGCCGCGGGTACACCCCCGGAGGCGGTGCTTCCCGGGCCCCGGCCAGTAGGCTGCGGGCATGGCGTACACCGGAGCAGTCAAGGTCGGCGGACCGGCCGACGTACACGAGCTGACCGATCTGATGATCTCCAAGGTCGCGGTCGGTCCGATGAACAACAACGCCTACTTGCTGCGCTGCCGCGCGACCGATACGCAGGTGCTGATCGACGCCGCCGCGGAGCCCGCAACGCTCCTCGGGCTGATCGGCGAGAGTGGCATCACCTCGGTCATCACCACGCACCGGCACCAGGACCACTGGGGGGCGCTGCGCGAGGTCGTCGACGCGACCGGTGCCCGGACCTTCGCGGGCCGCTACGACGCCGAGGGCATTCCCGTACCGACGGACGTCCCGGTCGAGGACGGCGACACCATCAGCGTCGGACGGGTCACGCTCACCGCCCGCCATCTGGTCGGCCACACCCCCGGCAGCATCGCCCTGGTCTACGACGACCCGCACGGCCACCCGCACGTCTTCACGGGCGACTGCCTCTTCCCCGGCGGGGTCGGCAACACCTGGGGCGAGGCGAAGAACTTCGCCAGCCTGATCGACGATGTCGAGAACAAGCTCTTCGCGCGGCTGCCGGACGAGACCTGGGTCTACCCGGGCCATGGCGCGGACACCACGCTCGGCGCCGAGCGCCCGCACCTCGCGGAGTGGCGCGAGCGCGGCTGGTAACAGACACCGGAAACGACAACGGCGCGGTGTACGGGCGAGAGGCCCGCACACCGCGCACTGTTGTACCGCGGCGACGCCTCGGTCAGGCGCCTATGGAGTCCTTGTCCTTGCCCTCCGCGCCGCCGGCGGCGGCCTCGGCCTGCGCCTGCTTCTTCGACGCGCGCAGGCTGGTGATCGTCGTGATGACCAGCACGGCGCAGATGACGCCCAGCGAGACCGGGATGCTGATCTCCGGGACGTGCACCCCGGACTCGTGCAGCGCGTGCAGCACCAGCTTCACGCCGATGAAGCCGAGGATGACCGACAGGCCGTACGAAAGGTGGACCAGCTTCTTCAGCAGTCCGCCGATGAGGAAGTACAGCTGCCGCAGACCCATCAGGGCGAAAGCGTTGGCCGTGAAGACGATGTACGGGTCCTGGGTGAGACCGAAGATCGCGGGGATCGAGTCCAGCGCGAAGAGGACGTCGGTGGTGCCGATCGCCAGCATGACGATCAGCATCGGCGTCATCAGGCGCTTGCCGTTCTCCACGATGAACAGCTTCGTGCCGTGGTACTTGTCGGTCGACGGGAAGCGCCGCTCGACCATCTTCAGGAAGCGGTTCTCCTCGAACTCCTCGTCCTGCTCCTCGGCACGCGCCTCCTGGATGAGCTTCCAGGCCGTCCAGATGAGGAAGGCGCCGAAGATGTAGAAGACCCAGGAGAAGTTGGCGATGATCGCCGCGCCGGCACCGATGAAGACGGCCCGCAGCACCAGTGCGATCAGCACGCCGATCATCAGCACTCGCTGCTGGTATATCGACGGCACCGCGAACTTCGCCATGATCAGGACGAAGACGAAGAGGTTGTCGACGCTCAGCGACTTCTCGGTGATGAAGCCGGCGAAGAACTCACCGGCCGGCTGTCCGCCGCCGAACAGGAGGAGCCCGAGCCCGAAGAGGGCGGCGAGCGCGATCCAGACACCGGTCCAGATACCGGCTTCCTTGATGCTCACGTCGTGCGGCTTGCGGCCGCCGATGAAGAAATCGGCGGCGATGAGGGCGCACAGACCAAGAATGGTCAGCACCCACAGGTTCAGGGAAACGTCCACTGCTCCTCCGGCAGATTCGTAACGGCACTCACAGCGTCGTCGCTGCCGGAGGTCTCTTCCGCCCCGAGATCGCGCACCTGCTCCGCGACGCTGAGTGGGCCGGCGCCCCGGGATCTCCAACCGATCCGTGATGACGGGTACGCCGCAGGCGGGAATACTCCCCTCCGCACAAATGAGCGTAAAGGAACACCATGGAAAAGTAAAGAGTTGGACAAAAGCGCTGGTCGGGGCGGGTGCACGGGAAAGATCTGCCGTCCTCTCGATACACCGGTAGGCGCACGGGCCTCGCCCGTACGCCTACCGTTTCCCCGCTCCCCCGCCTACTTCAGCCCTGCCTCCCTCATCTGGCGCAGCTCCTTCTTCAGCTCGCTCACCTCGTCGCGCAGCCGGGCGGCGACCTCGAACTGGAGCTCCGCGGCGGCCGCCCGCATGCGGTCCGTCATCTCCTCGATCATCTCGGCCAGCTCGGCGGCGGGCCGGTCCGTCGGCACGCCGTCCCCGGCCTTGCCCTTCGCGCCCTTCTTGGCGCCCTTGCCGGCCTTCTCGGCGGCACCGCCCAGCGCCGGCACCGGCGCCTTGCCCTTGGCGTCCTTGCCGTCGGCCGCCTTGCGGTACCCCGTGCCCAGCAGCTCCTGCGTGTCGACGTCCTCGCGCGCGATCGTCGCGACGATGTCGTTGATCTTCTTGCGGAGCGGCTGGGGGTCGATGCCGTTCGCCTTGTTGTACGCGAGCTGCTTCTCGCGGCGCCGGTTGGTCTCGTCGATGGCCTTCGCCATCGCCGGGGTGACCTTGTCCGCGTACATGTGGACCTGGCCCGAGACGTTGCGCGCCGCACGGCCGATCGTCTGGATCAGGGACGTGCCGGACCGGAGGAAGCCCTCCTTGTCGGCATCGAGGATCGCCACCAGGGAGACCTCAGGCAGGTCCAGGCCCTCCCGGAGGAGGTTGATGCCGACCAGCACGTCGTACTCGCCGGCCCGCAGCTCACGGAGCAGCTCCACCCGGCGCAGCGTGTCCACGTCGCTGTGCAGATAGCGCACCTGGATGCCGAGCTCCAGGAAGTAGTCCGTGAGGTCCTCGGCCATCTTCTTGGTGAGGGTCGTGACCAGGACGCGCTCGTCCTTCTCGGTGCGCGTGCGGATCTCGTGGACCAGGTCGTCGATCTGTCCGTCGGTGGGCTTGACGACCACCTCCGGGTCGACGAGGCCGGTCGGGCGGATGATCTGCTCCACGTGGCCGTCGCCGCGCGAGAGCTCGTACGGCCCGGGCGTCGCGGAGAGGTAGACGGCCTGCCCGATCCGCTCCTGGAACTCCTCCCACTTCAGCGGGCGGTTGTCCAGCGCGGACGGCAGCCGGAAGCCGTGGTCGACCAGGGTCCGCTTCCGGGAGGCGTCGCCCTCGTACATCGCGCCGATCTGCGGCACCGTGACGTGCGACTCGTCGATGACCAGGAGGAAGTCCTCCGGGAAGTAGTCGAGGAGGGTGTTCGGCGCGGAGCCCCGCTCGCGGCCGTCGATGTGCAGCGAGTAGTTCTCGATGCCGGAGCACGTGCCGATCTGGCGCATCATCTCGATGTCGTACGTGGTCCGCATGCGCAGCCGCTGGGCCTCCAGGAGCTTGCCCTGCTTCTCCATCGTGGCGAGCTGCTCGGCGAGCTCGGCCTCGATGCCGGCGATCGCCTTCTCCATGCGCTCGGGGCCCGCCACGTAGTGGCTCGCGGGGAAGACGTACAGCTGCTGGTCGTCGCTGATGACCTCGCCGGTCAGCGGGTGGAGGGTCGAGAGCGCCTCGATCTCGTCGCCGAACATCTCGATACGGACGGCCAGCTCTTCGTAGACCGGGAAGATCTCGATGGTGTCGCCGCGCACCCGGAAGGTGCCGCGGGTGAACGCCACATCGTTGCGCGTGTACTGGATGTCCACGAAGCGGCGCAGCAGCTGGTCGCGGTCGATCTCCTCGCCGACCTTCAGGGGCACCATCCGGTCGACGTACTCCTGGGGCGTGCCCAGGCCGTAGATGCACGACACGGAGGAGACCACGATCACGTCCCGCCGGGTGAGCAGCGAATTGGTCGCCGAGTGGCGCAGCCGCTCGACTTCCTCGTTGATCGAGGAGTCCTTCTCGATGTACGTGTCGGACTGCGGGACGTACGCCTCGGGCTGGTAGTAGTCGTAGTACGAGACGAAGTACTCGACGGCGTTGTTCGGCAGGAGCTCGCGGAATTCGTTGGCGAGCTGGGCCGCGAGGGTCTTGTTCGGCGCCATGACGAGGGTCGGGCGCTGCAGCTTCTCGATCATCCACGCGGTCGTCGCCGACTTGCCGGTGCCGGTCGCGCCCAGCAGGACGACGTCCTTCTCACCGCCGCGGATGCGCTGCTCCAGCTCGGCGATGGCCGCCGGCTGGTCGCCACTGGGCTGGTACGGGCTGACGACCTCGAAAGGCGCCACCGTGCGTTCGATCTGGGAAACGGGCCGCATGGAACCCACCGTACGACCCACCACTGACAACCGGCGTCCATAACGCCGGCGCCGATGCCGCGGAAGCGTCCGCACACCCGCCGCCACGAGGCACTTCTCGCTTCAGGACGCACTTCCCGCCCGTGCGGCCCTGATGGTCACCGGCTCCTCCCGGCTCCCCCTGGCCGCGCCGTCGCTGCGCACTTGTGGCGGCACGGCCGGACGCAAGAGGTGAACCGGCCAAAGCCGCCCCTCACCCAAAAGGCGACGATCTGCCACCAGGCGCCCCGGAACAGCGGCCAAGCGCCGGTTTCCCCGGCCTTGGCCGGAAACTCCGTTGCGTGATCATGCAGTCGAAATCGTCCCCGTACGGTCCCAAACCCGGGACACACGACACTTCTCGTTCAATTTATGTCTATCCCTGACCTATCTTCCAGTACACCGCCGCTGGGAACCTGCCGCCGACCGCCCCCCGCCGACGTCGAATCCGAGGAGTCCGTATGCATATTCGGCCTGCCGCCGCTGCTGCCGGCGCGCTCGTGGGGCTGACGGCGCTCTGCCTCCCCACTGCCGCCCAGGCCGCGGACCACCCGCACAGACCGGTCACCGTCGCGCACAGAGGAGCCTCGGCCTACGCGCCCGAGAACACCATCGCCGCAGTCGACGCCGCGCACCGTATGGGTGTCGCCTGGGTGGAGAACGACGTCCAGCGCACCAAGGACGGCAAGTTGATCGTCATGCACGACACGACGCTCAACCGCACGACCAACGTCGAGGAGGTGTTCCCCGACCGGGCTCCCTGGAAGATCTCCGACTTCACCCTCGGCGAGATCGAGAAGCTGGACGCGGGCAGCTGGTTCAACGCGAAGTTCAAGGGTGAGCGGGTCCCCACGCTCAAGCGCTACATGGACGCGGTCAGCCACAACGACCAGAAGCTGCTGATGGAGCTGAAGGCGCCCGAGCTCTACTCCGGCATCGAGGCGCAGGTCCTGAAGGAGCTACGGGAGCAGGGCTGGCTGGACCGGCAGCACGTGAAGCACCGGCTCATCATCCAGAGCTTCAACGCCGACTCGGTCAAGAAGGTGCACGAACTGCGCCCGGCCGTCAAGACGGGCTTCCTGGGTACGCCGGCCATCGCCGACCTGCCCAAGTACGCGAAGTTCACGGACCAGATCAATCCCAGCTACAAGACGCTCAACATGGCGTACGTCTCGGCCGTGCACGCGTTCCAGGGCGCGCACGGACGCCCGCTGGAGGTCTACACCTGGACCGTCAACGACGCGGCCAACGCCAAGAAGGTCGCGAGCTGGGGCGTCGACGGCATCATCACCAACACCCCGGACGTCGTGCGGGACGCCCTGAAGGACTCCGGGTTCCTGGTCCCGGCCGCGTAATCCGCCGCGCCTCGGGGGTGCTCACGGCTTCGCCGGCTCCTCTCCACGGCGATTGTCAGTGGGGGGTCCTAGGCTGAAGCCGTGACCATTTCCGAGGAACAGACGACTTCCGAGGAGCGCGAGCGGCCGCCGCGCGACTGGGCCTGGCGCATGCTGGACACCCCCATCGGCCCGCTCCTGCTCGCGGGCACCGACGCCGGTCTGGCCCTGGTCGTCTTCCACGCCGACGACAGGGCCCGGGCCAGGTCGCTCGCCCGGCTGCGCGGCGCGTTCGGCGCCGAGCCGGTCGCCGCGATACCGGCGGTGGACACGGCCGCCGCGGAGCTCGTCGCGTACTTCGCCGGTGAGCTGCGGGACTTCACGGTGCCGCTGGACTGGTCGCTGTCCTCGGGATTCAACGAGCGGGTGCTGCGCGAGCTGGCCGCCCGCGTGCCGTACGGCACGGTCGTCGGCTATCAGGACCTGGCCGACCGGGTCGGCGAGCCGGGTGCAGCGCGCGCGGTCGGCGCCGCCATGGGCTCCAATCCGCTGCCGGTCGTCGTGCCGTGCCACCGCGTCGTCGAGAGCGGCGGCGGACTCGGCGGCTTCGGCGGCGGCCGGGAGACCAAGCGGCAGCTCCTGGCCCTGGAAGGAGTACTGCCGCAGCCGCTCTTCTGACCGCAGGGGCCTCTCTGCTGTCCGGCGAGGCCGCCGTTCCGTGCCGTACCTGCTCCGCCACGCCTGCCCTGCGAAAGGTCCCGCACATGTCCCGTCAGGTCGCCCTGCTCCGCGGCATCAACGTCGGAGGGCATCACAAGTTCCCCGTGGCACGGCAGCGCGCACTGATGGCGGAGCTGGGCTACGAGGACGTCACCGTCCTCCTCCAGACCGGCAACATCGTCTTCGCGGACCCCGGCGTTCCTCCGGAGGAGACCGCGCGCGCCCTGGAGGCCGGTTTCGCGGCCGCGCTGGGCTTCTCCGTACCGGTCATGGTCCGCACCCGCGACGACATCGCCGCCGCCGTCGCGGCCAATCCGTTCCCGGAGGCGGTGGCCGACCCCAAAACGCTGCACGTCACGTTTCTGTCGGAGCCGCCCGCCGACACGGCCCCGCTGGGCTCCCTGGACCTGGCCGGGTACGCGCCCGACACCTTCCGGCTGCTCGGCCGCGAGCTGTACCTCTGGTGCCCGGAGGGCATGGGGCGTTCGAGGCTCGCCGCGGCCGTCACGGCGGCGAGTCAGAAGCTGGGCGTCACGGCCACCGCCCGCAACTGGAACACCGTCAACAAGATTCTGGCCGTGGCCGACGGCGGCTGACGCCCCGGTACGCGCGGGTTCAGCGCCAGCCGTACCGCTCCCGCAGCCGGTTCACGACCAGGTTGAAGCGGCCCCGGTCCAGCGCGCAGGCCTCCCGCCGCATCCCGTCCGGATGCACCCTCAGCACCCGGTCGAGGGCGATCCACGAAGGGCGCCCGGCGCGGTCCCAGGGCCCGGAGCCGATCGCCACCCACTCCCGGTCGTCGTGCCGCTTGCTGGACAGCTGTACGGCGAGCAGCGTGCCCGTCCGCTCGCGGGCGACGACCAGTACGGGCCGGTCCTTGCCGCGCCCGTCGTTCTCCTCGTACGGCACCCAGGTCCACACGATCTCGCCGGGGTCCGGGTCGCCGTCGGGGTCCGGCGCGTACACCGTCCGTACCGCGCCGACCGTCCGCGGCCGCGCCTCCACGGTCGCCGTCGCTCCGGTGCTGCCCGGCAGCGCCGTCGCCCGCTCGCCCACTTCGTCGATTGCCATGGCCTCACGGTAACGGCCAGTGGATCAAGGCCCGATGAGGCCCCGTCAGCGGACTGATCGGTCCGGATACCTCCCTACTGGATCGGTTCGGATACGTCCCTACCGGCCGAGACCGAAGCCGCTCCATGCCGGGCGGTTCGGATCGTCGGCCCGTACGACGACGTCGGCGGCCTCCCGGGGCCCCACCTCCGCCTCGTACCGCGCGAACGCCGGCAACGTCCACCGCTCGCCCGCCTCCGTGCGCCGCTCCAGCGCGCCCGGCGACAGCCCGAGGTGCACGGTCAGGTCGAACGGGAACCACTGCCCGAGCAGCAACGGCCCGTGCAGGATCAGCACGCCGCCGGGCGGCAGCCCGACGTACGGGCTGCGCGTCGCCCGGTCCCGCTCCGGGTCCCACAGGTCCGGGAGCACCCGGCCGCTGCCCCCGGCCTCCAGCGGGTTGAACACCTCCCGCCACAGCGCCTGCCGGTCGAACCACTCGTCGTAGTACGCGTCCGGATCGTGCCGCCCGTACTCCAGACGCAGCGACGCCGGCCGCAGGAACCCGTAGGTGCCGCTCTTCTGTACGAAACGGCCGCGCAGCCGCAGCGCTTCGGCGAGCCGCCCGGCCAGCTCCCCGGGGCGGGCGGCGGGGGCCGCGTCGATGCCCACCCTCAGCCAGGGACTGCCGTCCTCTGCCGTCCTGCCCGCCACCTCCTCGGCGAGCGCATCGGTCAGCCGTTCCCAGGTGATCGCTTCGAGCCGCACGCCGTCATTCTGCCTCCGCGGCCCGCCTCTGCCCATCGTTGACCTCCGGCGCCGGGTAGTTGATCATGAAGCGGGAAGCTCTCCGGCCGCACGGACAGCCGGCCGGCGGGCTTCCTCCCTTCAGCCGTCCAGGAGACGCCGGGCCAGCGCGAGATGATCGGTGGGCTTCCGGAGCGGGGCCCGGCTGCGGTGCGCGGCCGTGCGTTCGACGACGGTCGTGCCGGTCTCGGCCTCGAGGGCCGGGGCGTAACCGGCCGCACGCAGGGCGTCCAGGGTGGGGCCCGGCTCCTGCGCGCTGACCAGCACGGTCGGCGCGATCGCCCGCAGCCCGAGGTCACGCAGCGCCCGGTGGGCGGTCAGCTCATGGACGAGCGCGGCATCGTCGGAGCGGATGCAGCAGCCGGCGCGCACGACCCGTATGCGCCCGTGCGTACGCGCCGTGTCCTTGATCAGATATGTCAGCGGATGCGGCAGCGGCCCCGTGGCGGACACCGCGGTCAGCTCGTCGATCAGCGCGTCAGCGGTGCGGCCCGCGTCCAGTGCCCGGCGGACGGAGGCACCGCTGAACCGCCACGCGGTGGCGCTGTCGTCGGACTCGCGGTCGGCAGCGAGCGCGAGCAGGGCGGACAGCTCGGCCGAGGGCGGCCCCGGCACGATGGCCGTCAGATCGCCCTGGAACAGGGCCTGTTCGAGCGGCGGCGGAAGCAGCGTACGCAGTGCCGCGCGCAACGGGGCGGGGTCGGCTGCCTCCTCCGTACGAAGGAGGGCCCGGCCGACGGGCGTGAGCGTCCCGTAGGCGACGAGGCCCAGGAAGGCGGCCTCGTCGAGCGTGTGGGCGGCGCGTTCGAGGATCATCGGCTCGTCGGCGACGGCCAGCGGGCGGTGCCAGCCGGCAACCGCCACCAGAGGCCGCAGCGCCTCCAGCGACGACGCGTCCGGTGCCGGGATCGGGACGCCGGGACCGGGCGCGGCACAGCCATCGGTGGCCGTGTCCGTGCTGGTGGCGAGGGCGGCGAGGAGGCCGTGGCGCAGGGCGGGCGCGCGGCGGTCGTCACCACGCTCCAGGGCTGTCGGCGTCTCCCCGAACGGCGTCCACGTCGCGATC
Organism: Streptomyces sp. NPDC050315; assembly: GCF_040655775.1. NCBI lineage: Bacteria > Bacillati > Actinomycetota > Actinomycetes > Kitasatosporales > Streptomycetaceae > Streptomyces > Streptomyces sp. NPDC050315. The sequence goes on from NZ_JBFAKN010000002.1 coordinate 152,291, forward strand.
GCCCAGTGCCGGGCCCACGCGGTGAGGACCGGCAGCAGCCGCTCACCGGGCGGCAGCGCGAGCCAGTCGTCGTACCCGCTGGTGGGCAGCGCGACGGTGCCCGTGGGCGTACGGCTCAGGGCGATCAGGTCGGCCGCGAGCACGAGATCGAGCAGCAGCCGGGTACGTGGCTCGGAGGCGCCGGCCGCCTTCGCCAGCCGCCTGATCTCTCGCACGGCGGGCCCGCCCGACTTGCGCAGCACGGCGGGCTGTACCGCCAGCGCGGCGAGCAGCCGCTCCAGGGCCCCGGCGAGCGCGGCGGCCGCCGCCTGCGACTCGGCCGTCAGGGCCCGCTCCTCGACCGGTGGTGCCGTGGCCGCCGGGGACGCCGGCGAAGGTTCGGGCTCGAACGCGCCGAGGTCGTGACCGCCGATCAGCTGTGTCGTACGGGGCGGTACGACGACCCGGCCGTCCTCCGTAGGCGCGGCGAGCCCCACCTCGTACAGCGCCTCCAACGCCGCCCCGACGGCGTCCCGTTCCCCACCGAACGCCGCGTACACATCCGCCACCGGCACCGGCTCCGCCGCCAGGTCCGGGAAGGCCAGGCTGTGGGCCATGAGGGACTGATAGCCGGCGCCCGGATCGGGGGCGGCCGGCCCGTGCGCGGCCTCCCGGGCGCGCTCCTGGCTTATCCGGGCCGTCGCGGCCAGCACCTGGAGGCACGGCCGGTCGAGCCCCAGCACTACTTGGTGCAGCGTTTCGTACGACCACAGGGAGGCGGCCAGTTCACGGAGGCGGGCCGGCGCGGGGCGGCGCGAGAGGGGCTCGGCGTGCCGGGCGAGGAGCGCGGCGAGCTGCTCGGGCGTGCGCCGCGCAAGAGCGTTGGTGAGTGTGTCGAGACCTTCCACGGGGTGACTCTCTTCGGTCGTCTCTTCGGTCGCGTCAGTCGTCTGCTGAGTTGTCTACTTCGTCGGGGCGTCTGCTGAGTCGGCTACTCCGTCGCGAGCAGCGGGGTGAGGGCGCCCACGGGGTCGGCGTCGGCGCGTCCGGTGGGCCACCAGTCCTCCGTCCCGGGGTCGGATTCGTACGGATACCAGCGGCCGTCGCGGCCGAAGCGCAGCTGTATGCCGCGGTCGGCGTCCGTGAGGTGGTTGTGCCGGGGCCGCAACGAGGGGAGGTCGGCGGCCGACAGGGCACTGCGGGCGCGGTCGAAGTCACCGGCCGGCGGGTCCCACGTCGCCTCCAGAAGGCGCAGACCTTCCGGCCCGCCCTGCCGCCAGGCGGCCACGGCCCGCGCGACGTCGCTCACCGGACGGTCAGTGGCCTCGGCGACGCCGCGGTAGATCTCCCTCGTGCTGGCGGTCAGCCCCGAGGTGGGGTGCGCCCCGGCAACCAGCCGGATCGCGTCCTCCCAGAGGGTACGGGCGGGGAACGGCGAGGCGGCCTCGGTGGACGCTTCGCCGGGTGGGACGGGCACTGCCTGGGCGTCGGCCAGGCAGGCGCGGGCCCGGGCGGCGGCATCGGCGGCCAGCAGTTCGATGGCGGCCGGGTCGATGGCCGGGTCGTCGGCCGTCGGCAGCACGAGGGGCCGCCCGGGATGGGCCGGTACGGGCAGCGGTGGGGGCAGCGGCGGACGGTCCCGTACTTGAAGGGCTGCGCGGGCCGGTACTCCGGGGAGCGTCGCGCGGGCCGCCCGTTCGGAGTGGGCACTGTGGGTGGCGTTCCGGCGCGAGAGGTCGTCGAGCAGCTCCCGCTCGCCGCGTCCGCGCATGAGGAGCAGCACGAACGGGTCGGCGTCCAGCAGCCGGGCGGCCTGGAAACAGAGCGCCGCGGCATGCTTGCACGGATGCCCGCGGTCGGGACACGAACAGCGCGGTACAAGATCGCCGGGGCCCGGCAGCAGCCGCACGCCCACCTCGTCCTGCCGCTCGGCCAGGGCCCGCGGCAGCGTCCTGCCCAACAGGGACGCCAGGTGGGCGGGCCGGGCGGCGACACCGTCGAGGAACGCTTCCCACGCCTCGTCCGTGAAGGGCCGCAACCGGAGCTCGGCCCGGTACGGATACGGTCGGCTGCCCGTCACCGGAGCGGAGATACGGCCCGGGGCCACGGTGATCCGGCCGACGTGCCCGCCGCTCGCGTAGTCCCGGCCGCGTGCGAGCCGCGCCGTGTCGAGCGCCGTGCTCTCCAGCGCATCGAGCCATGCTCGCCCCCACCAGGTCTCGGCGAACTCCTGACCGTCCCCGCCACCGGCCGCCCCCACGGGGAACACCCGAGCCCGCCCCGCCCCATGGCTCGGCGTCTCGGCTCCGTCGCCCTGCGCGGACGCAGTCGCAGTCGCAGTCGCAGCCACAGCCGGCGCCGAAGCCTCCGAAGCCGCATCGCGTTTCCTGTTTGCGGGCTTCCTGTCTGCGGGCTTCTCGTCTTCCCGTGCCTCAGCGCCGCGGGCCTCACCACCGAGGACCTCACCGTCGCGGGCCTGCTTCTGCCCCGCGCGTGACACCGCTTGGCGAGCCCGCTCCGCAGCCGCGCTCCGGCGCACAGCCCCCTGCCCCGCGCCCTCGTTGACCGCCCCCGCGCCCTCGGCCACCACCGGGGACGCCTGCGTCGGAGATGCCTGCCCCTGCGGCGCCCGCTTCTGGACCGGCTGCTTTTGGGAGGCCCGCACCCGGGCACGCCTCGCTTCTCCGGCCGCCTGCTTCAACGCCTGCCGGGCCCGCTCCGCTCCCTGGCTCCGGCCTTCCGCTCCGTCACTGTCCGCGCCCGCCGAGGGGCCGTTGGCTGCCGCGTCAGCCGACGGTGGAGTCGGCTGCGGGGCCGGCTGCGGAGCGGGCTGTCGGGGCTCTTCCGGCTCACGAACGGCGCGCCCGGGCCCCTGCCCCGTACGCCGCACAGCCTGCCGCGCACGTTCGGCTGCCTCACTTCGCCGCCCGGAGCCGGGCCCGGCCCCGGATTCCTCGGCTTCGGCGACCCGCTGCACGCCGTCACGCGCGCCCGCCTCCCCGTCCGCACCGCGCCCGGCCCCGTCCCCCGGCGCATCCTCGGCATCCCGGTCGCGGGCCGCCTCCGCGGCGGCCTCACGCGCCCGCGCAATGGCCCGACCGCGCTCCAACTCCCGGCGGACCCGCTCCAGTCCCTCGCCCGCGGCCGCCCCCCGCTGCTTCTCGTCACCCAGGCCGTACTGGTCGTTCTGCTCACTCGGGTCGCGCCCATCGTGCTGCTCATGGCTGCTCATGCCGACCTCCTCAGCGTGACGAGGTCGGAGAGCTCCGCGTCCGTGAGTTCGGTCAGGGCCGCCTCGCCACCGGTGAGCACCGCCTCGGCCAAAGAACGCTTGGCGGCGAGCAGTTCGGCGATCCGGTCCTCCACGGTCCCCTCCGTGACCAGTCGGTGCACCTGGACAGGCTGCGTCTGCCCGATCCGGTAGGCCCGGTCGGTCGCCTGCTCCTCCACGGCCGGATTCCACCAGCGGTCGTAATGGATCACATGGCCGGCGCGGGTGAGGTTCAGCCCCGTACCCGCCGCCTTCAACGACAGGAGAAACACCGGAACTTCGCCCGCCTGGAAACGATCGACCATCGCCTCCCGCTGCGCGACCGGTGTCCCGCCGTGCAGCAGCTGAGTGGGCACACCGCGGGCCCTGAGATGCTCCTCGAGAAGGCGCGCCATCTCCACGTACTGCGTGAAGACCAGCGCCGCGCCGTCCTCCGCGAGGATCGTGTCCAGCAGTTCGTCGAGCAGTTCGAGCTTCCCAGAGCGCGCGGTGAGGCCGGGCGCGGCCTCCTTCAGGTACTGCGCCGGGTGGTTGCAGATCTGTTTGAGCACGGTGAGCAGCTTCATCACCAGACCGCGCCGCGCCATGCCGTCAGCCGCCTCGATCCGGGTGAGCGTCTCGCGGACAGCCGCTTCGTACAGCGCCACCTGTTCGCGGCCGAGCGGCACCGGGTGGTCGGTCTCCGTCTTCGGGGGCAGCTCGGGCGCGATACCGGGGTCGGACTTCTTCCGCCGCAGGATGAACGGCCGTACGAGCCGGGCGAGGCGTTCCGCGGCGCCCGGCACCTCACCGCCTTCGATGTCGCGGGCGTGCAGGGCCCGGAAGGCCTTGAGCGGCCCGAGCAGTCCGGGTGTCGTCCAGTCGAGCAGGGCCCACAGCTCGGAGAGGTTGTTCTCCACGGGTGTACCGGTGAGGGCGACCCGCGCGGGCGCCTTGATCGTGCGCAGCGCCTTGGCCGTGGTGGACTGCGGATTCTTCACATGCTGCGCCTCGTCGGCGACGACCAGCCCCCATGCACACTCGGCCAGCCTCTTGGCGCTGCTGCGCATCGTGCCGTACGTGGTGAGGACGAAGCCGCCCTTCAGGTCCTCCAGACTGCGGCCGGTGCCATGGAAGCGCCGCACGGGGACGCCGGGGGCGAACCGCTCGATCTCCCGCTGCCAGTTCCCGAGCAGCGAGGCCGGGCAGACCACGAGGGTGGGGTCGGGGTGGTCGCGGTGGAGGTGCAGCGCGATGGTGGTGACGGTCTTGCCCAGGCCCATGTCGTCGGCGAGGCAGCCGCCGAGCCCGAGTGCGGTCATGCGGTCCAGCCAGGCCAGGCCGCGGAGCTGATAGTCCCGGAGGGTGGCGTGGAGGCCGGCGGGCTTCTCCAGCGGCACGGCGTCAGTGGTGAGCCGTGTACGGAGGTGGGCGAGCTCTCCGAGCGGTACGACGTCGACGCGCTCCCCGTCGACCTCGGTCTCACCGGCCAGCGTCACGGCGAGCGCCTCTGTGGGATCGAGGTATCCCAGCTCCCTCTTGCGGGCCTTGCGTACGAGGGCGGGGTCCACGAGCACCCACTGGTCCCGCAGCCGCACGAGGGGACGGTGCGCCTCTGCCAGTACATTCATCTCCGCGTCGCTCAACGGGGAGCCGCCGAGCGCCATCTGCCATTCGAAGCGCAGCAGCCGCTCGGCATCGAAGAAGCCGAACCCGTCCGCCGCAGAACCGGGCGCGGGCCGCACAACAGCGGTGGTGGTCAGCCCCCGGGCCAGCTCCTTGGGCCAGTGAACGGCGACCCCCGCTGCCTTTAGGCGCGGCGCGGCATCACCCAGCAGCTCGTAGAGCTCTTCTTCGTCGAGCGGCAGGACATCGGGGACGGGGCGGTCCAGCAGCCGGCCGAGCGGCGCCCAGACGCGGGCCGCCCTGCGCAGCGCGAGCAGCGCGTCCACCTGCGCGCGCGGCCCGAAGCCGTCGGGCGCCTCCCCTTCCCACAGTTCCCGCGCGTCCGCGACCAGCGTCGGGTCGGTGAGATGGCTGACCTGCAGAACCGCCGCCGCGGCCCCGGCCCTGCCACTCGCCCCGTAATCGCCTGCGTCGCCATCCCCGGCCCCCTCTGCTGCCTCCCCCTCCGAGTCCTCCTCCGCCGAGATGTCGAACAGCTCGTGTGCCGACAGGTCCAGCCGCAGCGAGATCCGTACACCGCTGTCCACACCCGCCGCGACCTCCGCCGCCCAGTCCCGCGCGCCGGGCAACCGCTGCGCAACGGCCGCGGCGAACGGGGCGCCCGCCACATGCACCGCGGCCGGCGTGCGCGGCAGGACATCGACGACGGCATCGACGAAGGCGCGCACCAGGGCGTTCGGCGCATGCAGTTGGAGGGGCTTGCTGCCGGGCACCGGTACGGCATGGGCCTCGGCGGGCATGGCGGCGGCGATCGCCCGCAGCTGCGCGGCATCCTCGGCATCCAGCGGCCCGGCGCGCCAGGCGTCCACGTCATCGGCGGTGAGGCCCGGGAGCATACGGCCGCGCGCCACCAGGTGGAGCGCCTGCAAGGCGGCCGCGCCCCAGCAGGCGGTGGCCGGATGAGCCGTCGGATCATGGCGCGCGCGGACGAGGACCGGCAGGGCTTCGGCAACGCTCAGTTCGAGCGCAGGAACCGTACGACTGCGGACGGAATTCCCGTGCCGCCGCACGACCCTCAGCTCCGTGGCTTCCGCCGCTCCCGGGGGCTCGGGAAGCGGCTCACCCTCCGGACTCCAGAAAGCGATCTTCCCGGCACGCGGCAGCTCGGCCGGCAGAAACACCGCCGCATACCGGATCACACCCTGCGACGCCGAGGCCGGGCCGACACGACCGTCGAGGAACGGCCCGGACGGCGCGGCGCCGCTCGACCGGGCCTGCCCGGTCGCCTCCCGCGCGCTCATCTCCCGCCGTCTCGCCATGCCGTTCCGTTCGTGTCGTACTCCGACTCGTGAGTCTACGGTCGCCTCCATCAGCTCCCCCTCCCGTCCAGGCACGCGACTGCTGCCGCGGAGCCGCGACCCTGCGTGAAAACCATGGAAGCAGACGGCACTGACAATCCCGCCGGAACGATCACCAAGCCAGTTATCCACAGGCAAAACCGCTGGTCAGAAATTTCTTGCCCACCGAGCCCAACGATCCGCTACCGTTCAACCGTCAGTTACTCACCGTGACTGCGGGTGTGTGCTGAGCAAGCCGCCGAGCCGTCCCCCGCCTCACCGAATCCGAATCCGAATCCGAATGCCCGTAGCCAAGACATGCCACAGGAGCCCCCAATGACCACCGACCAGCCCTCCTCACTCATCACCACGCCGGCAACATCCCCATCCCCCGCCGCGCACAGGCGCGCTCCCCACACACCACGCACCCGAAGCCGCCCACCCGACACGCACCACCGCGACGGCCCGGACGGACCTACGCTTCGTGCTCCGCACTCCCCCACCTCTGAGCAGCTGGCCGCCGCCGACGCCTTCCACGCGGGCGACCACCTCGTGCTCCAGGCCGGCGCGGGCACAGGCAAGACGACGACCTTGGCGATACTGGCCCGCAGCACACGCCGACCCGGCCGCTACCTCGCGTTCAACAAGGCCATCGCGCAGGATGCCGCCCGGCGATTCCCCGCACACGTCACGTGCAGTACAGCCCATTCCCTGGCGTACGCGGCCGTGGGCCATCGGTTCCAGCGACGGATGAACGCACCGCGCCAGGCAGGCTGGCGGACCGGCTCCGCCCTGGGCATCGACACCGACTACCGGCTCCGAATCGGTACGCGAACGCTGAGCAGCAAGGCCCTCTCATACACAGTCCTGCGCACCGTCACCGAATTCTGCCGCTCCGCCGACCCAGTACTGATCCCTGCCCATGTGCCTCGCCTGCGCGGCGCCGAATCCGACCCGTTGCACAGCCAGCTGGCGCACGCCGTCCTCCCGTACGCCCGCAAGGCATGGGCCGATCTTCAGGACCCCGACCGTGGCGCCGTCCGCTTCGAACACGATCACTACCTCAAGATGTGGGCACTGAGCGCACCTGTCATCCAGACCGATTTCCTGCTTCTCGACGAAGCCCAGGACACCAATCCCGTGGTCGAGCAGGTCTTCAGCGCCCAGCGTGCGCACGCTCAACTGGTGCTCGTCGGTGACTCGGCGCAGGCGATCTACGGCTGGCGGGGCGCACGCGACGTGATGACCGGCTTCCGCGGCACGCAGCTCACGCTCTCCCAGTCGTTCCGATTCGGGCCCGCACTCGCAGCAGCGGCGAATCGCTGGCTGGCCATCGTCGACGCTCCCGTCCGGCTCATCGGCTCGCCACTCCTCGATACCGAGCTGGGACCTGTTTCCCGTCCCGATGCCGTGCTCTGCCGGTCCAATGCGGGCGCGATGGCGGAAGTCATGAGGCTGCTGTCGGACGGGCGCAGAGTCGGCCTGGCAGGTGGCGGCGACTCCCTGACAGCGCTGGCCCGGGCCGCGTACGAACTCCAGCGCGGCAACCGGACCACCCACCCCGAACTGACGCTCTTCGAATCCTGGGAGGAGCTGCGGGAGTACGCCACCGCAGACCCGTCCGGACGAGACCTCCTGCCGCTCGTCGAACTCCTCGACGAACACAGCGCGGAGAGCGTCCTCCGCGCACTGGGATGCCTTTCGAGCGAGGACAGGGCCGAAATCACGGTTTCGACCGCCCATCGAGCGAAGGGCCGCGAGTGGTCGAGCGTACGCATCGCAGCCGACTTCACGGAGCCGGACGAACTGGAGGACATCGGCGAGGACGGAGAACCGCTTCCGGGCCCGGTCGACCTCGATGAGGCACGGCTGGCGTATGTGGCGATCACCAGGGCAAGGAAGCGACTCGATCTGGGCGGACTGTCCTGGATCAACAGCCACCCGGCCGGCGATGCACTCATGCACCCTCACGCACCACGGAAGGTAACGACACAACCACCGGACATCGCATCTCCGCGAGCCGTCCAAAGTTATCCACAGGCCAGCCAAGGGGCGTGACGGACGGACCGAACCGGAGGATCCTTAAGGAAGAGAAAGCCGCTCGGGTAGGAAAGAAACCCAGGTCAGCGCGCAATGGCGTAATGCGTGCGGCGGCCTCGCCGACACCTACGCCGAGCCCCGCACCCCCTCAACATCGAAACGACCGGAGGCGACCAGAAGACAGACACAAAACGGTCAGATGCGAGAGACAGAGAGTGACGGGCGCGGCACCTCGGCGACGACGAGCACCAGACTTCCGAGGCAGGGATACGTGGTGAGTGGTGATGCGTACGGGCAATGAGCCCCTGGAGGCACGGAGTCTGCTGAAGACGCGGCGCGCTCTGGCGCTGTGGGGGCTGATATGGGCGGCGGTGGGCGTGGCCGTCTTCGTGGTGGTCGATCGTCCCGGCTGGGCTGCCGGCTGTGCGGTCGTGGCGGCCCTGGCTGCGACGGACCTTGCGATCGTATGCCGCCATATACGCCAGGGGCCGCACTACCAGCCCGGCAAGAACGTGCCACCGTACGAGCCGGACCGCGGTCGCAATGAGTTCACCGGCGGGGGACGCGGTGGAGCGGGGCCTGGTGTGGGACCCGATGCGGGGCCGGATGTGGGGCCTGACCGGGGGGTAGAGGGGCGCGAGGGGCGTGGGGGGCGCGGGAGGCCTTGGTGAGGGATCCGGTGAACTAAAGACCTCGGCGAGGGACAAACGAAGACAAGAAGTCAGGGGGAGGAGGGGTGGGGGTGGGGGGGCGGGCCCCCGGGGGCGGGACCCGTCCGACGGGAGGCGAGCCCCCTGCGACAGGAGACGGGCCCCATCCGAGAGAGAAAGGCTCCCCACCCTCACTCCCCACTGTCCGCCCTCACTCCCCCGCATCATCCCCCGGCAGCGGGAAACGTGCTGCTTCGATGAAGTCCGGGCGGGGGTCCAGCGCGGCGGCGAGTCGGAAGTGGCGCAGCGCCTCGTCCCGGCGGTTGGCGCGCTCAAGGGTGCGACCCAAGGCGAAGTGGGCGAACGCGTTGTCGGGCTCTCGTTCCAAAACGACCTGGAACTCCAGCTCGGCAGGGCGCAGTTGAGCGGCCAGGAAGAAGGCGCGGGCTCGTAGCAGTCGGGCGGCGGTGTTCTCCGGATGAGCGGCGATGACCGGGTCCAGGAGTTTCACCGCGCCCCGCGGATCGCGCGCGGACAGCAGTTGTTCGGCTGCCCGGAAGTCGATGACATGCGTCTCGGGGGTGCGCTCGGTCACGGCCGTCTCCTCTCCGACACGTACGGACTCACCGCATACCGTTGGGGTACCGGCGGCATGCGTACCGGCGACTCGCCACGAGCAGGTGGGCAGGTGGTTCATCGCCTGCGGGCAGCCCGTATCGCCGACCGCCCGGTCGCTATGTGGGGCACAACAAACCCGGCCGTCACCGCATTCCCTACGCCCGCCACATCATCGGCTGCGCACGCCGTACGCCCACCACCGACGCTCAGCGCCACACAGCGAACTCCCCCAACACACCCCGCAAAAGGCCGAAGCCCACCCCCTACAAACTCACGTGATAAGCCTTCCGCAGCGTCTCGTGCACCGTCCACCGAGTCCGGTCCCCCTCGCGCAGGAAGCACGCATCACCGGGCCCCACCTCGAGGACCGAACCGCCCTCGACCTCGATGGTGGCGCGGCCGGAGACCACCACGAACAGTTCGTTGGCCTCGATGTCGGTCACGACGCCCGGTGTGATCTGCCAGATGCCGCGGACCTGCTTGCCGTCCGGGGATTCCCAGAGCACCTTGCCGGTGACGACCGGATCGCCGGAGACGATCTGGTCCGGGTCGAGCGCTTCGGGCTCCAGTTCGGCGTCCGGTATGCCGGGGACATTGACGACGAACGAGGCGGGGGCAAGATCGGAAGCAGTCATGGCGTGAGGCTACCGCTCGGTCTCAGCGGGCCCGCAGCCGCTCCCAGATCTCCCGCACCTGCGGCTCCAGGGCTTCCAGCGGACCGTCGTTGTCGATGACGAGGTCAGCGATCGCGAGCCGCTGTTCCCGGGTGGCCTGGGCGCTCATGCGGGCCTTCGCCTCGTCCTCGGTCATACCGCGCAGCGCGACAAGCCGCCGCAGCTGGGTTTCCGGGGCGGCGTCGACCACGACGACCGTGTCGTACAGGGGCGCGAGGCCGTTCTCGGTCAGCAGGGGTACGTCGTGGACGACCACCGCGTCCTGGCCGGCCGCGGCCTCCAGTTCGGCGGAGCGGGCACCGACGAGGGGGTGCACGATGGCGTTCAGCGCCTTGAGCCTGTCGGGGTCGGCGAAGACGAGGGCGCCCAGTTTGGGCCGGTCCAGGGTGCCGTCCGGCGTCAGTACGTCCGTACCGAACGCCTCGACGACGGCGGCGAGACCGGGCGTGCCCGGTTCGACGACCTCCCGCGCGATCTTGTCCGCGTCCACGATCACCGCGCCGTACGACGCGAGCAGCCGCGACACCTCGCTCTTGCCTGCGCCGATGCCGCCTGTAAGCCCCACCTTCACCATGGGGCCCACGCTATACGGCACCCCGACTCCCGCCCAGAGCCGGACCCGCTCCGTCCCGCTCCGAGCCGGCGTGCGCTGGCCGGCTCCCCCTCTCGAGCCCCCACCCCGCCAAGCGCCTCCACCCCGTCAAACGCCCCTCCCCCTCCCAAGGTTCCCTCAGATGCCCCCGTCGCCCATGTCCCGTTCCCGGTCGGCCAGGAAGGCTTCCAGTTCGCGGCCGATTTCCTCGGCGGACGGGAGTTCGGCGGGCTCAGCCACAAGGTTGCCGCGGGTTTCGGCGCCGGCCGCCGCGTCGTACTGGTGCTCAAGCCCGCTGACCAGCGCGACCAGTTCCTCGTCGCCCTCCGAGAGCTGCCGTTCGATCTCCTCCTGAGTACGCAGCGCTTCGGTGCGCAGGGTGTGCGCGGCACTCGGCAGGACCAGGCCCGTTGCCGCGGTGACCGTCTCCAGCGCGGTGAGCGCGGCGTCCGGGTAGGCGGAGCGCGCGACGTAGTGCGGTACGTGGGCGGCGACGCCCAGCACATCGTGTCCGGCCTCCGCGAGGCGGTACTCGATCAGCGCTTCGACGCTGCCGGGAACCTGCGCCTGCTCGAAGAGGTCGCGGTGGCCCGGGGTCAGGTCGGTGCGGTTGCCGTGCGGGGTGATCCCTACGGGGCGGGTGTGCGGGACGCCCATCGGGATGCCGTGGAAGCTGACCGAGAGGCGTACGTTCAGCCGCTCGACGGTCTCTCGTACAGCCGCCGTGAAGCGTTCCCATTCCACGTCCGGTTCGGGACCGGAGAGCAGCAGGAAGGGCGCGCCCGTGGCGTCGTGGACGAGGCGCAGCTCGATGCTGGGCGTCTCGTACGAGGACCACTGGCCGCGGTCGAAGGTGAGCATCGGGCGGCGGGCCCGGTAGTCGACCAGCCGGTCGTGGTCGAAGCGGGCGACGACCTGGTGTGGCAGCCCCTCCAGGAGGGACTCGACAATCTGGTCACCGGCTTCGCCGGCGTCGATGTAGCCGTCGAAGTGGTACAGGAGCACCAGCCCGGCGGAGTCGCGGGAGGCTATCGCGTCGACCGCCGCGAGCCCGCTCGGCTCCCATTCGTACAAATCCTGGGGATCCAACACAGTGACCGCTCCTCTTCGATGTCCGTCCCGCACAACGCGCCGCGGGGCTCGGGCATTCCCGGTCCTTACGTCATCACCCGCTCGTGCGGCGCCGTCACCACTTTTCGCGCCGGGGAGCGTTGGCGTTGCTCTTCGTGAACGGCTCGACGGACACGCCCGGTTCGCGGCAGTACTGAAGGCCGCCCCACCGGGTCACCCGCACCGCCGGCCAGAAGGCCGAACAGAAGACCAAACACCACGAAGGCCCGCCCCCAAAGGGAGCGGGCCTTCGTGTCGCTATCGGCTAGCGCCTAGCGGTGAGCGTTCAGCTCTGGCCGCCGGCCAGCTTCTCGCGGAGCGCGGCAAGGGCCTCGTCCGACGCCAGGGCGCCGGAGTTGTCCGCCGACTCCGAGGAGTACGAGCCGCCGGAGACGTTGCCGCCGCCGCCCTGGCCACCGGCCGCCGGCGCCGCAGCGCCCTCGGCCGCAGCCTGCTCGTCGGCCTCGCGCGACTTGATGACCTGGGCCTGGTGCTGCTCGAAGCGCTGCTGCGCCTCGGCGTACTGGTTCTCCCACGCCTCGCGCTGCGCCTCGTAGCCCTCGAGCCAGTCGTTGGTCTCGGGGTCGAAGCCCTCGGGGTAGATGTAGTTGCCCTGGTCGTCGTAGGACGCGGCCATGCCGTACAGGGTCGGGTCGAACTCGACCGCCGACGGGTCGGCACCGAAGGACTCGTTGGCCTGCTTCAGCGAGAGGCTGATGCGGCGGCGCTCGAGGTCGATGTCGATGACCTTGACGAAGATCTCGTCGTTGACCTGGACGACCTGCTCCGGGATCTCCACGTGGCGCTCGGCCAGCTCGGAGATGTGGACCAGGCCCTCGATGCCCTCGTCGACGCGGACGAACGCACCGAACGGAACGAGCTTGGTGACCTTACCCGGGACGACCTGACCGATCTGGTGGGTCCGGGCGAACTGCTGCCACGGGTCTTCCTGGGTCGCCTTGAGCGACAGGGACACGCGCTCGCGGTCCATGTCGACGTCCAGGACCTCGACCGTGACCTCCTGGCCGACCTCGACGACCTCGGAGGGGTGGTCGATGTGCTTCCAGGACAGCTCGGAGACGTGGACCAGACCGTCGACGCCACCCAGGTCCACGAAGGCACCGAAGTTGACGATCGAGGAGACGACGCCGGAGCGCACCTGACCCTTCTGGAGGGTGGTGAGGAAGGTCTGGCGGACCTCGCTCTGGGTCTGCTCGAGCCAGGCACGGCGGGACAGGACCACGTTGTTGCGGTTCTTGTCCAGCTCGATGATCTTGGCCTCGAGCTCCTTGCCCACGTAGGGCTGAAGGTCGCGGACGCGGCGCATCTCGACCAGGGAGGCGGGGAGGAAGCCGCGGAGGCCGATGTCGAGGATGAGACCACCCTTGACGACCTCGATGACGGTACCGGTGACGATCCCGTCCTCTTCCTTGATCTTCTCGATGGTGCCCCAGGCGCGCTCGTACTGGGCACGCTTCTTCGAGAGGATCAGGCGGCCTTCCTTGTCCTCCTTCTGGAGAACCAGGGCCTCGATCTCGTCACCGACGGCGACGACCTCGTTCGGGTCGACGTCGTGCTTGATGGAGAGCTCGCGGCTGGGGATGACGCCTTCGGTCTTGTAACCGATGTCGAGCAGGACCTCGTCCCGGTCGACCTTCACGATGACGCCGTCGACGATGTCGCCGTCGTTGAAGTACTTGATCGTCTCGTCGATCGCGGCGAGGAAGGCTTCCTCGTTACCGATGTCGTTGACCGCAACCTGCGGGGTGGTGGCGGTGGTCTCGGTGCTGCTCGTCATGTGGGAAAGGGCTCCGGTACGGACATTGAAGTCGTAGGTACTGCTACGCCGAGAGCCTTTATCGCTTCTGCAGAAGTCGACAGCAATGAGGCGCGCTTCCGAATTTCCGAAAAATCCGGTCAGCGCCTCGAAACCGAGGGGACATGCAACAGATGCAAGCGCGACCTGCTCCGTCTGAGGTGCGCAGGCCCGCAGCGCAACTTGTAGCATACGGGGGCAGCCGGACACGGTCAATGCGCGAAGGCCCACACCGCGGGCGGATCGCCGCATAACCGGCACACGCCGGGCGTGAGAAGACTCGCTCGGCCTTGTCGTCGCAGGCCACGGGGGCCCGACGAAGATCCTCACAGGACTGCGACCAGCCGGCCCCGTGAACCTCAGAAACTACAAGCTTTAACGAACAATACGACGACGGGCGCGATGAACCAACACGACGACTCCGCAGTCACGGGCTCCGCGGCCACGGCGACCGGCCCCGCGGCCTGGGACGACGCCGAGGCCGTACGGCGCACCACCGGGGAGGCGGAGAGCAGCCGGGCCAGCCGCGGCTGGTGGGACCGCAACGCCGACGAGTACCAGAGCGAGCACGGTGCGTTCCTGGGGGACGACCGCTTCGTATGGGGGCCGGAGGGGCTGGATGAGGCAGAAGCGGGCCTTCTGGGGCCGGCCACCGAGCTCAAGGGCCTGCGCGTCCTGGAGATCGGTGCGGGCGCGGCGCAGTGTTCGCGCTGGCTGGCCGCTCAGGGGGCGCACCCGGTGGCGCTGGACCTCTCGCACCGGCAGCTGCAGCACGCCCTCCGGATCGGCGGGGACCTGCCGGAGCACGGTACGGAGGCGCCGGGTGTGGCTCTCGTACAGGCCGACGCCGGGGTGCTTCCGTTTGCGGACGGCAGTTTCGATCTCGCGTGCTCGGCGTACGGGGCGGTGCCGTTCGTGGCCGATCCGGTGCGGGTCTTCCGCGAGGTGCACCGGGTGCTGCGGCCGGGCGGCCGGTGGGTCTTCTCGGTGACGCACCCGATCCGCTGGGCCTTCCCGGACGAGCCGGGCCCCGAGGGGCTGTCCGTCGCGGCGTCCTACTTCGACCGCGTGCCCTACGTGGAGCAGGACGCGCAGGGCAACGCGGTGTACGTGGAGCACCACCGCACGCTGGGTGACAGGGTGCGTGACGTGGTGGCCGCGGGCTTCCGCCTGGAGGACCTGGTGGAGCCGGAGTGGCCGGCGTGGAACACCCAGGAGTGGGGTGGCTGGTCGCCCCTTCGGGGCGGGCTGATCCCGGGTACGGCCATCTTCGTGTGCCGGCGGGACCCGTAGGCGCGCGGCCGTCCTTGCAGGCCGTCGCAGAGCTCTCCCCGATGCGCGGCGTCACAGCGCCTCCGGTGGGTCGTCGGCCCCGCGAGACACTGGGCGGGTGATCCGCCGCGATGAACTCGATGCTCTGCCCGTACGGTCCGCGCTGCCCGCTCTTCAGGAGGCGCTGGAGGGTGCCGGGACCGCTGTCCTGTGCGCGCCTCCGGGGACCGGCAAGACGACTCTCGTACCGCTGGCGCTGGCGGGTCTTACGGAGGACGGTGCGCCTGTACGCAAGGTGATCGTCGCGGAGCCGCGGCGGATCGCGGCGCGTGCTGCGGCGCGGCGGATGGCGTGGTTGCTCGGGGAGCGCGTGGGCGAGCGCGTGGGGTTCACCGTGCGCGGGGAGCGCGCGGTGGGGGCGCGCACTGTCGTGGAGGTGGTGACGACGGGCGTCCTGCTCCAGCGGCTCCAGCGTGATCAGGAACTCCCGGGCGTGGACATCGTTGTACTGGATGAATGCCACGAGCGGCATCTCGACGCGGACACGGCGGCGGCGTTCCTGCTGGACGTGCGGGAAGCGTTGCGGCCGGAGCTGCGGCTGGTGGCGGCGTCGGCGACCACGGACGCGGAGGGCTGGTCGCGGCTGATGGGGGACGCGCCGGTGGTGGCGGCGCAGGGGGTGTCGCATCCGGTGGAGACGGTGTGGGCGCCGCCGGAGCGGCCGGTGCGTCCGGCGCACGGCATGCGGGTGGATCCGGCGCTGCTGACGCATGTGGCGTCGGTGGTGCGGCGGGCGGTGCGTGAGCGGGAGGGGGATGTGCTGTGTTTCCTGCCGGGCGTGGGCGAGATCGCGCGGGTGGCGGGGCAGCTGGCGGATCAGGGTTCTGCCGGGGTCGAGGTGCTGCAGGTGCACGGCCGGGCGCCGGCGGCCGTGCAGGACGCGGTGCTGGCCGGTTCGGGTGACCGGCGGCGGATCGTGCTGGCCACGTCGGTGGCGGAGTCGAGCCTGACGGTGCCCGGGGTGCGCGTGGTGGTCGACTGCGGGCTGGCGCGCGAGCCGCGGATGGATCACGCGCGGGGGCTGAGCGCGCTGACGACGGTACGGGCGTCCCGAGCGGCGGCGCGGCAGCGGGCCGGCCGCGCGGGGCGCGAGGCGCCCGGTGTGGTCTATCGCTGCTGGTCGGAGGGGGAGGACGGGCGGCTGCCGCGCTTCCCGTCCCCGGAGATCAAGGTCGCGGACCTGACGGCGTTCGCGTTGCAGGCCGCGTGCTGGGGCGATCCGGGCGCCGCGGGACTTGCGCTGCTGGACGCGCCGCCGGCCGGGGCGATGGCGGCGGCGCGGGACGTCCTGACCGCGGTGGGCGCGGTGGACGCGGCCGGGCGGGCGACGGAGCGCGGCGTACGAATGGCCCGGCTCGGCCTGCATCCGCGGCTGGCGCGGGCGCTGCTGGACGGCGCGGCGCAGGTCGGGGCGCGGCGGGCTGCCGAGGTCGTCGCGCTGCTGAGCGAGGAGCCGCCGCGCGAGTACGGCGACGATCTCGCCGACGCCTGGCGCACGGCCCGCCGCGGACGGGACGCGTACGCCGCCCGGTGGCGGCAGGAGGCCCGCCGACTGGCCTCCGCGCTGTCCGGTGCGTCGGGCACCGAGGGCGCCCCGGAGGGCGGCGTACAGGCACCCGGCACGGCCGCCACGGTGGCCCGCGAGGAGAGCGATGACGCCGTGGCCGGGGTCGTGGCGGCGCTGGCGTTCCCCGAGCGGGTGGCCCGTCGGCGCGGCGAGGGTGCGTACGTGATGGCCTCGGGGACGGGTGCCGAGGTCGGGGAAGGGTCGCGGCTGCGGAGCGCGGAGTGGCTGGCGGTGGCGGTCGCGGACCGGCCCGTGACGGCGGCGTCCGCGCGGGTGCGGCTCGCTGCCGTGATCGACGAGGAGACCGCGCGGGCGGCCGCGGGGGCGCTGTTCGCCGAGGCCGAGGAGGTCGGCTGGGCGGACGGGGACGTGGTCGCGCGGAGCGTGGCGCGGCTCGGCGCGATCGAGCTGGTGTCGCGGCCGCTGCGGGACGCGGATCCGGCGCTCGTACGGGAGGCGCTGGTGGACGGGCTGCGCAGCGAAGGGCTCGGGCTGCTGCGCTGGTCGGAGGGGGCGCGCTCGCTCCGGGAGCGCATGGCGTTCCTGCACCGGGAGCTGGGCGCGCCGTGGGCGGATGTCGCGGACGAGGCGTTGCTGGCGCGCCGGGACGAGTGGCTGGAGCCGGAGCTGGGGCGGGCGCGGCGGCGCGCCGATCTGGCGCGGATCGACGCGGGCCAGGCGCTGTCGCGGCTGCTGCCGTGGGCGAGCGGCGATTCGGCGCGCTTCGACGAGCTGGCTCCGGAGCGCATCGAGGTGCCCAGCGGTTCGCGGGTCCGGGTGGAGTACGGCGGCGATCAGCCGGTGCTGGCGGTGAAGCTGCAGGAGATGTTCGGGCTGCGGGAGTCGCCGCGGGTGGCGGGCGGCCGGGTGCCGGTACTGGTTCATCTGCTGTCGCCCGCGGGGCGCCCGGCGGCCGTCACCGCCGACCTCGCCTCCTTCTGGCGCGACGGCTACCGCTCCGTGCGGGCGGAGCTGCGCGGCCGCTATCCGAAGCACCCGTGGCCCGAGGACCCGGCGACGGCCGAGCCGACGCGTCATACGAAGGCCCGGATGCAACGGCGCTGACGGCGCACGACCGGGCTGACAGCAGCGCCACGGGAGCTCAGGCGGTCATGGCGCGCCCTCCCGGGCGCCGCCCGCGCGCCTCCAGGTACAGGCTCATGGCCAGGAGCGCGGCGCCCGTGGTGAGCAGGCCCCAGGGCAGGTAGCTGGTGAGCAGCAGGACGAGGGTGCGCTGGGAGGAGACCAGGTCCACGGTGGCGGCCAGGTAGTCGGGGCGCATCTTCACGTGCCCGGCGAACGCGGTGACCTTGCCGCCGCCGGGCAGCAGGTCGCCGCCGCGCAGTTCCTCCTTGTGGATCTCCTCGCCGTTGATGGGCGCGCCGGTGACGGGCTCCACCCAGAACATCCGCTTGGTGGTGTACCAGCGGGTGGTGCCCATCTTCTCGACGGATTCCGGGGTGACGCCCTTGACCGGCATCTTCTTGGGGAGCGGGACCTTGGTCCAGGGGATGGTCTGTTCGAAGTAGTAGACGTCGAGGCCCTGGAAGCGGCGGGTGCCCTTGTAGTGGATGGGCGCCGAGGTGCGGGTCTGGGCGTCGAAGTAGTTGTAGTCGCGTTTCTCGGTGAGGAAGGGCCACTTGTACTCGATGCCGTCGCGGCGCACCGGCTCGCCGTCGACCGCCTCGCCCTTCGCGTGCACCGGTTCCTGGGTGTGCGCGTCGAAGATGTAGCGCTCGGGGATCTCGGAGACCATCTTGCCGTCGGGGCCGGCCACGTAGGAGAGCGCATCCCAGACGACGACGTCGCGGTCGACGGTGCGTTCGACCTTTTCGGAGGCTTCGACGTTGCCCTTCAGCGTCTGCACGATGCTGATCTTCGGGACCTTCTCGGCCTTCATGGTGCCGTAGTCGATGAGGGTGGCGGGCTTGGCTTCCAGGACCATCTCCTGGTACTGGCTCGGCGGGATCTTGGCGAGCCGGGGGAAGGCGTACCACCGCATCAGGGGGGCCAGGGCGGTGCAGAAGACGGCGAGGGCGAGCAGAACGAGGCTGGCCTTACGGCGCATGACGGCAGCCTCCTCAGGGGTGCTCGGGGACGGTGGTCCGCAGGGGCTCGGGGGACGTCCGCCCTTCGGGGGCGCCGATGGCCGTCATGGTGAAGACCAGGGCGAGGGCAGCGGCCAGCCCGATCGCGGCTGCTGTGAGGGCACGCATGCTGGGCCTCCCGTTCGACTGCGGGCTCCCTCGCCATAACTGACGGCGCGTCAGCACGGCGAGGCTGGGGCACCGTAGCAACGGGCGGCGCAGATGAGAACACGTTGCACCGAGGAGCAGGCGAGGACCGGCATGCGGAGCAGGGGCGCGACGCCTGCGCGTCACGCCCCTGCACCGCGTATCAGCGCGGGCGTCAGCCCACCTTGAGGTCCACCAGGAGCACCGCTCCGCCGGCCGTGGTGAGCCGCAGCTTGTATGTGCCGGAGTGGCTGTCGGTGAAGATCTGAGGCAGCTTCAGCAGGCCGTCGGCGTCGGTCTTCAGGCCGGTGAGCGTGCGTATCGGCGCGCCGTCGGCGTCCTTGAAGTACGGGCCTTCGGTGTTCTGCTCAGCCTTCGCGGGGTCGGCGGCGTCCCCGGCGATCATCGTGGCGGTGACGGCCACGCCGGCGGCGGCCTTGCCCTGGTAGGTCGCCTTCACCTCGATGGGATCGGCGTAGGAGGCGCCCTCCGCGGCTTCCATCTTCTGGTCGGAGGTGCGGGCCAGGGCGTCGGCCTGCCGGGCCTTGACGGTGGCGGTGAAGTCGGTGGCCGGCACGGCACGCCCCACTGCCGTCGCACGGACGGTGTACGTCCCGGCCTTCTCCCCCGCGACCAGCGCCGGGGCGGTGGCGAGGCCGTCCTTGTCCGTGGCCACGGTGACCTTGGCGGCGCCGCCCTCGAAGCGGGTGTCGCCGTCGCCGCGTATCTCGTACTGGACCTTCACGCCGGAGACCGTGCGGTCCTCGGTGTTCTTCGCGCGCACCTGGAGCCGGTCGGCGAACTTCTCGCCGGCGGTGGCGCTCCTGTCCTTGTCGCCTATGCGCTCCAGAGAGGCGAGGGGCGCGGGCTGGGAGGGCGAAGGCGTCGGCGTGGGCGACTCGTTGGAGCCGCCCGGGGTCGTGCCGGGCGACGAGCCGTCCTCGGAGTCCGAGCCGCCTCCGGAACTCGAACCGTCGCCGGGCGCGGGGCTCGGCTCGGGCTTCGTCCCGCCATCGGTGCCGGTGCCGTCCTTCCCCGAGGCGCCGTCAGCGTCCTTTCCGGAGTCGGCGTCCTTCCCGGAGCCGCCCTGGTCCTTGCCGCCCTTCGATGCGCCCCCGGAGCCGGCCTTGTGCGCACCGCCGCCTCCGGTGCCGGCACCGCCGCTGCGCGGTCCGGTCGGCAGGATGCCGGTGCCGTCGGGCACTTCGTGCGTGCCCTTGCGGTAGTACTCGTACCAGGACAGCACCGTGCGCAGGTATTCCTCGGAGTGGTTGTAGCCGAGGATCGCGCGGTTCATGTCCGCCTGGACCGACAGGTCGCGGTCGGCCGCGCACAGGTAGCGGCCGGCCGACAGGGCCGCGTCGTAGATGTTGTTGGGGTCGCTCGCGCCGTCGCCGTTGGCGTCCGTGCCCCACCTCGCCCAGGTGGAGGGGATGAACTGCATGGGGCCGACGGCGCGGTCGTGGGTGGTGTCATTGTCGAAGCGGCCGCGGTCGGTATCGATGATCCGGGCGAAGCCGTTGCCGTTGAGCTGGGGGCCGAGGATGGGCTGCAGCGTCGTGCCGTTCTCGTCCACGGCGCCGCCGCGGGCCTGTCCGGACTCGACCTTGCCGATCGCGGCGAGCAGCTCCCAGGGGAGGTTGCAGCCCGGATGGGACCGGGCGAGGGACGCCTCGGCCTCCTTGTACGCGGCGAGCACGGTCGCCGGTATGCCGGCCTCCGCGGGTCCGTTGGCCAGGGGTCCGTCCCCGCCCTGCCCCTTGCCGGGCGGCTGCGGGCTGACGAGCGGGGGCAGGTCGGTGTAGTACGAGGAGTCGCCGTCGATGGGGGTGCCGCCCCGAGGGGCTTCGCGGGAACTCCCGGCGGCGTCCGCGGCGTCGGGCGCCTGAGAGGCGGTCAGCGCGGCGAGCGCCAGCGCCACCACCACACTGGAGGCCGCTCCTTTGCGGAGCCGTCGGCCGAACTTGGCTGCCATGTCCCCTGTTCCCCCTCCGCGTTGACCCACCGCGCTGGATGCACGGTGCCGCGCTCCCGGCGCTGCAACGCACGCGACACTACGACAACTCCCCGCGCGCAGCTACCGTTCCCGGCTCGCCATCACTGTCTGCTCACATCCGGCATACTGCCTCGAATCGATCACTCGATCACGTCCAACGGTCGAGTCCGGTCAGGAGAGGGATCATGCCGTTCACACTCAGCCATGCCGCGGCGGTGCTGCCTGCCGTACGCCGCAACGGTACGGCGCGCGGGCCGCTGCTGGTGTCCGCGCTCGTCGCAGGGTCCTTCGCGCCGGATCTGACGTACTACGCGGACACGGTCGTGCCGGGTGCGATGGCCTACGGGGAATTCACGCACGCGCCGGCCGGTGTTCTCACCGTGGACACGCTGTGCGCGGCCCTGTTGGTCGGAGGCTGGCTGCTGCTGCGCGATCCGCTGCTCGCACTACTGCCGTCGAGGTGGCAAGGCAGGGTGGGGGCGCTGGTCCGTGGTTCGGGGCGGCAGGGGCTCTCCCGTGGGCGGTTCGCGCTGCGCTTCTGGTACTCCGCGGTGCTCGGCGCGCTCACACACGTCGCGTGGGACGCGTTCACCCACCCCGGGCGCTGGGGTGTCCGGCTGTTGCCCGTACTGCAGGAGCCGGTCGCCGGGTGGCCGGTGTACACGTACGTGCAGTACGGCACCTCGGCGGTCGCGCTCGTGGCCCTCGGGTGGTTCGTAGGCTCGGCGCTCCATCGGGCGCCGACGGGCGGCGCCCCCGAAGGGCTGCCCGCGCTCGGCAATCGGGGGCGGCTGCTGTGCTGCGCGCTGCTGACGCTGTCCGTACTGCTGGGCGCCGGGCACCGGGTGCTGCGAGCGCACGCGGTGTACGGCGGGGCGGCGACGTGGTTCGACTACGTACCGACGGCGCTCTTCGGGGCCGGCGCCGGGCTGGGCATGGCGCTTCCGGTGTGGGCGGCGGCGGTCCGCCTGAACGACTGCAGACGCCGCCGTGGACGGGGCGCTGCCGCCCCGGCGGAAAAGGCAGCGGCCGGGGGCCGATAAGGGCAGCTGCGTCCCTCACCGGCCCCCGGCCACCTCTGCACGGGTCAGTGCGCGGCGGACTCCCAGTCCCCGCCCGAGCCGACGGAGACGTCCAGCGGGGCGCGCAGCTCGACGGCACCGGCCATCTCGCGCCGTACCAGCTCCTCGACCTGCTTCTGCTCGCCGGGCGCCACCTCGACCACGATTTCGTCGTGGACCTGGAGCAGCATCCGGGAGGTGAGCCCGGCGGCGGTCAGCGCCTCGTCGACGCGCAGCATCGCGATCTTGACGATGTCCGCCGCGGTGCCCTGGATCGGGGCGTTCAGCGCCATCCGCTCGGCCATCTCGCGACGCTGGCGGTTGTCGCTGTTGAGGTCGGGCAGATAGCGGCGGCGGCCGAGCATGGTCTCGGTGTAGCCCGTGGCGCGGGCCCGGTCGACGACGTCCTGGAGGTAGTCCCGCACGCCACCGAAGCGCTCGAAGAAGTTGTCCATGAGCTTGCGGGCCTCGTCCGGCATGATGCCCAGCTGCTGGGACAGGCCGAACGCGGAGAGGCCGTACGCCAGCCCGTACGACATCGCCTTGATCTTGCGGCGCATCTCGGGGTCGACCTCGGTCTTGGGCACCGAGAAGACGTGCGAGGCCACCGTGGTGTGCAGGTCCTCACCGGAGGTGAACGCCTCGATGAGGCCCTCGTCCTCGGAGAGGTGCGCCATCACGCGCAGCTCGATCTGGCTGTAGTCCGCGGTCAGCAGCGTCTGATAGCCCTCGCCGACCACGAAGCCGCGGCGGATGGCGCGGCCCTCGTCCGTGCGGACGGGGATGTTCTGCAGGTTGGGGTCCGTGGAGGAGAGCCGGCCGGTCGCGGCCACCGTCTGGTTGAAGGTGGTGTGGATGCGGCCGTCCGCGGCGATGGTCTTGATCAGGCCCTCGACCGTCGTGCGCAGCTTGGCCTGCTCACGGTGGCGCAGCATGATCACGGGCAGTTCGTTGTCGGTCTGCGCCGCGAGCCAGGCGAGGGCGTCCGCGTCCGTGGTGAAGCCGGTCTTGGTCTTCTTGGTCTTGGGCAGGCCCAGCTCGTTGAAGAGGACTTCCTGGAGCTGCTTGGGCGAGCCGAGGTTGAACTCGTGTCCCGCGGCGGCGTGCGCCTCGGTGACGGCCTGCTGGACGGCGGCCGCGAACTGCTGCTCGATGCGCTCCAGCCAGCCGCGGTCGGCGGCGATGCCGGAGCGCTCCATACGGGCCAGCAGCACGCTGGTGGGCAGCTCGATGTCGCGCAGCAGGTCGGCGGCGCCGACCTCCTCCAGGCGCGTCTCGAAGGCGGCCCCGAGGTCGAGGACCGTACGCGCCTTGGCCATCAGGGCCTCGGCCTCGGCCTGCTCGTCGGCACCGAAGGCCAGCTGTCCGTCACCGGCCGCCGCGGGGGCCAGGTCACGGCCGAGGTACTCCACGGAGAGCGCGTCCAGCGCGAAGGAGCGCCGGCCGGGCTTGACCAGGTATGCAGCGAGGGCGGTGTCCATGGTGACGCCGTCGATCTCCCAGCCGTGCTCGGGGAAGATCCGCATCAGGCCCTTGGCGTTGTGCATCACCTTCGGGCGCTCGGGGTCCGCGATCCAGGCGGCGAACGCCTGGTCGTCGGCCTCGTCCAGCTGCGTCGGGTCGAACCAGACGGCGGGGCCGGCGGCGGTGGCCAGGGCGACCTCGGCGACCGAGCCGCTGCCCAGCTTCCAGGAATCGACCGTGGCGACACCGAGAAGGGCGCTGCCGTGCTCGGCGAGCCAGGGGGCGAGCTGCCCGGCGCCCGCGACGAGGCCGTCGATCTCGACGCCCGGCACGGGCTCGGTGGTGTCCGCGGCGTCCTCGGCTCCGGGGTCGACGGCCAGCAGGCGGTCGCGCAGGCCCTGGTTGCGGATCTCCAGCGCCTCCAGGAACACCGTGAGGGTCTTCCGGTCGTACCCCTCGCGCACCAGCTCGGCGGGGCCGCAGGGCAGCTCCACGTCGCGGACCATCTCGGTCAGCCGGCGGTTGAGCTTCACGGCCTCCAGATGATCACGGAAGTTCTGCCCGGCCTTGCCCTTGACCTCCTCGGCGCGCTCGCAGAGCTCCTGGAACGAACCGAACTGGTTGATCCACTTCGCGGCGGTCTTCTCGCCGACACCGGGGATGCCCGGCAGGTTGTCCGACGGGTCGCCGCGCAGCGCGGCGTAGTCCGGGTACTGCGCGGGGGTCAGGCCGTACTTCTCGAACACCTTCTCCGGGGTGAAGCGGGTCAGCTCCGAGACGCCCTTGGTGGGGTAGAGCACCGTGACGTGGTCGCTGACCAGCTGGAAGGCGTCCCGGTCACCCGTGACGATGGACACCTCGAAGCCCTGCTCGGTGGCCTGCGTGGCGAGCGTGGCGATGATGTCGTCCGCCTCGAAGCCGTCCGTGGCGAACCGCTTCACGTGCATCGCGTCCAGCAGCTCGCCGATCAGCTCCACCTGCCCCTTGAACTCGTCCGGGGTCTTGGAGCGATTGGCCTTGTAGTCGGGGAACTCCTCCGAGCGCCAGGTCTTGCGCGAGACGTCGAAGGCCACCGCGAAGTGGGTGGGCGCCTCGTCGCGCAGGGTGTTCGCCAGCATCGAGGCGAAGCCGTACACGGCATTCGTCGGTTGCCCCGTGGCGGTGGTGAAATTCTCCGCGGGCAGGGCGAAGAACGCCCGGTACGCCATGGAGTGCCCGTCCATCAGGAGCAGCCGGGGACGCCCTCCCTCCGCCGTCTCGCTGCCGGTCGTTTCGCTCTTCTTCGCTGCCTTTGCTGCCACGCCCCCGATCCTGCCACGCCCCACTGACAATCCCTGCCGCGACGGTCGCCCCGGCCGTTCCGGCGGGCACCTGTGGACAACGTCGTCACCCTCACCATTACGTCCTGTGGACGACCGGCCGACGGTCGGTGGCGCGTGGCAGGATCGATCACAGGCGGAAGGAACGCATGGAGACTTGTTCCATGCACAATCCGGATGCCTGAATGGTGATATACGGAACGGCTGCTCGCGCACGGCAGCTCGGCATCATCGGCACCCAGGGAGACCGCCATGGCAGGCAAAGCACCCGAGTCGGACCCGGTACAGGACGCACCCGAGGTCAGCGGCCCGAAGCACTCGGCCGTCGGCCTGCCCGCCATCACCAACGCGCTGCGCATCTCCCGACAGCAGATGGGCGTGAAGCGCACGGCCCTGACGCTGCTGCGCGTGAACCAGAAGGAAGGCTTCGACTGCCCCGGCTGCGCCTGGCCCGACCCCGACCACCGGCACGCGGCGGAGTTCTGCGAGAACGGCGCCAAGGCCGTCGCCGAGGAAGCCACCCTGCGCCGCGTCACGCCCGACTTCTTCGCCGCCCACTCCGTCGCCGACCTCGCGGGCCGCAGCGGCTACTGGCTCGGCCAGCAGGGCCGCCTCACCCAGCCCATGTACCTCGCCGAGGGCGCCACCCATTACGCCCCGGTGCCCTGGGAGCGCGCCTTCGACATCATCGCCGAGGAGCTGACCGGCCTGGTCTCCCCCGACGAGGCCGTCTTCTACACCTCCGGACGCACGAGCAATGAGGCCGCGTTCCTGTACCAGCTCTTCGCCCGCGAGTACGGCACGAACAACCTCCCCGACTGCTCGAACATGTGCCACGAGTCCTCCGGCTCGGCCCTCACCGAGACCATCGGCATCGGCAAGGGCAGCGTCTCCCTGGAGGATCTCCACAAGGCCGACCTGATCATCGTCGCCGGTCAGAACCCGGGCACGAACCACCCCCGCCAGCTCAGCGCCCTGGAGAAGGCCAAGGCCAACGGCGCGAAGATCATCTCGGTCAATCCGCTGCCCGAGGCCGGCCTGGAGCGCTTCAAGAACCCGCAGACCCCGCGCGGCCTGGCCGGCGGCGGCACCTCCCTCACCGACCTCTTCCTGCAGATCCGGCTCGGCGGCGACCAGGCCCTCTTCCGGGCGCTCAACCACCTCCTCCTGCAGACCGACGGCGCGCTCGACGAGGACTTCATCCGGGAGCACACCCACGGCTTCGAGGAGTTCGCCGCCGCCGCGGGCGACGGCCTGGACTGGGACGAGACCCTGCGGGCCACGGGCCTGACCCGCGCCGAGATCGACGAAGCGCTGCGCCTGGTCCTCGCCTCCAAGCGCACGATCGTCTGCTGGGCCATGGGCCTCACCCAGCACAAGCACTCCGTCCCCACCATCCGGGAAGTCGTCAACTTCCTGCTGCTGCGCGGCAACATCGGCCGCCCCGGTGCCGGCGTCTGCCCCGTCCGCGGCCACAGCAATGTCCAGGGCGACCGCACGATGGGCATCTTCGAGCGCCCCGCGCCCGCCTTCCTGGACGCCCTGGAGAAGGAGTTCGGCTTCGCGCCGCCCCGCGAGCACGGTTACGACGTCGTACGGGCCATCCGGGCGCTGCGCGACGGACAGGCCAAGGTCTTCTTCGCCATGGGCGGCAACTTCGTCTCCGCCACCCCCGACACCGAGGTCACCGAAGCCGCCGTGCGCCGGGCGAACCTCACCGTCCACGTCTCCACCAAGCTGAACCGCTCGCACGCCGTCACCGGCGCCCGCGCGCTGATCCTGCCCACCCTCGGCCGTACCGAGAAGGACCTCCAGGGCAGCGGCGAGCAGTTCGTCACCGTCGAGGACTCCATGGGCATGGTGCACGCCTCCCGCGGCCGCCTGGAGCCCGCGAGCCCGCACCTGCTGTCCGAGCCGGCCATCGTCTGCCGCCTCGCCCGCCGGGTCCTCGGCGAGAACAGCCGCATACCGTGGGAGGAGTTCGAGAAGGACTACGCCACGATCCGCGACCGCATCGCACGCGTCGTCCCCGGCTTCGAGGACTTCAACGCCCGCGTCGCGAGCCCGGACGGCTTCGCCCTGCCGCACGCCCCGCGCGATGACCGCCGCTTCCCCACCGCCACCGGCAAGGCCAACTTCACCGCGGCCCCGGTGGAGTTCCCCGCCGCCCCCGAAGGCCGGCTGCTCCTGCAGACGCTGCGCTCGCACGACCAGTACAACACCACGATCTACGGCCTGGACGACCGCTACCGAGGCATCAAGAACGGCCGCCGCGTCGTCCTGGTCCGCCCCGAGGACGCCCGTGCCCTCGGGCTCGCCGACGGCGCCTACACCGACCTCGTCAGCGAGTGGACCGACGGCAGCGAGCGCCGCGCCCCCGGCTTCCGGGTCGTCCACTACCCGACAGCGCGCGGCTGTGCCGCCGCCTACTACCCGGAGACGAATGTCCTGATCCCCCTGGACCACACCGCGGACACCAGCAACACCCCCGCCTCGAAGTCGGTGGTCGTCAGGCTGGAGCCGACCCAGCTCTGACATCCGCCCCACGCCTGGCCGCGCCCACGGCCCCTCCGGGGCCCGGGCGGGCCGGCGAGCGCGGCCGGGGGCCCAGCGGGACCGCCCTGGACGCTGCCGGCCGGACCTCCCACGGCAGCCCGGCCAGTGATGAGCCGCACAGCCCCAGCACCCCCGAACTGAGCGCGCGCTCAGTAGCCTGAGGGCGGCACGACGCCCGCCCCGTCCGGCCCACGGGCCGGGTCGGCCCCGTACGCGTACGGCCACACCACCCGGACACCGACGAACAGCGACCACGACGAGCAGCGCAAGCGAACGGAGCCGTACGCCATGGGCGAGCAGACCACGACCGCGTTCCCCCAGGAAGTCCTCGACCAGTGGGCCGGGGAGGGCCTGGACCTGCCCGCGCTGTTCTCCGCCGGCCACCTCGGCACGCGGATGAGCGTCCAGGTCGTGGAGGCAGCGCCGGAGCGGGTCGTCGGCACCATGCCCGTCGAAGGCAACACCCAGCCCTACGGCCTGCTGCACGGCGGCGCCTCCGCCGTCCTCGCCGAGACCCTCGGCTCGGTCGGCGCCATGCTGCACGGCGGCCCCGGCAAGCTCGCCGTCGGCGTCGACCTGAACTGCACCCACCACCGCGGCGTACGCACCGGCCTGGTCACCGGCGTCGCCACCCCCGTGCACCGCGGCCGCTCCACCGCGACGTACGAGATCGCCATCACCGACGAGCAGGGCAAGCGCGTCTGCAGCGCCCGCCTGACCTGCCTGCTGCGCGACGCTGAATCCCCGGCCCAGCCCTCCTGACCTGGCGATTCAGCCTCTGACGGCCTCGCGGCGGCCCCGCTCCGGAGACACCCGGAGCGGGGCCGCCGCGCGTTTCCCCCGCTCGCCTCCCCCGCCCTAACGCTGCGTAACCCGCGCAATGCGCCTCCGGCGCACGCCTCCCGCTCCGCAGCGGCGCCGCTCCCGTACCGCCGCCCGCACCGCATTCCGGACGCCCCGACCACGTCGTACGGCAAATCCCCTCGTAGAAGTGCAAGTTCACGCTCCGCCTGGCGCACACGCCCCATCGGTAAGGACCATCAGTACTAAACGCTCATCGAAGGTCATAACAAGAGCGTCACATCCTCGTCGGCGCCGATGCCCCGGCGAACGGGACCGCCTTACCATCACCGCCAGT
Organism: Streptomyces sp. NPDC050315; assembly: GCF_040655775.1. Classification (NCBI taxonomy): domain Bacteria; kingdom Bacillati; phylum Actinomycetota; class Actinomycetes; order Kitasatosporales; family Streptomycetaceae; genus Streptomyces; species Streptomyces sp. NPDC050315. Next base: position 180,650 of record NZ_JBFAKN010000002.1, read on the forward strand.
CACCGCGCCGCCGGGCGCGCTGTACCAGCACGGCCTGTACCACCCCTTACAGCCCGGCGCGCGAACGGTCGCGCCACAGCGTGATCACGCCAGGGGAAAGGACTGATCGTGCGTCACCGTTCCTTGCTGATTCTCACCACCGCGGTAGCCGCCGGCGCCCTCACGCTCTCCGCGTGCGGCTCCCGCGGCGAAGACAAGAGCGGCGACGGCTCCAAGGCCACCGTCGTCATCGGCCTCGACGCCCCGCTCACCGGCGAACTCTCCGCCCTGGGCCAGGGCATCAAGAACTCCGCCGACCTCGCCGTGAAAAACGCCAACAAACAGAACGAGGTCGAGGGCGTCACCTTCGAACTGCGCCCCCTCGACGACAAGGCACTGCCCAACGCCGGCCAGCAGAACGCCACCAAACTCGCCGGCGACAAGGAAGTACTCGGCATCGTCGGCCCGCTGAACTCGGGCGTCGCCCAGTCCATGCAGCAGGTCGCGCAGTCCAACGGCGTCACCCTCATCTCCCCGGCCAACACCACGCCCGACCTCACCCAGGGCAAGAACTGGAAGAAGAACGACCGCAAGCGGCAGTTCTCCACCTACTTCCGCACCGCCACCACCGACGAGGTCCAGGGCGCGTTCGACGGCCAGTACGCCTACGAAAAGATGAAGGCCAAGACCGCCTACGTCATCGACGACCAGAAGACCTACGGCGTCGGCCTCGCCTCCTCCTTCAAGGACCAGTTCACCAAGCTCGGCGGCAAGATCGTCGGAACCGAGCACGTCAGCCCCGACGACCGTGACTTCAAGGCCGTCGTCGCCAAGGCCAAGGGCGCCAACCCCGACCTGGTCTTCTACGGCGGCGAATACCCCGCCTCCGGCCCGCTCAGCCAGCAGCTCAAGGACGGCGGCCTCGACGCCCCCCTCATGGGCGGCGACGGCATGTACAGCGCCGACTACATCGAACTGAACAAGAAGGCACAGGGCGACTACGCCTCCTCCGTCGGCAAGCCCGTCGAGCAGCTGCCCTCCGCCAAGAAGTTCATCGAGGACTACAAGGCCGCCGGCTACAAGGACCGCTACGAGGCATACGGCGGCTCCACCTACGACGCCACCTGGGCCATCATCCAGGCCGTCAAGCAGGTCGTCGCCGACAACAACGGCAAGCTCCCCGACGACGCCCGCAAGAAGGTCGTCGACGCCATGAACAAGGTCTCCTTCGACGGCGTCACCGGCAAGGTCGCCTTCGACAAGTACGGCGACACCACCAACACCATGATCACCGCCTACCAGGTCGACAACAAGCAGTGGAAGGCGCGCTTCAGCGCCGAGTTCAAGAAGTTCGACAAGAGCTGACCCGGCACCATCCGCCCGCACCGGCCGCGCCAGTCCCTCACCCCCACCTGGCGCGGCCCGGGCACACCGGCACACTCCCCGCCTGCCCGGCACACCGGCACCTTCCACACCCCACGGAGGCCCTGCGGTGAACGAACTGCCGCAACAGCTGGCCAACGGACTCATCCTCGGCGCGATGTACGGACTCATCGCGATCGGCTACACGATGGTCTACGGCATCGTCCAGCTCATCAACTTCGCCCACGGCGAGATCTTCATGGTCGGCGGCTTCGGCGCGCTCACCGTCTACCTCGCCCTCCCGCCCGGCATGTCCCTCATGGCGGCCCTCCCCCTCATGCTCATCGGCGGCATCGCCGTCTCCGTACTCGTCGGTGTGGCCGCCGAACGCTTCGCCTACCGCCCGCTGCGCGGCGCACCCCGCCTCGCCCCCCTCATCACCGCCATCGGCCTGTCCATCGCACTCCAGCAGGCCGTCTGGAAGTGGTACCCCGACGCCAAGAAGGCCCGGGTCTTCCCGCAGTTCAAGGGCGATGCCTTCGAGGTCCTGGGCGCCACCGTCCAGCGCGGCGACCTCTTCGTCCTCATCGCCGCCCCGATCTGCATGATCGCCCTCGGCTTCTTCGTCTCCAAGACCCGCAGCGGCCGCGCCATGCAGGCCACCGCCCAGGACCGCGACACCGCCGCCCTCATGGGCATCGACACCAACCGCATCATCGTCCTGGCCTTCGCCATCGGCGCCGCCTTCGCCGGCGTCGCCGCCGTCGCCTACGGGCTGCGCACCGGCGAGGTCCAGTTCCGTATGGGCTTCATCATGGGCCTCAAAGCCTTCACCGCGGCCGTACTCGGCGGCATCGGCAACATCTACGGCGCCATGCTCGGCGGCGTCGTCCTCGGCATCGCCGAAGCCCTCGCCACCGCCTACGTGGAATTCATCCCCGGCATGACCCAGTTCGGCGGCGGAGCCTGGAAAGACGTCTGGGCCTTCGTCCTCCTCATCCTCGTACTCCTCCTGCGACCACAGGGCCTGCTCGGCGAACGCGTCGCGGATCGGGCGTGATAGCGATGACCACCGCACCCACCACGAACCCCGCCGCCGCGGACACCCCCGCGACCACCCCCGGCCTCCTCCCCCTCCCCGCACGCGCCGCCCGCATCATCACCGCCGCCGGCGCCCTCGCCACCGCCGCCTCCACCAGCATGTCCTGGACCTGGAGCAGCGAATTCCCCGGCGACCTCACCTACTACGGCTCCCCCGCCGGACTCCAGCTCATCACCCTCACCGGTGCCCTGCTCACCCTCGCCTTCGCCCTCGCCGGCCTCGGCGTCCGCGGCCTGACCGTCCTCACCCCCGGCGGCCGCAACGCACCCGCCCTCCTCGCCGCCCTCGGCACCTTCGCCGCCACCTGGTTCACCCTCGCCGCCATCGCCGTACAGCTCGGCGGCCTGGTCAACCTCGAACCCGGCGGCTTCCTCGCCGGCATCACCTCACTGATCGCCCTCGCCGGCGCACTCGGCCTCCCCGCCGACCACACCCCCGGCACACCCCCGCACGGCCCGTGGCAGCGCTTCACCAACAGCTGCGCGGCCGTCCCCACCCCCCGGCCCGCCAAACAGCTCCCCGCCTGGGCCGAGATCCTCCTCATCGCCGTCGCCTTCGGCATCGGCCTCTACGCCTTCACCTACGGCATCGACGCCGAGGACGGACCCCCCTTCGTCGGCTACCTCCTCTTCGTCGCACTCGCCATCGCCGCCGTCCACCGCGCCGGCCTGATCAACCGCCTCACCGCACTCACCCACCGGCACCGCGGCATCGCACTCGTCGCCGCCTTCGTCGCCGCGGCCGCCTTCCCCTTCACCCAGGACACCGACGAGTACACGATCATCGGCGCCAACATCCTGATCTTCGCCACCGTCGCCCTGGGCCTCAACGTCGTCGTCGGCCTCGCCGGCCTCCTCGACCTCGGATACGTCGCCTTCCTCGGCGTCGGCGCCTACGCCGCGGCCCTCGTCTCCGGCTCCCCCGACTCCGCCCTCGGCATCCAACTCCCCTTCTGGGCAGCCCTCCTCACCGGAGCCGCCGCAGCCCTCGTCTTCGGCGTCCTCATCGGCGCCCCCACCCTGCGACTGCGCGGCGACTACCTCGCCATCGTCACCCTCGGCTTCGGCGAGATCTTCCGCATCGCCATGCTCAACCTCAACGGCACCACCGGACCCGACGTCACCAACGGCGCCATGGGCATCCCCAACGTCCCCAACCTGGAGATCTTCGGCTTCAACTTCGGCGAACCCCACACCATCCTCGGCGTGCCCATCGCCACCTACGGCAACTACTACCTCCTCATGATCCTCGTGACGGCCTTCGTCGTCCTCGTCTTCCGCCGCGCCGCCGCCTCCCGCATCGGACGCGCCTGGATCGCCATCCGCGAGGACGAAACCGCCGCCATCGCCATGGGCATCAACTCCTTCCGCCTGCGCCTGCTCGCCTTCGCCCTCGGCGCCGCCCTCGCCGGACTCGCCGGAACCGTCCATGCACACGTAGTAACGACCGTCACACCCGAGCAGTTCCAGTTCGCCGGACCGCAACCGCCCAACTCCGCCTTCCTCCTCGCCGCCGTCATCCTCGGCGGCATGGGCACCCTCAGCGGACCCCTCGTCGGCGCGGCACTCCTCTTCCTCATCCCCGCCAAGCTGGACTTCCTCCAGGACTACCAGCTGTTCCTCTTCGGCCTCGCCCTCGTCCTCCTCATGCGCTACCGGCCCGAAGGTCTCATCCCCGACCGCCGCAAGCAGCTCGAATTCCGCGAAACCGGCCAGCTCGACGTGCCGGACGTACCCGAACAGCGCCTGAGCGACAACACCACCGGCGCTACGAAGGCAGGGGCGTGAGGACCATGACCACACCCACCACCGTCACGAAGAGCAACGACGCCGTCCTCGAAGCCGCGGGCGTCACCATGCGGTTCGGCGGACTCACCGCCGTACGCGCCGTCGACCTCACCGTCGCCCCCGGCGAGATCGTCGGCCTCATCGGCCCCAACGGCGCCGGCAAAACCACCTTCTTCAACTGCCTCACCGGCCTCTACACCCCCACCGAAGGCACCGTCAGCTACAAAGGCACCCGCCTCTCCCACAAACCCCACCTCGTCACCCAGACCGGAGTCGCCCGCACCTTCCAGAACATCCGCCTCTTCGCCAACATGACCGTCCTGGAAAACGTCCTCGTAGGCCGCCACACCCGCACCAAAGAAGGCCTGTGGTCCGCGCTCCTACGAGGCCCCGGCTTCAAGAAAGCCGAACGCGGCAGCGAGGCCCGCGCCATGGAACTCCTCGAATTCACCGGCCTCGCCGCCAAACGCGACCACCTCGCCCGCAACCTCCCCTACGGCGAACAGCGCAAGCTCGAAATCGCCCGCGCGCTGGCGAGCGAGCCGGGCCTGCTGCTGCTGGACGAACCGACCGCCGGCATGAACCCCCAGGAGACCCGCGCCACCCAGAACCTCGTCCTCGCCATCCGCGACCAAGGCACCGCCGTCCTCGTCATCGAGCACGACATGCGCTTCATCTTCAACCTCTGCGACCGCGTCGCCGTCCTCGTCCAGGGCGAAAAACTCATCGAAGGCACCGCGGACGTCGTCCAGGCCGACGAACGCGTCGTCGCCGCATACCTTGGTACGCCCTTCGAAGGCGCACCGGGCGACGAGGAAGCCGCCGAGGTGGACGCGGCGGAGGCGCATGCAGCCGAGCCGCGGGCGGGCGGAGCGCGGCGGGCCGATGCAGCCGGTACGGCCAGTACGGCAAGTACCGAGCCACCGCCGACAGACGGCGCGGCCCCGGGTACGGGCACCGCGCCCGAGAACCCCCCGAACGGAGACGCGCGATGACCGCCCTGCTCGAAGTCGAGGACCTCCGCGTCGCCTACGGCAAGATCGAAGCCGTCAAGGGCATCTCCTTCACCGTCGAAGCCGGCCAGGTCGTCACCCTCATCGGCACCAACGGCGCAGGCAAAACCACCACCCTGCGCACCCTCTCCGGCCTCCTCAAACCACTCGCCGGAAAGATCACCTTCGACGGCGACGTACTCAACGGCGTCGCCCCCCACAAGATCGTCGAACGCGGCCTCGCCCACTCCCCCGAAGGCCGCCGCCTCTTCCCCCGCCTCACCATCGCCGAAAACCTCCAGCTCGGCGCCTTCCTCCGCAAGGACGGCACCGGCATAGAACGCGACATCCAGCGGATCTACGAGCTCTTCCCCATCCTCGGCGAACGCCGCAAACAAGCCTCCGGCACCCTCTCCGGCGGCGAACAACAGATGCTCGCCATGGGCCGCGCCCTGATGTCCCGCCCCAAGCTGCTCATGCTCGACGAGCCCTCCATGGGCCTCTCCCCGATCATGATGCAGAAGATCATGGAGACCATCCGCGAACTGCGCTCCCAGGGCACGACGATCCTCCTCGTCGAACAGAACGCCCAGGCCGCGCTCTCCCTCGCCGACCACGGCCACGTCATGGAGATCGGCAAGATCGTCCTCTCCGGCACCGGCCAGGACCTCCTCCACGACGAGTCGGTCCGCAAGGCGTACCTGGGCGAGGACTGACCCCTGTACGAGGGCAACGCCGAGGGCCGCACCGTCATCACGGTGCGGCCCTCGGCACAGCCCCTCTACGAGGCGGGCTGCTCCCTCACTCGGAGGGCTGCTCCTTCTCCTTCTGCTTCTTCTCCTCGGCGTCCTCGATGACCGCCTCGGCGACCTGCTGCATCGAGAGCCGGCGGTCCATCGACGTCTTCTGGATCCAGCGGAAGGCGGCGGGCTCGGTCAGCCCGTACTGCGTCTGCAGAATGCTCTTCGCACGGTCGACGAGCTTGCGCGTCTCCAGGCGCTGCGTGAGGTCCGCGACCTCCTTCTCCAGCGTCTGCAGCTCCGTGAACCGGCTCACGGCCATCTCGATCGCCGGCACGACGTCGCTCTTGGAGAACGGCTTGACGAGGTACGCCATGGCACCGGCGTCCCGCGCCCGCTCGACCAGCTCACGCTGGGAGAACGCGGTCAGCATCAGCACCGGGGCGATGCTCTCCTCGGCGATCTGCTCGGCCGCGGAGATGCCGTCGAGGACGGGCATCTTCACATCGAGGATCACCAGGTCGGGGCGGTGCTCACGGGCCAGCTCCACGGCCTTCGCGCCGTCACCGGCCTCGCCGACGACCGTGTAGCCCTCCTCCTCCAGCATCTCTTTGAGATCCAGGCGGATGAGCGCCTCGTCCTCGGCGATGACGACGCGGGTGGTCTGCGGCGGGACGTGCGACTGCTCGTCGGCGACGGGCTGCTCGGGCTCGGCGGCGCTCACGTGACTCCTCGTTCCAGGCAGGTGGTGCCCCACGAGCCTACCTATCTCCTGTATGTTTGGAGAACGGCGGGCCACCGCTCGCCTTTCTTTCAAAGGAAGCCCCGGTAGCCCAGCGGCAGAGGCGATGGTCTCAAACACCATGTAGCGTGGGTTCGAATCCCACCCGGGGCACTTTACCTTCATTTCGAAGACGCTGCGCCTGGTCGCTGATCTTCACTCCGTACGGTGAACACCTCTTCGATCCGACCCGCGATGGTAAAGATCACGCCACGATCTTCAGCGTGTACGACATCGCGACGCGCAAGCGCGCTCTCTCGCTCCTGGCGCAAGGCCGCAGTCTCAACTCCGTGAGCAAGCAGATGGGCATATCCCGCCATGCGATCACCAGATGGCAAACCCGGATCGAGCCCCTCCCGCGCACCCCGGATTGCGTTCGATGCAGCCTCACCCCTCGACCTCCGGACGACGCCGCCGCCTACGCCTACGTGCTCGGCCTCTATCTCGGCGACGGCCACATCATCTCCAAGCCCAGGCAGCACTACCTGAGTGTCACCTGCGCCGACGCATGGCCGGGTCTCATCGATGAAGCCGAATCGGCGATACGTCGAGTCATGCCCCGGTACACAGTGACGCGACTGCAACGGCAAGGATGCGCCGACGTCAAGTCGTTCACTCGCCACTGGACATGCCTGATACCCCAGCACGGGTCGGGCAAGAAGCACGATCGCCTCATCGCCCTGCAGCCCTGGCAACAGCAAGTCGTGGACACGCACCCGTGGCTATTCATCCGGGGACTCTTCCATTCCGACGGATGCCGCGTCACCAACTGGACGACCCGGACGGTCGGAGGTGAGCGCAAGCGGTACGAGTATCCGCGGTACTTCTTCACCAACCGATCCGCGGACATCCGGAAGCTGTGCTCCGACACCCTCGACAAGGTCGGCGTCGAGTGGCGAATCACCCGCCGCGGCAGCGAGCCGTACAACATCTCCGTGGCCCGACGTGGGCGTCCGTGGCGCTCACGGACGCCCACGTCGGGCCGAAGTACTGAACCGGGCCGCTACTTCAGCGAGTCGGCCTCGCCGATGTGGTGTACGCGGACCAGGTTCGTCGAACCGGGTACGCCGGGCGGGGAGCCGGCCGTGATGATCACGACGTCGCCGCGCTCGCAGCGGCCGATGCGGAGGAGTTGTTCGTCGACCTGGGCGACCATCTCGTCCGTGGAGTCGACGGTCGGGCCGAGGAACGTCTCGACGCCCCAGGTGAGGTTCAGCTGGGAGCGCGTGGCCGGCTCCGGCGTGAAGGCGAGGAGGGGGATCGGCGAGCGGTAGCGGGAGAGCCGCCGGACCGTGTCGCCGGACTGCGTGAAGGCCACGAGGAACTTCGCGCCGAGGAAGTCGCCCATCTCGGCGGCGGCGCGCGCCACCGCCCCGCCCTGCGTGCGCGGCTTGCTGGTCTCGGTGAGCGGCGGCAGCCCCTTGGCGAGGATGTCCTCCTCGGCGGCCTCGACGATGCGGCTCATCGTCCGGACGGTCTCGGTGGGGTACTTGCCGACGGACGTCTCCCCGGAGAGCATCACCGCGTCCGTGCCGTCGATGACGGCATTCGCGACGTCGGACGCTTCCGCGCGCGTCGGCCGGGAGTTGTCGATCATCGAGTCGAGCATCTGCGTGGCGACGATGACCGGCTTGGCATTGCGCTTGGCGAGCTTGACCGCCCGCTTCTGAACGATCGGGACCGTTTCGAGCGGCATTTCGACGCCCAGGTCACCGCGGGCGACCATGATGCCGTCGAACGCGGCGACGATGTCGTCGATGTTGTCGACCGCCTGGGGCTTCTCGACCTTGGCGATGACGGGGAGGAAGCGCCCCTCCTCGCGCATGATGCGGTGGACGTCCTCGATGTCGCGGCCGCTGCGTACGAAGGACAGCGCGATGACGTCGGCGCCGGTGCGCAGCGCCCAGCGGAGGTCGTCCTGGTCCTTTTCGGAGAGCGCGGGGACGGAGACGGCGACGCCGGGCAGGTTGAGGCCCTTGTGGTCGGAGACCATGCCGCCTTCGATGACGCGGGTGCGGACCTTGGGGCCGTCGACGCCGATGACTTCGAGGGTGACCTTGCCGTCGTCGACGAGGATGCGTTCGCCGGTGGTGACGTCGGCGGCGAGTCCCTCGTAGGTGGTGCCGCAGACGTGGCGGTCGCCTTCGGTATCGGGTTCGACGGTGATGGTGAATTCGTCGTCGCGTTCGAGGAGGACGGGGCCTTCTCGGAATCGGCCGAGGCGGATCTTCGGACCTTGAAGGTCGGCGAGTACGCCGACGCTGCGGCCGGTCTCGTCGGATGCCTTGCGGACCCGCTCGTAACGCGCCTCGTGGTCGGCGTAGGTGCCGTGGCTGAGGTTGAAGCGGGCCACGTCCATTCCGGCTTCGACGAGTGCCTTGATCTGCTCGTACGAATCTGTGGCGGGTCCCAGGGTGCAGACGATCTTTGCTCGGCGCATGGCGTCGACCCTATGACTTACCGGTGGGTAGAGAACTGTGGAGAAGTGACCGCCCAACGGCGGTGAAGTGAAAGGCTCTTGACAAGTATTGGAATGCGCGAGTCGCCGCTCCTATGAGCAGCTTTCGAGGCTTGCACGTGCGCTCGTACACGCATCCGCACGCCCCTCAAATGTACGCACGCCCCGCGAGGCTCCGCGTACACCCGTCACACGGCGGGCAACCTCACGTCACAGCACCGGCCGGGTCATCGTGAAGCGCGCGTTGACGTGTGCGTACACGGTCTGCTGCTGGGGTTCGAGGTCGAGCGCGGGGGCGGTTTCCTCGTGCGCTGCGCCCCCGTAGGCGGCGCGGGAGCGGAGCATCGGGTTGCCGGCGGGGGCGGCGTTCTCGGCGCCGATGTCGGCGAGTTCGACGAGCGCGTCGAGGCGCGCGCCAAGCGCTTCGGCGTACTCGCGGGCGCGCTGTACGGCTTCGCGTACGGCCTGCTGGCGGGCCTCGCGGTGGGCGGGCGAGTCGGGGCGCAGGTCCCACCAGGGGCCGGCGACGCGGGTGAGTTCCAGGTCGGCGAGGCGGGTGGCGAGTTCGCCGAGTGCGGTGAAGTCGGTGAGGGTGGCGGTGAGGTGGACGTTGCCGTGGTAGGCGCGTACGCGTTCGCCGCGGCCCTTGTGGGTGAGTTGGGGCGTGACGGTGAAGGCGCCGGTGGCGAGCTTTTCCACAGCTTCGCCGTAGCTCTTGACGAGGTCGAGCACTTCGGCGTTGCGGCGGGTGAGGTCCTGGAGCGCGGTGGCGCGGTCGGTACCGCGGGCCTGGACGGTGATGCCGATGCGGGCGATCTCGGGGGCGACGTCCAGGCGGGCTTCGCCGCGCACGGCGACGCGCGGGACGTCCGGGGTGCCGTACGGGAGGGCGTCGCCGGGGGTTCCGGCGGGGGCGGTGTCGGTGCTGGTGGTGGGCGCGTCGGTCATGTGGTGGGGGCTCCTTCTGGCGGCGCGGCGCGGCCTCGCTCCGGACGGCGTCCTGCTGCGCAGAGCCTCGCACGGCGGCGGGGGTTTGTCAGGCGAGTGCGGGAGCGGTCGGCGGCGCGGCGGTCATCTGATCGCAACCTGTGAGGGGTGTTGCGGGAGGGGCTCCTGCGCCAGAATCTACGCGCGTCGTTCACCCGAACGTGACGTCCATCTACGCGCGTTGTTCCGCTGTACGTCCAGTCGTACGCCAACGGTCCGCAGGGATGCGGACGGTCAAGGAGAGGTCATGCCGCTCGATCGCAGAACGTTTGTGGGAAGTTCCGTCGCCGCCGGTGCCGGGGTGGCGCTGACGAGCGCAAGTGCGCCGGCCGCCGCGGTGCCCACGGGGCACGGCGGCGGCAAGCGGTACGCGTTCACCGTCATGGGCACCACCGACCTGCACGGCAATGTCTTCAACTGGGATTACGCGACGGACGCGGAATTCGACGACGCGGCCCACAACGACGTCGGCCTGGCGAAGATTTCGACCCTGGTGAATGAGGTACGCGCCGAAAAGGGACGCGGCAACACCCTTCTCATCGACGCGGGCGACACCATCCAGGGCACGCAACTGGCGTACTACTACGCAAAGGTGGACCCGATCACCGGCGCGAACGGCCCGGTGCACCCGATGGCCCGGGCGATGAACGCCATTGGTTACGACGCCGCGGCGCTCGGCAATCACGAGTTCAATTACGGCATTCCGGTGCTGCGCAAGTTCGAGGAGAACTGCGACTTCCCGCTGCTGGGCGCGAACGCGGTGGACGCCAAGACGCTGCGCCCGGCGTTCCCTCCGTATGTCATCAAGCGGCTGCGCACGCCGCAGGGGCGGGACGTCCGGGTCGGCATTCTGGGGCTGACGAATCCCGGTATCGCGATCTGGGACAAGGCGCACGTGCAGGGGAAGATGGCGTTTCCCGGTCTGGAGGAGCAGGCCGCGAAGTGGGTTCCGCGGTTGCGGGCGCTGGGTGCGGACGTGGTGATCGTGGCCGCGCATTCCGGGTCGAGCGGCACGTCCTCGTACGGGGATCAGCTGCCGTACGTGGAGAATGCGGCGGCGTTGGTGGCGCAGCAGGTGCCGGGCATCGACGCGATTCTGGTGGGGCACGCGCATACGGAGATTGCGGAATACCGGGTGAAGAATGAGCGGACGGGCCGTGAGGTGGTGCTGTCGGAGCCTTTGAAGTGGGGGCAGCGGCTGACGTTGTTCGACATCGAGATGGCGTGGGAAAAGGGTCGTTGGTCGGTGGATTCGGTGTCGGCGCGGGTGCTGAACTCGAATGCGGCGGCGGAGGATGCGCGTATTTCGGGGCTGCTGCGTGATGCCCACGCGAAGGTGGTGCGTTATGTGAACCAGGTGATCGGGCGGTCGACGGCGCGGCTGTCCGCGGCGGAGGCTCCGTACAAGGACACTCCGGTGCTGGATTTCATCGCGTTCGTGCAGGCGGAGGTGGTGCGGAAGGCGCTGGCCGGGGGCGCGTACGCGGAGCTGCCGGTGGTGTCGCAGGCGTCGTGTTTCTCGCGTACGGCGGCGGTGCCGGCGGGGGATGTGACGATCCGGTCGATGGCGGCGCTGTATCCGTTCGACAATACGCTGGAGGCGCGAGTGTTGACCGGCGCGCAGCTGAAGGATTACTTGGAGTTCTCGGCGCGGTATTACGTGCGGACGCCGGCGGGTGGCGAGGTGGATCCGTCGAAGCTGACGAATGCGGATGGCATTCCGGATTACAACTATGACGCGGTGAGCGGCGTTTCGTACGAGATCGACATTGCGAAGCCGGCGGGGCAGCGGATCGGGAAGCTGGTGCGGGACGGGAAGCCGGTGGATCCGGCGGCCCGTTTCGTGTTGGCGGTGAACAATTATCGGGCGAGCGGTGGGGGGAATTTTCCGCATGTGGCGAAGGCGGAGCAGGTGTGGGTGACGTCGGACGAGATCCGGAATCTGATCATTGAGTGGGTGAAGCAGTCGGGCTCGATCGACGCGTCGCGTTTTGCGTCAGTGGACTGGAAGCTGACGCGGGACGGAGTTCCGGTCTTCTGACGGGCGTGTGGCGGCGGGCGGCTGGGGCTGGAGCCGCCGCCCGCCGGGGGCCTGCTGGTGGCCCGGTTGCGGTGTCAGGCCGAAGGTGGTGAAGGCGGTGCGGTCGGGGAGGGGGTAGGGCGTGGTGCCGGTGAGGTGGTTGAGGATGACGGCACTGCGCCAGGCGGCGAGGCCGAGGTCGGGGGCGCCGACGCCGTGGGTGTGGCGTTCGGCGTTCTGTACGTAGACGGAGCCGGTCACGCGGGTGTCGAGGTGCAGTCGGTGGTGGGCGTCGATGCGGGGGCGGCCGGCGGTGTCGCGGCGGAGGTAGGGGTCGAGGGCGCCGGTGAGGGCGTCGAGGCTGCGTTCACGGTAGCCGGTGGCGAGGACGACGGCGTCGGTGCTGAGCCGGCTGCGGGTGTGCTGGTGGGCGTGTTCCAGGTGGAGTTCGATGGTGTGGGTGCCGATGCGGCCCGCGGTGCGGACGGTGACTCCTGGGGTGAGGACGGCATCGGGCCAGCCGCCGTCGATGGTGCGTTCGTACAGCTCTTGGTGGATGGCGGCGATGGTGTCGTGGTCGATGCCTTTGTAGAGCTGCCATTGCTGGGGGACGAGCGTGTCGCGGGTGGCTTCGGGGAGGCCGTGGAAGTAGCGGGTGTGGTCGGGGGTGAATTGTTCGAGGCCGAGCTTGCTGTACTCCATGGGCGCGAAGGCGGGCGTGCGCGCCAGCCAGTGCAACCGTTCGTGACCTGTGGGGCGGTTGCGGAGCAGGTCGAGGAAGATCTCGGCGCCGGACTGGCCGGAGCCGATGACGGTGATGTGGTCGGCGGCGAGCAGGCGTTGGCGGTGGTCGAGGTAGTCGGCGGAGTGGATGACGGGGAGGGTGGGGGCGTCGGCGAGGGGCTGGAGCGGCTCGGGGACGTGGGGCGCGGTGCCGATGCCGAGGACGACGTTGCGGGCGTATGTCCTGCCGAGTGCTTCGGCCTCGCCCTCGGCGTCGAGCTGGGTGTGGTCGACCTCGAAGACGGCGTGTTCGGCGTTCCAGCGGAGGCCGTCGATCTGGTGGCGGAAGTGCAGGCCGGGGAGGTTTTCGCTGACCCAGCGGCAGTACGCGTCGTACTCGGCGCGGGGGGCGTGGAAGCGTTCGGCGAAGTAGAAGGGGTAGAGCCGGTCGCGGTGCCTGAGGTAGTTCAGGAAGCTCCAGGGGCTGGTGGGGTCGGCGAGGGTGACGAGGTCGGCGAGGAAGGGGACTTGGAGGGTGGCGCCGTCGATCATGAGGCCGGGGTGCCAGTGGAAGGCGGGCCGTTGGTCGTAGAAGGCGCAGGTCAGGTCGGTGAGCGGCGAGGCGAGGGCGGCGAGTGAGAGGTTGAAGGGGCCGATGCCGACGCCGACGAGGTCGAGGGGGGTGCGGGGGTCGGGGGTGGGGGCGGTGGTCATCGGGGGGTGTGGCCTTCCACTAGGTCGATGAGGGCGCGCAGGTCGTCGGGGTGCGCGTGGGGGTTGAGGAGGGTGGCCTTCAGCCAGAGGCCGGTGGGGGTGGTGGCGCGGCCCAGTACGGCGCGGCCGTCGTGCAGGAGGCGGCGGCGGATGGTGGCGACGGTGGTGTCGTCGGCGCCGGTGGGGCGGAAGAGGACAGTGGTGAGGGTGGGGCGTGAGTGCAGTTCGAGGGTGGGGCGTGCCTCGATGAGGTCGGCGAGGGTGCGGGCGGCGGTGACGGTGCGGTCGACGAGGTCGGCGATGCCGCGGCGGCCGAGTGCTTTGAGGGTGACGGCGATCTTGAGGATGTCGGGGCGGCGGGTGGTGCGCAGCGAACGGCCGAGCAGGTCGGGGAGGCCGGCTTCGGTGTCGTCGTCGGCGTTGAGGTAGTCCGCGCGGTGGTCGAGGGGGGTGAGGTCGCGGGCGTCGGGGACGGCGAGGAATCCGGCGGCGACCGGCTGCCAGCCGAGTTTGTGCAGGTCGAGGGTGACGGTGTGGGCGCGGTGCAGGCCGGTGAGCAGGTGCCGGTGGGTGTCGCTGAAGAGGACCGGTCCGCCGTACGCGGCGTCGATGTGGAACCGGGCGCCGTGTGCGGCGGCGACGTCGGCGAGGGCGGGCAGCGGGTCGATCGCACCGGAGTCGGTGGTGCCGGCGGTGGCGACGACGAGGAGGGGTCCGGTCAGGCGGTCGAGCGCCGCCGCCAGGTCGCCGGGGTCGAGCGTGCCGTCGGGCGTGGGAACGGTGACGGGCGCGGGCAGTCCGAGCAGCCATGCCGCCCGGTGGATGCTGTGGTGCGCGTTGGCTCCGCAGACGACTTGCAGGGGCGGCCCGGTGGGTGCGGTGGGGCCGGGCTGTGACGGGTGTGGGGTGTGTGGGTGAGCGGCGAGGTGCGGGTGGGCGCCGTTGTGCGGGCGGGCGGGGTGCTCGGGGCCGTGGCCGGTCCGGTCACCGACGCGATGCCCGTCCGTGTGCGCACCGCCCGGACCCGAACCACCCGGTCCCGAGCCGTGCGCCAGGCCTTGGCAGGGACCGTACGGGGGCGAGTACGGAGCTGTGTACGAGGGCGTGTACGCGGCCGCTCCCTGTGAAGCGGGGGTGCGGTGCTCGCGGGCGGCGCGCTCCGGGTCGGCCTCCTGCCCCCATACGGAGTGGCCCTGAGCCGTGTACTCCTGGGCCGCTCGCTCCCTGGCCAGCAGTACGGCGAGTTGGTTCGACTCGGTACCGCCCGTGGTCACCAGGGCTTCGGCGTCGGGCCCCTGCGGGTGCACGAGCTCGGCGAGGGCGCGGGTGGTCAGGGCTTCCAGCTCGGACGCGGCGGGGGCCTGGTCCCAGGAGTCCATGGAGGGGTTGAGGGCCGAGGCGGCGAGGTCGGCGGCGGTGGCGAGGGCGAGCGGCGGGCAGTGCAGGTGCGCGGCGCAGTGCGGGTCGGCGGGGTCGGCGGCCCCGGCGGCGAGCGTACGGACGACCGCGCGCAGGGCGGCGTGCGGTCCGGCGCCGGTGTCCTGGAGGAGCGGCGCGCACGCCTCGCGCACGGCGTCCGCGACGCTCTCGGGGCCGCCTGTCGGCAGCGGTCCGCCGCGCTCGGCGGCCCCGGTGGCCAGGGCGTCGAGCACGGTGTCCAGCAGCGGCCGCAGCGCCTTGGCCCCTTGCGGGCCGCCGGCCAACTCGGGGGTGGCGGGGGCGTCAGTAGCGGGTGTGTCGGGGAGCGTAAGCGGAGGGGGCTGAGCGGGGACCGGTACGGGGGCCGGCTCCGGGGGCAGAACGGGTTCGCGGGCCTTTGCGGGACTTGTGGGACTGGGAGAGCTCGCGGGACTTGAGGGGCTTGCGGGGGTGCGATCGCCTGGGGCCGGGGCGCCTGGGGCGGGCACAGGCATGGATGTGCCCTTCTTGTCGGGGAATCGATTGGTTTAGGGCGACCTAAGTTACTTCCGGTGTCGAGTACTTCGCCGAGATGCGGGTGGAGTCCACTCGCACGAGGGACACGCGTAAGGGTTGCGGCGAACGGATCTGGTATGGGCCCCGCCCCACACCGTCCGCCGCCACTCCCGCACCCCGGCAAAGCACTCAAGGTGCCCTGAGGGCCCTGGACTTCCCCCCTGTCTCAGCCCTGAGCGTCCCGCACGGCCAACGCGCGGCGGAGGTCGTCGAGCTGGTCGGCGAGCTTGCGCCGGAGGGCGGGAGTGGGCTCGGCGTCGCGCAGGCACGCCTCGCCGAGCCGGAGGGTTGCCGCCTCGACGAGCGGTGCGGGGAACGCGTACCGGCCGGCGGCCTCGGCCAGGGCCGGGCCTCGGCGTTCGGCGAGGGTGACGGCGTCGGTGAAGTACCGCTCCACGTAGGGGCGTACGAGCTCGGCCTGCTCGGGCGCCCAGAAGCCGGTGGCGGTGGCGGTGAACAGGTAGGTGGACAGGTCGTCGGTGGTGTCGGTGGTGAACATGGCGTCCCAGGCGGTCTTCTTGGCGGCCGGGTCGGGAAGCGCGGCGTGGCAGCGGGCGGCGCCTTCCTTGCCGCTGGCGCTGGGGTCGCGGGTCAGTTCGGCGTCGATGGCGGCGGGGGTGGTGGCGCCGAGGACGGCGAGGCGGCCGAGGATGCGCCAGCGCAGTTCGGGGTCGAGGGCGGGGCCGCCGGGGACGCTGTCACCGTCGAGCCAGTCCTGGATGCCTTCGGGTGTGGTGGCGCTGTCGATGAAGGTGCGGACGGCTGCCAGGCGGAGGCCCTGCCCATCGCCGTTCTCGCTGCCTTCGGTGCGGCGGAGGATGTCGCGGCAGAGGTCGGCGAGGGTGGTGAGGGCGGCGGGGCGGTCGGCCGCGGGGAGGTAGCGGTCGGCGATCTGGCTGCGGGCGAAGGCCAGTACGCCCTGGACAAGGGCGGTGTCGGTCTCGTACGGGAGGTGAGTGCGGACGGCTTCGAGGTAGGCGGCGGGGGGCAGTTCGCCGTCGCGGACCATGTCGCGGGCGGCGTTCCAGACCACGGCGCGGGTGAGGGGGTCGGGGAGGCCCGAGAGGGCGGTCTGTGCGGTGGTCCAGGAGGTGGGGTCGAGGCGGACCTTGGCGTAGGTGAGGTCGCCATCATTGAGGAGGACGAGGTCGGGGCGGCGGCCCGGGATGGTGTGGGTGCGGTCTCCGGGCAGGTCGTGGGTGAGGGGGGTGCGGGGGACGAGGCGGCCGGGGGTGGTGGGGTCCTGGTCGTAGAGGCCAATGGTGAGGTGGTGCGGGCGGTCACCCTCGTGGGTGACGGTGAGGGTCCAGGAGCCGTCGGTGGTCTCGTCGATGGCGGGGGTGAGGGTGTCGACTCCGGTGGTGCGCAGCCACTTGTCGGCCCAGGCGTGGACGTCGCGGTCGGTGGCGCGGGCGAGGGAGTCGGTGAAGTCGGCGAGGGTGGCGTTGCCGAAGCGGTGCCGGGCGAAGTGGTCGTTGATGCCGGCGAGGAAGTCCTTTTCGCCCATCCAGGCGACGAGTTGGCGCAGTGCGGAGGCGCCCTTGGCGTAGGAGATGCCGTCGAAGTTGAGGAAGGCGGAGGCGGTGTCGGGGACGGCGTCGGGGGCGGGGGCGACAGGGTGGGTGGAGGGTCGCTGGTCGGCGTCGTATCCCCAGCTCTTGCGGGCGACGCCGAAGTCGGTCCAGGTGTCGGTGAAGTGGGTGGCTTCGCTGAGGACTTGGTATCCCATGTACTCGGCGAAGGACTCGTTGAGCCAGATGTCGTCCCACCAGGCGAGGGTGACGAGGTCGCCGAACCACATGTGGGCCATTTCGTGGGCGATGACCATGCCGCGGGTCTGGCGCTCGGTGTCGGTGACGGCGGAGCGGTAGACGAATTCGTCGCGGAAGGTGACGAGTCCTGGGTTCTCCATGGCGCCGGCGTTGAATTCGGGGACGAACGCCTGGTCGTAGGAGTCGAAGGGGTAGGGCTCGTCGAAGAGCTGGTGGTAGCGGTCGTAGCAGCGGCGGGTGATGTCGAGGATTTCGTCGGCGTCGGCGTTGAGGTAGGGCGCGAGGGAGCGGCGGCAGTGGATGCCGAAGGGGAGGCCGGCGTGCTCGGTGCGGACGGAGTGCCAGGGACCTGCGGCGACGGCGACCAGGTAGGTGCTGATGGGCGGCGTGGGCGCGAGGGTCCAGTGGCCTTCGGGGGTGCGGGTGGCGCGGGAGTTGCCGAGGACGGTCCAGCCGTCGGGGGCGGTGACGGTGAGGGCGAAGACGGCTTTGAGGTCGGGCTGGTCGAAGGCGGGGAAGACGCGCTGGACGTCTTCCATGAACAGCTGGGTGTAGACGTAGGTCTCGCCGTCGGCGGGGTCGGTGAAGCGGTGCATGCCTTCGCCGGTGCGGGAGTACCGCATGGTGGCTTCGACGTGCAGCTCGTGCTCGCCGGGGGTGAGGCCGGTGAGCGGGAAGTGGTTGTCCTGCAGGTCGGCGGGGTCGAGGGGGCGGCCGTCGAGGGTGATGCTGTGCAGGTGGTCGGGCTTGAGGTCGAGAAAGGTGTCGCCCGGAGTGCGCGCGCTGAAGCGGATGGCCGTGCGGGTGGTGAAGTGCTCCTCGCCGGTGGTCAGGTCGAGGTCGATGTCGTAGTGGTGGACGTCGAGGATGCGGGCTCGGGTTTGCGCTTCGTCGCGCGTCAATGCGGGCATGGCGTCATGCTGCCGCAGGCCGGCAGTTTCGCGCACCCATGCCTCCGAGCCTGTGGATAACTCGCCGGGCGGCAGCTCCGCCATGGGTCCGGGACGGCTGCGGGGGACGCGTCGCGGTGGGTGTACGGCTTCGCGCCGGGCCGATCCGACCGTTAAGTGTCCGGGCTTCTCAGTACTAAGATTTCCGGAAGATCACGGCCGGGTGCCCGGCCCGAGGGGCGAGCCCGGGGAGGGTGCCGAGATGGCGAGGAAGACGGCGGCGCTGGACGCGGTGGCCGGCATCATCGAGGACTGGCGGCGGGAGCGGCCGGAGCTGGACACCTCGCCACTGGAGGTGCTGGCGCGGCTGCACCGTACGTTCCTGCGGTACAGCGCGAAGCTGACGGCTTCGGTGGAGTCGCACGGCCTGTCGGTGGCCGGGTTCGACGTGCTGACGGCGCTGCGCAGGGCGGGGAAGCCGTACCGGCGTACGGCGGGCCAGCTGGCCGATTCGGGGCTGATCTCGTCGGCGGGTGTGACGCTGCGGATCGACCGGCTGGAGAAGGACGGCCTGATCGTGCGGGAGCGGGACCCGGAGGACCGGCGGGTGGTGCGGTCGCGGCTGACGGAGGAGGGCCTGGCCAAGATCGACGCGTTGTTCGCCGAGCATCTGGAGAACGAACGGCGGATGCTGGCCGGCCTCTCCCCCGCCGAGTGCCGTCAGCTGGCGCGGCTGCTGTCGAAGCTGGAGCGGTCGATCACGGAGTCGGGTGCGGCGGAGCCGGACTCGTCGTCCGGGGGCTGACCGGCGGCTCTTCGGTGGCGGGCGGGCCGGGCCGGAGCAGGAGCCATGCCCCGCAGATCAGCGTGATGGCCTGGGCGCCGATCAGCAGCGCGTATCCGGCGCCGAAGCTGTGGCCGCCGCCGAGGGCGATGGCGGCTCCCATGGCGGTGGGCATGAAGGCGGAGACGAGGTTGCCGACGCCGTTGACCACTCCGTAGGCGCTGCCGACCGTACCGGCCAGCGCGTGCCGCTGTACGAGGGTGGGGATGGCCGGGCCCTGCAGGCCCCAGAAGCCGCCCGCCAGGACGAGTCCGGTGGCGGCGAGCCAGGCGGCGTCCGCGGTGATGACGAGCAGGACGCAGCTTCCGGTACCGAGCGCGCCGACGACGAACAGCAGGGGCAGCCTGCGGGCGGACAGCTTGTCGATGAGGAAGCCACCGAGGAACCCGGAAGCCAGGCTCATCAGGAACGGCAGCGCGGAGACAGCGCCCATCTGGGCGAGGGAGAAGTGGCGTTCCTGAAGGAGGTACGCCGGCAGCCAGGAGCTGCTCCCCCACAGGTAGGCCAGGGTGGCGATCTCGATGAGCAGGATGCAGCCGAGGCGCGGGGTGCGCAGGGCTTCGCGCAGGGTGGCCGCGACGCCGCGCCGCGGTCCCGAAGGGGCGTGCCCGGCTCTCCTCTCCCCCGCTTGCCGGCGTTCCCGTATGAACAGCGCGATGAGTGGCAGCCCGATCGCGGCGTTGAGGAGCGCGAGGAGCACGAAGGACGTGTGCCAGTCGTAGCGGTGGACGAGGTAGGTGATCAGGGGCAGCCCGACGGCGGTGCCCAGGGAGACGCCCATGGAGCTGACGGCGTTGGGCCTGCCCACCTCGTGCGGCGCGAAGTGCTCCTTGACGTACATCGTCTTGAGCGAGAACAGCGGCCCTTCGGACACGCCCAGCAGGAAGCGGAGGGCGATGAACATCAGGGCGCCGAGCGCATAAGGAGAGAGCAGGGTGAGTGCTGCCCACAGGCCGACGCTCACCAATAGGCCGCGCCGCGCCCCCAGGGCGGATTCGTACAGCGGGGTGAGGAAGAAGGCGGCGAGTCCGTATCCGATGAGGAAGACGGTCATCAGGGCGCCTTGGAGGACGCGGTCGCCGGTCATCCCGAAGTGGTCGGTGAAGGCGCGGTCGGTGATCAGTACGGAGACGTTGACGCGGTCGACGTAGGAGATCAGGACGATGGCGAGCAGGCTGAGGACGCCCGCCCACCGCCGCGGGGAGGCCGTGGCGGTGGGCGGTGCGGCGGTCGGCGCCACCGGTGTCAGCCGCCGGCGGGGGCGGTCGCCGCGGCGGGCTCCGGGGAGGCGAGCGCGGCGGCCTGCTGTTCGGCCGCGGTCCGGTAGAGGCGGCGCAGCCGTACGACACCGAGGTCGTGCTGGTAGAGGTTCTCGGCCTGGTCGGCGTCGTGCGGCATGGCCTCCAGCATGACGCGGTCCTGTTCGAGCACTTCCCAGTGACGCTTCTCGATGAGCGTGCGGTACAGGAAGCGCCAGGTGTCGCGCTGCCAGCCGGTGACCTTGCGGTAGCGCCAGAAGAAGACGCCGCTGCGGTGCTCGTCCACGGGGCAGATCATGCCGACGATCCCGAAGGGGCCGCCGGGGCCCGCGGACGGCGGGTACGGGATGGACAGGTCGACCCAGTCGATACCGGTGCGGCACAGTTCGACCCAGTCGAAGTTGACGCCGCGCTGGTCGGTCTTCTCGAAGAAATAACCGCGGTCGGTCTCCCGGATGCGGAACTTCGCGGTGGTGTCGCCGTCGAACATCGTGTGCGACTCGTGGTGCAGGAACTGGCCGTGCATCGGGTCGAGGAGGTTCTCCATGCCGAACCGCCAGGGCACGTCCCACTCGGCGTAGCAGAGGATGGCCTCCGTACCGGGGTCGGTGAGCGGTTCGGGGAGGGTCAGTTCGCACGGCTCCGGGTGCTGCTCGTCTCCGAAGTAGGCGAGGATCGCGCCGCCGACCTCGCGTACGGGGAGGCTGGTGACGAGCTTCTTGCCCTCCAGGTTGCAGCCGGGCAGGCCCGGTACGGAGGAGACCGTGCCGTCACCCTCGACCTCGACGCCGTGGTACCAGCAGGCCACGCGGTCCCCGAGGTGCTTGCCGAGAGAGAGCCGGGCGCCCCGGTGCGGGCAGCGGTCGGCGAGCATGTGGAGGGTGCCGTCGGCGCGCCGGAAGAGGAGCCAGTCCTCTCCGAGGGCGGTGACCTTGCGCATGCCTCCGGGGGCGACGAAATGGGACGGCACTACGGGGTGCCACTGGTTGCGCAGCCCGGTGGCGTAGATGTGCTCGGCGGTGGCGGCGGTGCCGGCCTTGGTGTGGGTGAGGGTCATGTCAGGCTCCCAGGCGGTGCATCTCGGCGCGGAAGGTGTCCTCGGTCCAGGGGGCGCCGTCGGGGGCGTGCACCTGCCGGGAGTTGAGGCCGCGGACGACATCGGCGAGCTCGTGGCCTTCGTTGGTGAAGACCTCTTCGAGGGTCGCGGCGAGCTTGTACTCGTACGGGGTGGGCTCGTGCGTACGGGACTGGTGGACGTCCAGGTACGGCCAGGGGGTCATCGGTGCCTCCGGTGTCTACAAGGCGAGCGGGGTGGCTTTACAGGTCCAGGACGAGGCGGTCGGAGGCACAGCGCGAGACGCAGATCATCATGGTCGCGTTCGCCGCGTGCTCGGCCTCGCTGAGGAGGAAGTCGCGGTGGTCGGGGACGCCTTCGAGGACGCGGGTCTCGCAGCTGCCGCAGATGCCGTCGCGGCAGGAGCTCTCGGCCTGCAGGCCGGCGGCCTCCACAGCTTCGAGGATCGAGGTGTCCGCACCGACGCTGAGCGTCGTTCCCGAGCGGCGGCACTCGACTTCGAAGGCGCTGTCGTCGCCGCTGCGCTCCACAACGGGCGCGGCGAAGCGCTCCACCCGGAGCTGTGCGGCGGGGCAGCGATCCTCGACGGCGACGAGCAGCGGCTCGGGGCCGCAGCAGTACACGAGGGTGTGGTCGTCGAGGCCGGTCAGGGCGGCGTCGAGGTCGATGTGGCCGTGTTCGTCCTGGGGGTGGAGGACGAGTTCGCCGCCTCCTTGCTCGGCGAGGTCGGCGAGTTCGCTGCCGAAGGCCATCGAGGCGCGGCTGCGGCCCCCGTGGACGAGTCGCCAGGGCACGCCCTTACGGGTGGCCTCGCGGGCCATGGCCAGCAACGGGGTGATGCCGATGCCGCCGGCGATGAACAGGTACGCGGGCGCGTCGGCGAGCGCGAAGTGGTTGCGGGGACCGACGGCGGTGACGGTCTGTCCGGGGCGCAGCTGGGTGTGGACGAAGCGGGAACCTCCGCGGGAGGCCGGTTCGTTGAGGACTCCGAGGCGGTAGCGCGTGGTGTCGAGGGGGTCGCCGCACAGGGAGTACTGCCGGGTGTGGCCGCCGACGTGCAGGTCGAGGTGGGCGCCGGGCTGCCAGGCGGGCAGGGGCTTGCCCTCGGGGTGGACGAGGTCGACGGAGAGGACGCCGTCGGCTTCCCAGGTCATGCGGTGGACGAGCAGGTCGAGGCGGGGCTCGGCGGCCGTGGCCTGGTCAGGGGCGCCCGGCCGGGTGTCGTTGCTGGTCATGGCGTCGGCCTCCTCACGCGGTGGGGATCTTGACGGGCGGGGTGAACGGGTTCTTCATCGGGCCGAGCGCGTTGAGGTCGACCTCGACGAGGGTGGGGTCGCCGGAGGCGACGGCCTCGGTGAGGACGGGCGCCGCGTCGGCCTCGGCGGCGATCCGGGCGTAGGGCAGGCCGCAGGCACGGGCCAGGAGGGAGAAGTCGGGGGTGGTGAGGTCGACCCCGGAGCGGCGCTCGCTGTAGCGGTCCTGCATGTTGCGCAGCACGCCGTAGCCGCCGTCGTTGAAGACGAGGAGGGTGAGCGCGGGCCGCTCCTGGGCGAGGGTGAGGAGCTCCCCGAGGTGCACGGCGAGGCCGCCGTCACCGGCCATGACGACGGTCGGTTCGTCCGGCCGTGCGAGTGCGGCGCCGAGGCCCATGCCCAGGCCCTGGCCGATGCCGCCGCCGCGCGGGAAGACGTTGTCGCGCGGGTCGTAGATCTCCAGCAGGCGGTTGCCCCAGCTGCTGGACGGGATGGTGACATCGCGGGCGATGACGGCGCGGCGCGGCAGGGCTGCACGCAGCGCGTCGCAGACGGCGGCCTGCGGCCCGATGCCGTCGTGCAGGGCGGCGCGTACGTCCTCGCGTACGGAGGTGACGCGGGCGGTCCAGCCGGGCTCGGCGCTACCGGTCGCGGGGCCCTCGCTGGGCGTCTGCGGCCCCTCGGGCAGGCGGGCGAGCAGGGCGCCGAGTACGGCGTGCGCGTCGCCGTGCAGTGCGTGCTGCGCCGGGTAGACGCGCCCCAGGGCGGCGGCGTCGACGTCGATCTGGAGGTGCGTTTCGGGCAGGGCGAGCGAGTAGTCGCCGGTCTCGTTGGAGCGGAAGTGGGTGCCGATGGTGAGCAGGACGTCGGCGTCGGCGAGCAGGGCGCGGCCCGCCGGTGTGGTGGCGAAGTTGCCGATGACCTGCGGGTGGTCCTCGGGGACGGCGCCGCGGCCGGAGTTGGAGGTGAACAGTCCGGCGCCGGTGCGCGCCAGCAGCTCGGCGAGCCGGTCCCCGGCCCCGCACGCGCCACCGCCTGCCCAGATCAAGGGCCTGCAGGCGCCGGCCAGCAGCCGTGCGGCGGCGTCGAGTTCGGCCGCCTCCGGGTGCGCCGTCTCCGGGGGCACGACGGTGACCTGCTCGTCCTGCTGCGGCGCGTACTGCAGGTCGATCGGCCACTCCACGCTCGCCGGGCCACCGGGTGCGCGCAGGGCGGCGCGGGCCGCCTCTCGTAGTACGCGTCCCGCGGCGTCCGTGGAGGGCACGGTCGCAGCGTATGTAGAGACCGCGCGCAACATGGCGAGCTGGTCCTTGGTCTCGTGGATGAAGCCGCGGCCGCTGCCGAGGTACTGGCTTTCGATCTGGCCGGTGACGTGCAGGACGGCGGTGCCGGAGCTGAGCGCTTCGATGAGCGACCCGGCGGCGTTGCCGGCGCCGGTACCGGTGGAGGTGAGGGCGCAGCCTATGGAGCCGCGGGCGCGTCCGTAGGCGTCGGCGGCGTTCACCGCGGTGGCTTCGTGGCGTACGGGCACGAAGCGCAGCTCACGGTCGACGGCTTCGACGAGCGGCAGGTTGTGGACGCTGACGATGCCGAACACGGTGTCGATGCCGAGTTCGCGCAGGACGGCGACGAGGAGGTCGCCTCCGGTGGGATGGTGCGTCATGGAGGCTCCTCAGAGGATGCCGCGGCCGACTCCGCCGCAGACGTCGATGCTGGTTCCGGTGATGTAGGAGGCGCGCGGCGAGAGGAGGGCCAGTACCGCGTAGGCGACTTCCTCGGCGCGGCCGAGGCGGCCGAGGGCGATGCCGCGGTCGGCGGCCAGTTCGGCCTGCCACTCCTCGTAGGTGAGCCCGCTGTCGGCGGCGGCGTGCCGGCGTGTCCACTGTCCGGTGTCGATCAGCCCGAGGCATACGGAGTTGACGCGGATGCCGTCGGGGGCGAGTTCCCGGGCGAGGTTGGCGGAGAGGTTCAGGATGCCGGCGCGGGCGGCGCTGGTGGTGATGAGGCGGGGTTCGGGCTGCTTGGCCAGTACGGCGTTGATGTTGACGATGCCGGCGGCGTCGGAGGCGCGCAGGTGCGGAAGGGCGGCGTGCAGCGGGTTGAGTACGCCGGCGAACTTCAGCTCCAGTTCGTCGCGCCAGTCCTCCTCGGTGGTCTCCGCGAGGCGCTTCATACGGGACTGCCCGGCGTTGTTGACCAGGCCGTCCAGTGTGCCGAAGTGGTCGGCGGCGCGGGTCACGAAGTCGCGTACGGCGGTGGCGTCCCGCACGTCGCAGACGCCGGTCAGCAGCCGGTCGGTGCCTGCTCCGAGGCGGGCCGCGGCCTTGTCGAGGCGGTCGGCGTCGCGGCCGCAGGTGGCGACGCGTGCGCCTTCGTCCAGGAGGGCGCGGACCGTGGCCAGGCCGACGCCCGAGCTGCCGCCGGTGACCAGTACGGTGCGGTCGGCGAGGCCCAGGTCCATGGGAGTTCCTTCGGTGGTGGTGAGCGGTACGGAGTGCCCGGGGAGGCCGGTGGTGGCCGCGCGGGCCGATGCGCCGGGCAGGTTGATCAGTGCATGGTGAAGCCGCCGTTGACGGCGATCACCTGTCCCGTGAGGTAGCGGGATTCCTCGCCGAGCAGGAAGGCGACGACACCGGTGAGGTCGTCCGGCTGCTGGGTCCGGGAGATGGCCCGGTTGAGCCGGTAGAGCTCGTGGCGCTCCGCGGGGACGTTCTCGGTCGCCTCGCACTCGGTGATGCCGGGCGCGACGGCGTTGACGGTGATGCCGCGGTCTCCCAGCTCACGGGCCATCGCACGGGTGAGGGCGATGACGGCCCCCTTGGAGGCGATGTAGTGGGCCAGCCGCGGGGAACCGTACAGAGCGGCGTCCGACGCGAGGTTGACGATGCGGCCGCTGCCCCCGGCGAGAAGCTGGGGCAGCAGGGCGCGGGCGACGAGCCACGGACCGCGGGCGTTGACCGTCATGATCCGGTCCCAGGCGTCGATGCCGATGTCCTGGAACTCCTTGCCGCCCACGCCGTTGGCGAGGCCGGCGTTGTTGACCACGCCGTGCAGCGGCCCCAGCTCGGCGACCCGCTCCGCCATCGCCGCGACCGAATCCGGGTCGGCGACGTCGCACGGGACGAAGTGAGCGTCGCGGCCCTCGGCGCGCAGCTCGTCGGCCACCCGCGTGCCCCGCTCGGCGTCGAGTTCGGCGAGCACGACGCGGTGTCCGTCCGCGGCGGCCCGGCGGGCCATGGCCTCCCCCAGGCCACGGCCGGCGCCGGTGATGACGACGGTGCGCATCAGTCGCGGGTGACGCCGTGCATCGGCGAGTGCTCGGGGTAGGTGGGGACCTGCGGCTTCTGCGTGCCGATGACGACGCAGAAGAGGGCGTCGGTGTCGCCCTCGTTCTTGAGGGACCGGGCCACACCGGCCGGCACGACGATCATGTCGCGGTACCCGAGCGTGCGGTACTCGACCTCGTCCTTGCCGCGGTGGATACCGACCCTGACCTGGCCCTCCAGGACGAAGAACGCCTCTTCGACGTCGTGGTGGGTGTGCTCGGGGCCCTCGGCGCCGGGCGGCAGCAGCATGTTGGAGAAGGTGAAGCCGCCGGACGGCAGGACGCGGTTGTCGCCCTCGTGGTTACCGGTGGCGCCGGAGCCGACGTACCGGATCTGGGCACGGCGGTACTGGTCACCGGCCTTGGCCTGGAAGGCCAGGGTGTTCCAGTCGGGCTCGCGGGAGTCCTTGGTGGCGATCAGGGAGTCGGTGTAGCGGGCGAGGTCGCCGCCGTTGTCGTAGTCGGTGGTGGTGATGGGCATGGCTACAACTTCCTTTTGTCGTACTAATGGGCGGGGCTGTGGACAGTCCTCAGCCGGCTTCGGCGATTCCTGCTGAAATTCGGAGGTGGGCGAGAACCCACGCGTCGAAGGCATCGGGCTGTTCCTGGTTCGCGAGGTGACCGGCGTCCTTGACGATCACGTACACGGAGGAATGGAGGCCTGCTGTGAGCGTCTGGCTCGCTTCGATACCGGTGACCCGGTCCTGGTCACCGCAGAGCACCAACGTGGGCGCCACGACGGCGGCGAGGTCGGCGATACGCAGATCGGTGGCGGCCATCGACTCGGCGGCGTAGCGGTAGCCGGGCAGCCGCACGGAGCGCGCCATGGTTTCGGTGACGCGCTGGACGAGAGCGTCGGGAGCGGCGTCGGAGACCAGGCGGGGGCCGCGCCGTTCGGCGAAGGCGCGGGGGCCGGCTTCGGCCAGCTCGTCGGCCCGCGCCCGCATCGCTTCCGCCTTCGCCGGGTCGGTCCCCGAGCCGGCGCTGGAATCGGCCACGATCAGAGAGGAGACGAGTTCGGGGTGGCGGGTGGCGAGCCGCACGGCGATGACGCCACCCCAGGAGACCCCGAGCACATGAGCGCGGCCGCCACGCTGCCGGATGAGGGCTGCGGCGGTATCGGCGAAGTCGTCGAGCGTGAACGGACCTGCCGGGTCGGCGGACTTGGCGTAGCCCGGCGCGTCCCAGGCCACCACGCGCACGTACCGGCTCAGCGTGGCGAGCTGCGGCGCGAACGCGGCGGAGGAGGACCCGATCCCGTGCAGACACAGCAGTACAGGACCACTGTCGCCGGCTTCCTCGACGTACAGCCCGGCGAGATCGTAAGGAGACGACATGGAAGGAACGGACGCCCCGATGGCCTCAGACGAAGTGGGGGACGCGGACGAGGAAGGGAGAGTGCGATGAGCGGTACGGCCGGTCATAGGATCTGCCCCCTCCGCCCGGCGAGGGCGCCGAGGCTGCGCAGTACCGCGTACGGCACGACCTGGCTGGTGGCGGGGTTGCCGGGGTCGGGGAGGTGCTGCACTTCGAAGCGGTAGACACCGTGACTGCCGGACGCCTCGATGACGTGCCGAGTGTGCTGGGCCGCCGGGTCGGCGACGACATGGACGCGTACGGCATCCAGGTCGCCGACGGCCAACGCGACGGAGGCGGCGACGTTGGTGGACTTCGGGAACTTCACCGGCACGTCGCGGGCGGTGCCGCGCATGACCTCGACCGGTCCGGTGGCCGTGCGCATCCGGTGCAGCAAGTCCTCGTCCATCCAGGGCTGTTCGAGGGTGCTGGGCAGCTTGGTGGTGGTGAGGGTGACGTCGGTGAGCCGGCCGAGGGAGCGTACGGCCTGCAGCAGGTCCAGGCCGCCGACGGCACCGCCGGTGAAGTACACACGCCCCGGGCCGGCGGCGAGGAGAGCGGAGGTGAGGTCCTCATCGGTGAGCGCACCGGTGGAGGCGATGAGGAGGTCGGTACCGGAGCGCAGGACTCGTTCGCCCCACTCGCGGACGACGCTCTGGCCCGCCGCTTCGACGATGAGGTCGCACTGGTCGAGGGCGTCCTCGAAGGAGAGCTGAGGTACGGGGGCATCGCCGAGAGCACGGTTGTCGATGATGCAGATCAGCTCGGCGCCGGGGACGTTCCCCTCGGCGAGCGCGGTGCCCACGACGCGGCCGATGGCGCCCCAGCCGACGAGGCCAACCTTGCGGGTGGTGGGGGGCGTGGCGGGTGCCGGCGAGGCGGTGCGTGCTGTGGTTGTCGGAGGGAGGGTTGCCGAGGGGGCGGTCGGCGTAGTGGTCGAAGCGTTCGCCGAGGGAGCAGTTGACGTGGTGGTCGAAGAGTTCGCCGAGGAGGTCGTGGCTGTGGTTGCCGAGGGGAGAGTCGACGTGGTGGTCGACGTCGGGTTGTGCGTGGTGGTCGGGCGTGTCATGCGGGGATCTCCTGGGGGGCCGGCTGGGTGAGGGGGCCGGGGTCGGGGTGACCGGCCATGTGGGAGCGGATCTCCTGTGACGGGGGGCCTGCGGTGCCCCACAGGTCGGACAGCTCCGGTACCCGGCGCCAGACGCGGGCGATCCAGGCGTCCTCGACGATCTGGGCGACCTCGGAGGTGTATTCGCAGACGAGACCGGAAGGGTCGGTGAAGTAGGAAAAGGTGTTGTTACCGGGTCCGTGTCGCCCCGGCCCCCACTGAGGGTTGATGCCGTGGTGGCGCAGCCGGCCCAGACCGCGCATGAAGTGGTCGACCGAGCTCATCTCGTACGCGACGTGGTTGAGGGAGGCCCATTCGGCCTGGTTGAAGGCGATGCAGTGGTGGTCCGCGTTGCAGCGCAGGAACGCCATCTGGTGTTCCGACCAGTCCGAGACCCGCAGGCCCAGGACATCGCAGTAGAAGGCGACGGCGGCGTCGATGTCGGTGGTGTTGAGGACGGCATGGGTGACGCCGACCGGGACGGCGCCGTCGCGCCCCCGCGGGGCGACGGCCTCGACCTGGGCGCTGATCTCGATGAGCCGGTGCTCGGGGTCGGTGAAGCGGAGGCCGTAGCCACCGCCGACCTGGTCCAGCGGGCCGGGGCCGGTGACGGGCGTGATGCCGCGGGCGAGCAGTCGGCGGGCGGCTTCGTCGACCTCCGCGGGGGTGGCGACGGCGAAGGCGATCCGGCCGAGTCCGGTGCGGTCGGCGCGGGTCAGCTGGAGGACGTGGTGCTCGTCGCCCGTGCCGCGCAGCCAGCGTGCGCCCCGGTCACCCTCGACGGCCTCCAGGCCCCAGACCTCCTGGTAGAAGTCGGCGGCTTCGGTGAAGGCGGGGGTGAACAGTTCGACGCACCGCAGGGAGCGCAGACGCGCAATGGGCTGCTGGGGCGGAGGCTGGTGCGGGGTACGGGACATCGCTGTCTCCAGTCGTACGGGGGGCGATGGGGCGGGGCGGTGGTGGGCTGATGGGGCGGGGGGGGGCGGTGGTGGGTTGGTGGCCGGTGGTGGGAGGTGGAGGCGGAGGGGGTGGGGGGGCGGGGGGCGGGGCCCCCGAAGGGGCGCGGGCGGACTCCGGCGGGTTGCGGGGCGGTGGTGGGTTGGTGGGGCGGTGGTGGGCTGGTGGTGGAGGCGGAGGAGGGCGGAGGGGGCGGGGCGGGCCCCCAGATCGGCTGCGGGGCGGGGCTCCGGGGCAGGGCCCCAATCTGCTGCGGGGCGGGGCTCCGAAGCGGGCCTCCCAAGGAACGGGTCAGCCGGAGCAGGCGGCTCAGGCGGACCAGGTAGGCCGGGCCGGTCAAGTGGCCCAGGGGAGGGGGCTGGATGAGGTGTTCCAGTAGAGGGACTTTTGGCGTTGGTGGGCGCGGATGCCGTCGCGGCCCTTTTCGCGGCCGAGGCCGCTGTCCTTCATGCCGCCGAAGGGGGTGGAGATGCTGAATTGCTTGTAGGTGTTGATCCAGACGGTTCCGGCGTCGATGCGGCGGGCGAGGCGCCAGGCGCGGGCGGCGTCCTTGGTCCACAGGCCGCAGGCCAGTCCGTAGACGGAGTCGTTGGCCTGGGTGACCAGGTCGTCCTCGTCGTCGAAGGGCAGGGCGACCAGGACCGGGCCGAAGATCTCTTCCTGGCAGGTGCGGGCGGAGTTCGGCAGGCCGTCGAGGATCGTGGGCAGGTAGTACGCGCCGTCGCGGTACTGCTCACCGTCCGGTACCGCGCCGCCGCACAGGACGCGGGCGCCTTCCTCGCGGGCGAGGTCGACGTACGCGGCGACGGCGTCCCGGTGCTTGTGGTGGACCAGGGGGGCGACCTGGGTGCTGGGGTCAGTGCCGGGGCCGATGCGGAGTTTGCGTGTACGGGCGACGAGTTCGGTGAGGAAGTGGTCGTACAGGGAGCGGGCGATGAAGAGGCGGGAGCCGGCGATGCAGCTCTGGCCGCTGGAGGAGAAGATGCCGAACATCACGCCGGCCAGGGCCTGTTCGACGTCGGCGTCTTCGAGGACGACGGTGGGTGACTTGCCGCCGAGTTCGAGGGAGACCGGCATCATCTTGTCGGCGGCGGCGTGCGCGAGGGTGCGGCCGGTGCGGGTACCGCCGGTGAAGGTGACCTTGCCGACCGCCGGGTGGCGGACGATCGCATCGCCGATGACGCGGCCGGGTCCGGGGAGTACGGAGAGCAGGGCCGTGGGCAGGTCGTACTCGGTCAGCGCGCGGTGGAGGATGCGGCCGAGGGCGAGGGAGACCAGCGGGGTCCATTCGGCGGGCTTGAGGAGTACGGCGTTGCCGGCGGCCAGGGCCGGGGCGAGTTTCTGGGCGTCGCTGGCGATGGGCGAGTTCCAGGGGGTGATGGCGCCGATGACGCCGATCGGTTCGTGGACGCTCATCGTGACGTACGGGCCGCGGGCGGGGGTGAGGGCGTCCTCGGCGGTCTCCAGGGCGGCGGCGGTGTAGCGGAAGGTGCCGGCGGCGCTGTGGACCAGGGCGCGTGTCTCGGTACGGGCCTTGCCGGTGTCGGCGGTCTGCAGGGCGGAGAGTTCTTCGGCCGCGTCTTCGATGAGGGCGGCGATGCGGTGCAGCAGGCGGGCGCGTTCGTGTGCGGGCAGGTCGCGCCAGGCCGGGTCGGCGGCGGCCCGCGCGGCGTGTTCGGCGGCTTCGTCGACGTCGGCGAGCGAAGCGCCGCGGAGGACGGTGAGGACCTGGCCGGTCGCCGGGTCGGTGGTGGTGATCGGAGCACCGCGCCCCGGCCGCCAGGCCCCGGCCGCGAGGATCTCGTCGGCCGGGAGGATGTACGTGGGGGACGTGGATGCGGAGGCCGTGTCTACGGCCGCCACATTCACGGTCGCCGCGTCCGCGGTGGTCGCGTCCGCGGTGGTCGCGTCCACGGCAGCCGCCGCCACGGAGCTCGCGTCCACGGGGGACGCCCCCACAGCGGCCGCGTCCCCGGGCATAGACGACGGAGCGGCAGCCCCGGTCGCCGCCGAAGCCCCGGCCGACGCGGAAGACCCCGGCGGCACCGAAGCCCCGGACGACGCGGAGATCCCGGACGACACGGAGGACTCGGACGCGGCGGAGGGCGCGGACGGCCCGGACGGCGCGGCGGGCCCCGCCGGCGTGGGCGGGATCGGGGGTTTGGGGGTCGAAGACATCGGTGGTTCCCCAGACATCGGTCGGTTCGCGGACATCGGCGAGTGGATGGGCACGGGGGGCGGATGCGGGAGGTTTACGTACGGTCACGGAGCTGAACGAGCGCGGACGGCCCGGAGCCCCGCAGGCTCCTGCGGACCCTCGCAGGCTCCTGCGGACCCTCGCGGGCCCCGCAGCCGTACACGCCCCATTCGGAGCAACTTCCGCGTAGTTCCACACGCTTCGGTTGCGGTCCGCGCCCGTGGCGGCACAAACGCGGAGCTTTCCTCGGTGCTGCTCTGCGTGCTGCTCTGCGTGCTTCTCTCAGTGCCAGGAATCTAAGCGCTTAAGTAATTGCCCGCAAGAGTCCCCGTCGAAAAATTTGCCTGAGCCAGACCCTTGACTTCCACACCCCTTGAGTCGGTAGAACTTAAGCCCTAAGACACTTGGCGCTTACGTACGGGACTCCCCCACTCCCGGCACCATGGGCCTCCTACGCCCCCTGCGCCCGCCCACTCCCCCCTTTCCCTCCCCCATCCCTCGCCCGTGCCCCGTGCCGGGTCTGGAGGAATCCCGGATGAGCCTTGACGCATCTCCGGGCCGTGACGCCGACGCCATCCGCGCCGGCATCGCCGCCCGGTTCGAACGTCTCCCCCTGTCCCGCTGGCACGTCACCGTCCGCATCGTCATCGGCATGGTGACCTTCTTCGAAGCCTTCGACCAGCTGCTGATCGCCTACGCCATGCCTGAGCTGCGCCAGGAGTGGCACCTCACGGACGGTGACGCCACCGCCGTCCTCACCATCGGTTCCCTCGGCATGCTCGTCGGCGCGCTCTTCTCGGGGCGGATGGCGGACCGCATCGGGCGTGTGAAGATCATCGCGATCTGTATCGGCGTGTCGGGGCTGTCCTCGCTCGCGCTGGCCTTGAGCCCGTCACCGACGCCCTTCATGCTGTTGCGCTTCGTGCAGGGCCTGGCGATCGGCGGTGAAGTGCCGGTCGCCGCGACCTTCATCAGCGAGATCACCCGCAGCTTCAAGCGCGGCCGCTTCGTGCTGCTGTACGAACTGGTCTTCCCCGCCGGCCTCACCATCGGAGCGGTGGCAGCGGCCTGGATCGTGCCGGCGCTGGGCTGGCGCTGGATGTACGCCGTGGCGGCCGTCCCGGGTCTACTCTGCATCCTCGTGCAGCGCACCGTCCCGGAGTCGCCGCGCTGGCTCGCCGACCGCGGCCGGATGCACGAGGCCGAGGCGACGATGGACCTGATCGAGACGAAGGTCGCCGCGGCGACGGGGGCCCCGCTCCCGCCGGTCGTCGCCACGATCCCCACCGCAGGCGCGGCGAGTACAACCAGTACGGCGAGTACGACGAACACAACGAGCACAACAAGTACGACGAGTACAAGCGGTACGACCGGCGCCACTGCGACAGTGCGTGCCGCCATCCCCGCCACCCCCGCCGAAGCCGCCGCGACCGGCGTGAAGGGGCTGTTCACGGGGCGGTACCGGCGTCGGACGCTGGTCATCGGGGCGCTGTGGTTCACCGGCTACTTCGTCAATTACGGCATTACGTCCTGGCTGCCGACGATCTACGGCAAGCAGTACGGGCTGTCGCTCTCCGATGCGCTGATGTACTCGACGGTCACCTCGGTCGCCGGTTTCTTCGGCTGTCTGCTGGTCGCGCTCACCGTCGACCTGATCGGGCGGCGCAAGGTCTTCGCGTTCTTCCTCGGCGGCGCGGCCGCGCTGCTGATCGTGCTCGGCGCGCTCGGTGCCCGTACGCCCGTGCAGGTACTGGTGTGGACCTCGCTCGCCGCGGTCTGCTTCTTCGGCTCGAACATCTGCCTGTACCTCTACACGCCCGAGCTGTACCCGACGCGGATGCGGGCACTGGGCTGCAGCGTCGGCGGCGCGCTCAACCGGCTCGGCGTGATCCTCGGTCCGGTGCTGGTCGGGGCGATCTACGCGGGCGGGGGCCAGGTCTCCGCGGTCTTCGTGACGCTGGGCGGAGTGGCCCTCGTGGGTGCGCTGGCCGCCGCGTTCTTCGCCGAGGAGACCACCAACCGGCCGCTGGAGGAAGTCTCCCCGTGACGGCCGGGCACCGGCCCCCTGCCTACCGCTGTACCGCCCCCGGAGCCACGCTACTCACCCCGCCCCCCTCACCACCGGCGGATCGTCCGGATCCGGGATCCTGGTGGACCAGCCACCCGGCACCGTCCGCCCCTGCTGAGTGCGGAAGCGGACCGGTGCGGTGCCGACCCTCCGGGTGAAGAGGCGGCTGAAGTAGGCCGGGTCGTCGTAGCCGACGCGGCGGGCCACCGCGGCGACCGGTAGTTCGGTGGCGGCGAGGAGTTCCTTGGCGCGGCCGAGGCGGATGCCGAGGAGGTAGTCCTTGGGGCTGCAGCCGGCGCCGCGGCGTACGGCGGTGCGCAGTTCGGCGGGGCTCATGCCGTGCCGGGCCGCGTGTTCGGCGACGGAGAGCGGCAGGAAGGCGTCCCGGGCCAGCGCTTGCAGGACCGGGTCGCCGTCGGCGTCGGTGTCGGCACGGGCGCGGCGCAGCGCGACGAGCAGTTCGTGTACCGCGGCGGAGGTCTCGACCTCCAGGAGGGGGTTGCCGCGGCGGGCGGCGCGGGCGATGCGGCCGATGGCGGCGCGCGCTGCGGCGGTGTCGGCGAGCGGTACGAGTGGCCGGTCGGGGCGGGGTTCTATGTAGCCGAGTTCGGTGTACGTGCTGGTGGCCGGGCCGGTGAAGTCGACGAAGCTCTCGTCCCAGCCGCTGTCCGGGTCGGCGCCGTAGTGGTGCGGGACGCCGGGGGTGAGCCAGAGGAGGGCGGGCGCGGTGACGGGGTGCCGGGTGCCGTCGGGGTCCGCGTACCAGCCGCCGCCCGCGTGGATGATCACGGCTACGTAGTGGTCGAGGGTGCGCGGCCCGACGGCGGGCAGCGTGCCGTGCTGGAGGCCGACGCCCAGGCAGACCAGGCCGAGCCGGTGGTGGACCGGGCTGGGCGTGAAGTAGCGCATCCAGGTGTGGTACACGCGGGCTCCTTCCGTCGGCCGGCCGCCTGCCCCGGCCGCCCGGGACGTTCCGTCCAAACAACGCCGATCTTTGTCCATGGACCGCCCGCCCCGCCAGGGGGTGAGCTGGTCCCGACGCGAGCCGGGCGGGGACGACGGGACGGACGACGTGGCAGACAGCAAGGCGGATGGCCAGACGAGTGACGTGCGGACAAGTGCGCCTCACGGGACCGACCGGCGGCGGGAATTCCTCGTCGAAGAGCGGGAGTTCACGCTGGACGGGCGGCCAGTACGGCTCCTGTCAGGGGCGCTGCACTACTTCCGGGTGCACGAGGGGCACTGGGACCACCGGCTGGCGATGCTGCGGGCGATGGGCCTGAACTGTGTGGAGACGTACGTACCGTGGAATCTGCACGAGCCGCGCCCTGGCGAGTTCCGGGAGTTGGCGGCGCTCGGCCGGTTCCTGGACGCGGTGCGGCGCGCAGGGCTGTTGGCGATCGTCCGGCCCGGCCCGTACATCTGTGCCGAGTGGGAGAACGGCGGGCTGCCGCACTGGCTGACCGGGCCGCTGGGGCGGCGGATACGTACGCGCGATCCGGAGTATCTCCGGGCGGTGGACGGGTGGCTGGCGGCGGTCCTGCCGCAGGTGGTGGCGCGGCAGTGCGACCGCGGCGGCCCGGTGATCATGGTCCAGGTGGAGAACGAGTACGGCTCCTACGGCTCGGACGCCGCCTACCTCGCGCATCTCACCGACCGGCTGCGCGCGCTCGGCGTGACCGTGCCGCTGTTCACCTCCGACGGCCCGGAGGACCACATGCTGACGGGCGGGAGCGTGCCGGGCGTGCTCGCGACGGTCAACTTCGGGTCCGGCGCGCGGGAGGCGTTCGCGACGCTGCGCCGCCACCGGCCGGACGGGCCGCTGATGTGCATGGAGTTCTGGTGCGGGTGGTTCTCCCACTGGAGCGCCGGGCCGGAGGACGGAGACGCCGCGGCTGCACGGGATCCGGAGGACGCCGCGAACGCACTGCGCGAGGTCCTGGAGTGCGGTGCGTCGGTGAACATCTACATGGCGCACGGCGGGACGAGTTTCGGCGGCTGGGCGGGGGCGAACCGGGGCGGTGCGCTGCAGGACGGCGCGCTGCTGCCGACCGTGACGTCGTACGACTACGACGCGCCCGTCGACGAGCGGGGCAGGCCGACGGCGAAGTTCTGGCGGTTCAGGGAGGTGCTGGCGCCGTACGCCGACGGGCCGCTGCCGGAACCGCCCGCGCCGCAGCCGGTGCTGGCCGCGCCGGCGGAGGTGCGGCTGACGGGCTGGGCGCCGATGGACGCGGTACTGGACGGGCTGGGCGGTCCCGAGCTGCGGTCGGGGGCGCCGCCGACGTTCGAGGAGCTGGACGTGGACCGCGGGGTAGTGCGGTACCGGACACGGGTGCCGGGACCGCGGGGGCCGTACGAGCTGCGGGTCCGGGGGTTGCGGGACCGGGCGGTGACGTTCGTGGCCGGGGTGCCGGGGCCCGTACTGGACACCGAGGAGGCCGTGCTCGGGCCGGTGCCGGGCCCGGCGGAGGCGGAGCTGTGGGTGGAGTCGCTGGGGCGGGTCAACTACGGGCCGCGGCTGGGCGAGCCGAAGGGCATCACGGGCGGGGTGCTGCACGAGCGGCAGTACGTGCACGACGTACGGGCGCGCGGGCTGCGGCTGGACGCGCTGGAGGACGCGGGGGCGGTGGGGAAGTTGGCCTTCGGGGCGGGCCCCGGGGCGGGGGCGCGTGGGCTGCATCGCGGAACCGTGACCGTGCCGGTCGGCGGTGTCGGGGACGCGCTGCTGGAGCTGCCCGGCTGGACGCGGGGCTTCGTATGGATCGGCGGCTTCCCGCTGGGACGGTACTGGTCAGCAGGCCCGCAGCGCGCACTGTACGTACCGGGCCCGTGCCTGCGCGAGGGCCCGAACGAGGTGCTCGTACTGGAGCTTGAGGGGACCGACCAGGGGGCGGGGGCACCGCGGCTGGTGCCTTGAAGCGTGCCGCCGGGCCCGCCCCCCCCCGAACGGCTCACACCTCCCTGACCTCGAACCCGTCCAGCACGAACTCCGCCTTCCCGTCGCCTCCGGTCTTCCGCAGCCCCACCCACGCCTCGCCCTTCTCCGGCGCGGTGAACTCGTAGGAGTGGACGGTGGGTCCGGTGGCGACGGGGAGCGGGGTGCGGCTCAGCTCGCGCGCCGCCGGATCGTCCACCGCCGTGACCCAGGCGTACTGGTCCGCCTTCTCGTTCTCGTACCGGAAGGTGACCCGGTAACGGCGCCCCGGTGCGAAGCGCACGGTGTGCGGCACGGTCCGGTAGACCAGTCCGCCGTTCTCGCCGCGCGACTTCAGCGACTGGCCGCCGTCGATCACATCGTCGATGGCCTTGCCGTTCCAGCCGCGCTGGGTGTAGGGCGCGTGCCGCTGGGCGATGTGGGTGCGCGGGTCGTTCGCGCCGCCCGCGTCGCCCTTCACGAAGACGCCCCAGCCCTGCGGCACGTGCTCGAAGTCCTCGTAGGCGAGGGTGCCGTCCTTCTCCGTACGGGAGGCGGCCACCACTCGTACGTTGTCGAAGCGGACGCGCGCCTGTCCGGCCGCCGCCTTCAGGGCCAGCGTCACCGGTCCGCCGCCCTCGGGAACGGTGAAGTAGGTGAACATCCGCTGGAAGCGGGTGCCGTGCTTGCGGTCGGCGGCGACGTAGTTACCGGCCGTGGAGGTCTCGGTCCAGTTGGCCGCGGTGACCCCGTCGGCGGTGCGTACAGTCAGCTCGGCGCGGCGCCGCTGCCCCGCCTTCTCGCCCACCTCGACCTGCACGGATGCCGCGTACGTACCGGGCGCGAGGCGGTCCAGGCGGCGGGCGACGGCCGCCGCGCCACCCGCGCCGATCACCAGCTCGTAGTCGCCCAGCGCGCTCGCGCGGACCGTCGCCGGGCCGCTCACCTGCCAGCCGTCGAGCGTGCCGGAGTGGAAGCCGGGGTCGGCCAGGCCGGTGCCCTCGCCCCAGCGGGGGTCCTCCTGGGGTGCGGCCCGCTCCTTGCGGACGACGTACGGGACGCCGGCCGCGGCCTCGATGGTGACCTTGCCGCCCTTGACCGGCAGCCGCTTCTCGTCGGCGCGGCCCTGGTCGGTGAGGCGGTACAGGTACACCGTCCCGGTCATCCAGCCGCGCGGCAACGTCCAGGTCGTCGTGCCGCCCTTGGGGTGGTAGTGGTACAGCTTCGCCGGATCGGTGGCGCGGCGCGGCTCCCACGGCAGCAGATACACCCCGTCGTCGTAGACCAAGCGGCCGTCCGTGGTGATGCGGCGCTTGCCGCCGTCGGCGTCGGAGACGACCGTGCGGGTCGGGCCCTCGAAGGTGATCTCGTGGTCGGTCCAGGTTTTGATGGGGTACGCCTGGAGGTACTTGGCGGGCAGGCTGTCCGTCCAGATCAGCCGGTAGAAAGCGGTCCAGTCGGTCTTGCCGACCCAGCCCTCGAAGTTGCCGGTGCGCGGGATGCCCAGCAGGGTCGGCCACTTGTCGGCGAAGACGTCCTTGTGGTGGTTCCGGACGAAGCGAATGAGCCGGGAGTTGATGCCCCGGGAGGTGTCCGGTCCGTAGTCGACTTCCGTCGCCCAGTGGGACCACAGCGCGGAGCGTTCCAGGCCGTGCCCCCATTCCGTGGTCACCAGCCACCCCTGGTCGCGCAGGTGGCGCTGGAGCCGGTCGGAGTTCCAGCCGGACTCGCGGAAGACGTCGATGTAGAGCATGTTCAGGGCCGGGTCGGTCTCGTCGCGGAGCTGCTGGAAGCGCGCTGCGATGTCGCCGGAGACCAGATCGCGGCGGGCGTCGATGCGGTAGGACTGGTCGAGCCAGTCCCACTGCTCGTTGTTCTTGTCGACGAGCGTCTCGGAGAAGGCGTTGGCGACGGGGTAGGACTCGGTGGCGTTGACGTGGACGGCGAAGTCGCTGTTCCACTTCTTTCCGGCGCGGACCAGGGCGTTGAGGTCCTTCAGGCCGCCCGCGCGCTGGTTGTAGTTGCCGCCGTAGTCCGGGTGCGCCGAATCGTGCCCCTCCGACTGATACCCCTTCAGCAGCGTGAACTGCCGCAGTCCGTCCGTCGCGAGGGAGATCCGCTTGACGTTGTCGAGGGTGGCGAGGAACGGATTGGTGGCCTGGCTGGCGAAGTTGAAGGGGATGTGCGGGACGACGCGCAGATGCTGCTCGTCCGCGCCGAGCGGCATGACCATGATGTCGCGCAGCGCGATGGCGGCGTCCTGCCAGTCGACGCGGCCGTCGCCGTTGCGGTCGCGGGTGAGGATCACGGTGGCGTAGGGCAGCGGTTCGGTGGCGTCCACGGGCGCGGTGGCCGCGCGGTGGGTCCACTGGCCGCACGCGAGCCGCGCCTCGACGTGGCCGTCGCGCTGTACGGTCTGCCGCCAGAGTCGGCCGTTCTCCCAGGTCGTGGTGGCGGAGGGCTTGTCGTGGACGGTGTTGGTTTCCACGGCGGCGGCCAGCTTGTCGGTGGCGACCACGGCGTACGCGCAGCCCAGGGGCGCGGCGTCGGCGGGCGTGCCGTCCGTGACCCGGACGAGGGTGTCGCCGCTCTTGGCCTTGTCCAGCTCGATCCGGGCCGCGAGGAGCGTCGCGCCGGGCTGGTCGCTGCGGACGCTGAGCAGCGCGAGCGCGGGGATCTGCAGGGTGCCGACGCGCAGCGCGGCGGTGTCGGCGATCCTCGTGACCCGCCAGTGGACCTGCCAGCCCTCGACCGCGATCTCCACGCCGATCTCGGTGCCGCCGTCGAAGGCGAGGGTGTAGGCGATGCGGTCGGTGGAGGGCCGCGCGGTGACCTCGGGAGTGCGGGGCGTGCCGTCGATGACGACCTGGGTGACCGGCGTCGCCTGTCCGTGCAGCACGGCGCCGGTACCGGTGTCGGTGTACGCGAGGACGCGCGGGAAGGCGGTGTCCACGCGGACCTGGAGCTGATCGGAGCGGAGCACGGCCTCGCCCGCCCTCGGCGCCGCGTACGCGGACGCGGCGCCGAGGGGCAGCGCGGTGCCGAGGGCGGCGAGCGCGGTGGTGGCGACGACGGTCCTGCGGCTGGGGTTGCGCCCGTCACCTGTGGGTTCGTTCACGCGCACGGTCCTCCTTCGCACCGGTACTGGCTGTCGCCGGACAGCGTGCTGCGCGTGCGACGGATGCGCCCATGGACAAAGAAGGGACAGATGTTGGACTAACGGGCGGCGCCACCACGCGCGGCACCGCCCGCGACGGGTCAGCCGCCGAGCTGCGCGGCACCCTTCTTGATGTCCGCGGCGAACGCGCTCACCTCGGTGTACACGCCGGGCTTGCCCGGCCGCGCGCAGCCCTCGCCCCAGCTGACGATGCCGACCTGGAGCCACTCGCCGGCGTCGTCCTTGCGGAACATCGGGCCGCCGGAGTCGCCCTGGCAGGTGTCCACGCCGCCGGTGTCCAGCTTGCCGGCGCAGATCTCCTCGCCGGGCGTCAGGTCGGCGCCGTACGCCTGCTCGCAGGTGGCGTCGTCGATGAACGGCACCTCGGCCTTGAGCAGGTACCGCTGCTGCTGGCCGCCCTCCTTGTCGGCGCCCCATCCGGCTATCGTGAAGTCGCCGGTGTTGAACTTGTCGTCCTCGGCGATCTTCAGGGTGGGGAGGTTATCGATCGGCTTGGCGAGCTTGATCAGCGCCCAGTCCTTGCCCTTGCCGTCGTAGCCCGGAGCCTGCAGGACCTCGGTGGACTTCACCTTCACGGCGGCGGAGTCCTTGAGGTCCACGACGCCGGCGGTGGCCGTGATCGAGGTGTTCGGGCCGCTGCCGTCCACGCAGTGAGCGGCGGTCAGTACGACGTCCTTGGCGTACAGCGCGCCGCCGCAGCCCATCGACAGCCGCACCATGAACGGGAATTCGCCCTGCTTTGCGGGGGTGCCGCCGACGACCGTCGGGCGGTCGCCGCCGTCCCGGGCGGGGGTCTCCGCACTGGCCGTGCCGGGCTGGAGGCTGACGGCGGCGAGTGCCACGGCTCCGATGGCGGTCGCTCTCTTGATGTGCTTCAGGTAGCTCAACGGGCTTCCTTTCGTGGGGGGTTGCGCGCCAAAGACTGGCTGTCAATGACGGGCTCATGCCAACACCGGACCCGGTGTCCACCGCCGCGTGGAACAAGAACCGGCAAAAGAACCGGCGGCAAAAACGGCAGCGCACGAAAAGGCGTCCGGACCCGGTGGGGGCGAGCCCGTAAAGCGCCCTGTGATTATGTGGAACGCGCGACAAGTGTGACAAGAGTGTCCAGCCGCTCAATTCCCCTGCCACCGTGGGCAGTACGTCCCGTACCGTCCGGTCAGCGCCGCCCGTACAGTGGTCGGGTGGCAGTGGGAGACACCCGTCCCGGCAGCGAGGTCGTGCACGGCTATCCGCATCTGGAGACGGTCCGGGCGGCCGTGACCGCGCTGTACAAACGGATGTCGTACGACACCGTGCGCACCTTCGAGACCGCCGTGCCGCCCGTCGACGCGGCGTTCGGCGACGAGGAGGATCTGCACCTGGGCGTGGCGCGGGTGGCCCGGGCGATGGTGGCGCATCTGCGGCTGCCGGACGCCCGCATGATCGTCTCGTTCCGCGGGATGCGGCACGCGGCGCACGTCGAACTGACCGCGGGCCCCGAGTACTTCATCGAGCTCAACGACCGCTTCCGCAACCACCGCCGGGACATCGCCGCCGCGCTCGCGCACGAGGTGATGCACATCTACCTGCACCGCCTCGGCCTGTCCTTCCCCGGCACGCACGCCAACGAGATCCTCACCGACACCGCGACCGCCTACCTCGGCGCGGGCTGGCTGCTGCTGGACGCCTACCGCGAGCACGGCACGTCCTCGCAGAAGCTGGGCTACCTCACCCCCGAGGAGTTCGGCTACGTCCTCGCCAAGCGGGCGCTGTTCTTCGGCGAGGACCCGGCGCCGTGGTTCACCAGCCCGCAGGCGTACGACGCCTACCGCGCGGGGCGGCTGCGGGCGCTGCACGACACCCGGCAGCCGCCGCTGGCCGCCGCGGGCCGGGCCGACCGGTGGCGGTACGCGAAGGACCGGCGCGCCGCGCGGGTGCCGCGCCGCTCCCCCGGCCCGCCGCCGGACGCCGGCTACGCCTTCGACGGTCCGGGCCCGCTCCGCGTCTCCTTCCCGTGCCCGGTCTGCCACCAGCGCATCCGGCTCCCCGTACGCGGCCCCCTCCGCGCCCGCTGCGCCCTGTGCCGCACGGAGCTGGAGTGCGACACGTAGGAGCTGCGGGCGGCGGCCCGCGCCGGTGAGGCTTCGAGCGCGCTCCAGCGCCTAGGCTCGCCGGTATGAGCCCTTCCATCGCGACGAACAAGAAGGTCGAACTCCCCGAGCTGCTGGAGTTCGTCCGGCCCCGGCACCGTGCCATCCTGCTGACCCGCCGGTCCGACGGCACCCCTCAGGGCTCGCCGTTGACCTGCGGCGTGGACGACTCGGGGCGGATCGTGATCTCGACGTACCCGGAGCGTGCCAAGGTACGCAATGCGCGCCGCGCGCCGTCCGTCAGCCTGATCGTCCTCTCCGACGAGTGGAACGGCCCCTGGGTGCAGGTCGACGGGGAGGCCGAGGTCCTCGACGCGCCGGACTCGGTCGAGCCGCTGGTGGAGTACTTCCGCAACATCTCCGGTGAGCACCCGGACTGGGACGAGTACCGCGCGGCCATGATCAAGCAGGGCAAGTCGATCATCCGGATCACGCCCCGGCGCTGGGGTCCGATCGCCACGGGCGGCTTCCCGGCCCGGCTGGTGGAGGACGAGGGCTGAGCCCCGGCAACTGAATACATGTGCGGCGCCTGCCCTCACCGGTCGGGGAAGGGGCAGGCGCCGCATCTCTGTTCCGTACGCCGTTGTACGGGACACTCAGGGCCGTACGGGCATCACACCGCCAGGGCGCGGTCCGTCGGCTTGATCGGGGCGGGCAGCGAGGAGGCGCCGGTCAGGAAGCGGTCCACGCCCTTGGCCGCGGAGCGGCCCTCGGCGATGGCCCACACGATCAGCGACTGGCCGCGGCCCGCGTCACCGGCGACGAAGACGCCGGGGACGTTGGTCTCGAACTCGGCGTTGCGCGCGATGTTGCCGCGCTCGTCCAGCTCCAGGCCGAACTGCTCGACGAGGCCGTTCTCCTTGTCGGTGCCGGTGAAGCCCATGGCGAGGGTGACCAGCTGGGCGGGGATCTTCCGCTCGGTGCCGGGCTTCTGCTCCAGCTTGCCGTCCTTGAA
Organism: Streptomyces sp. NPDC050315; assembly: GCF_040655775.1. Lineage (NCBI taxonomy): Bacteria > Bacillati > Actinomycetota > Actinomycetes > Kitasatosporales > Streptomycetaceae > Streptomyces > Streptomyces sp. NPDC050315. Next base: position 223,555 of record NZ_JBFAKN010000002.1, read on the forward strand.
CTCCACCTCGACCAGGTGCAGTGCCTGGACGTTGCCGTCCTCGTCGCCCTCGAAGTGGGTGGTGTTCACGGAGTAGATCCGCTCGCCGCCCTCCTCGTGCGCGGAGGTGACCTTGTAGAGCATCGGGAACGTCGGCCAGGGCTGGCCCTCGTTCCGCTCCTCGCCCGGCTTGGGCATGATCTCCAGCTGGGTCACGGAGGCCGCGCCCTGGCGGTGGGCCGTGCCGACGCAGTCCGCGCCGGTGTCACCGCCGCCGATGACCACCACGTGCTTGCCCTCGGCGGTGATGGGGGGCGTCGTCAGGTCGCCCTCCTGCACCTTGTTGGCCAGCGGCAGGTACTCCATCGCGAAGTGGATGCCGTTGAGCTCACGGCCGGGGACCGGCAGGTCGCGGGAGGTGGTCGAGCCCGCGGCGATCACGACGGCGTCGTAGCGACGGCGCAGCTTCGCGGCGTCGATGTCGCGGCCGATCTCCGTCTCGGTGCGGAACTTGGTGCCCTCCGCGCGCATCTGCTCGATACGGCGGTTGATGTGCCGCTTCTCCATCTTGAACTCGGGGATGCCGTAGCGGAGGAGACCACCGATACGGTCCGCGCGCTCGTAGACGGCGACGGTGTGACCCGCGCGGGTCAGCTGCTGGGCGGCGGCGAGACCCGCCGGGCCCGAGCCGATGACGGCGACGGTCTTGCCGGACAGGCGCTCGGGCGGCTGCGGGGTGACGTCCCCGTTGTCCCACGCCTTGTCGATGATGGAGACCTCGACGTTCTTGATGGTCACCGGCGGCTGGTTGATGCCCAGCACACAGGCGGCCTCGCACGGCGCGGGGCAGAGGCGACCGGTGAACTCCGGGAAGTTGTTGGTCGCGTGCAGCCGCTCGCTCGCGGCCTCCCAGTCGTTGCGGTACGCGTAGTCGTTCCACTCGGGGATGAGGTTCCCCAGCGGACAGCCGTTGTGGCAGAACGGGATGCCGCAGTCCATGCAGCGCGACGCCTGCTTGCTGATGATCGGCAGCAGGGAGCCGGGCCGGTAGACCTCGTTCCAGTCCTTGACCCGCTCCTCGACGGGACGGGTCTCGGCGACCTCGCGGTCGTGGTTCAGGAAGCCCTTGGGGTCAGCCATTGGTCGCCGCCTCCATCATCTTCTCGTGGGTCGCGGACTCGGAGAGTCCGGCCTGCTCAGCGGCGTCCTTGGCGGCGAGCACTGCCTTGTACGTGGGCGGGATGACCTTGCTGAAGCGCGCGGCCGCGGCATCCCAGTCGGCGAGGAGCTTCTCGGCGACGGTGGAGCCGGTCTCCTCGTGATGGCGGCGCACCACGTCGTGCAGCCACTGCTTGTCGGTCTCGTCCAGCGTGTCGTGGACCGCGTCGACGAGCTCCTTGTTGACGTTGGCCTTGTCCAGGTCGATGACGTAGGCGAAACCGCCGGACATGCCGGCCGCGAAGTTGCGGCCCGTCTCACCGAGCACGACCGCGTTACCGCCGGTCATGTACTCACAGCCGTGGTCGCCCACGCCCTCGGAGACCACCGTGGCGCCGGAGTTGCGGACGCAGAAGCGCTCGCCGACCCGGCCGCGGAGGTAGAGCTCGCCGCCGGTGGCGCCGTAGGCGAGGGTGTTGCCCGCGATGGTGGAGTACTCGGCCAGGTGGTCGGCGCCGCGGTCCGGGCGGACGATGACGCGGCCGCCGGAGAGGCCCTTGCCGACGTAGTCGTTGGCGTCGCCCTCCAGGCGCAGCGTCACGCCGCGGGGCAGGAACGCGCCGAAGGACTGGCCGGCCGAGCCGGTGAAGGTGATGTCGATGGTGTCGTCGGGCAGGCCCGCGCCACCGAACTTCTTCGTCACCTCGTGGCCCAGCATGGTGCCGACCGTGCGGTTGATGTTGCGGATGGCGACCTGCGCCCGTACGGGCTGGGCCTCCTCCGCGGTGTCCGCGGCGAGCGCGTCGGCCGCCAGCTTGATGAGCTGGTTGTCCAGCGCCTTCTCCAGGCCGTGGTCCTGCACGGTGATCTGGTGGCGGACGGCGCCCTCGGGCAGCTCGGGCACGTGCAGCAGCGGGGCCAGGTCCAGGCCCTGCGCCTTCCAGTGGTTCACGGCCTGGGTGGTGTCCAGCAGCTCGGCGTGGCCGACGGCCTCCTCCAGGCTGCGGAAGCCCAGCTCGGCGAGGAGCTCGCGGACCTCCTCGGCGATGAACTGGAAGAAGTTGACGACGTACTCGGCCTTGCCGCTGAAGCGGTCGCGCAGCGTCGGGTTCTGCGTGGCGATGCCGACCGGGCAGGTGTCCAGGTGGCAGACGCGCATCATGACGCAGCCGGAGACCACCAGCGGGGCGGTCGCGAAGCCGTACTCCTCGGCGCCCAGCAGGGCGGCGATCACGACGTCACGGCCGGTCTTCAGCTGGCCGTCGGTCTGGACGACGATGCGGTCGCGCAGGCCGTTGAGCAGCAGCGTCTGCTGGGTCTCGGCGAGGCCGAGCTCCCAGGGGCCACCGGCGTGCTTCAGCGAGGTGAGCGGCGAGGCGCCCGTACCGCCGTCGTGGCCGGAGATCAGGACGACGTCCGCGTGCGCCTTGGAGACACCCGCGGCGACGGTGCCGACGCCGACCTCGGAGACCAGCTTCACGTGAATCCGCGCCTGCGGGTTCGCGTTCTTGAGGTCGTGGATCAGCTGAGCCAGGTCCTCGATGGAGTAGATGTCGTGGTGCGGCGGCGGGGAGATCAGGCCCACGCCCGGCGTCGAGTGCCGCGTCTTGGCGACCCACGGGTAGACCTTGTGGCCGGGCAGCTGACCGCCCTCACCGGGCTTGGCGCCCTGGGCCATCTTGATCTGGATGTCGTCGGAGTTGACCAGGTACTCGCTCGTGACACCGAAGCGGCCGGAGGCGACCTGCTTGATGGAGGAGCGGCGCGCCGGGTCGTACAGGCGCTCCGGGTCCTCGCCGCCCTCACCGGTGTTGGACTTGCCGCCCAGCTGGTTCATGGCGATGGCGAGGGTCTCGTGCGCCTCCTGCGAGATGGAGCCGTACGACATGGCGCCGGTGGAGAACCGCTTGACGATCTCGCTGACCGGCTCGACCTCCTCGATCGGGATCGAGGGGCGGTCCGACTTGAAGCCGAAGAGGCCGCGCAGCGTCATCAGCCGCTCGGACTGCTCGTTGACCCGCTCGGTGTACTTCTTGAAGATGTCGTACCGGCCCGAGCGCGCGGAGTGCTGCAGGCGGAAGACGGTCTCCGGGTCGAAGAGGTGCGGCTCGCCCTCGCGGCGCCACTGGTACTCGCCGCCGATGTCCAGCGCGCGGTGCGCCGGGGCGATCCCGGAGGCCGGGTACGCCTTGGCGTGCCGCTGGGCGACCTCCTTGGCGACGACGTCCAGGCCCGCGCCGCCGATCTTGGTGGCGGTGCCGTGGAAGTAGGTGTCGACGAACTCCTCGTCCAGGCCGACGGCTTCGAAGACCTGCGCGCCGCGGTAGGAGGCGACGGTGGAGATGCCCATCTTGGACATGACCTTCAGGACGCCCTTGCCGAGCGCCTTGATCAGGTTCTTGATGGCGGTCTCGGCCTCGACGCCGGGCAGGAAGGTGCCGGCCCGGACCAGGTCCTCGACGGACTCCATGGCCAGGTACGGGTTGACCGCGGCGGCGCCGTAGCCGATCAGCAGCGCGACGTGGTGCACCTCGCGGACGTCACCGGCCTCGACGAGCAGGCCCACCTGGGTGCGCTGCTTCGTACGGATGAGGTGGTGGTGGACGGCCGAGGTGAGCAGCAGCGACGGGATCGGCGCGTGCTCGGCGTCGGAGTGCCGGTCGGACAGCACGATCAGGCGCGCGCCGTCCTCGATGGCGGCCTCGGCCTCGGCGCAGATCTCCGCGATGCGGGCCGCGAGGGACTCGCCGCCGCCGTGCACGCGATACAGGCCGGAGAGGGTGACGGCCGTCATCCCCGGCATGTCGCCGTCGGCGTTGATGTGGATGAGCTTGGCCAGCTCATCGTTGTCGATCACCGGGAAGGGCAGGGTGACGCTGCGGCAGGAGGCCGCGGTCGGCTCCAGGAGGTTGCCCTGCGGGCCCAGCGAGGAGATCAGCGAGGTGACCAGCTCCTCGCGGATGGCGTCCAGCGGCGGGTTGGTGACCTGCGCGAACAGCTGGGTGAAGTAGTCGAAGAGCAGCCGGGGACGCTCGGAGAGCGCGGCGATCGGCGAGTCCGTGCCCATCGAACCGATGGGTTCGGCACCGGCCTTGGCCATCGGCGCGAGGAGGACGCGCAGCTCTTCCTCGGTGTAGCCGAAGGTCTGCTGGCGGCGGGTGACCGAGGCGTGGGTGTGCACGATGTGCTCGCGCTCGGGGAGGTCCTCCAGCTCGATCTCGCCGGCCTCCAGCCACTCCGCGTACGGGTGCTCGGCGGCGAGGGCGCCCTTGATCTCGTCGTCCTCGACGATGCGGTGCTCGGCGGTGTCCACGAGGAACATCCGGCCGGGCTGCAGGCGGCCCTTGCGGACGACCTTGGAGGGGTCGATGTCCAGGACGCCGACCTCGGAGGAGAGCACGACGAGGCCGTCGTCGGTGACCCAGTAGCGGCCGGGGCGCAGGCCGTTGCGGTCCAGGACCGCGCCGACCTGGGTGCCGTCGGTGAAGGTGACACAGGCCGGGCCGTCCCAGGGCTCCATCATCGTGGAGTGGTACTGGTAGAAGGCGCGCCGGGCCGGGTCCATGGAGGGGGAGTTCTCCCACGCCTCCGGGACCATCATCAGCACGGAGTGCGGCAGCGAGCGGCCGCCGAGGTGGAGCAGCTCCAGGACCTCGTCGAAGGACGCGGAGTCGGAGGCGTCCGGCGTGCAGACGGGGAACAGGCGCTCCAGCGTCTCGGTGGACTCGCCGAAGAGCTTCGAGGCGAGCTGGGACTCGCGGGCCCGCATCCAGTTGCGGTTGCCCTTGACCGTGTTGATCTCGCCGTTGTGCGCGACGAAGCGGTACGGGTGGGCCAGCGGCCAGCTCGGGAAGGTGTTGGTGGAGAACCGCGAGTGGACCAGCGCGATGGCGGTGGCGAAGCGGCGGTCGGACAGGTCCGGGAAGAACGGCTCCAGCTGCCCGGTGGTCAGCATGCCCTTGTACACGATCGTGCGCGCGGACAGCGACGGGAAGTACACGCCGGCCTCGCGCTCGGCGCGCTTGCGCAGCACGAACGCCTTGCGGTCCAGCGCCAGTCCGGTGTTCGCACCGTCCGCGACGAAGAGCTGCGAGAAGGCGGGCATGGTGGCGCGGGCGCCGTTGCCGAGCAGCTGCGGGGCGACGGGCACGACACGCCAGCCGAGGACGTTCAGACCCTCTTCGGACGCGATCGTCTCGATCTTCGAGACGGCGGCGGCCGCGTCCTCGGCGTCCGCGGGCAGGAAGGCGATGCCCGCGGCGTACGCGCCCGCCTCCGGGAGCTCGAAGGTGACGTTCTCGCGCAGGAAGGCGTCGGGAATCTGGAGCAGGATGCCCGCGCCGTCGCCGGAGTCGGGCTCGGAGCCGGTGGCGCCGCGGTGTTCGAGGTTCCGCAGGACGGTCAGGGCCTGCTCGACCAGCGCGTGGCTCGCCTCACCGGTGAGGGTCGCGACAAAGCCGACACCGCAGGCGTCGTGCTCGTTGCGCGGGTCGTACATCCCCTGCTGGGCGGGGCGCCCGTCCATGGGCGACCAGGCGGCGCTGGTAGCGCTGCCGGTGGTCGCGGAGTGCGTGGACGCGGAACGCATCGGCTCTCCCAACGTCGTCGTGGCATGTGCAGTGCCGAGGGACGACGTTGGCCCTCCGCGAAATTTTGCGTGCAGGTTACAGGATGACCCCGATCTCGTGAATCGGATAGGGGCTTCCAACATGCGGACACCGCCCACTTGGCGGTGGATCGAAGTACGCGGTGGGACAGATCATCGTCCGACAGCGCGGATCACCGTGAAGCGACGTTGCCTCCGGCGCCAGAGCCATATGCCCGCTGTACCAAACCTGAAACCGCGAAGTAACAGGTTAATTATGCGTCTGCACGCATAGGGCGTCACCCTACGGCGGTTCCGAACAGTGCGCCCAGGACGTATGTCACACCCGCGGCTGCGCCGCCGAGGGCCAACTGGCGCAGTCCGCTGTACCACCAGGACCGTGCCGTCACCCGGGCAACAACCGCACCGCAGGCAAAAAGTCCCAGGAGTGCGAGCAGCACGGCGGGCCACAGCGCGGAGGCGCCCAGCAGGTACGGCAGGACCGGCAGCAGCGCGCCCAGCGCGAAGGAGCCGAAGGAGGACGCGGCGGCGACCAGCGGCGAGGGCAGGTCGGAGGGGTCAATACCCAGCTCCTCGCGGGCGTGGATCTCCAGCGCCTGCTCCGGGTCCTTGGAGAGCTGCGCGGCCACCTCGCGGGCGAGCCTGGGCTCCACCCCGCGCGACTCGTACAGCGCGGCCAGCTCCGCCTGCTCGTCCTTGGGGTGTTTGCGCAGCTCACGGCGCTCGATGTCCAGCTCGGCCTGGACCAGCTCGCGCTGCGAGGCGACCGAGGTGTACTCGCCCGCGGCCATCGAGAAGGCACCGGCGGCCAGTCCGGCCAGGCCCGTGATGACGATCGTCTGCTGCGAGACCGAACCGCCGGCCACACCCGTCATCAGGGCGAGGTTCGACACCAGGCCGTCCATCGCGCCGAATACGGCCGGCCGCAGCCAGCCGCCGTTCACGTCACGGTGCGTGTGGTTGTCACGGTGGGCAACATGCGTCGAAGCCGACGCGTCCATGACATCAATGACGGACATAGGGACCTCTCCCTCCCTCGCGAGGTGTGGGCCGATGAGCGGCGCTTCCCCCTGCAACACCATTGAAGTTAGGCGCCTCACACCCCTTCGCGCTAGCAAGGAAGGCCGTACTTACCGCTCTGACCTGCGGCTTTACCGAAGCGATCATCCTGAGATCTGGATCACACACACGGTTTGGCAACCCTCGCGATCCGGCCAGTGCGACATCCCTCCGATCCGGCGGGATGTCCCCCTATTCGCGGCAAACCGGCCCTACCATCCCTCAGACGCGTACGCATCCGGACCGGCCGGCGGAAGGGCACGCACATGAGCACACCGCACGCCCCCTCGCCCCTCCCGGTCACCCCGGGTGACCACCCCGCCGAGCTGCGGGACCGGGGCCGCGGCGCGCTCCTGGGCCTCGCCGTGGGCGACGCGCTCGGCGCCCCCGCCGAGAACATGAAGCCCTCACAGATCCGCCGCCGCTGGGGCCGCATCGAAGGCTTCGTCGCGGAGGACCCGGCAGGCACCGATGACACCGAATACGCCATCTTCTCCGGCCTGCTGCTGGCCGAACACGGCTCGGCGCTCACCGTGGCGCACGTCGAGGCCGCCTGGCACCAGTGGATCGCCGACCTGGACGAGGGCCCCTTCCGCGGCGCCGGGTTCAGCGAACGCGGCACCCTGGAGAACCTCCGCCGGGGCCTGGCCGCACCGATTTCCGCCCAGCACCGTCATGCCTGGAGCGACGGACTGGCGATGCGGGCCGCGCCCTTCGGCGTACACGCAGCGGGCCGGCCCGCCGAGGCCGCCCGGCTGGTCGCGGTGGACGGCACGGTCAGCCATGACGGCGAGGGCATCTACGGCGGCCAGGCCGTGGCCGCCGGGGTCGCGGCCGCGATGGTCGCCCGGACCACCGACGCGGTCATCGCCGCCGCGCTCTCCGTCGTCCCCGAGGACTCCTGGACCGCGCGCTCGCTGCGCCGGGCGGTCGCCGCGGCCCAGCGCTCCCGGCTGGACCGCGGCATCACCCGCCTCGGCACCGAGCGCGCGGTGCGCTCCGCCGTCGTCATCGGCGGCTACCCCTGGACCGACCTGGCGCCCGAGGCAGTCGGGCTGGCCTTCGGCGCGTTCGCCGCCGCGGCCGGTGACTTCCCCGCCTCGGTCCTCACCGCCGTCAACATGGGGCGCGACGCCGACACCACGGCGGCGGTCGCCGGCGCCCTCTCCGGAGCGCTGGGCGGCTCCGCCGCCGTACCCGCCGACTGGGCGCGCGTGATCACCCCGGCGCGCGGCAGCTGCCTCCCCTCGATGGCGGGCTACCACGTTCTCGACATCGCGGACCTCCTGACACCCGCGGGCCCGGTGACGTCATGACCGCCTCGGGCCCGGACGGCGGCGCGGTGGGCGCCTTCGGCGCCTTCTCCCCGGACGGCGGCGCGGTGGGCGCCTTCCGCTCGGACGGCGGCGCTGCCGGGGGTGCCGCTGACCCGCCGCTGGCGGCTGCCGCGCCGTCGGGGCCGTTCGCGCAGTTCCCCGCGCCCCTGATCGGCCTCCGGCCTCGTCCTCAAACGCCGGACGGGCTTGATGTCCCACCCAGCTGCGGGCAATCGTGCCGCGAATGCGTGGGGGTCCCTCCCTGCTCCGCAGGAGCTTGGGGGAGGGTGGGCGCAGCGGCACCCCCACCGGCGGGCAGCCGGACGCCCCACCCGCCCCCGGCCGCACCCGCGCCCCCGGCCCTCGCCCGCGACCGCATCCGCGGCCTCCTCCTGGGACTCGCCGCAGGCGACGCCGCCGGCTGGCCCGCGGCCCGGCACCGCGCCGCCCGCATGCCCGAATGGACCCGCCGCCTCACCCGCGAACTCGACACCTTCGCCGAGCAGAACGCCACCACCACCCTCCCCGTCCCCATCGCCCTCAACCAGCCCCCCGAACCCCTCCGCCTGGGCCCCTCCGACGACGCCGAATGGGCCGCCTTCACCGCCGGCTCCGTGCTCACCGCCGCCGGCGAGTTCCTCTCCGACCTCGGCCGCGACCGCCGCATGCGGGCAGCCCTCGACCTCGCCTGGAACGCGCTGGCCTGCGAGATCGCGGCCGCCGCCGACCGCGCGCCCGAAGTCGAGTCAGCCGTACTGCCACTCCGCGCCCGGATCTCCGTACGCGCCGGCCTCGGCAACCTCGCCGCCGGGCTGCGCCCGCCCGCCACCGGCCACGACAACCCGCACTTCTTCGACGACGCGGCCTGCGTACGCGCAGCCGTACTGGCCGTCGTCCACCCCGGCGATCCCGAAGCCGCCGCCGGGCTCGCCGAGTTCGACGCCCGGTACACCCAGGACGGCGACGGCGTGCACGGCGCCCGCGCGATGGCCGCCGCGGTCGCCGCCGCGCTCGGCGGCGCCGACGTGGCCGCGTGCGTCGAAGCCGCCCTCGCCCAGCTCCCCGAGGGCACGGAGATCCGCCGCAACGCCCTGCACGCCGTACGGCTGGCCGAGGCCACCGCCGACGGCCGCCCCGGTGCCGCGTTCGCCCTGATCCCCACCCTGGAACACGAGATCGTCGACCACGTCTACAGCTACGGCATCGCCGCCGCCGAGACCGTGCCCGTCGCCCTCGCGCTGGCCCTCGCGGGCGGCGGCCGGACCGCCGAGGCGGTGCCCGCGGCCGCCTGCCTCTCCCGCGTCGCCGACTCCGCGCCCGCCCTCGCCGGGGCGCTGACCGGCGCCCTCGGCGGGGCCGCCGCGCTGCCCGCCGCCTGGCGCGACGCCTGCCGCACGCTCTCCGGCTGCGCCCTCCCCCGACTGGCCGGCACCGACCTCATAGAGCTGGCCGACCTGCTCGCAGGCACCGAACTGACCACCCCGCAGACGCCCCTGATCGCCCAGCAGGCACCCCTGGCCACCCCGCAGACGCCCGCGATCACTCCGCAGGCGCCCGTGATCACTCCGCAGACGCCCCTGGCGAAAGGACCGGCCGAGCCATGACCGACACCGCGGCACCACCCACCACCACGGCGACGCCCACCGGCCCCTCCCTCGCCGACCGCACGGCAGGCGCCCTCGCCGGAGCCGCGGTCGGCGACGCGCTCGGCGGGCCGGTCGAGGGCTGGAGCCCGGAGCAGATCCGGGAGCGGCACGGCGGCCCGGTCCGCGGCATCGTCGGCCCTTGGTACGAGGACTGGCGCACCGCCCGCCCCCTCGCGCCGTACCACAAGGGCGACGGCCACGTCACCGACGACACCCTCATGACGCACGCGCTGATCAGGGTGTACGAGCAGGTCCGCGACCACCTCGACGCATACGCGGTGGCCGAGCACCTGGTCCCCGACCTGATGACCCAGCCACTTCTCGGCGAGGAAGACGCGTTGCAGGGGCAGCGCCTCGGCCTCCAGCTCGGGGATCCAGCGGGGGTCATCGTCAACTGCGGCGCCGCGATGTACATGGCGCCGGTCGGCCTGGTCAACGCCGGTGACCCGCGCGGTGCTTACGCCGAGGCGCTGGACGTCGCGGGCGCGCACCAGTCCTCGTACGGGCGGGAGGCGGCCGGCGTCCTCGCCGCGTCGGTGGCCGCGGCCTGCACGCCCGGCGCCACGCCCGCCTCCGTGGTCGACGCGGCCCTCGCCCTCGCCAAGGACGGCACCCGCACGGCCATCGAGGCGGTGTGCGAAGTGGCGGTGAAATACGAGGAGTTCGAACCTGCGTTGCCGCAACTGCGGGGCGCGGTCTCCCCGTTCGACACCGTGGGGCCCGAGTACCGCCGCCCCTCGCTCGGCGCCCGGCGGCCCTCCCGGCTGCACTCCATCGAGGAACTCCCCATCGCACTGGGCCTGTTGCTGATCGGCGACGGCGACTACCGCGAGACCGTGCTCGGCGCCGTCAACTACGGCCGCGACTGCGACTCCATCGCCACCATGAGCGGCGCCCTGGTCGGCGCGCTCGGCCACCCCGTACCCGCGGAGTGGACCACGGCCGTCTCCGAGGCCAGCCGCCTGGACCTGAAGGCCCCCGCGGACGCGCTGACCGCTGTGGCCCGCGAGATCCACCACCGCGATCTGGCGCGCCGCCGCGCCCACGAGGCCGCGTTCGCCGCGCTCACGGAGGTCCGATGACGTATCCCCCGGCGCCGCTGCGGGTCACCTGGGTCCAGCCGGAGGACCTGCTCGGCCACGAGCTGCGGCAGGCCGCCGAGGACGGCCGGGACGCCACCGTGATCCGCCGCCGCTGGCACACCGCGGGCGGCGGCGACGCGCCGGAACGGGCCGGTGCCTCGCCCGCCCCGGCTCCGCCACACCTCCGGACGCTCGCCACCGCCCTCCTCGACGACCTGGCCGCGCTGCCCTCCCCGCTGGCCGCCGACGAGCCCACCGATCTGGCGGCCGTCCGGGCCGCCGCCCCGCCTCCGCCGCCCGTCCCCACCGCGCCCGGCCTGCTCCCCCGCCTCGAAGCCGCCTGGCTGGGCCGCGCCGCCGGCTGTCTGCTCGGCAAGCCGGTCGAGAAGCTGCCGCTGGCGGGCATCCGGGAGATCGCCCGGTCGACCGCGAACTGGCCGCTGCACACCTGGTTCACCGAGGCCGGGCTGGATCCCGGTACCGCCGCCCGGTACCCGTGGAACCGCCGCAGCGCCGCCATCTCGCTCGCCGAGAACATCGACGGCATGCCCGAGGACGACGACCTGAACCACCCCGTCCTCGGCCTGCTCCTCCTCCGGCGCCACGGCCACGCCTTCACCACCGCCGACCTCGCCCGGCTGTGGCTGGCGGAGCTCCCGGCGGGCCGGACGTTCACCGCCGAGCGCGTCGCGTACCGCAACCTCCTCGACGGCATCGAACCGCCGGACACCGCCCGCTTCCGCAACCCCTTCCGCGAGTGGATCGGCGCCCTGATCAGGGCCGACATCCACGGCTGGACGCACCCGGGCGACCCGGCCGGGGCCGCGGCCGCCGCCTGGCGGGACGCGGTACTGACCCACACCGCCAACGGCGTGTACGGGGCGATGTTCGTCGCGGCGGCCCTCGCCCGCGCCGCCGCCGGGGACGCGGACGTGCACGCCTGCCTGCGTACCGGCCTCGCCGTCGTCCCGCCGCGCGCCCGGCTGGCCCGGGCCGTGCGCTTCGGTATCGCGGCGGCCGGGGAGGCGCCCGACCGTACGCCGGCCGGCTTCGAGACCGTGGTGGACCGGCTGCACGCCGCGTACGGACAGCACCACTGGGTGCACGTCCTGCCCAACGCCGCCCTGCTCGCCGCCGCCCTCACCCACGCCGACGGGGACTTCACCGGGTCGGTCTGCCGCGCCGTCTCCGGCGGCTGGGACACCGACTCCAACGGCGCGACGGCCGGCTCGCTCACCGGCCTGCTGGCCGGCTCCCCGGAAGCGCTGCCGGCGCGCTGGACGGCCCCGCTGGCCAATCGCCTGGCCACCGGCATCGGCGGCCTGGACGGCATCGGCTTCGACGCCCTGGCCCGCGAGACAGCGGCCCTCGCGGTCACCGCCCCGCCCGACGGAGAAGACGACAAACGGGCCGCGGCCCCCGAGGAGGACCACGACCCGCTGTGCCCGGCGGATGCCCGGGACTAGGACTTCTTGTTACCGGTGCGCTCGGCGTCCTTCGCGGGCGCGGCATCTTCGGCCCGCTCGGCGTCGTCCGCCCGGTCGGCGGGCGCGTCGTCCGCGGCCGGGCTGTCGGCCGGTCCGTCGCCCGCGGCGTCCGCCGCACCGTCCTCCGGCTCGTCCGCTCCCGGCTCGACAACCGCTTCCCGGCCCGGCGACCGCTTCGCCGAGATCACCATGTAGACCAGCGCGAGGACCAGGACGATCAGCGCCGTCCACACGTTCAGCCGCAGCCCCAGGATGTGGTGCGCCTCGTCGACCCGCATGTACTCGATCCACGCGCGGCCCGCGCAGTACGACGCGACGTACAGCGCGAACGCCCGGCCGTGGCCCAGCTTGAACTTCCGGTCCGCCCAGATGACCAGGATCGCGACGCCGATGCACCACAGGGACTCGTACAGGAACGTGGGGTGGTACGTGCCGCCCACGCGCCCGATCGACGGGTCCGAGGAGATCTCCAGCGCCCACGGCACGTCCGTCTTCCGGCCGTACAGCTCCTGGTTGAACCAGTTGCCCCAGCGGCCCATCGCCTGCGCCAGCGCGATGCCCGGCGCGACCGCGTCCGCGTACGCCGGCAGCGGGATGCCCCGGCGGCGGCAGCCGATCCAGGCGCCGACCGCGCCCAGCGCGATCGCGCCCCAGATGCCGAGGCCGCCCTCCCAGACGTAGAGCGCCTTGATCGGGTCGCCGCCCTCGCCGAAGTACGGCTCATACGTCGTGATGACGTGGTACAGCCGCCCTCCGACCAGGCCGAACGGCACCGCCCACACGGCGATGTCGGCGACCGTCCCGCTCCGGCCACCGCGCTGGATCCAGCGCTTGTTGCCGAGCCAGACGGCGATGAAGACGCCGATGATGATGCAGAATGCGTAGCCGCGCAGCGGGATCGGGCCGAGATGCACGACGCCGGTCGACGGGCTGGGAATGAATGCGAGGTCCATGGCAGCCCCGACGCTACCGCGCCGGGCGGGCCGGGCGGCAACCCACCCCGCAACGGCTCAGTAACGACCCCCCGTACGGCACTTCTGCGCCGTGCTTCTCTTCCTCACTTCTTCTTGTTCGCGTCGAGCACCATCTGCTTCAGCTTCTGCGGGGTCACCTGGGCGTTCGGGTCGGCGAAGATGTTCTTCCCATTGAGGATGACGCTCGGGGTGCCCTGCAGGCCGGCGCTCTGGAACGCCTCCTGCGACTTCTGCGCGAAGCCGTTGTACTTCCCGTCCTGCACACAGGAGCGGAAGTCCCCCGTCACCAGGCCCGGGACCTTCCCCGCCAGCTGGATCAGGTACTTCTTGCTCGCATACCGGTCCTCCTGCTCGGGGGGCTGGTTGGTGAACAGCACGTCGTGGTACTCGCGGAACTTGCCGGCCTGCTGCGCGCACAGGGCGGCATTGGCGGCGTTCAGCGAGCCCTTGCCGCCCATGTTGCCGTCGATGAGCAGGGCGAGGTGGTAGTCGGTCCGCAGCTGACCGTTGTCCTCCAGCTCATGGAGGGTCGAGCGGAAGCCCGTCTCGAACTGCTTGCAGGCGGGGCAGCGGAAGTCCTCCCACACCTGCAGCGTGGACGGGGCGCTCTTCTTGCCGACCGTGACCATCGGCTTGTCCCCGCCCGTCGCCCCCTTCGGCGCGGCGACCGGCGCGCTCTTGTCCTCACCCGTCGACGACGCCCAGAGGGCGATGCCGGCGGCCACCGCCAGGACGACGACCACCGCCCCGGCGACCTTCGCCTGCCGGCCGCGCCGGGCGCGGGCCTTTTCCTTCTCGCGCTGTGCCTGCAGCCGCTCGCGGGCGCTGCCATCGGCTCGGGATTTCTGGCTCACACCCGTGGAAAACGAGGCGGAGGGACGCGACTGCGCCCCTCCGCCCCGGTTTTCGCCCTATCGAGGGACCCGCCCGGCGCGCGCTTTACGCGTGCCGGGTGCGGGTGTTACGCCCGTACGCCCTTGGCCAGCTCCCCGGCCAGCTCCCGTACGCCCGCGAGCGCGGCCTCCAGGTCGTCCTCGTGCGCCAGCATCCGCTTCACGAACGCGGAGCCGACGATGACTCCGTCGGCGAACTGCGCGACCTCCGCCGCCTGCTCGGCGTTGGAGACGCCGAGGCCCACGCAGACCGGCAGGTCGGTGGTGGCCCTGGTGCGCGCGACCAGGTCCTGGGCCTCCCGGCCGACGGACTCCCGGGTGCCGGTGACGCCCATCAGCGACGCCGCGTACACAAAGCCCGTACCGGCCGCGGTGATCTTCGCGAGCCGCTCGTCCCGGCTGCTCGGCGCGACCACGAAGACCGTGGCCAGGCCGTGCTCCTCGGCGGCCTTCCGCCACACCTCGGACTCCTCGACCGGCAGGTCCGGCAGGATGCAGCCGGCGCCGCCCGCGGCGGCCAGGTCGGCGGCGAACCGCTCCACGCCGTACGCGTCGACCGGGTTCCAGTACGTCATGCACAGCACCGGCGCGCCAGTGGCGGCGTGCGCCTCGCGGACCGTACGGATCACGTCGACGATCTTGACGCCGCCGCGCAGCGCGATGTCGTCGGCGGTCTGGATGACCGGACCGTCCAGCACCGGGTCGCTGTGCGGCAGGCCGACCTCGACGATGTCGCAGCCGCCCTCCAGCATCGCGGTGACGGCGCGTACCCCGCCGTCCACGGTCGGGAAGCCGGCCGGGAGGTACCCGACCAGGGCCGCGCGGCCCTCGGCCTTCGCGCCGGCCAGTACAGAGCTCAGCAGCTCGACGTTGCCCGCCATCACTTGGTCCCCTCCTGGTGCGCGCCGAGCGCGGTGTCCGTGGCGTCGGTGTCGTCCGCCTCGACCGCGTCGTCGGCGGGCGCGTCGTACAGCCCGAAGTACCGCGCGGCGGTGTCCATGTCCTTGTCGCCGCGGCCGGACAGGTTGACCAGGATCAGCCCGTCCTTGCCCAGCTCGCGGCCCAGCTCCAGCGCACCGGCGAGTGCGTGCGCGCTCTCGATGGCGGGGATGATGCCCTCGGTCTGCGAGAGCAGCCGCAGCGCCTGCATGGCCGCGTCGTCGGTGACGGCGCGGTACTCGGCGCGCCCGACGTCCTTGAGGTAGGAGTGCTCGGGCCCGATGCCCGGGTAGTCCAGGCCCGCGGAGATCGAGTACGGCTCGGTGATCTGGCCGTCCTCGTCCTGCAGGACGTAGGAGCGGGAGCCGTGCAGGATGCCCGGGGTGCCCTCGGTGAGGGTGGCCGCGTGCTCGCCGGTCTCCACGCCGTGGCCGCCCGGCTCGCAGCCGATCAGGCGGACGTCCGCGTCGGGCAGGAAGGCGTGGAAGAGGCCGATGGCGTTGGAGCCGCCGCCGACGCAGGCCACGGCCGCGTCGGGCAGCCGCCCGGCGCGCTCCAGGAGCTGCCGGCGCGCCTCGACGCCGATGACGCGGTGGAAGTCGCGCACGAGGGCGGGGAAGGGGTGCGGCCCGGCGACCGTGCCGAAGAGGTAGTGCGTGCGGTCGACGTTGGCGACCCAGTCGCGGAACGCCTCGTTGATCGCGTCCTTCAGGGTGCGGCTGCCGGACTTCACGGCGATGACCTCGGCGCCGAGCATCCGCATCCGGGCGACGTTGAGCGCCTGCCGCTGGGTGTCGATCTCGCCCATGTAGATGGTGCATTCGAGGCCGAAGAGGGCGCAGGCGGTCGCGGTGGCGACGCCGTGCTGGCCCGCGCCGGTCTCGGCGATGACCCGGGTCTTGCCCATGCGCTTGGTGAGCAGCGCCTGGCCCAGCACGTTGTTGATCTTGTGCGAGCCGGTGTGGTTCAGGTCCTCGCGCTTGAGGAAGATCCGCGCGCCGCCCGCGTGCTCGGCGAACCGCGGCACCTCGGTGAGGGCGCTCGGCCGGCCGGTGTAGTTGACCATCAGGTCGTTGAGCTCGGCGGCGAAGGCGGGGTCCGCCTTGGCCTTCTCGTACTCCTCGGCGACCTCGTCGACCGCGGCGACCAGCGCCTCGGGGATGAACTTGCCGCCGAACGCGCCGAAGTAGCCCTCGGCGCTGGGAATGTGACCCTCGGGGTCCGGGATGAAGAAGTCAGAGGACATCCGACGTACTCCTCGTTCGGGGCGCACGCATACGCCCCGGAAGTCTCGATATCTCGAAATACGGGCATCAAGCTACGTGCCGCGCACCACGGACCCGGGTGTCACACTCCGCCGGAGCACCCGCAGGGTGTCCGGTCAGGCGTGCGAGCCCGCGCGCGGCGCGGCCGTGCGACGCCATCGGCGCCCGTTGATCTGCCCCGGCTCCGAGCCGATGTGGTACCGGACGCGGCGTCCGTGAATGCGGCGTGCCGGAGCCCGGCAGCCGCGCGGCCGGCACCCGCGCCCCAGCGCCGCGTGCGGCAGGCGCGCGGCGCTCACCGCGGCCGGGCGACGGCCCGGGCGCGGCGACTGGGTGCGGACGGCGGTCATTGAGGAGTCAGTCCCGTCCGTGCCGGATGGCCGGGTGCGAGCCCGCCGCGACGAGGTCGGCGACGGCCGTCTTCGGGTCCTTGCCGGTGACCAGCGACTCGCCGACGAGGACGGCGTCCGCGCCCTCGTTGGCGTACGCGATCAGGTCGTGCGGCCCGCGGACACCGGACTCGGCGATCTTGACGATGTGGTCCGGGATCTCGGGGGCGACCCGGCCGAAGTTGCCGCGGTCGACCTTGAGGGTCTTCAGGTCGCGGGTGTTCACGCCGATGATCTTCGCCCCGGCGGCCACCGCGCGCTCGACCTCTTCCTCGTCGTGCGCCTCGACCAGCGGCGTCAGCCCGATCGACTCGGCCCGCTCGATCAGCGAGACCAGCGCTTCCTGCTCCAGCGCGGCCACGATCAGCAGCGCCAGGTCGGCGCCGTACGCGCGGGCCTCCCACAGCTGGTACGCGCTGACGATGAAGTCCTTGCGCAGGATCGGGATGTCGACCTTGGCCCGGACGGCTTCGAGGTCGGCCAGCGAGCCGCCGAAGCGGCGCTGCTCGGTGAGGACGGAGATGACGGCCGCGCCGCCCGCTTCGTAGTCGGCGGCGAGCCCGGCCGGGTCGGCGATGGCGGCCAGCGCGCCCTTGGACGGGCTGGAGCGCTTGACCTCGCAGATCACCCGCACGCTGTCGCCCTTGAGGGCGGCCACGCCGTCCTTGGCGGGGGCGGCCTTCTGTGCCCGCTCCTTCAGCTCGTCGAGGCTGACGCGCGCCTGTCGCTCGGCGAGGTCGGCGCGGACTCCGTCGATGATCTCGTCGAGCACACTCACGCGAGCGGCCTCCTTCTTGAGCGGTGGAGGAAAACTGTCACCCTCGGGGACGCGGTGCGCTCCCAGCAGGCACTCCGATGGTATCCGGCCAGGAGCGGTAGCCCCGCATCCGCCTGTCGGCGGTCCCACAACATGGACAGGTACCGGCCGCGCGAGCGCTCACCGGAAGGCGCGAAAACGGCGCGGATCATGGGGCGAGGGCCGATCCGGCGGGCAGGTTGCGCACCGCCGTGAAGAGCAGCACGACACCGCCGACGAGCCACCAGTGGACCGGTCTCGGCCGCGGCCCGGCGACGGGCAGCCCGCGGCCGGCCCGCACCAGCCAGACCGCCCAGAACACCGCGAACGCCGCGTAGCCGAGCACTGCCAGGGCGTTGGCACCCAGCGCCGCGCCCAGGTCGCCGTGGACCACCGCGTACGCGCTGCGGAGTCCGCCGCACGCCGGGCAGTACAGACCGGTGAACCGCAGCAGCGGGCAGACGGGGTAGTGCCCCGCCTCGTTGGGGTCGACGGCGCCGACGTACGCGAAGGCCGCCAGGACCGCCGCCAGGGCGCCCAGCGGGGGCGCGAGGCGGCGCGCCGCGCCGGTGCGTGCGGCAGGGGGCGGGGGCTGCGGAGTGCGCGCCACGGGTTCCGTCACGGTCCCGATTGTTCCCCGCTATGCGCGAAGGCGCAGCTTTCCCGCCGCCGCACGGGCCGTTCCGCGCCATGAGCGCGGGGCGTGCGGGCGGCCGGGAAAGCCGCGCCTTCGTCGTCGGGCGTCGGGCGCCGGGGCGTCCGGACGGGCGGTCAGCTCTGCTGCGGCGCGGGGCTGCCCTTGGTGCGCTTGGGCTCGGAGCCCAGGCCCGCCATGCGCATCAGGCCGCCGACGACCGCACCGGCGAAGATGAGAACGATGCCGGCCCAGAAGCCGGGCACGTTGGCGAGCACCGTGAAGACGCCCGCGACGCAGAAGCCGATGAACGAAATGATGACGCCGGTCCAGGCAGCCGGGGTGTGTCCGTGGCCGTGGCCATTGCTCGACATGAGTGCTCCTCGTTGCTTTCTCGCGCCTGGGTCGGGGCGCGGCGTTCGCTCGGAATCATTGTCCCTGATGCGCGGGGTGGGCCCGTCATCGGGTCGGTACGGACCGGTGACGCCGCCCCTAGGCGGTGGGGTCCTCGCCCCGGTCCAGCGACTTCCAGATCTCCTCCGGGCGGTCCAGGTCCGGCGGCGCGGCGGCGCGGCGCGCGGCGCGGGGGCCGCCGCCCGCGCGCTCGTAACGCCCGGACATCGCGGGCCAGCGCCGCCCGTACGCCAGCGCCAGCACCCCGGCGACCAGCAGCAGCGCGCCACCGCCCGCGGCCACCCACGGCCAGACGGTGTGCGCGACGTCGTGGACGCCGGCGCCGCTCATGCCGGTGGCGGTGGCGGCCTTGGCCTCCAGCGCGGAGGTGTCGGCGTTGCCCAGGACGGCGCCGACGACGGTGCCGGCGCCGCTCAGCGCCAGCAGCGCGGAGACGGCGACGCGGCCCGCGCCGCGCACGGCGAAGACGGCGACCAGCGCGGCGAGCCCGACCACGGCGAGCGCGCCGGGCACGCCGGTGACGTCCTGGCCCGTCGCCTTCTGCGGGAGCTCGCCCTGGGCGACCACGGCGGTGGCGGTGGCCCAGGTGCGGCCGGAGGAGAGGAGCGCTAGGGCGGCGCCCAGCGCTCCCAGGAGGAGCGCGAAGGCGAGGGGTTTACGCGCGGTCCCGCCTGCGGCGGCGGGGGCGTCCGTCGCGGCGGCGTCGGTACGGGGCTCGGGTACGGCACTCACGTACTCCACTATCGCGTACGTTGCCGGGTGCGCGTCCGCGTGGGGGTACCGACGGCCTCCGGCCGCGGTGTCCTCAATCGCCGGACGGGCTTGATTTTTGCCGCTTCGGTCTTGATTTTGCCGCGTCGGGCTCGATTTCTCCGTCGGACTTGATCAGCCGGGACGCGGGCGTCAGGTGCCCAGGTTGTTCGCCGTATGCACGGCCCTCAGGACCGCCGCTGCCTTGTTGCGGCATTCCGCGTCCTCCGCCTCCGGGTCGGAGTCGGCGACGATGCCTGCGCCGGCCTGGACGTAGGCCGTGCCGTCGCGGAGCAGGGCCGTGCGGATGGCGATCGCGGTGTCGGAGTCGCCGGCGAAGTCCAGGTAGCCCACGCAGCCCCCGTAGACGCCGCGCCGGGTGGGCTCCAGCTCCTCGATGATCTGCAGGGCGCGCGGCTTCGGGGCGCCGGAGAGCGTGCCGGCGGGGAAGCAGGCGGTGAGCACGTCGAAGGCCGTGCGGCCCTCGGCGACCGTGCCGGTGACCGTGGACACGATGTGCATGACGTGGCTGTAGCGCTCGATGGACATGAAGTCCACGACCTCGACGCTGCCGGGCTCGCAGACCCGGCCCAGGTCGTTGCGGCCCAGGTCGACGAGCATCAGGTGCTCGGCGCGCTCCTTGGGGTCGGCGATCAGCTCGTCGGCGAGAGCCTGGTCGAGCTGCGGGGTGCCGCCGCGCGGCCGGGTGCCGGCGATCGGGTGCACCATGGCCTGCCCGTCCTCGACCTTGACCAGCGCCTCCGGGCTGGAGCCGACGACGTCGACGCCGCCCTCGAAGCGGAAGAGGTACATGTACGGGCTCGGGTTCGTGGCCCGCAGCACCCGGTACACGTCCAGCGCGGACGCCGTGCACGGCGTCTCGAAGCGCTGCGAAGGCACGACCTGGAAGGCCTCGCCCGCCCGGATGCGCTCCTTGATGTCCTCCACCGCGTCCTTGAAGGAGTCGCCGCCCCACTTGGCGGTGTACTCGGGCAGCTCGGAGGCAGGGAGCGCGGCGGCGTTCGACGGGGCCGGGCGGCTCAGGTCGTACGCCATGGTGTCCAGCCGGGCCACCGCGTCCGCGTACGCCTCGTCGACCCCGGTGTCCAGGTCGTTGTGGTTGATGGCGTTGGCGATCAGCAGGACCGTGCCGTTCCAGTGGTCCAGTACGGCCAGGTCCGAGGTGAGCAGCATGGTGAGCTCGGGGAGCTGGAGCTCGTCCTCGGTGGAGTCGCCGATCTTCTCCAGGCGGCGGACGATGTCGTAGCCGAGGTAGCCGACCATGCCGCCGGTGAACGGCGGCAGGCCCTGGCCCTCGATCAGGTCGCGCGGGGTGTGCAGCGTCCGGATGGTCTCGCGCAGGGCGGCGAGCGGGTCGCCGCCGGTGGGCACGCCGACCGGCGGGGTGCCGAGCCAGTGGGCCTGCCCGTCGCGGGCGGTGAGGGTCGCGGAGCTGCGGACGCCGATGAAGGAGTACCGGGACCAGCTGCGGCCGTTCTCCGCGGACTCCAGGAGGAAGGTGCCGGGGCGCTCCGCCGCGAGCTTGCGGTACAGGCCCACCGGCGTGTCGCCGTCGGCGAGGAGCCGCCGGGTGACCGGGATGACCCGGCGGTCCATCGCGAGGGTGCGGAAGTTTTCGAGGTCCGGAGTCGCGGTGCCGGTGGTTCCCGTGGTCATGTCAGCGGATCCTAGTAGCGATCAGTGGCGGGGGCGGGGCATGTCCGCGTACTGATCGCTCTCCTCGTTCCGGGCCGTTCAGTCCTTGGCGAGCAGTACGTCCTCGTCGAAGCAGGTCCGGGCGCCGGTGTGGCAGGCCGCGCCGACCTGGTCGACCTTGACCAGCACGGTGTCCGCGTCGCAGTCCAGCGCGACGGACTTCACGTGCTGGACGTGTCCGGAGGTGTCGCCCTTGACCCAGTACTCCTGGCGGCTGCGGCTCCAGTACGTGCAGCGCCCGGTGGTCAGCGTGCGGTGCAGCGCCTCGTCGTCCATCCACCCGAGCATCAGCACCTCACCGGTGTCGTACTGCTGCGCGATGGCCGGGACCAGGCCGTCGGGGGTGCGCTTGAGCCGGGCGGCGATGGCCGGGTCCAGCGAGGCACCGGAGGGGGGCGGGGTGACGGGGCTGCTGCTCATGCCCTCCATTGTGCCGTGCGGCATCATGCGGGCATGAACGACCAGTACCCGCCCCCGGACGACGACAGGGTGGCCAAGGTGGCCACGATCGTGGTGTGCGCGGTCTTCGCGGCGGCCGTTCTGGTGCTGACGGTGATCCTCTTGCACGGGTGACGCGGGGTGCGGAAGGGACCGTGCTCCGTCGTGGCACGGGCGGCGGGGCGGGCCGTAGGGTGAGGCCATGTCGACCCATGCCAAGCGTGAACGACTTCTTCTCGCCGATCTCTTGGAGAGCGCCGGGCCCGACTCGCCGACGCTGTGCGAGGGCTGGACCGCCCGCGACCTGGCCGCCCATGTGGTGGTGCGCGAGCGGCGCGCGGACGCGGCCGGCGGCCTGGTGATCAAGCCGCTGGCGTCCCGGCTGGAGCGGGTACAGGCCGAGTTCGCCGCCAAGCCGTACGAAGAGCTGATCCGGCTGATCAGGACCGGTCCGCCGCGGCTGTCGCCGTACGCCCTGAAGCAGATCGACGAGGCGGCGAACACGGTGGAGTTCTTCGTGCACACGGAGGATGTGCGGCGCGCCCAGCCGGACTGGACGCCGCGCGAGGTGAGCTCCGTCCTCGCCGACGCCCTGTGGTCCCGCATCGAGCGGATGGCCCGGATACTGGGGCGGAAGGCCCCGGTGGGCGTGGTGCTGCGGCGCCCGGACGGGCAGACCGCGGTGGCGCACCGCGGCACGCCGGTCGTCACGGTCACCGGCGAGCCGGGCGAGCTGACGCTGTTCCTGTACGGGCGGCAGGACACCGCCAAGGTCGAGCTGGACGGCGACAAGGACGCGGTGGCCCGGCTGCTGGAGGCCAAGCTGGGGCTGTAGCCCCGGCCCGGATGCGGAGGATTCGGAGAGAGGCCCTCAGGCCGGGCGTCGCGCGTCCGGCCCGAGGGCCTCCATTTCGTCGAGACCCGACTCCTCCGTTTCGTACAGGCCCGTCTCCTCCAGCGTGCGCAGCCGTCGGTAGTCCGTCTCGATCTGCCGCGGGTCGCGGTGGACGAGGTAGCAGATGCCGGGCGAGGTGAGCGAGTCGACGGTGGGGGCGAGGTGGTCGCCGACCTCGACGGAGAGGTGGTGCCCCGCGTACGAGGGCAGCGCGCGGACCTCGTCGAAGCGGGCCAGGGAGACCAGCCGGCCGCCGTGCGGGGAGATCAGCGAGACATAGCGCAGCGGGAGACGCGGCTGGGCCGGGCGGTCCGTGCGCGCCATGAACGCCGCCGGGTCTGCGCAGGCCAGCGCGGTGAGCGCGACGTGGTCGGTGCCGAAGCAGCGGCTGACGACGTGCGGCAGGATGCTGCCGGCGAGCCGGGCGCCGGTCTCGATCAGTACGGGGCCCTCGTCGGTGAGCATGATCTCGGAGTGCGCCGGGCCGTTGCGGATGCCGAGGGCGTCCAGGGCGCCGAGGAGGTACGGGCGGAGCGCGGCGGTGGCCGGCTCGCGCGCGGAGACCGGCTCCTCGTAGTCGTAGACCGGGGCGCCGCCGCGGCCCGGGCGCTTGTGGTAGCGCCAGATCTCGGCGATGTGGTGGCGGCCCGCCACGCTGACCGTGTTGGCGAAGTACTCGGTGCCGGACAGGTGTTCCTGGACGACGACGGTGCGATTGCGGGCGCCGGTGAAGTTCACCGAGCGCAGGATGTGGTCGAAGGCGGTGCACAGCTCCACCGGCCCGGCGCAGAAGAAGACGTTGTCGGTGCCGGCGCTGTCGGCGGGCTTGACGACCACGGGCCAGCGGCCGTGCGCGCGGGCCCAGGCCAGGGCGGTGTCGAAGCGGTGGGTGCGCAGGGTGTCGGGCGCGCGCAGCCCGTGTGCCCGTACGGCCCTGGCCATCTCGTACTTGTCGCGGCGCACGCGGCGGCCGTCGATGACGTTGCCGGGCAGGCCGAGCCGGGCGGAGAGGGCGTCGGCGAGGTCCACGCCGGTCTCGTTGCCGGGGAGGACGCGGGCGGGTGCGTACGGGAGTACGGCGGTGATCAGGGCGTCCAGGTCGCCCTCGTACGTGAACCGGTCGGCGACCGCCTCGGCCGGGAAGGGCGTGCGCAGCAGGCGGTCTCCGATGCCGGGCGCGCTGTCGATGTGGATCGTGGTGACGCCGTGCGCGGCCAGCGCCGCGGGCAGGAAGCGCCCGCTGGAATAGGCGTCAACTACCAGGCAGTGCATGGATCTTCTTGCCTTCCTGGGCCACCGCGGCCGGGGGCGCGCCCCGGCGGGCGAGCAGCCCGAGCCCGATGAGGACGGTGATGACGGCGATGCCGACGGCGGAGGGCACCGAGAACGTCAGCCGTTTGTCGGCCAGTTGGAGGAGGAGGGTCAGGGCGGGCGCGAGGGCGCAGATCATGGAGGCGGTCACCGGGGTCACCCGGCGCACGCCGATCTGCACGAGGACGGCCGGTATGCCGACGCCGATGACGGCGACCACCGCGCCGGGCAGCAGCGCCTCGCCCAGCCGGGCGGTGTCCCCGGTGGCGGCGAGCAGCCAGCCGGCCGCGGCGACCAGACCGAAGCGCAGGCCCATGACGGTCGGGACGTCGACGCCCGCTGCGCCGAGGCGGGCGGAGAAGACGACGTTGGCGGCGCCGCCCGCGCCGGAGGCGACCGCGGCGCACACGCCGAGCGCCATGACGGCGGCGGCCCGGTCGCCGACGCCGCTGCGGCCGTCCAGGGAGGCCCAGACCAGCCCGGCGAGGGCGAGCACGATGCCGAGCGCGGAGAGCAGTTCGCCGGGCAGGACGCGGCCCTTGCGCCACCACAGGTACTGGAGCAGCACGGTGCAGGCCGGGCCGATGGCGATGGAGACGACGTTGGCGACGGCCGGTTCCATGAGCTTGAGCGCGTACAGCAGGGACAGCCAGGTCACCGCGGTGGTGACGTTGAGGACGAGCAGGTCGGCGGCGTGCGCCCGGGCCACGGCGAGGACCCGGGCCGGGCGCGTCCGCAGCAGCGTCAGGCCGCAGAAGAAGACGCCGGTGAGGGTGAAGGCGACCGCGGCGACGCTGCCGGGGTCGAGGTGCTGGAGCCGCTGCGCGGCGAACACATCCACCAGCGCGGAGAACAGGGCGAAGACGAACAGTGCGGCCACGGCGCTCCCTATCGGGTGGCCGACGGGCCGTCAGCCCCGCTGTCCGGTGGACCGTCGGTACGGCCGTCCGGCGGGCCGTCGGCGCGCCGCGGCCGGGGCCGGGGGCCGAAGAGCGCGCGGCCCACCCGTACCAGCGTCGCGCCCTCCGCCACCGCGGCCTCGAAGTCGGCGCTCATGCCCATACTGAGCTGGGTGAGGCCGTGCGCGGCGGCGAGCGAGCGGAGCAGCCGGAAGTGCGGGCGCGGGTCGCGGCCGTACGGCGGCAGACACATCAGGCCGACGACGGGCAGCCCGCACACGTCCCGGCACTCCTTGAGGAAGGCGTCGGCGGCCTCCAGCGGTACGCCGCTCTTGTGCGGCTCGTCGGCGGTGTTGACCTGGACGAAGCAGTCGGGCCTGCGCCCGGTGCGGGCCATCGCGGCGGCGAGGGCCGCGGCCAGCCGCGGGCGGTCCACGCTGTGCAGGACGTCGAAGCCGGTGACGGCCGCCGCGGCCTTCTTGGTCTGCAGCGGGCCGACGAGGTGCAGCCGCAGGTCCGGGTAACGGGCGCGCAGCGGCGGCCACTTGGCGCGGGCCTCCTGGACCCGGCTCTCCGCGAAGTCGCGCTGCCCCGCGTCGATCGTGGCGGCGACGAGGTCGCGCGGGTGGTACTTGCTGACCGCGACGAGCTTCACCGAGCCGGGCTCGCGGCCGGCGCGGCGGCAGGCTTCGTCGAGGCGTCGGTTGAGCACGTCGAGACGCGCGGCGGGGTCCGGGGCCGGTCCCGGGTCGGGACGGTGGCTGTCCGGAGGGCTGCCGTCGGGGGCAGTGCGGTCACGTGCGGTGCGGTCACGTGCGGTGCGGTCGTCGGTCATGGCGCTCACTCCGCCCCTTCCGCGGCGTACGACGCGCCGTCCGCGGCCCCGTCCGCCGCGTCGTCCGTGGCGTACTGCGCGTACCGGCCGTCCCAGACGCTGAAGTACTTCCAGGCGGAGTCGAACAGCACGGTGATCACGACGGCGTCCGGGGGCAGCGTGCGGGCGAGCCGCCGCGCGGCGAAGACATTGCCGCCCGCGGTGGGCCCGACGCACAGGCCCTCCTTCTCGATCAGCTCCTTCATGACCGTCCAGCCGTCGTCCCCGCTGATCAGCTCGACCTCGTCGACCAGCTCCTCGCGCAGATTGGCGGGCACCTTGCCGGGCCCGAGGCCCATCAGGTTGTGCGTGTGGTGGGTGAAGGGCAGCCCGTGCCGCTTGGCGTACAGGGCGGCCGAGCGGTCCACCTCGACGGCGGTGGTGCGCAGCCCGGGGTGGGCGGCCTTGAGGACGTCCGCGATACCGGTGAAGGTGCCGCCGGTGCCGAGAGAGCAGACGAACCGGTCGGGGACGAGGCCCAGCGCGTCCAGCGCGGTGACGATCTCGGTGCCGCAGGAGCGCCAGGCGCGCCAGTTCAGCTCGTTGGCGGACTGGTCCAGGTAGTGGCTGCCGGGGTGCGCGGCGACGTACCGGCGGGCGGTCTCCTCGCCTTCGAGGAGGAAGCCCTCGGGGTCGGTCTCGATGACGGTGCCCCCGAAGGAGGCGATCTGCCGGCGGCGTTCCTCGGTCATGCCGGCCGGCATGACGATGACGACGCGGTAGCCGCGGTCCCGGCCGACCCGGGAGAGGGCCGCGCCGCCGTTTCCGGTGGAGCATTCGACCAGGGTCATTCCCGGGGCGATCGTGCCGGCCCGTTCCAGTTCGTCGAGCATGAAGGTGAAGACCCGGTCCTTGTGACTGCCGGTGGGATTACGGAACTCGCACTTGGCGAATATCCGCGCGGCCCCCGGCTCGGCAGTACTGCGTAGTTCGTACAATTCCGTGTGCCCGACTTCGGCACCGTGCACAAATGCACTCACGTGCGGTTCCCCCGAACCCGTACTGGACAACTTGCTGAATTACGTCATGACCCGAAGAAGAAATGTCCGGACCGCGTCGCAGGACGCTCCGGACCGTGTCAGGACATCACGACGGCGCGCCCGGTCCGTTCGTCGACGTCGATCCGGATGACGGACTTGACCGTGATGCCGAAGCGCTCGGCGACCCTTTCCCGGCCGCCGTTCGCGGGCTTCTCCACCGCCACGACGACCTCGCCGACCCGGGCACCGGCCGCCTGCACGGCCTCGATCAGGGCGATCAGGGTGCCGCCCGTGCTGATCGTGTCGTCCACGATGGTCAGCCGGTCGCCCGGCTCGATGCCGTTGACGTAGAGCGTGCCCTGGAAGTACTCGCTGTCGATCGGCACCGACACGGACCGCTCGCCGAGGTCGTAGGTGTACCAGCGGGCGACCGCCAGCGGCAGCCCCGCGGCGAGCGAGAGCGCCCCGCCGAGAATGGCGCCCTTGTCCTCCTCGACAAGAATCTTGTCCGCGTCGAAGTCGCCCAGTGCAAGCATTCTGCCGGCGGCTTCCGCGAGGACTTCCGGGCGCAGCGCGGGCGATTGGTCCGTGAATTCGTTCACGGTGGTCAGATGGCGTCCCGACTTTACGGTGGGCGCGCCCGCGTAGACCTCTTCGAGCAGCATGTGATGTTCTCCCCCGTTGCTTCCCCCGATTGCCGGCCGCGCATTACTGGACGGCAATTGAGGCATTGGTACCGCGCCGGGCGGGCAACCAGCAACGGCATTTCGGAATTGTGCGTGGAAAACGCCGGTCGAGGAACGGGCCGGCGGGCCGCACGCGCCGCGCGGCCGCCCGCCACCAGGCAGGGCCGCGCCTACCGCCGTACGGCAATATCGCGACGCACTGGCCGAAAACCGGCCGTATGCCCCTGCGCCCGTAGGGGCGGAGCTAGTCGCCGGGCGCCAGGTGGCGTACGAGAATGCGCTGCAGCTCGCGGGCCGCGCGGGGCGGCGAGACGTCCGCGCGGTGCGCGACGGAGATGTTGCGGTGCAGGCCCGGCGCGGCGAACGGGGTGGCGCGCAGCCCGGCCCGCGCGGCGACCATGCTGGGCACGACGGCGCTGCCGAGCCCGGCCCGTACGAAGCCGAGTACCGCGTCCATCTCGCCGCCCTCGACGGTGAAGACCGGCTCGAAGCCGGCCGCGCGGCACGCGGCCACGGTGAATTCCCGCAGGTCGTAGCCGCGCCGGAACATCACCAGCGGATGGTCGCGCAGATCGTCGACGCGGAGGTACTTGCGGCGCACGGGCGGCGGCGCGTCCGGCGCGGAGACCACGACCAGCTCCTCGCGCAGCAGCTCGGCGGTGGTCAGCGCGGGGGCCTGCACCGGCAACGGGGTGATGACGAGGGCGAGGTCCAGCTCGCCCGCGGCCAGTACCCGTACCAGGTCCTGCGAGCCGCTCTCGCGCACCTGGAGGTCGACGCCCGGGTAGCGGTCGTGGAAGGCGCGCAGCACGTCGGGCACGACCGAGGCGCACAGGCTGGGCGGGGCGCCGAGCCGCAGCCGGCCGCGGCGCAGCCCGGCGACCTCCTGGACCTCGCGGCGGGCGGTGTCGGCGTCGGCGAGGATGCGGCGCGCGAACGGCAGCAGCGTCTCGCCCGCGTCGGTGAGCGTGATGTGGCCGCGCGCCCGGTGGAACAGCTCGGCGCCCAGCTCCCGCTCCAGGGACCGGATCTGCTGGGAGAGCGAGGGCTGCGCGACGTGTTCCTGCTCGGCGGCGCGCGTGAAGTGCCGGGTGTCGGCGACGGCCGCGAAATAGCGGAGCTGCTGCAGCTGCATACGGCCACGGTAGTCGGTCGATAGCCGAAGCCTATGGAGATGAGCCGGAGCATGTCTTGGACTGATGGCTGACAACGTCCTTACCGTCGTGCCCATGGCAGTGGACACCCGGACGGACCGACGGCCGTCCTCCTACGCGGGCATCCTGTGGCACTCGACCGTCGGCAAGAAGACGGCGATGGCCGTCAGCGGCATCGTGATGCTGCTGTACTTGGTCGCCCACATGCTGGGCAACCTCAAGATCTTCTTCGGAGCCGCCGAGTTCGACGGTTACGCCCACTGGCTGCGCACCATCGGCGAGCCCTTCCTGCACCACGAGTGGTTCCTCTGGATCGCACGGGTCGTGCTGCTCGCCGCGGTCGTCGTGCACGCGGTCGCCGCGTACCAGCTCAGCCGCCGCGACATCAAGGCCCGGCCGAGCAAGTACGTGCACAAGAAGAAGCGCGCCAGCTACGCCACCCGCACCATGCGCTGGGGCGGCATCATCCTCGGCCTCTTCATCGTCTGGCACATCCTGGACCTGACGACCCTGACGGTGAACCCGCGCGCCGAAGCCGGACACCCGTACGCCAATGTCGTCGCCACGTTCTCCACCTGGTACGGCAACGTCATCTACATCGTCGCGATGCTCGCGCTCGGCCTGCACATCCGGCACGGCTTCTGGAGCGCCGCGCAGACGCTGGGCGCCAACCGTCCGGCGCGCGACCGCACCCTCAAGGCCATCGCCAACCTCCTGGCCCTGGTCCTCACCCTCGGCTTCATCGCCGTCCCCGTCTCCGTGATGACCGGAGTTGTGAGCTGACATGAGCACCTACAGCGAGTACCGGACCGGCGAGCCCGTCGCCGACACCAAGGCACCGGACGGCCCGATCAACGAGCGCTGGGACCGCCGCCGCTTCGAGGCGAAGCTGGTCAACCCCGCGAACCGGCGCAAGCACACCGTCATCGTCGTCGGCACCGGGCTGGCCGGCGGCGCGGCCGGCGCCACCCTGGCCGAACAGGGCTACCACGTCGTGCAGTTCTGCTACCAGGACTCGCCGCGCCGCGCCCACTCCATCGCCGCCCAGGGCGGCATCAACGCGGCCAAGAACTACCGCAACGACGGCGACTCCATCCACCGCCTCTTCTACGACACCGTCAAGGGCGGCGACTTCCGCGCCCGCGAATCCAACGTCCACCGCCTGGCCCAGATCTCCGTGGAGATCATCGACCAGTGCGTGGCCCAGGGCGTGCCCTTCGCCCGCGAGTACGGCGGCCTCCTCGACACCCGCTCCTTCGGCGGCGTCCAGGTCTCCCGTACGTTCTACGCCCGCGGCCAGACGGGCCAGCAGCTGCTGCTCGGCGCGTACCAGGCGCTGAGCAGGCAGATCGCGGCCGGCACGGTCGAGATGCACCCGCGCACCGAGATGCTCGACCTGATCGTCGTCGACGGCCGGGCCCGCGGCATCGTCGCCCGCGACCTGCTCACCGGCCGCATCGACACGTACTTCGCGGACGCGGTCGTCCTGGCGTCCGGCGGCTACGGCAATGTCTTCTACCTCTCCACCAACGCCAAGAACTCCAACGCCACCGCGATCTGGCGGGCGCACCGGCGCGGCGCGTACTTCGCCAACCCCTGCTTCACCCAGATCCACCCCACCTGCATCCCGCGCTCCGGCGACCACCAGTCCAAGCTGACGCTGATGAGCGAGTCGCTGCGCAACGACGGCCGCATCTGGGTGCCCAAGGCCAAGGGCGACACCCGCCCGCCGGCCGAGATCCCCGAGGACGAGCGCGACTACTACCTGGAGCGCATCTACCCCGCCTTCGGCAATCTCGTCCCGCGCGACATCGCCTCGCGCGCCGCGAAGAACGTCTGCGACGAGGGCCGCGGCGTCGGCCCCGGCGGCCAGGGCGTCTACCTCGACTTCTCCGAGGCCATCGCCCGGATGGGCCGCAAGGCGGTGGAGGCCAAGTACGGCAACCTCTTCGACATGTACGCGCGGATCACCGCGGAGGACCCGTACACGACGCCCATGCGCATCTACCCGGCCATCCACTACACGATGGGCGGCCTCTGGGTCGACTACGACCTGCAGACCACCGTGCCCGGCCTCTTCGCCATCGGCGAGGCCAACTTCTCCGACCACGGCGCGAACCGCCTCGGCGCCTCGGCCCTCATGCAGGGCCTGTCCGACGGCTACTTCGTCCTCCCGGCCACCATCAACGACTACCTCGCCCGGCACCCCCACGACGAGGTACCCGATGACCACCCGGCCGTCGTCGAAGCGGTCACCTCCGTCACCGACCGCCTCTACCGCCTCCTCTCCAACAACGGCGACCGCACCCCGGACTCCTTCCACCGGGAGCTGGGCGAGCTGCTGTGGGAGGAGTGCGGCATGGCCCGCACGGAGACCGGCCTGCGCAAGGCCCTGGACCGCATCCCCGAACTCCGCGAGGAGTTCTGGCGCCGCATCAAGGTCCCCGGCTCCGGCCAGGACCTCAACCAGTCCCTGGAAAAGGCCAACCGCATCGCCGACTACTTCGAACTCGCCGAGCTGATGTGCCTGGACGCCCTGCACCGCGCCGAGTCCTGCGGCGGCCACTTCCGCGAGGAAAGCCAGACCGAGGGCGGCGAGGCGGAACGCCGCGACGAGGAGTTCTCCTACGCGGCGGCGTGGGAATTCACCGGCAGCGGCGAGCCGCCCGTGCTGCACAAGGAGCAGCTCGACTTCGAGTACGTCCACCCCACTCAGCGGAGTTACGCGTGAACCTCACCCTGCGCATCTGGCGCCAGTCCGGCCCCGATTCCGCGGGCCGTATGACCGAGTACGACGTGCGGGACATCTCCCCCGAGATGTCCTTCCTCGAAATGCTCGACACGCTCAATGAAGAGCTGATCCTGCGCGGCGACGAGCCGGTCGCCTTCGACCACGACTGCCGTGAGGGGATCTGCGGCGCGTGCGGCATGGTCATCAACGGCGAGGCGCACGGCCCGGAGCGGACCACCACCTGCCAGCTGCACATGCGGCACTTCGACGACGGCGACACGATCGACATCGAGCCGTGGCGCGCCTCGGCGTTCCCCGTCGTCAAGGACCTGGTCGTGGACCGTACGGCGTTCGACCGGATCATCGGGTCCGGCGGCTACATCACGGCCCCGACGGGCAGCGCGCCCGAGGCGCACGCCACGCCGGTGCCGAAGCCGGCCGCCGACACCGCCTTCGAGCACGCGGAGTGCATCGGCTGCGGTGCGTGCGTGGCGGCCTGCCCGAACGGCTCGGCGATGCTCTTCACCTCCGCCAAGGTCGTCCACCTCAACTCCCTGCCGCAGGGCGCCCCGGAACGCGAGTCCCGGGTGCTGGACATGGTCGGGCAGATGGACGACGAGGGCTTCGGCGGCTGCACGAACACGGGCGAGTGCGCGACGGCCTGCCCGAAGGGCATCCCGCTGTTCAGCATCACCAAGATGAACCGCGAGTTCGTCCGGGCGGCCCGCAAGGCCTGACAGACCAGGGTCCGGGCTCCCAGGCCTCCGGGAGTCCGGACCCGCCGGACCGGCGCCGCGGCGGCAACCGACGCTCCGCAGCCGCGGCGCCCCGAGGCGGCGGGCACGTGCGGTGCCCGCCCCCTCTCAGACCGCGGCGGTCCCGATGAGACCCTCCCGGGTGACCAGCCGGGCGAGCGCCTCCTCGTCCAGCCCCTCCGTGCCATCGGGCCGCCGCGGCAGCACCATGTAGCGGCTCTCCGCGCTGGAGTCCCATACGGTGATCCGTACGTCCGCCGGCAGCGCCAGCCCGAACTCGGCCAGCACGGACCGCGGCTCGCGCACCACCCGCGACCGGTACGCCTCGCTCTTGTACCAGGACGGCGACGGCCCCAGCAGCCCGATCGGGTAACACGAACACAGCGTGCAGACCAGCACGTTGTGCTCTGTCTCCGTATTCTCGACGACCTTCAACCGCTGCTCCTGGATGCCGCCGGCCATCGACAGACCGACCTCCGGCAGCGCGGTGTTCGCGTCCGCCAGCAGCCGTTCCCTGAAGCCGGGGTCCGTCCAGGCGCGCGCGGCGATCCGCGCTCCGTTGACCGGCGAAGCGCCGTTCAGCGTCGCGGCGAGGATCGCGTCCAGCTGCGCTTCCTCGACCACGCCCGCCGCGATCAGGCGCTCCTCCAGGTGGCGCACCCGCACCGCCACCGAACTGCTCGCATGCTCCCCGCTCACGCCGGTCCCTCCGTCACCCGCTCGATGTACGACTCCCAGAGGTCGACCGTGACCTCGTGCGTGCCCGCGCCCCACAACTCCCGCGCCGGGAAGGCCACCGTGTAGACGGTCTCGACGCGCGGCTCGGCGGTCCCGGTGGCCAGGTCGTCGGCCAGCGGCCACCGTCCCTGTGCTTCCACGACGCGCCCGACGTGTCCGCGTACGTAACGCGGCGCCCGGGTGTGCCCCTCGGGATCGACGGGACGCACCCGCACCCGCTCCCCCGCCGCGAATTCACTCATCGCCGAGCACCTTCCGCCCGGCGACCAGCGTCTCGATGGCGTGCAGCCACCGCTCGTAGTAGGAAGCCGCCAGATACTCGGCAGGCGCCATCCGCTCCACGGTGTCCCGGAACTCGTCCAGCGTGTAGACGCCATTCCGCACCAACGCGGCGTTCAGCGCAAAAACCCGCGCCTCCCAGTCCGCATGAAACGCCGGCTCGTCCCCCTCGATCTCCAGCACCCCGAACCCGGTCTGCCCACCCACGTCGTTGACTCGGCTCATGGGGGCGACCCTACGGCGGTGAGACGCCTCTGACCAGGAGGTATACCGGCCGCGTCAGCGGACCGGGTGCCCCGCCTCGCGCAGCGTGTTCTTGACCTCGCCGATGCGGAGGTCGCCGAAGTGGAAGACGGAGGCGGCGAGGACGGCGTCGGCGCCGGCTTCGATGGCCGGGGGGAAGTCGGTGAGCTTGCCGGCGCCGCCGGAGGCGATGACCGGGATGGTGACGTGCTTGCGGACGGCGGCGATCATTTCGGTGTCGTAGCCGTCCTTGGTGCCGTCGGCGTCCATGGAGTTGAGGAGGATCTCGCCGGCGCCGAGCTCGGCGGCGCGGTGGGCCCACTCGACGGCGTCGATGCCGGTGCCGCGGCGGCCGCCGTGGGTGGTGACCTCGAAGGACCCCGATTCCGTACGGCGTGCGTCGACCGAGAGGACCAGGACCTGGCGGCCGAAGCGTTCGGCGATCTCGCGGATCAGCTCCGGGCGGGCGATCGCGGCGGTGTTGACGCCGACCTTGTCCGCGCCCGCGCGCAGCAGCTTGTCGACGTCCTCGGTGGTGCGGACGCCGCCGCCGACGGTGAGCGGGATGAAGACCTGCTCGGCGGTGCGGCGGACCACGTCGTAGGTGGTCTCGCGGTTGCCGGAGGAGGCGGTGATGTCGAGGAAGGTCAGCTCGTCGGCGCCCTCCTCGCCGTAGATCTTGGCCATCTCGACCGGGTCGCCGGCGTCGCGGAGGTTCTGGAAGTTGACGCCCTTGACGACCCGGCCGTTGTCGACGTCCAGGCAGGGGATGACTCGGACCGCCAGCGTCATGTGCTCGGCACCTCTCTGAAAGCTTCTAGTTCTACTTGGACCAGGATGCGGGGGTCGACGAAGCCCGAGACCACGACGACGGTCGTGGCGGGGCGGACCGCGCCGAAGAGCTCCTGGTGGGCGCGGGCCGCCTCGTCGATGTCGCGGGTGTGGGCGAGGTAGACGCGGGTGCGGACGACCGCGTCCGCGCCGAGGCCGAACTCCGTGAGGGCGTCCAGCGCCCTGGTGAAGGCGACCCGGGTCTGTTCGTACGGGTCGCCCTCGCCGTACAGGACCGTGCCGTCGAACGGCGTCGTGCCCGCGACCTGGACACGGTCGCCGGCCGCGACGGCGCGCGCCGCCCCGAACGCCTCTTCCCAGGGTCCTTCACCAGGCACGCGCCGTACGTCGGTCATCGGTCCGTCTCCCTGCTAACGGGTGGCCTCCAGGGCCTCTTCCAGGGTGAACGCCTTGGCGTACAGGGCCTTGCCGACGATCGCGCCCTCCACGCCCTCGGGCACCAGCGTCGCGATGGCGCGCAGGTCGTCGAGGGAGGAGACGCCGCCGGAGGCGACGACGGGGCGGTCGGTCGCGGCGCAGACGTTCTTCAGCAGCTCCAGGTTGGGGCCCTGCAGCGTGCCGTCCTTGTTGATGTCGGTGACGACGTACCGGGCGCAGCCCTCGGCGTCCAACCGGGCCAGCGTCTCGTACAGGTCGCCGCCGTCGCGGGTCCAGCCGCGGCCGCGCAGCGTCGTGCCGCGCACGTCCAGGCCCACCGCGATCTTGTCACCGTGCTCGGCGATGATCTTGGCGACCCACTCCGGGTTCTCCAGCGCGGCGGTGCCGATGTTGACGCGCTCGCAGCCGGTGGCCAGCGCCGCGGCCAGCGAGTCGTCGTCGCGGATGCCGCCGGACAGCTCGACCTTGATGTCCATGGAGCGGGCGACCTCGGCGATCTGCGCGCGGTTGTCGCCGGTGCCGAAGGCGGCGTCCAGGTCGACCAGGTGCAGCCACTCGGCGCCCGACTGCTGCCAGGCCAGCGCGGCCTGCAGCGGGTCGCCGTAGGAGGTCTCGGAGCCGGACTCGCCGTGCACGAGGCGGACGGCCTGGCCGTCGCGGACGTCGACGGCGGGCAGCAGTTCGAGCTTGTTCACAGCACTCACAGGGTTTCGATCCAGTTGGACAGGAGCTGGGCGCCGGCGTCGCCGGACTTCTCGGGGTGGAACTGGGTGGCCCACAGCGGCCCGTTCTCCACGGCGGCCACGAAGCGCTCGCCGTGCGTGGCCCAGGTGACCTGCGGCGCGCGCATGGCGGGGTTGCTGACCTCCAGCTCCCACTCGTGCACCGCGTAGGAGTGCACGAAGTAGTACCGGGCGTCCGCGTCCAGGCCCGCGAAGAGCCGCGAGTCCTGCGGCGCATCGACGGTGTTCCAGCCCATGTGCGGGACGACGTCGGCCTTGAGCGGGCCGACCGTGCCGGGCCACTCGTCCAGACCCTCGGTCTCCACGTCGTGCTCGATGCCGCGGCCGAAGAGGATCTGCATGCCGACGCAGATGCCCATGACCGGGCGTCCGCCGGCGAGGCGGCGGCCGACGACCCAGTCGCCGCGCGCGTCGCGCAGGCCCTGCATGCAGGACGCGAAGGCGCCGACGCCGGGGACCAGCAGCCCGTCGGCGTTCATGGCGGTGTCGTAGTCGCGGGTCACCTCGACATCGGCGCCGACGTGGGCCAGCGCCCGCTCGGCGGACCGGATGTTGCCGAAGCCGTAGTCGAAGACGACCACTTTCTTACGAGGCGTGCTCAATTCCAGACCTCCAGCCGGAGAATGCCCGCGACGAGACACAGGGCCGAGCCGATGGCCAGCACCGCGATCAGGCTCTTGGACATCTGCTGCTTCCAGAAGGAGAAGACTCCGCCGAGCAGGAAGAGGCCCACGAGGATGAAGACCGTCGAGAGACCGTTCACAGCGCGCCCTTCGTGGAGGGCAGGATGCCGGCCGCGCGCGGGTCGCGCTCGGAGGCGTACCGCAGCGCCCGGGCCAGCGCCTTGAACTGGCACTCGACGATGTGGTGGGCGTTGCGCCCGTACGGCACGTGGACGTGCAGCGCGATCTGCGCCTGCGCGACGAAGGACTCCAGTATGTGCCGGGTCATCGTCGTGTCGTACGTGCCGATCATCGGCGCGATGTTCTCGGGCTCGGTGTGGATCAGGTACGGGCGGCCCGAAAGGTCCACGGTGACCTGCGCGAGCGACTCGTCCAGCGGGACGGTGCAGTTGCCGAAGCGGTAGATGCCCACCTTGTCGCCGAGGGCCTGCTTGAAGGCGGCGCCCAGCGCGAGGGCGGTGTCCTCGATGGTGTGGTGGGTGTCGATGTGCAGGTCGCCCTCGGTCTTCACGGTGAGGTCGAACAGACCGTGCCGGCCGAGCTGGTCGAGCATGTGGTCGTAGAAGCCCACGCCGGTCGAGACGTCGACCTGTCCGGTGCCGTCGAGGTCGATCTCGACGAGGACGGAGGTCTCCTTGGTCGTGCGCTCGACGCGTCCTACCCGGCTCATGCGCCTGTCTCCTTCATGATCGCGCGCACCGCATCGAGGAACGCGTCGTTCTCGGCCGGGGTGCCGGCGGATACCCGCAGCCAGCCCGGCACTCCGTTGTCACGGACCAGGACGCCCTGGTCGAGGATGGCCTGCCACGCGGCGTGCTGGTCGTCGAACCGGCCGAACTGGACGAAGTTGGCGTCGGAGTCGACGACCTCGCAGCCGATCGCGCGCAGCTCGTCGACGATGCGGTCCCGCTCGGTCTTCAGCTGCTCGACGTACTTCAGCAGCGTATCGGTGTGCTCCAGGGCGGCCAGCGCGGTGGCCTGGGTGACCGAGGAGAGGTGGTACGGCAGGCGTACGAGCTGTACGGCGTCGACCACGGCCGGGTCGGCGGCGAGGTAACCGAGGCGCAGCCCGGCCGCGCCGAACGCCTTGGACATCGTCCGCGAGACGACCAGGTTCGGCCGGCCCTCGATCAGCGGGAGCAGCGAGGGGCGGTGGCTGAACTCGCCGTACGCCTCGTCGATCACCACGAGCGAGGGCTTGGCGGCCTGCGCGGCCTCGTACAGCGCCAGAACCGTTTCCGCAGCCACGGCCGTGCCGGTCGGGTTGTTCGGCGAGCAGATGAAGACCACGTCCGGCTTGCGCTCGGCGATGGCCTTCTTCGCGGCCTCGATGTCGATGGTGAAGTCGTCGTTGCGCGGGCCGGAGATCCACTCCGTGCCCGTGCCGCGCGAGATCAGGCCGTGCATCGAGTACGACGGCTCGAAGCCGATGGCGCAGCGCCCCGGCCCGCCGAAGGTCTGCAGCAGCTGCTGGATGACCTCGTTGGAGCCGTTGGCGGCCCAGACCTGGTCCTTGGTGACCTCGTGGCCGCCGGTGCGGGAGAGGTACCGGGCCAGCTCCGTGCGCAGCTCGACCGCGTCCCGGTCCGGGTAGCGGTTCAGGTCGCGCGCCGCCTCGGTGACCCGCTCGGCGATCCGCTGCACGAGCGGCTCGGGCAGCGGGTACGGGTTCTCGTTGGTGTTCAGGCGTACGGGCACGTCCAGCTGGGGGGCGCCGTACGGGGACTTGCCGCGCAGCTCGTCCCGGATGGGGAGATCGTCGATCCTGGTCACTTGCCCTGCGGGACCTTCCAGTCGAACCTTGCCTTGATGGCCGCGCCGTGTGCCGGGAGGTCCTCGGCCTCGGCGAGGGTCACCACGTGGTGGGCGACCTCGGCCAGTGCGTCGCGGGTGTAGTCCACGACATGGATGCCGCGCAGGAAGGACTGCACGGAGAGCCCCGAGGAGTGGCACGCGCAGCCGCCGGTGGGCAGCACGTGGTTCGAGCCCGCGCAGTAGTCGCCGAGCGAGACGGGCGCGTACGGGCCGACGAAGATCGCGCCGGCGTTGCGGACCCGCGCGGCCACGGCGGAGGCGTCGGCGGTCTGGATCTCCAGGTGCTCGGCACCGTAGGCATCCACCACCTTCAGGCCCTCGTCCAGGCCGTCGACCAGCACGATCGCGGACTGCCGCCCGGCCAGCGCCGGGATGATCCGGTCCTCGATGTGCCGGGTCGCGCGGACCTGCGGGTCCAGCTCCTTCTCGACCCGCTCGGCCAGCTCCTCCGAGGCGGTGACCAGGACGGCAGCGGCCATCGGGTCGTGCTCGGCCTGGCTGATCAGGTCGGCCGCGACGTGCGCCGGGTCCGCCGTGTCGTCCGCGAGGATCGCGATCTCGGTGGGACCGGCCTCGGAGTCGATGCCGATACGGCCCTTGAGCAGGCGCTTCGCGGCGGCGACGTAGATGTTGCCGGGGCCCGTGACGAGGTTCACCGGCAGGCAGTCCTCGGTGCCGTACGCGAACATCGCGACGGCCTGGGCACCACCGGCCGCGTACACCTCGTCCACGCCCAGCAGGGCGCAGGTGGCCAGGATGGTCGGGTGCGGCAGACCGTCGAAGTCGGCCTGCGGCGGCGAGGCGACGGCCAGCGACTCGACGCCGGCCTCCTGCGCGGGCACCACGTTCATCACCACGGACGAGGGGTAGACCGAGCGGCCACCGGGCACATACAACCCGACCCGCTCGACCGGCACCCACCGCTCGGTGACCGTGCCGCCCGGCACGACCTTCGTCGTCACATCCGTACGCCGCTGCTCACGGTGGACCGTGCGGGCCCGCTTGATGGACTCCTCCAGGGCGGCCCGGACCGCCGGGTCCAGCTCCGCCAGCGCGGTCCGCAGTGCCTCGGCGGGCACCCGGACCCGCTCGATCTCGACCCGGTCGAACCGATGGGCGTACTCGATCAGCGCAGCCGTGCCACGATGGCGCACGTCCTCGCAGATGGGCCGCACCTTCTCCAGGGCGGCTTCCACGTCGAACTCGGCACGGGGCAGCAGGTCGCGCAGGGCGCCGCCCTCGGGGAGGGCGGCACCGCGCAGATCGATTCGGGAGATCACCCCTCCAGTGTCTCAGACGCGCTGCCGGTGTCCGCCGCCCGTATCAATCGGTGATACGTAGTGCCCGGGGTGATCCTGGCCACTGGCGTTCACCCGGACACTCAGTGGGAATGGGGTTCACGGGGTGGCATACCGGTACGCCTGGGGCGCCCGGTACGCAGCGAAAGACGGCGGTGCCGGGACGGCACCACCGGGAACGAGAGGGGGAGGCCGCGGTGAGTGACCCCACCGACGGCGACGCGCCGCCGGAGCTGGACCTGACCTCGGCGGAATGGAGCCTGTGGCAGGCGTTCCGCAACGGCAGCACGTGTGATCTGCGCACCGACGACCCGGCGCGCAACGATCCGCACGCCCGCCACGAGTGGGGCCCCGAGCGCACGGTACGCGCCCGGATCATCGCGCTCCTCCTGCTGAACGGCCCGCCGGCCCAGCCCGGCCGGGTCTCCGCGCTGAAGCTCACCGGCGCGTACATCACCGACTCCCTCGACGTCGCGGGCGGCACAATCGAGCCATTTGTCGAGCTGCGCGACTGCCGCTTCGAGAGCGAGATCGTCCTCCCCGAGAGCCGCTTCACGACGCTGCGCATGGTCAACTGCGCCATCCCCCGGCTGGAGGCCGCCCGCCTGCACACCGAGGGTGACCTGCACCTTCCGCGCTGTATCGTCCAGCGCGGCATCCGGCTCACCGACGCCCAGATCGGTACGGACCTGATGCTGAACCAGGCCGTGGTGCACAAGGACCGGCGTGGCCGGTCGATCACCGCGGACGGGCTGAGCGTCGCCCAGGACCTGCAGGCCGAGATGCTGGAGTCGTACGGCGAGCTGTCGCTGCGCGGCGCGTCGATCGGCGTGTCGCTGAGCCTGCGCGGCAGTCGGCTGAGCAATCCGTACGGCCGCCGGGCCCTGAACGCTCCGCAGCTCACCGTGGAGCGCACGCTCTACCTCACCGCCGCCGGCCTCTCCGGCTCGGTCTCCAGCTCGGCCACGCCTCCGTACGGCATCACCACGACGCCGGCGCGCGGCACCCGTATGCAGCGCTTCGAGTGCGAGGGCGGCATGCGGCTGGACGACGGGCGCTTCGGGGACGCCGTCGACCTGGACCAGGCGCGTTTCATACTGGAGTCCGACCAGGAACTGTCCATGCGCCGCATCCAGACCCCCGAGCTGCGCTTTCTGGGCGAGCGCCCGCAGCGCGGCCGGGTCATCCTCTCCGGCGCCCGGGTCGTGAACCTCGTCGACAAGTCGACCAGCTGGCCCGGTCTGGGCGGCCTGTGGATGGCCGGTTTCGCCTACGAGACCCTCATCCCCCGCGGCCACTTCCCGCTCTCGCTGCGCCTGCAGTGGGTCGCGGCGGCCACGCCCGAGTACGCGCCGGAGCCGTACGAGATGCTCGCCGCGGCGCTCCGCCGCAGCGGCGAGGACTCCGACGCGCGCGAGGTCCTCCTCGCCAAGCAGCGCAGACGCCGCGAAACGCTGCCGCTCGCCGCGAAGTCCTGGGGCTTCCTCCAGGACTGGACGGTGGCCTACGGATACCGCCCGGGCCGCGCCGCCGTGTGGATGGCCGTCCTGTGGGCGGTGGGTACGGTCTTCTTCTCGCAGAATCCGCCGCACGCCCTGAAGCCCGGCGAGACGCCGCTGTGGAATCCGTACCTGTACACGCTCGACCTGCTGCTGCCGGTCATCAACCTCAACCAGGACAGTTACTGGCGGCCCGAGGGCGGCTCCCAGTGGGCCGCCGCGGTCATGATCCTGGCGGGCTGGGTGCTGGCCACCACGGTCGCCGCCGGTGCCTCGCGACTGCTTCGCCGCCAGTAGGCCCATGGGGCCGGGAAACACTCCTGTGACGCCCGGCCCCTCCCGGGGCGCCGCCGACCATTTAGGCTTACGGGCTGTGACCTCCGTGCGCCTACCGCTCTTCCCGCTGAACACGGTGCTGTTCCCGGGCCTCGTGCTTCCGCTGAACATCTTCGAGGCGCGGTACCGAGCTCTGATGCGGGACCTGCTCGACCTCCCGGAGGACGAGCGCCGCTTCGGAGTCGTCGCGATCCGCGACGGCCGCGAGGTCGCCGCCACCGCCCCCGGGATGCCCGACAGCACCGCGCTCCCCGACAAGGGCGCGGCGGCCGGCTTCGGCGACGACCCGATCCGTGCCTTCCACCCCATCGGCTGCGTCGCCGACGCGGCCACCATCCAGGAGAAGGGCGCCACCGCGGGCCCGGCCCCCGAGGGGAGCGACGAGAACACCTCGTACGAGGTGCTCACCACCGGCACCACCCGCTTCCGGCTGCTCTCCGTCGACGCCTCCGGGCCCTACCTCACCGGCGAGATCGAGCCACTGGAGGAGGAAGAGGGGGACGGCGCGGGCGCCCTCGCCGTCGGCGTGGAGCGGGCGTTCCGCACGTACCAGAAGAAGCTGGCCTGGGCGAACGAGCGCACGGTGACCAGCTCCCAGGAACTCCCGGACGACCCCGCCGTGCTGTCCTACCTCGTGGCCGCCGCGACCGTCCTGGACGTGCCGCGCAAGCAGCAGCTCCTGGAGGCCGCGGACGTCACGTCCCGTCTCGCACAGGAGCTGAAAATGCTGCGCCAGGAGACCGCGGTGATCGGTAAGCTCCCATCGCTGCCGGCCGTGGACCTCACCCGGCAGCCGACCAGCCCGAACTGACACGAGGACGGGACGTTGGCGAAGAAGTCCAAGAACGGCAAGCAGGGCGGCACCCCCGCGACGGTCGCCCTGACCCAGGCAGGCGTGCCCTTCACCACGCACGCCTACGAGCACGACCCGGCCACCGCCTCGTACGGCGAGGAGGCGGCGCAGGCCCTCGGGATCTCCCCCGACCAGGTCTTCAAGACGCTGCTGGCGGACGTCGACGGCGCGCTGACCGTGGCCGTCGTCCCCGTCTCCGGCTCGCTGGACCTCAAGGCCCTCGCGGCCGCGGTCGGCGGCAAGCGCGCCACCATGGCCGACCCCGCCCTCGCCGAGCGCACCACGGGCTACGTACGCGGCGGCATCTCGCCCCTGGGCCAGCGCAAGAAGCTCCGCACGGTACTGGACGCCTCCGCCGAAGCCCTGACCACGATCTGCGTCTCGGCGGGCCGCCGCGGCCTGGAGGTCGAACTGTCCCCCAAGGATCTGGCGGCCCTCACCGACGCGTCCTTCGCCCCGATCGGCCGCGCCTGAACTGCGGCCGACG
Organism: Streptomyces sp. NPDC050315; assembly: GCF_040655775.1. Classification (NCBI taxonomy): domain Bacteria; kingdom Bacillati; phylum Actinomycetota; class Actinomycetes; order Kitasatosporales; family Streptomycetaceae; genus Streptomyces; species Streptomyces sp. NPDC050315. Next base: position 265,585 of record NZ_JBFAKN010000002.1, read on the forward strand.
AGCCCTCTTTACGCGCCGCGCAGCCGCGACTAGTACCCATAGGGACCCCGCTGAGGAGGCCCCTGTGTCCAAGAAGACGCGCAAGCGCAAGTGGCGCATCAAGAAGGGCCGCGCCAACCACGGCCGCCGGCCGGCGTAGCCATCGCATCCCGCGACCGCGCGCCGTGGCCCCCGCTCCCGGGACGTCAGTCCCTCGGCGGCTGCGGCGCGTGCCAGTCCGGCTCGAACGGCTCCGGGTCGCGCGGGCCGAACATGCCCGTCAGGAACAGCTGTCCCAGCGCCGCGCCGATCGGCCAGGCCAGCAGCGCGCCCTTGGCCTGCAGTCGCAGCGGGGCGTCGAAGGCCACGCCCTTGCCCACCGCCTTGGCCTGCGACACCACGTCCTGCTCCGGGCCCAGCTGCATGCCCAGCCGCCAGGCGAGCACCGAGCCCAGCAGCCCGCCGATCACGAGCGCCACCACCAGCGGCACGCCGCCGCGCCGCCGCCACAGGAAGACCACCGCCGCGCTCAGCACGCCCAACCCCAGCCCGAGGAGCATGAACGTGCCGTCGGCGCCGATCGACTCCTCGCCCTCGGCGTTCTTCAGGTAGACGGCCCGGCCGTCCGAGACCAGCGGCACATGCGGCGCCAGCCACGCCCACAGCACCCCGAGCAGCGCCCCGCACACCGTCATGACCAGCACGACCAGCAGGGCTTCCCGCAGCTCGCTGCGGAGACCGGGGCCGTCGTCCCCGTCCAGGGGACGGGCGCCCGGCCCGCCGTACTCCTGCGGGGGCGTCGGCACGGGCTCCTCCTCGGTGGCGGGCCGGGGCCACGGGGCGCGGGTGTCCCCCGGCTGCTGGTTCGACGGACGGTCGGGCGGGGTCAGCGGTGCACTCACCCCGCCATCGTGCCAGGTCCCGGCCGCACCACCGGCGGCAGGAGTGTCTCCCGGCCCGGTCGGCCCGCCCGACGCGCTCCGCCGGGTCACCGCACCGCCGCCCGGCGGTACGCCCACGTCGCCACGGCCAGCGAAAGCACCCCGACCCCGGCGCACACGCCGAGATCCACGCAGATCAGCAGCCAGTCGGGGTGCGCCTCGAAGCTGTGCGCCAGCGCCTCCACGCCGTACGTGGAGGGCAGCAGATCGCGCGCGTAGTTGATGACGGCGGGCAGCCGGCCGGCCGGGAGCACGCCCAGCAGCAGCGCCGCCGACATGCCCAGCTGGCCGAGGAGCGTGGCCAGTTCCTGGCGGGGCGCGAGCAGCCCGAGCGCGGCGCCCAGACCCGAAAGCGCCGCACCGGAGAGCGGGATGACCGCGATCAGTACCCACAGATGCGTCAGCGGCAGCTGGAAGAGCACGCTGCCGGCCACCGCGGTGACCACCGCGCCGGGGACGGTGAAGGAGGCGTACGCGGCCGCCGCGCCCAGCACCACGGCCGCCGGCGGCACCGGCAGCGTGGCGTAGTGGTCCAGCCCGCCACCGGCCCGCAGCTGTCCGAAGTACTGCGCGAGCAGGTTCAGCGCCACGAACGCCACGACGAGCACGCTGGACCCGGACACCACGGCCCGCGCCTCCTCGGGCCCGTCCGCGACGCCGCGCATCAGGACCATGATGCCGACGGACTGGAAGGTGGCGACGAACAGCAGCGGGATGCGGGCGACCCGGGCCCGGGAGAGCTGCGCGCGGTACACGGCGGCCAGCGCCGGCCACAGCCGCGCGCGCGGCGCCAGCTCGGCCGCCGGGGCATCACCGGCCCCGGCACCGGCCCGCGCGCCGGTCAACGCCTCCGCAGAAGCCGCAGAAACCACACTCACGCCGCGCCGCTCCTCTTCCGTTCCGGCCGGGCCGCTCTCACGCCTTCACCAAGCCTTCCTCAGTCCGCCCGCCGAGGGCGAGGTAGACATCCTCCAGGCTGGGCGTGGCGAGCGTGAAATCGTCCAGGGCCGCGAAGGCGGGCCCGCCGGTGACCGCGGCCACCGCGGCCCGGGCCTCGTCCGGCGCCAGCCGCAGCGTCCAGCGCCGCCCACTCTTGCGCGCATGCTCGCCGAGCCGGGCGACCTCGGGCACGTCCAGCGGGGCGCGGTCGCGCCAGACCAGTTCCACGCGTACTTCCTCGCCGACCATTTCCTTCAGGCCGCCGGGCGTGTCGCAGGCGATGACCCGGCCGCGGTCGATCACCGCGACCCGGTCCAGTACGGTCTCCGCCTCCAGGACGTTGTGGGTGACCAGCAGGACGGTGGCGCCGCGCTCGGCGCGCCGACGGTCCACGGCCGACCACACCGCGCGCCGCGCGAGGGGGTCCATGCCGGTCGTCGGCTCGTCCAGGACCAGCAGCGGGCGCTCGCCCACCAGTACGGTGGCGAAGCAGGCCAGCCGCCGCTGCCCGCCGGACAGCTTCTTCAGCGGGCGTCCGGCAATGTCCGCCAGGCCCAGTTCGTCGAGGACGGCGTCCCGCTCGGCGCGCGCGGCGCGGGTCTCCAGGCCGCGCAGCCGGCCGGTGGTCTCCACGGCGAGCGAGACGGTCATTTCGTCCAGCGCGGTGGACTCCTGACCGAGGTAGGCCAGCAGCCGGGCGGCCCGCTCGGGGTGGCGCACGATGTCGTGGCCGAGCACGGTGACGCTGCCGGAGTCCGGCCGCAGCAGCCCGGTGAGCTGCCGTACCAGGGTGGACTTGCCGGCGCCGTTGGGGCCCAGCAGGCCGAAGATCTCGCCGCCCCGGATGTCCAGGGCGATCCCGTCGCTGGCGCGTACGGCGGGCACGTCGGCAGCGCCTCGCCGCCCGCGCACCGCGGGATACGTCTTGACCAGATCCCGCAGGGCCACGACGGTCCCGCCGTCCGCGGCCTGCTGCGTGCCCGCTGTTGTGCCCGTCCTCACGAGGAACGAGGGTACGCGCCCGTCGTCGGCCCGCCGCCCGCGGGGCGTCCGGCGGCCGCGCGGTCAGTCGGCCGCGGGCGCGTGCTCGGCCGCCGTGCGCAGGTCCACCTCGCGCCAGAACCCGGCCCGGATGGCGTACCGGTCGTGCTCGTCGATCTGGTCGTCCTTGTGCGCGAGCAGCCCGAACCGGGCGGCGTAGCGCAGCAGCTCGCCGTCGATGCGGTGCGGGATGCGCGGGTACTCCGTGGAGAGCTGCTGGAGGTGGGCGGCGTCGCTGAGGCGTTCGGTCCAGCGGCGGGCGAAGACCTGGCCGACCTCGAAGGGGTCGCCGCCGACCGCGGTGATGTCCTCCTCGCGGTCGGCCCAGCGCTGTTCGGCGCTGGTGAGCTGGGCGAGGGTGGGCAGCGAGGCGGTCTCCGGCGGCTCGCCGACCGGCCCGCCGGCCCGCTCCACCCAGCCCTTGTCGGAGGACCAGCGCAGCGTCGCGGCGGCGGGCACGGGGGTGCCGCCGGGCGGTGTCGGGTGGTTCTTGCCGAGGCCCGCGAGGTCCTTGGGGGTGGGCACGCCCTTACCTGCGGCCGCGGCGGCGCCCGCCTCCGTCTCGCGGTCCTCGGCGCAGGTGCCGTCCGCCGTGGTGGGCCCGGCCGGCGCCGCGCCGTCGGGCGCGTCGGCGCGCGGGACGTGCGCGGGCCGGGCCGTGCCGTTGCGTTCGCGGTGGTGGTGCGGGTGGTCGCCGTCCTGGGCGGCCGCCGAGGCGGCAGCGGCGGCGGCGACCGCCGACTCCGGCAGCGGCGCCGAGAGGATCGCGGCGATTTCCGTACGCGGTACGGAGGAGGGCGCGCAGACGCCGCTGATGTCCTTGGCACGCACCGCGCGGGTGATCCACGCGCGGTCCAGCACCCGGCGCTCGTCGGCCTCGGCGACCAGGTCCTCGGACTGGTTGTAGTCCCCGTCGGCGGCCTGGACGGCCCAGAGGTGGACGGCCACGCCGTGCTCCTTGGCCGACATCAGGCCGGGCAGCAGGTCGCCGTCGCCGGTGACCAGAACGATGTCGGAGCAGGCGCGGTTCCTGGCCAGTTCGGTGAGCTCGGCGTGCATCGCCGCGTCCACGCCCTTCTGTGCCCAGCGGCCGTCGCTGCGGGTCAGCGCGCCCAGCCGTACGGTGACCCGGGGCATCACCCGCAGCCTGCGGTGCTCGGGCTGCGGCACCCGGTCGGGGGCGCCGTCGAACCAGTAGATGCGCAGCAGCTGCCGTTCGGTATCGGCTTCGGCGCGCTCGCGCAGGCCCTGGATGAGGGCGGCGTGGTCAACCGTGATCCGGGACCGCGCGGGCTCTCCGGCCAGCAGGCTCGCGGCGGCGCCCAGCAAGTACCCGGCGTCCACCAGGACGACGCAGCGGTCCACGTTCCACCCTCTTCCCTAAAGGTCCTGCGGTCCGGTCGCCCCCCGGCTCGGCCTGTCGGCTGAGGTGTCTTCGGCTCTCGTCGAGTCTGCTTGCTTCGCGTCTGCTGTCTTCGCGTCTGCTGTCTTCGAGTCTGCCCGACCGGGCGGGGGTTATCTGCCGGAACTCGATCATCGGCGTGGCGCATTACGCCGCCGCTGTCGCGATCCCGTCGCCGACACTCCGCCTCACCCAAGAGAATTGCCCGGAATGCATCCTTTTACCCGGCGTGTAACTCTGGCTTCGGCCCCGATCCCAGGATCCCCCTCAGGAGGCATGGTCATGGCCAAGAACAAGAAGACCCAGGACAGCAGCCGGAAGGCCGCCGAACAGGCGGAGCGCGGACAACAGCAGGCCCAGCAGTCGGCGATGGAAGCACGGGCCAAGTCGGCCGTCGAAGCGAACCCGGGCGATGTCGCCCGCAAGCACCGCGAGCGCCGCTTCGGCCACAACTGACGGCCGCCGTACGAAAAGGGGCGCGCCCCGGGGAGCTCCCGGGGCGCGCCCCTCGCGTCGCGTGCGTACCGACCGCTCAGCCCGTCAGGCAGGACGCGCCGAGCAGTACCTTCAGATCGCCGAACAGCGACGGGTCGGCGGTGACGCGGTGCTTGTCCAGGCGCAGCACGGTCGTCTTCTGCGTGCCCTGGAGCTTGATCCGCACCTCCGTGGAGCCGCGGTGCTGGTTCAGTACGTCGCCCAGCTTCTCGACCAGCGGCGGGGTGACCTTGAGCGTCGGGATGGTGATCGTCAGCGGTGCGTTCGCGCCGGCGTCCGAGAGGTCGGGGATCATCATCTCCATGGCGACCAGCCGCGGGACGTCCTCGCGCTTGTCGAGGCGGCCCTTGACGAAGACGATCGCGTCCTCGACGAGCTGGGTGGAGACCAGCTGGTACGTCGCCGGGAAGAACATGCAGTCGATGGAGCCCGCCAGGTCCTCGACGGTGGCGATCGCCCAGGCGTTGCCCTGCTTGGTCATCTTGCGCTGCAGGCCCGAGATGATGCCGCCGATGGTGACGATCGAGCCGTCCGAGTAGTCGCCGCCGGTCAGCTGCGCGATCGCGGCGTCCGCCTTGTCGGACAGTACGTGCTCAAGACCGAACAGCGGATGGTCGGAGACGTACAGACCCAGCATCTCCCGCTCCTGCGCGAGCAGATAGGTCTTGTCCCACTCGACGTCGGAGAACTCCACGTCCAGGCCGAAGCCGGGGCCGCTGTCCTCGGCGGCGTCGCCCATCCCGCCGAAGAGGTCGAACTGCCCCTCGGCCTCCTTGCGCTTCACCTGCACGACGTTGTCGATCATCGTCTCGTAGTGCGCCATCAGGCCCTTGCGGGTGTGGCCCATCTCGTCGAACGCGCCGGCCTTGATCAGCGACTCGGTGGTGCGCTTGTTGCAGACCACCGCCTCGACCTTGTCCAGGTAGTCCGGGAAGGAGGAGAACTTCCCCTTGGACTTCCGGCTGCGGATGATCGCCTCGACGACGTTCGTACCGACGTTCCTGACCGCGGAGAGACCGAAGAGGATCACGTCGTCGCCCTGCGCCGCGAAGTTCGCCTCGGACTCGTTGACGTTCGGCGGGAGGACCTTGATGCCCATCTTGCGGCATTCGTTCAGATAGACCGCCGACTTGTCCTTGTCGTCGCGCACCGAGGTGAGCAGCGCGGACATGTACTCGGCCGGGTAGTTCGCCTTGAGGTACGCGGTCCAGTACGTGACCAGGCCGTACGCGGAGGAGTGCGCCTTGTTGAACGCGTAGCCGGCGAACGGGACCAGCACGTCCCACAGCGCCTGGATCGCCTGGTCGGAGAAGCCGTTCTTCCGGGCGCCGGCCTGGAAGAGGACGAAGTTCTTCTCCAGCTCCTCGGGCTTCTTCTTGCCCATCACGCGGCGGAGGACGTCCGCTTCGCCCAGCGAGTACCCGGCGACGATCTGGGCGGCCTTCTGGACCTGCTCCTGGTAGACGATCAGGCCGTAGGTGAGGCCCAGGACCTCCTTGAGCGGCTCCTCCAGCTCCGGGTGGATCGGCGTGATCTCCTGGCGGCCGTTCTTCCGCTCCGCGTAGTTCGTGTGGGAGTTCATGCCCATCGGGCCCGGGCGGTACAGGGCCGAGACGGCGGAAATGTCCTCGAAGTTGTCGGGCTGCATCTGGCGCAGCAGCGAACGCATCGGGCCGCCGTCGAACTGGAAGACGCCGAGCGTGTCACCCCGGCAGAGCAGCTCGTACGTCTTCGGGTCGTCCAGCGGGATCTCCAGGAGGTCCAGCTTGACGCCCTTGTTGGCCTCCACCATCTTCCGGGCGTCGTCCATGATGGTGAGGTTGCGCAGGCCCAGGAAGTCCATCTTGAGCAGGCCGAGCGACTCGCACTGGGGGTAGTCCCACTGCGTGATCGTCACGCCGTCGGTGTGCCGCGTCCACAGCGGGGCGTGGTCCACGATCGGCTCGCTGGACATGATCACGCCGGCCGCGTGCACACCCATCTGCCGGACCAGGCCCTCCACACCCTTGGCGGTGTCGATGACCTTCTTCACGTCCGGTTCGTTCTCGTACATCGACCGGATCTCGCCGGCCTCGCTGTAGCGCGGGTGCTCCGGGTTGGTGATGCCGTCCAGGTCGATGCCCTTGCCGAGGACGTCGGCGGGCATGGCCTTGGTGAGCCGGTCACCCATGGCGTACGGGTAGCCGAGCACGCGGGCCGAGTCCTTGATCGCGTTCTTGGCCTTGATCTTGCCGTACGTGCCGATCATGGCGACCTTGTCGGCGCCGTACTTCTCCGTGACGTACCGGATCACTTCGACGCGCCTGCGCTCGTCGAAGTCGATGTCGACATCGGGCATGGAGACACGCTCGGGGTTCAGGAACCGCTCGAAGATCAGCCCGTGCTCGATCGGGTCGAGGTCGGTGATGCCCATGGCGTACGCGACGATCGAACCGGCCGCAGAACCACGGCCCGGTCCCACGGCAATCCCGTTGTTCTTCGCCCACATGATGAAGTCCGCGACGACCAGGAAGTACCCCGGGAACCCCATCTGCAGGATGATGTCCATCTCGTACTCGGCCTGCCGCTGCCGGTCCTCGGGGACGCCGCCGGGGAAGCGGCGCGCCATGCCCCGCCGGACCTCCTCCTTGAACCAGGTGACCTCGGTGAAGCCCTCCGGGATGTCGAACTTCGGCATCAGGTCGCGCTTCTCGAACATCCCGGTGGTGTCGATCATGTCCGCGATCAGCCGGGTGTTGTCGCAGCCCTCCTGCCAGGCCTCGGAGGAGTCGATGGCGTACATCTCCTCCGTGGACTTGAGGTAGTAACCGGTCCCGTCGAAGCGGAAGCGGTCGGGATCCGACAGGTTCTTACCGGTCTGGATGCACAGCAGGGCGTCGTGCGCGCTCGCCTCGTGCGAGTAGGTGTAGTGCGAGTCGTTGGTGACCAGCGGCGGGATGCCCAGCTCCTTGCCGATCTTCAGCAGGTCCTCGCGGACCCGCCGCTCGATCTCGATGCCGTGGTCCATCAGCTCCAGGAAGTACCGGTCCTTGCCGAAGATGTCCTGGTACTCGGCCGCCGCCTTCTTGGCCTCCTCGTACTGCCCCAGGCGCAGCCGCGTCTGCAGCTCACCGGACGGGCAGCCGGTCGAGGCGATCAGCCCCTCCGACCACTGCGCGATGGTCTCCTTGTCCATGCGCGGCCACTTCTGCAGCCAGCCCTCCTTGTACGCGTCGGAGGAGAGCCGGAAGAGGTTGTGCAGGCCGGTCTTGTTCGCCGCCCAGATCGTCTTGTGGGTGTAACCACCGGAACCGGAGACGTCGTCGCGCTTCTGGTGCGGCTGGCCCCACTGGATCTTGCGCTTGTGCTTGCGGGAGGCCGGGGCGACATACGCCTCGATGCCGATGATCGGCGTCACACCGGCCTTCTGCGCGCTGTGGAAGAAGTCGTACGCGCCGTGGAGGTTGCCGTGGTCGGACATGGCGATGTGCGTCATGCCCATTTCATTGGCGGCATTGAACATGTCCTTGAGCCGCGCGGCACCGTCCAGCAGCGAGTACTGGGTGTGAACGTGCAGGTGCGTGAACGGCGGCTTGGCCACGGCGAAGGACCTCCGGGAAACAGTCGGCGGGCGAGGGGGTGGACGGTCAGGAAGTCTACGACTCCGGACTGACAATCCGAGCCTCCGCCGGGCACGCGCAGGTAGCCTCGCGCGTTGTCAGTCATGGAACATCCGTCCGGAAATATACGGCCATACCAAGGCCACCAGGAGGCACCCAGCGATGTCGGACCAGCACGTCCCGGCCAAGGACGCAGCAGCACGCGGCGAGGAGATACTCGCCGTCTTCGACACCGCCTTCGGGGAGCTGCTGGCCGCCGACCCCGCGGCCTTCCGGGTGAAGTTCCGCAAGATGGCGGCCTCCGCCTTCGCCTTCTACCGCGGCGCGGCCTGCCTGTTCTACAAGGACCTGGAGGCGGGCAAGGACACCGGCCCGTATCTGGACGACCGGACCGGCCGGGTGTGGATCCACGGCGATCTGCACGCGGAGAACTTCGGCACGTACATGGACGCCACCGGCCGGCTGATCTTCAACGTCAACGATTTCGACGAGGCGTACGTCGGCCCCTTCACCTGGGACCTCAAGCGCTTCGCCGCCTCCGTGGCGCTGATCGGATACGCCAAGGCGCTCAGTGACGAGCAGATCACCGACCTGGTGCGCACGTACGCCACCGCCTACCGGGAGCGCATTCACGCGCTGGCGACGGGCACGAAGAACGACGAGGTGCAGCCCTTCACGCTGGACACGGCGCAGGGGCCGCTGCTGGACGCGCTGCGCAACGCCCGCGCACGGACCCGTTTCGCGCTGCTGGACTCGATGACGGAGATCCGCGACTTCGAGCGGCGGTTCGCGCCGGGCGGCGGCGCCATCGAGCTGGACGCGGCGACGCGGTACAAGATCCTCGCGGCGTTCGACGGCTATCTGGAGACGCTCCCGGAGTCCAGCCTGTCCCGGCCGGACTCCTACCGCGTCAAGGACGTGGTCGGCCGCCGCGGCATCGGCATCGGCTCGGCGGGCCTGCCCTCGTACAACATCCTGCTGGAGGGCAACAGCGACGCGCTGGAGAACGACGTCGTCATCTACATGAAGCAGGCGCAGACCCCGGCGGTCTCCCGGCACGTCACGGACCCCGAGGTGCGCGCGTACTTCCAGCACGAGGGGCACCGCACGGTGATCTCCCAGCGCGCGCTGCAGGCGCACGCCGACCCGTGGCTGGGCTGGACGGAGCTGGACGGCAGCGGCCAGCTGGTCGCCGAGGTCTCGCCGTACGCCGTCGATCTGGACTGGTCCGACATCGACGAGGTCGAGGAGATCGCGGCCGTGGTGGCCGACCTGGGCCGCGCGACGGCCGCGATGCACGCGGCGGCGGACGACGAGAGCGGCCACTCCCTCGTGCCGTTCTCGACGGAGCGGGCGATCGACGCGGCCATCGCCGCCGACGAGGAGGGCTTCCCCGAGCTGCTGGTGGACTTCGCGCACGGCTACGGCTCCCGGGCCCGCCGCGACCACCAGATATTCGTTGACCTCTTCCGCAACGGCCGCATCCCGGGGATGTGATCCGCGGGGCCCGGTTCCGGGCCCCGATTCACAGAAACCCCTTAAGCGGCGCTTATCCGGGCCCATGGCAGACTCGATTTCGATGGACATCTCGGCGGCACACCTGCGGGCACTGCGCGCGGCGCTCTTCACGGCGCTCTGCGTGACGCTGTCCGCTGCCTCTCATGTGCTGCTGTCCCGGATGCCGCTGCCGCTGACCACGGTGGCCGCGCTCGCCGTCGCCGTGTTCGTCCTCGCGTACGCGCTGGCCGGCCGGGAGCGCCGCTTCGGGCCGATCGCCGCGTTGCTCGTACCGCTGGAGCTGGCCGCCGACACGGTGTTCAGCGCCGGTCAGCACGCCTGTTACGGCGCGGCCGGCGGCCCCGTCGCCGGCCCGCTGCGCTCGCTGGGCGTGGACCTGCTGTGCCGCGGCGGCGACGTCGGCGCGCCGCTGGCCCCGGCCGCCGGACACCAGCCCGCCCCCGCCTCCACCTGGCTGCTGCTGCTCGCCGCGCATGTCGCGGTCGGCCTGCTGGCCGCCGCCTGGCTGCGCCGCGGCGAGGCGGCGCTCGCCCAGCTGCTGGGCGCGCTCGCCGTCTTCGCGCTGCGCCCGCTGCTGGTCGCGGTCGCGGTGCTCACCGCGGGCCGCGCCCCGCGCCGCCCGGCCGTGCGCCCCGCGCCGGCCGCCGGCCCCGCCCTCAGTACCCCCCTGCTCGTGCACTGCGTCGTACGCCGGGGACCGCCGGCCTGCTCCCTCGCGGCCTGATCCGCGAGTCACCGGTCCCCTTTTCGTATCCCCGTGCGGGGCGCACGCCGCCCCGGCACACAGCAGACTCCTGGAGCGACACGATCATGAGCAACCGCAACAGCCAGGCGAACAAGCAGGCAGCGCGTGAGCGGCTGCGCGCCGAGCGCGAGCGGCAGGCCAAGAAGGACAAGATGCGCCGTCAGCTGACGGTCGGCGGCGCCATCGTCGTCGTCCTGGCCATCGCCGGCGGCATCGGCCTGGCCGTCGCCAACTCCGGCGGCGGCGACGGCAGCCCGGAGGACACCTGGGCCAACGCCAAGGACGCCAAGCTGGTCAAGCCGGCCAACACCTCCGGCGCCGACGGCACGACCGTCACGATCGGCAAGAAGGACGCCAAGAACACCCTCGCGCTGTACGAGGACCCGCGCTGCCCCGGCTGCGCCAACTTCGAGCAGAACGTCGGCAAGACCGTCGAGAAGGACATCACCGACGGCAAGTACAAGGCCACCTTCCACCTGGGCACGTTCCTGGACGACAACCTCCAGGGCACCGGCTCGAAGAACGCGGTGAGCGCGCTGGGCGCCGCGCTGAACAAGAGCCCCGAGGCGTTCCTCCACCTCAAGGAGGCGCTGTACTCGAAGAAGTACCACCCGGAGGAGACCGGCCCGGACAAGTTCGCCGACGACGCGTACTTGATCGAGGTCGCGAACACGGTGCCCGAGCTGAAGGGCGACAAGGCGTTCCAGAAGGCCCTGAAGGACGGCACGTACGACCGCTGGGCGCTGACGATGTCGGACGCGTTCAACAAGGCCAAGGACGTGCGGAGCACGCCCACGATCAAGCTGAACGACAAGCTCCTCTCGGCCGACGGCCAGAGCGCGCCGTCCACGGTCGATGTGTTCAACTCCCTTGTGGACAAGGGCCTCAAGAAGTAGCGGACACCTCCGCCGCGGCCGGCGGGCGTACGGGCGGCAGCCGTCCCGTACGCCCGCCGGCCGTTGCCGAATCTTGACCCCGCGCCGGCCGGCCCCCGTGGCAGACTCCCCGCCATGGAGGGGACCGCATGAGCAACCGCAACAGCCAGGCCGCCAAGTCCGCAGCCCGGGAGCGCATACGCGCCGAACGGGAGCGGGAGAAGAAGCGCGCGAGGCTCCGCCGTCAGCTCGTCGTGGCCGGTGGTGTGCTCGGCGTCCTGGTGATCGCCGGTGGCATCGGCTACGGCGTCATGAAGGCGAACGAGCCCACCGGCTGGGAAGCCGCCAAAGAGGCCAAGCTGGTCGAGCCCGCACACACGCAGGGCAAGAACGGCACCGAGATCGTCATCGGTGACAAGAGCACCAAGGACACCCTGGAGGTGTTCGAGGACATCCGCTGCCCGGCGTGCGCGTCCTTCGAGCAGTCCACCGGCAAGGTCCTCCAGAAGGACGTCGAGGACGGCCGCTACAAGGTCCGCTTCACGATGTACGCGTTCATCGACGACATGGGCGGCGGCGAGGGCTCCAAGAACGCGCTGAGCGCGCTGGGCGCCGCGCTGGACAAGAGCCCCGAGGCGTTCCTCCAGTACAAGGAGGCGCTGTACTCGGTCGAGAACCACCCCGAGGAATCGGTGGACACCTACGCCAAGGACTCCGCGCTGCTGAAGGTCGCGGAGCAGGTGCCCGCGCTCAAGGGCGACGCGAAGTTCGAGAAGGCGGTCAAGGACGGCACGTACGACCGCTGGGCGATGGAGCTGGCCGGGCTGTTCGGCCGCAAGGGCATCAAGGGCACGCCGACCTTCATGCACGGGGACAAGAAGCTGCAGATGGCGCCGATCCCGCAGCAGCAGATGACGCAGGCGCAGTACAACAAGCTCGCGCAGGCCAACTTCAAGAAGATGATCGACGGGGAGTTCGGCCTGGCGAAGAAGTGACGGCCTGCTTGCGGTGAACGGGGTACGGGTTCACGGATTCGATCGATTCCGTACCCCTGAGAACACTTACTTGCCAGTAGGGTGATCGGCCGTGACCGATCATGACCAGATCTCGCGCCGTACTGCCGTCACGGCCGTAGCCACGACCGCCGCCCTGTTGCCCTTCGGCGCCGCCACCACCGCGCGCGCCGCCGAGCCCGCCGCCGCGTCCCCCTTCCGGCACGGCGTCGCCTCCGGCGACCCGCTGCCCGACGGCGTCCTGCTGTGGACCCGGGTGACCCCGGCCGCCGACGCACTGCCCGGCTCGGGCAAGGGCCCGGCCACCGAAGTGGGCTGGCAGGTGGCCACCGACAAGGGCTTCGCCAAGGTGGTCGCGCGGGGAACCGCGACCACCTCGGCGGCCACCGACCACACCGTCAAGGCGGACGTACGGGGACTGGCGCCCGCCACCACCTACTGGTTCCGCTTCACCGCGCTCGGCGTCCACTCCCCCGTGGGCCGCACCCGCACCGCGCCCGCAGCGGGGACCGCGACGCCGAACGTCCGCTTCGGCGTGGTCTCCTGCGCCAACTGGGAGTCGGGGTACTTCTCGCCGTACCGCCACCTCGCGGCCCGCACCGAGCTGGACGCGGTGCTGCACCTCGGCGACTACCTCTACGAGTACAAGACGGGCGAGTACCCGGCGCTGAAGTACGTGGTGCGCCCGCACTCCCCCGGCCACGAGATCCTCTCGCTGGCCGACTACCGGATCCGGCACGGCGTCCACAAGACCGACCCGGACGCGCAGGCCATGCACGCCACGCACCCGGTGATCGCGATGTGGGACGACCACGAGTTCGCCGACAACGCGTGGCAGGGCGGCGCGTACAACCACACGGCGGGCGCCGAGGGCGACTGGGCGGCGCGGATGGCCGCGGCGAAGCAGGCGTACTTCGAGTGGATGCCGGTACGCCCCTCCACCGCCGGCACCACCTACCGCCGCCTGCAGTTCGGCACGCTCGCCGATCTGCACCTGCTGGACCTGCGCAGCTTCCGGGACGAGCAGGTGCCGGTCGGCAGCGGCAAGGTCGACGACCCCGGCCGCACGCTCACCGGGCGGGCCCAGCTGGACTGGCTGAAGGCGGGGCTGGAGCGCTCGGCGGCGGCCTGGCGGCTGGTCGGCACCTCCGTGATGGTCTCGCAGGTGGCCTTCGGGTCGGTGCCCGCGCATCTGCTGGGGCCGCTCGCCGAGGTGCTCGGCATGCCCAAGGAGGGGCTGGCCACGAACACCGACCAGTGGGACGGCTACACCGACGACCGGCGCGAGCTGCTCACGCACCTCAGCGACCGGTCCATCGGCAACACCGTCTTCCTGACCGGCGACATCCACATGGCGTGGGCCAACGACGTGCCGCTCAAGGCCGCGACGTACCCCTCGCAGGCCCCGGTGGCCACCGAGTTCGTCGTCACCTCGGTCACCTCCGACAACCTGGACGACGTCCTGCACGTCGCCCCGCACACGGTCTCGCTGCCCGCCGCCGCGGCCATACGCGCCGCCAACCGGCATGTGAAGTGGCTGGACATGGACGGCCACGGCTACGGCGTGCTGGACGTCACCGCCGAGCGGACGCAGATGGACTACTACGCCGTCTCCGACAAGGCCGACCAGAACGCCACGGCCTCGTTCGTGCGCGCGTACCGCACGCTCAGCGGCACCCAGCGCGTGGAGCGGGCCGACGGGCCGGTGGTCTGACCGGAGACCGCGTACGGCCGCCGGGCCGCGCCTCGGGGCTCAGGGTTCACAAGAGCTGAGGGCTCACAGGCTCGCGAGGAAGCCCAGCCCCACCTTCCAGGCGCTCTCGGCGGCCTCCTTGTCGTGGTCCGGCAGCCCGTCGTCGGTGAAGAGGTGCCCGGCCCCGGCGTAGCGGTAGACCTCCACGTCGGCGCCGGCCCGCTGCATACGGAGGTACCAGGCGTTCAGCCAGTCGTGCGGCTCGAAGGGGTCGGGGTCGGCGACGTGCAGCTGGACCGGCAGGTCGTCCACCGAGGCGTCGTCGGCGATGTCGGACGTGCCGTGCATCAGCAGCAGTCCGCGCGCCTTCTCGTCGCCCAGCGCCAGGTTCTGCGCGACGGAGCCGCCGAAGGACAGACCGGCGTAGACCAGCCCGCGGTCCGAGTACGGGGCCGCGGCCACCACCGCGCGCCGCAGCAGCTCGTCCTTGCCGATCTCCTCCTTGATCTCGATGCCGTCCTCGATGGTGTCGGCGGTGCGGCCGTCGAACAGGTCAGGAACGATCACTTCATGGCCTGCAGCGCGCAGTCGCTCGGCCGCCTCTTGTACGGCCGGCCGCAGCCCGTACACAGAATGGAACAAAATGACGGTTTGAGTCGCCGCAGAGCCGGTCACTGGATTCACTTCCCTGTCGATGGATCGCACTCCTTCCATCGTGCCAGTTACCGTCGACAGGAAGCGGACCCCGACCAGGAGGATTCACGTGTCCATGGAGGACGTACTGCGTCCGCTGATCGTCGTGGGCGGCTCGGTCGCCCTCACGCTCGCCCTGGGGTGGGCGGCCGATCTGGCGATGCGCCGGGCCGACGCCGCGCGCCCGGACACCCCGCTGTGGGGGCTGCTGCGGCGCTGCCGGATACCGCTCCAAGTGGTGCTGCTGACGGCGCTGTTGCGCGGGACGTTCGACCGCACCCGGCTCAAGATCATCGATGACCACAGCGCCGGGATCGGGCAGCTGCTCTCCCTCGTCCTGATCGCCGCCACCGCCTGGCTGGCGATAAAGGTCTCGGCGGCGATCGTGGAGTCCTCGTACTCGCGGTACGCGGCGGGCGCCCGCGACGCCGCCCGGGTCCGCCGGGTCCGTACGCAGGTCACGCTGATCCAGCGGGTGGTCACCGCGGTCGTCACGGTCGTCGCCGTCGCCGCGATGCTGCTGACCTTCCCGGAGATGCGCGCGGTCGGTACCTCGATGCTGGCCTCGGCCGGTGTGCTGGGCATCGTCGCCGGTGTCGCGGCGCAGTCCACGCTCGGCAACCTCTTCGCGGGCCTGCAGATCGCCTTCGGCGACATGGTGCGGATCGGCGACACGGTCGTGGTGGACGGCGAGTGGGGCACGGTCGAGGAGATCACGCTGACCTTCCTGACCGTACGGACCTGGGACGAGCGCCGGATCACCATGCCGGTCTCGTACTTCACCAGCAATCCGTTCGAGAACTGGTCGCGCGGCGGCGCGCAGATGACCGGCACCGTCTTCTTCCAGCTCGACCACCGCGCGCCCATCGAGGAGATGCGCGAGAAGCTGACGGAGATCCTGAAGAACTCCGACGCCTGGGACGGCCGGGACCAGACCCTGGTGGTCACCGACACCACGCCCACCACGATCGAGGTGCGGGCGCTGGTGACCGCGCGCGACGCGGACGCGATCTGGACGGTGCGCTGCGAGGTGCGCGAGCAGATGATCACGTGGCTGCGGGACGCGCACCCGTATGCGCTCCCGCGCGTCGCGACGGCCCCGGCACCCACCCTGGAGCCCGCGCCGGAGCCCCGTCCCTCCCTTGAGAAGTAGCGTTTCAGCCGGGATCAGGAGGGCGGCGTGCTGCGCATGCTCCGTACGTCCAGGTGCCGCAGCACCCGGTCGACCACCTCCGGGTCCGAGCCGGGCTCGCTGCGCGCCGCGAGCACTTCGTGGCGCGCGGCCGACAGCAGCTCGCCCTGGATGCGCTGGACCTTCTTCACGCGCGCGATGCGCCTGTCGTAGCCCTCGCGCCGCTCGTCGTCCACGATGTCCGGCGAGATGCGGGCGCCCATCTCGTACGTGCTCCGGGACAGCCGCTCCACGACCTCGTCGGACAGCTCCTCCTCCGCCAGCACCTCCTTCAGCCGCTGCCGGGACGCCTTGACCACCCGGACCGCCAGCTCGCGCTCCAGCGCGTCCTCGGCGTCCGTGTCGGCCCGCACCCCCAGCTTCTTGACCAGGAAGGGCAGCGTCAGGCCCTGTACGACGAGGGTGGCCAGCACCACGGCGAAGGCGATGAAGAGGATCTCGTCGCGGGCCGGGAACGCCGCTCCGCCGTCGATCTCGTACGGGATGGCCAGCGCCAGCGCCACCGAGGCCACCCCGCGCATCCCCGACCACCACATCACGATGGTCTCCCGCCAGCTGGTCGGGATCTCCTCCGCGATGCGGTGCCGGTGCATCCGCTTGGCCAGCCAGGCGGCCGGCAGCAGCCACAGCAGCCGCAGGCCCACCACGACCGCGATGACGGCGGCGCAGGCGCCCAGCAGCTGCTGCCAGTGCCCGGCCGCGGTGCCGAAGATGTTGTGCAGCTCCAGGCCGATCAGGCCGAACGCGACGCCGGTGACGAGGGTGTCGACGACCTCCCAGAAGGTGTGCCCGGCGAGCCGGCCCATCACGTCGTCGGCGTCGGCGGCGTAGTGCGCGAGGAAGAGCGCGGCGGTGAGCACGCCCAGTACGCCGGAGCCGTGCAGCTCCTCGGAGAGGACGTACGCCACGAACGGCACCAGCAGCGACAGGCCGACCTGGAGGGTGGCGTCGTCGACCACGTCCATCAGCTTGTTGGCCAGCCAGCCGAGCACCACGCCGACCACTATCGCCACGACGGCGGAGAGCACGAGCATGCCGACCGCGGCCGGTGCCGAGAAGGTGCCGGAGACCGCGGCGGCCAGCGCCACGTGGTACAGCACGATCGCGGTGACGTCGTTGAACAGGCCCTCGCCCTCCAGGATCGACACCAGTCGGCGGGGCAGCCCGAGCTTGCCGGCGACCGCGGTCGCGGCGACCGGGTCCGGCGGCGCGACCAGCGCGCCCAGGACGACGGCGGCGGCCACCGGCAGGCCGGGGACGACGCTGTGCGCGACGGCGGCGACGGCCGCGGTGGTCGCGAACACCAGCGCCACCGCGAGCAGGAAGATCGGCCGGATGTTGGCGGTGAACTGGCGCCAGGACGTGCGCTGCACCGCCGCGTACAGCAGCGGTGGCAGCAGCAGCGGGAGGATGTACTCCGGCGGCACGTGGACGTTCGGTACGAACGGCAGCAGGGCCAGCACGGCGCCCGCGATCGTCATCAGCACCGGTGACGGCAGCCCCAGCCGGTCACCGAGCGGGACCATGACCACGGCCCCCAGCAGCAGGACGAACATCAGGGCCAGCTGGTCCACGGCAGGCACGCTCCGGAGCTTCGAAATCAGTCGATCACTGATCAAGCCTGCCACGAAGCGCGGGAAACGCCCGCCGACGCCTCCTCCGGTGGCGGCCGTCCGCGGGCCTCGGACCCGCGGGGCCGCCCGCGAACCTCAGGCGCTCTCGGCGCGCACCCGGTCCAGGGCGCGCTGCAGGTCCTCCGGGTACTCGCTCTCGAACTCCACCCAGCGGCCGTCCGACGGGTGCTCGAAGCCGAGGCGCACGGCGTGCAGCCACTGCCGGGTGAGGCCGAGGCGCTTGGCGAGCGTCGGGTCGGCGCCGTAGGTGAGGTCGCCGACGCAGGGGTGGCGGTGCGCGGACATGTGCACCCGGATCTGGTGCGTGCGCCCGGTCTCCAGCTTGATGTCCAGCAGGCTGGCCGCGCGGAACGCCTCGACGAGGTCGTAGTGCGTGACGGACGGCTTGCCGTCGGCGGTCACGGCCCACTTGTAGTCGTGCTGCGGGTGGCGGCCGATCGGGGCGTCGATCGTGCCGCTGAGCGGGTCGGGGTGGCCCTGGACGAGGGCGTTGTACCGCTTCTCCGGGACGCGCTCCTTGAACTGCCGCTTCAGCGACGTGTACGCACGCTCGGACTTGGCCACGACCATCAGGCCCGACGTGCCGACGTCCAGGCGGTGCACGACGCCCTGGCGCTCGGCTGCGCCGGAGGTCGAGATGCGGTACCCGGCGGCGGCCAGGCCGCCGATGACGGTCGTGCCGGTCCAGCCGGGGCTGGGGTGCGCGGCGACGCCGACCGGCTTCATGATCACCACGACGTCGTCGTCGTCATGGATGATCTCCATGCCCTCGACGGGCTCGGCGACGATCTCCACGGGGGCCGGGGCCTGCGGCATCTCGACTTCCAGCCAGGCGCCGCCCTGCACCCGCTCGGACTTCATCACCTCGGCCCCGTCGACCCGGACCTTTCCGGCGGCGGCCAGCTCGGCCGCCTTCGTACGGGAAAAGCCGAACATGCGGGCCAGCGCGGCGTCGACGCGCTCGCCCTCCAGGCCGTCCGGTACGGGCAGGGTGCGGATCTCGGGAATCGTGCTCACCCCACGAGTATGGCAGTCCCCGCGGACACGTCCGTCGGCCCCGTCCCTGCCTGTGGATAACTCCGCGGGGGCGGGGAGGATCAGTCCTTGTGGACGGTGCCGTCCGGGTCCAGGCCGCGGAAGGAGAGCAGCACGATCAGGATGCCGCCGCACACGATCCCGGAGTCGGCGAGATTGAAGACCGCGAAGTGCGCGGGGGCGATGAAGTCGACCACCGCGCCCTGGAAGACGCCGGGCGAGCGGAAGATCCGGTCGGTGAGGTTGCCGAAGGCGCCGCCGAGCAGCAGGCCGAGCGCGAGGGCCCAGGGCAGGCTGTAGAGCTTGCGGGCGATCCGGAAGATCACCACGATCACCGCGGCGGCGATCAGCGTCAGGAAGATGGTCAGCGCCTCGCCCATGCTGAAGGCGGCACCGCGGTTGCGGATCACCTCGAACTGCAGCAGCGTCCCGATCACCTGGACCGGCTCGTGGTGCTCCAGCTTGGCGACCACCAGCAGCTTGCTGCCCAGGTCCAGGAGGTACACGATCAGCGCGACGAGCAACAGCGTGCCGATCCGCCGCGGCCCGCGCGGCGCGGCGCTCGCGCCCGTCGCGCCCGTCTCCGTGGCGCCCTGCTCGGCGTCCCCGCCGTCCCCCTGCCCGGGCTCCGGTTCGTTGCCCGGCGTACCGGTGATGCGCTCCGCCTCTGCCACGTGTGAGTCCCTCAGCCCGTTCCGAGTCCGCGGCCAGGCCCCCGCCTGGCTGAGCTCCGAGGGTACGGCACCGGTGCCGAGCGCAGGTGAGTACGGGTGGGGGTACGCGTACCGGAACGGCGCGGGGCCGGGGCGGCGTCACCCCGGCCCCCGTCCGTCCGTTCCTACCGGCGCTCGGTCTTCTGCTTGCACTCCACGCAGAGCGTGGCCCGGGGGAACGCCTGCATACGGGCCTTGCCGATCGGCTTGCCGCAGTTCTCGCAGAGCCCGTACGTGCCCGCGTCCAGCCGCTCCAGCGCCCGTTCGGTCTGGTGCAGCATCTCGCGCGCGTTGGAGGCCAGCGCCATCTCGTGCTCGCGGGTGATGTTCTTCGAGCCGGTGTCGGCCTCGTCACCCGTGCTGTCGCTGGAGTCCCGCATCAGCCCCGCGATGGCGTCCTCGGAGGACCGGATCTCCTCGCGCAGCCGGTTCTCCTCCTCCCGCAGCATCGAACGGGCCTCGTCGGCCTCGGCCTCCGACCACGGCTCCTCGCCCGGCCGTACGGGCAGCTCGGCGGCGGTCGCCGGGCCGGTACGCGCCTTGGGCAGGGCCGTCGCGGCGGCCGTCTGCTCACTGTCGTCCACCGCAGCGGCCGGTGCCCCGCCCGGAGTCTTCTTCGCCACCACCGTCTTGGCTCCCGTCTTCTTAGCGGGCACCGCCTCTTCCGGCGGTGCAGCCTTGCTGGCCGTGCTCTTGCCGGCGGCCGTCCCGGCGGTCGTCCCCTCGGCCTCGGTGTCCCCGGCGGACGCCTTCTTCGCCGTCGTCCGCCGAGCAGGCGCCTTCTTGGCCGCGGCCTTCTTGGCCGCGGCCTTCTTGCCCGTGGTCTTCTTGTGCGCGCTCTCCTTGGGGGGCGGATTCCCGGTCGCGGTGCTGTCCGTCCCGGAGCCGTCGGCCTCTGTGGAGGCGTGTCCCGTCGCGGCTTCATGGGCCGCGGCGTCCTCGGGCGCGTCCTCCCCCGCCGGCGCGTTCCCGGTCGCCGTCTTCTTCGCCGCGGCCTTCTTCGCCGTCTTTCCGGCCGGCGATCTCTTCGCGGCGGGCTGCTGCGACTCGTCCGCCCCGAGGGGCGCTCCGCCGGCCCGGGACGCCTCGTCCGGCCGGCCCGTCACGGGGTCGGGTGCGGGGTCCGTCGCCGGCTCCCCGGCCGCGGCTCCGTCCGGCGGCGTGCCTTGTCCGTTCGCCGCCGTGCTGTCGTGCGCGGCGGTCTCTTTCGCCACCATGGCCGCGATCCCTTCACGTATGTGATCTTGCTCGCGAATCGTGACCGGAACGATAAATCGACTCACAGCACGCGGCAACGGGACGCACCGCCCTCCACCGTCCGGTCTCCCCGCACGGGAGCCCGGTCTGCAACCGTTGTGCCCCGCTCCCCGCCCGGTAATCCGGCAGCGATCCGGCAGCCCATCAGGGGCGCGGCGGCTCCTTCGTACGCCTGCCGCATTCCGTCGCGTTGCGTATCGCCATTCGGGTCAAGCTTCCCGCCGCCGGTACCTCAGTCGGCGCAGCCGGGAAAACCGGTCGGCCGTCCCGTCCCGCGCCCCGTACACTGGCCACAGCGAAAGGCGTGGATGGGACGAGTAGCGCCGTACGCAGCCAAGAGCGACCCGGGGACGGTGGGAGCCCGGGGGTGTGCGCGACGTGAAGATCATCCCGGAGCCGCCGGAAGAACGCCCCAGGAAGCCCCCTGGGTGTCACTAGACCCGGCATCGCGACCCCAATGAGGGGGCCGAGGAGTTCCTTCTCGGCCAAGGAGGGTGGTACCGCGGGAGCAGCAGCTCTCGTCCCTCCGGTCGGAGAACGCAAGCGGTGTCCGCCGGAGGAAGCCCCCGATGAGTCCCACGCCCCAGTACAACCAGGTGCCCGCGCAGGTGGACCTGCCCGCCCTTGAGCACGCCGTGCTCGACTTCTGGCAGGAACAGAAGGTCTTCGCGCGCACTCTTGAGCAGTCCGAGGGACGCCCGGAGTGGGTGTTCTACGAGGGCCCGCCCACGGCGAACGGCATGCCCGGCGCGCACCACATCGAGGCCCGCGTCTTCAAGGACGTCTTCCCCCGCTTCCGGACCATGCAGGGCTACCACGTCGGCCGCAAGGCCGGCTGGGACTGCCACGGCCTCCCGGTCGAGCTGGCCGTGGAGAAGGAGCTGGGCTTCAACGGCAAGAAGGACATCGAGGCGTACGGCATCGCCGAGTTCAACGCCAAGTGCCGCGAGTCGGTGACCCGGCACACGGACGCCTTCGCCGAGCTCACCACCCGTATGGGCTACTGGACCGACCTGGATGCCCCGTACCGCACGATGGACTCCGACTACATCGAGTCGGTGTGGTGGTCGCTGAAGGAGATCTTCAAGAAGGGCCTGCTGGTCCAGGACCACCGCGTCGCCCCCTGGTGCCCGCGCTGCGGCACCGGCCTCTCGGACCACGAGCTGGCCCAGGGGTACGAGACGGTCGTCGACCCCTCGGTCTACGTCCGCCTGCCGCTGACCTCCGGCCCGCTGGCCGGCGAGGCGGCGCTGCTGATCTGGACGACCACGCCGTGGACGCTGGTCTCCAACACCGCGGTCGCCGCGCACCCGGACGTCACGTACGTCGTCGCGACGAACGGCGAGGAGAAGCTCGTCGTCGCGGAGCAGCTGGTCGAGAAGGCGCTCGGCGAGGACTGGAGCACCACCGGGCAGACCTTCACCGGCCGCGAGATGGAGCGCTGGGCGTACGAGCGCCCGTTCGGCCTGGTCGAGCTGGAAGGCGCCAACTTCGTCGTCAACGCCGAGTACGTCACCACCGAGGACGGCACGGGCCTGGTCCACCAGGCGCCCGCCTTCGGTGAGGACGACCTCAAGACCTGCAAGGGCTACGGCCTGCCGGTCGTGAACCCGGTCCGCCCCGACGGCACCTTCGAGGAGGAGCTCGCCCTGGTCGGCGGGCAGTTCTTCAAGAAGGCCGACGAGGCGCTGGTCGCCGACCTGGACGCGCGCGGCCTGCTCTTCCGTCACCTCGCGTACGAGCACAGCTACCCGCACTGCTGGCGCTGCCACACCGCGCTGCTGTACTACGCCCAGCCGTCCTGGTACATCCGCACCACGGCCGTCAAGGACGCGCTGCTGCGGGAGAACGAGAACACCAACTGGTACCCGGAGTCGGTCAAGCACGGCCGCTTCGGCGACTGGCTGAACAACAACATCGACTGGGCGCTGTCCCGCAACCGCTACTGGGGCACCCCGCTGCCCATCTGGCGCTGCGCGGAGAACCACCTCACCTGCGTCGGCTCGCTCGCCGAGCTGACGGAGCTGACGGGCACGGACCAGTCGGGCCTGGACCCGCACCGCCCCTTCATCGACGACATCACCTTCACCTGCTCCCACGAGGGCTGCTCGGCAGAGGCCGTACGCGTCCCCGAGGTCATCGACGCCTGGTACGACTCGGGTTCGATGCCGTTCGCGCAGTGGGGCTACCCGTACCGCAACAAGGACCTCTTCGAGAAGCGCTACCCGGCGCAGTTCATCTCCGAGGCCATCGACCAGACCCGCGGCTGGTTCTACACGCTGATGGCGGTCGGCACCCTGGTCTTCGACAAGTCCTCGTACGAGAACGTCGTCTGCCTGGGCCACATCCTCGCCGAGGACGGCCGGAAGATGTCCAAGCACCTGGGCAACATCCTCCAGCCGATCCCGCTGATGGACCAGCACGGCGCGGACGCGGTCCGCTGGTTCATGGCGGCCGGCGGCTCCCCGTGGGCCGCGCGCCGCGTCGGCCACGGCACGATCCAGGAGGTCGTCCGCAAGACGCTCCTGACGTACTGGAACACCGTCGCCTTCCAGGCACTGTACGCGCGCACGACCGGCTGGGCGCCGAGCGCCTCCGATCCGGCGCCTGCCGACCGCCCGGTCCTGGACCGCTGGCTGCTCGGCGAGCTGAACTCCCTGGTCGAGGAGGTCACCACGGCCCTGGAGGCGTACGACACCCAGCGCGCGGGCAAGGCGCTCTCCGCCTTCGTCGACGACCTCTCGAACTGGTACGTGCGCCGCTCCCGCCGCCGCTTCTGGCAGGGCGACGCGGCCGCGCTGCGCACCCTCCACGAGGTCATCGAGACGGTGACCCGCCTGATGGCGCCGCTCACCCCGTTCATCACCGAGCGGGTCTGGCAGGACCTGGTCGTCCCGGTCAGCCCGGACGCGCCGGACTCCGTCCACCTGTCGAGCTGGCCGGTGGCGGACAAGGACGCCATCGACCCGACGCTCTCCACGCAGATGGCCCTGGTCCGCCGCCTGGTGGAGCTCGGCCGCGCGACGCGTGCCGAGTCCGGTGTGAAGACCCGTCAGCCGCTGTCCCGCGCGCTGGTCGCGGCGGCCGGCTTCGAGACGCTCTCCGACGATCTGCGCGCCCAGATCACCGAAGAGCTGAACGTCTCCTCGCTGGCGTCGCTCTCCGAGGTCGGCGGCTCCCTGGTGGACACCACCGCCAAGGCCAACTTCCGCGCCCTGGGCAAGCGGTTCGGCAAGGGCGTCCAGGCGGTCGCCAAGGCCGTCGCCAACGCGGACGCGGCGGCGCTGTCGCTCGCGCTGCGCGAGGGCACCGCCTCGGTCGAGGTGGACGGCGAGACGGTCACCCTGGCCCCGGACGAGGTCATCATCACCGAAACCCCGCGCGAGGGCTGGTCGGTGGCGTCCGACTCGGGCGCGACCGTCGCCCTGGACCTGGAGATCACCCCGGAGCTGCGCCGCGCCGGCCTCGCCCGCGACGCGATCCGCCTCATCCAGGAGGCCCGCAAGAACAGCGGCCTGGACGTCGCGGACCGGATCGCGCTGCGCTGGGAGTCCACCGACGAGGAGGTCCGGACGGCACTGGCCGACCACGCCGGGCTCATCGCCGATGAAGTCCTGGCGGCGGAGTTCGTCTCCGGCGAGGCGGACGACACCTTCGGCGAGCCGTTCACGGACGAGCCGCTGTCCCTGACGTTCCGTCTGCGGAAGGTGTAATCACAAGGGCTGCCGCCCGCACACCGTTCCGAGGTCCCCGGTACACCCGTACCGGGGACCTCGGCGTGTCTCGACTCGCCTCAGCTTGGCGGGCTGCCCGGCAGCGGGACCGGGTCCGGAGTGCGCAGTCCATCGAGTACGACCCGGAGATGGCGTTCCCACTGCCGCTCGCCCGCGGTCAGCCCGACCGTGCGGCCCGTGGTCGCCACGGCCGCCAGCAGGAACGGCACGTCCTGCCAGGCCACATCGGCCCGCAGGACACCGGCTTCCTGGGCGCGTGCCACCAGCGCGCGCACCCGCCCCCTGAGGTCGGCCAGGGTCTGCTCGAAGACCTCGCCGCACGCCCCGCCGAGCGCCTCCCCGATCCCGCAACTCTCGGTGCGCAGGCCGACGTAGGCGGTGGCGAACGTCGTGAAGCCGTGCCAGGGGTCCGGGTCGGCCAGCGCCCGGTCGGCCAGCTCCATGACCTCGGCTAGCACGTCCTCCAGTACCGCTTCCAGCAGCGCTTCCCGGGACGGCACGCGGCGGTAGAAGGTCCCGACCCCCACCCCGGCCCGGCGCGCGATGTCGTGCGCGGAGACCTCGACGCCCACCTCGGCGACGGCGGTACGGGCCGCGGCCACCAGGCGTTCGACGTTGCGCCGGGCGTCGGCCCGCGGCCGGTTCCCCGAGCCGTCCACCAGCAGGCGGTCGACTGCCGTACGCGGTGTGTCCATGGACCGGATCCTAGCAACAAGCGGACAGATCTTGTCCGGTTAGCTAGTCTGAGTAAACGGACAAGATCTGTCCGGTTACTGCCCTGGAGTGGCGTGCATGGACTTGAACTCGAAGAAGATCCGGGTGGGCATCGTCGGCGCGAACCCCGACCGCAGCTGGGCGGCCCGCGCCCACGTCCCCGCCCTGCAGGCGCTGCCGGAGTACGAGATCACCGCGGTCGGCACGACCCGCGCCGAGAGCGCCCGGTCGGCCGCGCGGGAGTTCGGCGCCGCGCACGCCTTCACCGACGCGGCCGAGCTCGCCCGGCATCCGGACGTCGATCTGGTGGCCGTCACCGTCAAGGTGCCCGCACACGCCGAGCCGGTTCGCGCGGCGCTGGCGGCCGGGAAGCACGTGTACTGCGAGTGGCCGCTGGCCCGCACGACGGCCGAGGCCGCGGAGCTGACGGCGGCGGCGGAGGCCGCGGGCGTCCACCACACGGTCGGGCTGCAGGCCCGGCTCTCCCCCGCGCTGCGGCACGCCCGGGAGTTGATCGAGAGCGGCCGCATCGGGCGGGTCGTCTCCGCGAGCGTCCACGCCACCCGCGGCAAGGGCGCGGGCCGCCGGGTGCCGGCCTGGGGCGCGTACACCTTGGACCGTTCCAACGGCGCCGGGACGCTGGAGGTGGCCGGTGGCCACACCCTGGACGCCCTGCAGTACCTGCTCGGCGACATCGAGGACCTCTCGGCCACGCTCTCCGTGCAGCACCCCGTCGCCGTCGTCGCCGAGACCGGCGCCGAGGTGGCGGCCACCAGCCCCGACCACCTCCTGCTGCACGCCACCCTCACCGGCGGCGCGTCGGCTTCCGTACACCTCCACGACGCCAGATCTTCCAACGCCGGTACCCGAATCGACATCTCCGGCACCGACGGCGACCTGGCGCTCGTCTCCGCGGGGCCGTACGCACCGGCCGGCATCCAGATCGGCGACCTGCGGCTGTGGGGCGCCGCGGCCGGGGAGCACACCTGGCAGGAGATCCCCGTTCCCGGCGCGCAGGACATACCCGGGCTCGCCGACGAGACCGAGGGTGCCAATGTGGCGCGCCAGTACGCACGGCTCGCCGCCGACCTGCGGAGCGGCACCCGCGGCGGCACGGACTTCGCCGCCGGACTGCGGCTGCACCGGCTGCTCGACGCGGTCCGGCGGTCCGCCGCGTCGGGGACGCGGGTGACCGTATGACGTACGCGGGGAACACCTGACCGTACGCACAAAAGGGCCGGGCCCCCGGGGAAAGATCCCCGGGGGCCCGGCCCTGATTGCCGACTAAGTGCGACGCTGCCGCGTCAGCCGCGTCAGTTGTCGTCCTCGTCGATGAGGAAGCCACGCATCGGCGACGGAGCCTGCTGCATCTGCTGCTGGCCCTGCGGCCGGACCGGCGCCATCGGCTGGGTCATGGCGGGCGACATCTGCTGCTGACCGCCGTACGACGGGGCATTGCTGCCGTTCGAGCCGCCGTGGCCGCCCATGGACTGGTTGCCGCCCATGGTGTGGCTGGAGCCGCCGCCCATGGAGCCGGCACCGGCCGACGCCATCGACGGGGACGCCGGCAGCGAAGCGGCGGCCGGGGTCCGCGGCGGGGCGAGCGACTCGTCGGAGGAGTTCTCCAGCTGGCGCAGCTGGCTCTCCAGGTACGACTTCAGTCGCGTGCGGTACTCGCGCTCGAAGCCGCGCAGGTCCTCGACCTTGCGCTCCAGCGTGGCGCGGGCGGACTCCAGGGAGCCCATCGCAACGCGGTGCTTCTCCTGCGCGTCCCGCTCCAGCGCGTCGGCCTTGGCGCGGGCGTCCCGCTCCAGGCCCTCGGCGCGGCTGCGGGCCTCGCCGACGATCTTGTTGGCCTCGGAACGGGCCTCCGCGATCGCCTGGTCAGCGGTCTGCTGCGCGAGCGACAGCACGCGCGCGGCGCTGTCACCGCCCGGGCCGCCCTGGCCGCCCGGCTGGGGCAGCTGCGGGCCACCCTGGGGGCCGCCCTGCGGACCACCCATCGGGCCGCCCATGGGACCGCCGGGGACCATCTGGCCGCCGTGCGGGCCCTGCGGACCGGGGCCGTGGCCACCGGGACCTGCGGGCAGCTGCGGTGCACCGCCGGGCAGCTGGGGCGGGCCACCCATCCCCTGCTGCTGGCCGGGCGGGACCGGCTGCGGACCCGATATGGCGGCGGGCACGGGGGCACCGGGCCGCTGCTGCTGCGGCGGACCGTCCTGCTGCTCCTGCTGCTTGCGCATGCCCTGCTGCTGCTGGCTCTGGGCGGCAGCACGAGTGGCGGCGGCCAGCTTGGCGCGCAGGTCCTCGTTCTCCCGGAGCAGACGGGTCAGTTCTGCTTCGACCTCATCGAGGAAGGCATCGACCTCGTCCTCGTCATAGCCTTCTCGGAGGCGGACGGTCGTGAACTGCTTGTTCCGCACGTCCTCGGGGGTCAACGGCATCTCTTCTTCACCTCAACGTAGTCGTCGGCAATCGGCAAGACCGTATCGTTCACACCAACAACACCGACCTGACGACGGTGATCAGGATGTAGACGATGATCATCAATACGAAGAAGGACAGGTCGAGCGCCACGCCCCCGAGACGCAGCGGCGGGATTACCCGCCGCAGAAGCTTGAGTGGCGGATCAGTGACAGTGTAGGTGGCCTCCAGTACGACCACCATCGCCTTGCCGGGTTGCCATGATCGGGCGAACTGGAAGACATAGTCCATCACCAGCCGGAAGATCAGTACGACCAGGAAGCAGTACAACGCGATGTAGATCACTTGGCCAGCGATACTCATCTCGCGCTTCCCTCTCCCCTTGCTTTCGTATCAGGTCTTCCGGGCGGTGTGCCCGGTGTTGCGTCTCAGCTCTGATTGAAGAACCCGCCCTCTGCGATGCGGGCCTTGTCCTCCGCCGTGACATCGACGTTAGCAGGAGACAGCAGGAACACCTTCTGTGTCACCCGCTCGATGCTCCCGTGCAAACCGAACACCAACCCGGCCGCAAAGTCGACAAGTCGCTTCGCGTCCGTGTCGTCCATCTCCGTCAGATTCATGATCACCGGAGTGCCCTCACGGAAGTGTTCCCCGATGGTACGGGCCTCGTTGTAGGTCCGGGGGTGCAGTGTGGTGATGCGGTACGGCTCCCGCTCGGACACAACCTTGGGCATGATCACCGGTGCGTTCTTCTCCAGGCTCGGACGTTCGGGTGTGATGGACGCCACGGGGGCGATTCGGGCGGGTCGTCCGTTTTCCGTGCCGACTGGCGGAGACTCGCGCTGCGCCGGTGGCGATACGACTCGTGCCGGTTCGTCCCGTTCGGGGCGTGCTTCGGTGGGCGGCTGGTGCTGCTGCCGCCTCTCCGGCTCGGGCTCCGGGTCGAGTTCGGGCTCGAAGTCGTCGTCGGGGTCGAAGCCCCGGCCGTCGTACCCATCGTCCTCCACGAGGCCGAGGTAGACCGCCATCTTGCGCATCGCGCCGGCCATTCTCTGCGTCCTCCGCTCTGTGGTGGATCGGCTCCGTCACCGGTCGCCTTGGATCCACTCGGCCTGCCCGTCTTTTGACGGTAATGACCATATTTTGTGCTGTGGTCCGACTTGCTTCGCGACGTTACCCGAGCCGTGGTCGGACTCCGAGTACCGCAGTGCCCACGCGGACATGTGTCGCACCGGCGGCCACCGCGTCCTCGAGATCCGAACTCATTCCTGCCGAGACCATTTTCGCAGCAGGATGACCTGCGCGCAGGCCGGATGCGATTTCCGTCAGCCGGTCGAAAGCCGCCCGCGGCCGGCCCGCGTACTCCCCCGCCAGCGGGGCGACCGTCATCAGCCCGCCCAGCCGCAGCCCTTCGGCCGCCGCCACCGCGTCGGCCAGCGCCGCCACCCCGTCCGGACCGACGCCGCCGCGGTCGCCGCGCTCCCCCGACTCGGCGTCAAGTGCCACCTGGATCAGGCAGTCCAGCTCGCGCCCGGCACGTACGGCCTCCTTGGAGAGCGCGGTGACGAGCTTGACCCGGTCCACGGACTGCACGATATCCGCGTAACTGGCCACAGACCGGACTTTATTTGTCTGCAATTGGCCGACGAAATGCCAAGTGAGCGGCAAATCCGAGCAAGCGGCCGCCTTGGGCGCCGCGTCCTGGTCGCGGTTCTCCGCGACGTGCCGGACGCCCAATTCCGAAAGGATACGGACATCGCTTGCCGGGTAGGTCTTTGTGACCACAATCAGGGTCACATCACCACGATTACGACCGGCTTTGGCACAAGCGGTGGAGATACGGTCCTCCACCCGGGCCAGGTTCTCGGCCAGTTCCGTTCTACGGTCCGTCACAGCTCAGCCGTCCAGCCATACATAACTCGCGAGCCGCCCCGTTGTGCGGTCGCGCCGGTACGAGAAATGGTCCGCCGATTCCAGCGTGCAGATGTGGGAATGTTCACGCACCCGCACGCCGCACCGGGCGAGTTGGGCGGCCACCCCGGCCGCCACGTCCACCGCCGGGGTCCCCCAGGAGGTGGTCGCGTACGCCTCGGGCACCACGGCGGCCACCTCGGCGCGCATCGCCTCCGGCACTTCGTAGCAGCGCCCGCACACCGCGGGGCCGGTGTACGCGGCGATCCGCTCGGGGTCGGCCCCGAGGGCGGTCATCGCCTCGACCGTGGCCGGCACGACCCCGGCGACC
Organism: Streptomyces sp. NPDC050315; assembly: GCF_040655775.1. Lineage (NCBI taxonomy): Bacteria > Bacillati > Actinomycetota > Actinomycetes > Kitasatosporales > Streptomycetaceae > Streptomyces > Streptomyces sp. NPDC050315. The sequence goes on from NZ_JBFAKN010000002.1 coordinate 295,463, forward strand.
AGTCCGGGGCGTCCGGCGTGCGCCGCTCCCGCCACCCCGGCGACCGGGTCGGCGAGGAGGACGGGGGTGCAGTCGGCGGTGAGGACGGCGAGGGCGAGGCCCCGACGGGCCGTCACCACGGCATCCACGCACGGGACCTCGGTCCCGTCGCGCCACGGCCCGTCCACGACCGCCACGTCGCGCCCGTGCACCTGGTTCATCCAGACCACATCGGCCGGATCCAGTCCGAGGGACTTGGCCGCCAGTTCGCGATTGGTCCGTACCGCCTGGGGGTCGTCGCCCACGGCGCCGCCGAGATTGAGCTCGGCATACGGAGCGGCGCTCGCTCCGCCCCACCGGTCGGTGAAGGCGAAGCGCGCGCCGCTCGCATCGTTCGTCAGCACATCGTGCTGCTGCCCTATCACTTCAGGTCTTCGGCTACTTCAGGAAGTCCGGGACATCCAGCTCCTCGGCCGTGCTGTCCGTGTACGGACGGGCCGGGGGGACCTGCGGAGCGACCGGGGGCGGTGCCGGGGCCTCGCTGACCGGCGCCGGCTCGACCGGGGCCGGCTCCTCGTCCCGCACCGGGACGGCGCCGAGGCCGCCGAAGGCCGGGCGGGGCTCCGGGGGCGCCGGACGGCTCGCCGGGGCGGCCGGCTCCTCGCGCTTGCCGGAGGAGGACGAGCTGATGACGTTCTCGCGGCGGGCCGGCGGCTGACCGCCGTCGAAGCCCGCGGCGATGACGGTCACGCGGACCTCGTCGCCCAGCGCGTCGTCGATGACCGCGCCGAAGATGATGTTGGCCTCCGGATGGGCCGCCTCGCTGACCAGCTGGGCCGCCTCGTTGATCTCGAAGAGACCGAGGTCGGAGCCGCCGGAGATGGAGAGCAGGACCCCGCGGGCGCCGTCGATGGACGCCTCCAGCAGGGGCGAGGAGATGGCCATTTCGGCGGCCGCCACCGCACGGTCGTCGCCGCGCGCGGAGCCGATGCCCATGAGGGCCGAGCCGGCCTCGGACATCACGGACTTCACGTCGGCGAAGTCGAGGTTGATCAGACCCGGGGTGGTGATCAGGTCGGTGATGCCCTGGACACCGGAGAGCAGCACCTGGTCGGCGGACTTGAACGCGTCAAGAACGCTCACCTGGCGGTCCGAGATGGACAGCAGCCGGTCGTTGGGGATCACGATGAGGGTGTCGACCTCTTCGCGCAGCTGCGCGATGCCGTCCTCGGCCTGGTTGGCGCGGCGGCGGCCCTCGAAGGTGAACGGCCGGGTGACCACACCGATCGTCAGGGCGCCCAGCGAGCGCGCGATGTTGGCGACCACGGGCGCGCCGCCCGTGCCGGTGCCGCCGCCCTCACCCGCGGTCACGAAGACCATGTCGGCCCCCTTGAGGACCTCCTCGATCTCCTCGCGGTGGTCTTCGGCCGCCTTGCGACCCACGTCCGGGTTTGCGCCGGCGCCGAGGCCACGCGTCATCTCACGGCCGACGTCGAGCTTGACGTCGGCGTCGCTCATCAGCAACGCCTGCGCATCGGTGTTGATCGCGATGAACTCGACGCCCTTGAGCCCGACCTCGATCATCCGGTTGATGGCGTTCACGCCACCGCCGCCGATGCCGACGACCTTGATGACTGCGAGGTAGTTCTGCGGTGCTGCCACGTCGAAGGCCTCTCGCCTCGAGTTACGTGTCGGTGCCTCACATGTGCTGTGGACAACGACTGATGCCGATGGGACGGTCCGTATTGCCGACCCGAACCCTAACGTTGAAGTTTAGGGTTACCAGTGCCTGTGTTCCCTGGGTTCTTTGGAACGAGACACTAAGTCGACAAGCGGCGCACGTTCAACGAACACGCCGAACCTCCCGTTTTTCTTTTCACCCTATGTGATCACCCGTAGTGGTAGCCATCCAGGGTGCTGGCCTGCGCGTACGTACGTCAACTCCCGGACGCGGCAGGCGCACTGGGGACGCTCACGTCGAAGTGGTGCGCATCACGCGCCGCTTTCAGCAGCGCGCGGAGTACCTTGGCCTTTTCCGTGCCGTGTTCCTCGCTGCCCCACTCGACCCGGCGTCCGCCGGTCAGCTCCAGGGTGATGGAGTCGTACGAACGTACCCGGATCACGCGCACGTCCTTGCCGACCGTATCGGGAAGCGCGGTGGCGACCTTCACCGCCGCGCGGTTCAGAGCAGGGATACCGAAACGGCGCAGGCTCGGCGAATCGGCCGCGTCCATTTCCAGCCGGGGTACATCGCGCGGCGCGATACCGACGGTGGCGAAGGGTACGCCCCGGTCGTCCACTTCACGGAACTTTCCGGCCTTTTGGACGACCAGGACGGGCTGCCGCTCCGTCACGTTCAGGGAGATGGTGTCCGGCCACGAGCGCTCGACTTCGACCGACTTGATGCGGCGGAGCCGGTCGGCCAGCCGGGCGGCGATACCGTCGGTGTCCACGGAGGCGAGCGGGTCGCCCAGCGGTACGCCCGCCGCGGCCTCGACCTCACGCACCGTCAGGACATCGGTACCGCGCACCGTCACGCGCTCCGCGCGCAGCCAGTCCGAGCCGTACAGCACCCAGGTACCGAAGCCGACCAGCAGCGCTATGAGGACGGTGGCCGCGATGAGCGTGCGGCGCCGCGGCCGGCCGGGGCGGCGCTCCCCGGCCCACGGCAGCCGCAGCCGCCGCAGCACGGAGCCACGCCGCTCCTCCGGCCCCTCGGGGTCGGGCGGGCCGGCCGGCACTCGATGCTGCTCGCCGGGGCGCACAGTGCTCGGTCCGGCCACGGTTTCTCCCCTTCCCCCCGACCGAGTCAGCCCCGGCGGGAGGCGATTGCTTCGTACACCATGCCGACGAGCAGTTCGTCGGCGTCTCTGCGGCCGAACTCGGCGGCCGCGCGGGACATCTCGTACAGCCGGTGCGGGTCCGAGAGGACCGGCAGGACGTTGCCCTGCACCCACTCGGGGGACAGCTGCGCGTCGTCGACCAGCAGGCCGCCGCCGGCGTTGACCACCGGCTGGGCGTTCAGCCGCTGCTCGCCGTTGCCGATGGGCAGCGGGACGTACGCGGCGGGCAGCCCGACGGCGGACAGCTCCGCGACGGTCATCGCGCCCGCGCGGCAGAGCATCATGTCGGCCGCGGCGTACGCGAGGTCCATCCGGTCCACGTACGGTACCGGGACGTACGGCGGCATCCCGGGCATGTTGTCGACCTGCGGCAGTTCGTTCTTCGGGCCGACCGCGTGCAGCACCTGGATGCCGGCGCGCTGGAAGCTCGGCACCGCGGCCTGGATGACCTCGTTCAGCCGGCGCGCGCCCTGCGAGCCGCCGGAGACCAGCAGCGTCGGCAGGTTCGGGTCCAGGCCGAAGGCGGCGCGCGCCTCGGCGCGTACCGCCGCCCGGTCCAGGGTCGCGATCGTGCGGCGCAGCGGGATGCCGACGTAACGGGCGTCGCGCAGCTTGCTGTCGGGGGTGCTGACGGCGACGAACTTGGCGTACCGCGAGCCGATCTTGTTGGCCAGACCCGGCCGGGCGTTGGCCTCGTGCACCACGATCGGCACGCCGAGCCGCTTGGCGGCCAGATAGCCGGGCAGCGCCACGTAACCGCCGAAGCCGACGACGCAGTCCGCCTTCGTGCGCTCCAGGATCTGCTCGGCCGCCTTGATCGTGCCGCGCAGCCGCCCGGGGACGGTGATCAGCTCGGGGGTGGGCTTGCGCGGCAGCGGAACGGCCGGGATCAGCCCCAGTTCGTAACCGCGCTCCGGTACCAGCCGGGTCTCCAGTCCGCGCTCCGTGCCCAGTGCCGTGATCCCCACGGTCGGGTCCTGCCTGCGCAGGGCGTCCGCGAGGGCGAGCGCGGGCTCGATGTGGCCGGCGGTCCCCCCACCGGCGAGTACGACATGCACCGAAATTCACCGCTCTCCGGACGGCAGCTTCTTGACGCGCCGTCTCATCGTCTTCCGTCTCACCCCAGCCGGCATTCTCGCGAATACCGGCTGCCGCATGGCCAGCGCCGCCCGCGCCGCGGGCTCGTCACGCGCGAAGGCGATCAGGAGTCCGACGGCGAACATCGTCGGCAGCAGGGCGGAGCCTCCGTAGGAGAACAGCGGGAGCGGGACACCGGCGATCGGCAGCAGGCCGAGCACCGCACCGATGTTGACCACGGCCTGGGCCGTGATCCAGGTGGTCACGCCACCCGCGGCGTACCGTACGAAGGGATCCTCCGTGCGTCCGGCCACGCGGATACCCGCATAGCCTAGAGCCGCGAACAGGGCGAGTACCGACAGCGTCCCCGCCAGTCCCAGTTCCTCCCCGGTGATGGCGAAGATGAAGTCGGTGTGCGGTTCAGGGAGTTCACCCCATTTTTCCATACTCGCGCCGAGACCGGATCCGAAGAATCCGCCGGACGCGAGCGCGTATATCCCGTGCACGGCCTGCCAGCACTGGTCGCCCGGTCCCGGGTCGGTCGCGCCGATGCACGCGAGCCGGGACATCCGGTTGGCGCTCGTCCTGATGAGCAGCGCGCCGATGACGCCGGCCGCGGCCAGCACCCCGACGAACAGCCGGGTGGGCGCCCCCGCGAGCCACAGCAGTCCGAAGAGGATGGCCGTGAGAATGATCGCGGTGCCCATGTCCCCGCCGAGCATGATGAGCCCGAGCAGCAGGAAGGCGGCCGGAATCAGCGGCACGAGCAGATGCTTCCACTGCGTCAGCAGCCGCCGCTCCTGTTTGCGCGCGAGCAGATCGGCGCCCCACAGGACCAGCGCCAGCTTGCCGAACTCGCTGGGCTGCAGCTGGAAGGGGCCGCCGAGCGAGATCCAGTTCTGGTTGCCGTTGACCGCGACGCCTATCCCGGGCACCTGGACCAGGCACATCAGGAAGACCGAGGCGGCGATCAGCGGGTACGCCAGCGCCCGGTGCGCCCGGACGGGCAGCTTGGTCGCCAGCACCATCAGCCCGCCGCCGAGCGCCGCCGCGAGCAGCTGCTTGCGGAAGAAGTACGTGGGGGCCAGCCCGGACTGCAGCGCCTTGATCTGCGAGGCGGAGTAGACCATGACCAGGCCCAGCACCATGATCAGCAGGCTGCCGCCGAGGACGATGTAGTACGCCGTCAGCGGCCGGTCCCAGGCCCGCTTGAGCCGGGTGTACAGGCTCCGGGGGCCGCCCGGGCCGGCGGGCCGCGGCATCCGGGGAAGCGGCGGCGTCCGCCGCGCCGGGCGCGGCGGTGCCTCCTTCGCCGGTCGGGCCGTCATCCTCGTCCCCTCCACAGATGCGCCGGCCGCACGTCCACGACGCGGGCGGGGACGTACGGGTTACTGGTCCTGCGCGGCCAGCTCGCGGACCGCGTCGGCGAAGGCGTCGCCCCGCTTGTTGTAGTTCAGGTACATGTCCATCGAGGCGCAGGCCGGTGCCAACAGGACCGTATCGCCCGGCCGGGCCAGCCGGGTGGCCTCCCGTACCGCCTCGGACATCGCCCCAGTGTCGGTCCGGTCGAGGTCGACGACGGGCACATCCGGGGCGTGTCGCGCGAGCGCTTCGGCGATCAGCGCACGGTCCCGGCCGATGAGGACGGCGCCGCGCAGCCGCGCCGCCGACTTCTGTACGAGCTCGTCGAAGGTGGCCCCCTTGGCGAGCCCGCCGGCGATCCACACGATGTGCTCGTAGGCGGCCAACGACGCTTCGGTGGCGTGGGTGTTGGTGGCCTTGGAGTCGTCGACGTAGGACACGTCCGCGATGTCCGCGACGTGCTGGATGCGGTGCGCGTCCGGGTGGAAGGCGCGCAGGCCGTCCCGTACGGAGGCGGGCTGCACGCCGAACGCGCGTGCGAGCGCCGCCGCCGCGAGCGCGTTGGCGATGTTGTGCGGGGCAGGCGGATTGACGTCGGAGACCTCGGCCAGCTCCTGGGCCTGCTTCTGCCGGTTCTCGACGAACGCGCGGTCGACGAGGATGCCCTCGACGACGCCCACCTGGCCGGGGCCCGGCGTCCCGAGGGTGAAGCCGATGGCCCGGCAGCCCTCCTCGACGTCCGCCTCGCGGACCAGGTCCTCGGTGGCCTTGTCGGCCACGTTGTAGACGCAGGCGACGGTGTTGCCCTCGTAGATCCGGCCCTTGTCGGCGGCGTACGCCTCCATGGAGCCGTGCCAGTCGAGGTGGTCGGGGGCGAGGTTCAGCACGGTCGCGGAGTGGGCGCGCAGCGAGGGCGCCCAGTGCAGCTGGTAGCTGGAGAGCTCGACGGCGAGCACGTCGTACTCACCGGAGAGCACCACGTCGATGATCGGCGTCCCGATGTTGCCGACGGCCGCGGTGCGCAGCCCCTCGGCGGCCAGGATCGACGCCAGCATCTGCGTGGTGGTCGTCTTGCCGTTCGTGCCGGTGATCGCGAGCCAGGGGGCCGCGCCGGGGCCGCGGAGCCGCCAGGCGACCTCCACGTCCCCGATGACGTCCACGCCCGCCTCGGCGGCGGCCGCGAAGAGCGGGCTGCTCGGCTTCCAGCCGGGCGAGGTGACGACCAGGTCAGTGCCCTCGGGCAGCGTCTCGCCGTCCCCGAGGCGTACCGCGATACCGGCGGCCTCCAGCTCGGCGGCCGTGGCCCGCTGCTTCTCGCCGTCCCCGCCGTCCACGACGGTGACGGTCGCGCCGAGCCCGGCCAGGGCGCGCGCTGCGCTGATGCCGCTCACGCCCAGACCGGCGACGGTGATCCGCTGTCCGGCGAAGTCCTGCCCGGTCACTTGGCCGCCTGCCAGCCGCCGTAGAAGATGCCGAGGCCGACGATCACGCACATGCCCTGGATGATCCAGAACCGGACCACGACAAGGACCTCGGACCACCCCTTCAGTTCGAAGTGGTGCTGGAGTGGCGCCATACGGAACACGCGCTTGCCGGTGAGCCGGAAGGAGCCGACCTGGATGACCACCGACATGGTGATCAGGACGAAGAGGCCGCCGAGGATGGCGAGCAGCAGCTCCGTACGGGAGCAGATCGCCAGGCCCGCGAGCGCTCCGCCGAGGGCGAGCGAGCCGGTGTCCCCCATGAAGATCTTGGCGGGCGAGGTGTTCCACCACAGGAAGCCGAAACAGGCACCCATCAGGGCGGAGGCCACGACCGCGAGGTCGAGCGGGTCACGCACTTCGTAGCAGCCGGGGCCCGCGGTGATCTGGTTGGCGCAGGACTCCTGGTACTGCCAGATGCCGATGAACGTGTACGCGCCGAAGACCATCACCGAGGCGCCGGTGGCCAGGCCGTCCAGGCCGTCGGTGAGGTTCACGCCGTTGGACATCGCCAGGATCATGAACAGCGCCCAGATCACGAAGATCACGGGGCCGATCTGCCAGCCGAAGTCCTGGGTGAAGGAGAGCCGGTCCGAGGCCGGCGTCTGCCCCCGCAGGTCGGCGAACTGCAGGGACAGCACGGCGAAGGCGATGCCGACGATCAGCTGACCCGCCATCTTGGCCTTGGCCCGCAGACCCAGCGACCGCTGCTTGACGATCTTGATGTAGTCGTCGAGGAAGCCCACCAGGCCCATGCCGGCCATCAGGAACAGCACCAGCACACCGGAGAAGGTGGGGTCGCTGCTCGTGATCACCTTGGTCAGCGCGTACGCGATGATCGTGGCCAGGATGAACGCGATGCCGCCCATGGTGGGCGTACCGCGCTTGCTGTGGTGGTCCCGCGGTCCGTCGTCGCGGATGAACTGCCCGTAGCCCTTTTTGGCCAGCAGCTTGATCAGCAGCGGCGTGCCGATCAAGGTCAGGAAGAGCCCGATCATTCCGGAGAAGAGGATCTGCTTCATCGTGTTCATCGGGTGGCGGCCCCGCCCTGCGCACCGTTGCCTGCCGCATCGTCCAGCAATGCGGCCGCGACCCGCTCCAGCCCCTCCGACCTGGACGCCTTCACCAGCACCACGTCTCCCGGCTGCAGCTCACTGCGCAGCAGGTCGACCGCCGCCCGTGCGTCGGACACGTGCACCGACTCCTCACCCCACGAACCCTCGTTATAAGCGCCCATTTGCAGCCAGGCGGCTTCCCGCCCCCCTACTGCCACGAGCTTGCTGACGTTGAGCCGGACGGCGAGCCGCCCGACCGCGTCGTGCTCGGCGAGCGCGTCCTCGCCGAGCTCGGCCATCCGACCGAGCACCGCCCACGTACGCCGCCCCTTGCCCATCGACACGAGTGCGCGCAGCGCAGCCCGCATGGACTCGGGGTTCGCGTTGTAGGCGTCGTTGACGACCGTCACGCCGTCCGCGCGCTCGGTGACCTCCATACGCCAGCGGGAGAGCGTGCCTGCCTCGGAGAGCGCGGACGCGATCTCGTCTGCGGGCATGCCCGACTCATGGGCGACGGCGGCCGCGGCGAGCGCGTTCGACACGTGGTGCTCACCGTACAGCCGCAGGATCACGGCGCTGCACCCGGAGGGTGTGTGAAGCGTGAAGGCGGGGCGACCGTCGTCGGTGAGCCGGACATCCTCGGCACGGATGTCGGCTTCGGGGGACTCGCCGAAGAAGACCGTACGGGCCTTGGTACGCGACGCCATGGCCCGTACGTACGAGTCGTCGGCGTTGAGGATCGCGATGCCGCCCTCGCTCGCGTCGGGCAGCGACTCGACCAGCTCGCCCTTGGCCTCGGCGATCTTCTCGCGGCCGCCGAACTCGCCGATGTGCGCGCTGCCGACGTTCAGGACGAGCCCGATGCGGGGCGGGGTCAGTTCGGTGAGGTAGCGGATGTGGCCGACGCCGCGCGCGCCCATCTCCAGGACGAGGTGGCGGGTGCCGGACTCGGCCCGCAGCGCGGTCAGCGGCAGGCCGATCTCGTTGTTGAGGCTGCCCTCGGTCCACACCGTCGGGGCGCTGCGCTGCAGCAGCTGCGCGATGAGGTCCTTGGTGCTGGTCTTGCCCGCGGAGCCGGTGAGGGCGACGACGCCCACGCCGAGCCGCCGGACGACCTCGCGGGCCAGCGCGCCCAGCGCGGCCACGACATCGTCGACCACGATCGCGGGCACGCCGACGGGACGCGTGGCCAGTACGGCCGCCGCGCCGGACTCCACTGCCTGGACCGCGTAGTCGTGTCCGTCGACCCGCTCACCGGCGAACGCGGCGAACAGCGCGCCGTCGGTCACGGCCCGCGAGTCGATCACGACAGGACCGGTCACCAGGACCGAGCCGTCCGGTATGTCGTGCGGCCGCCCGCCGACGATGCCGGCGATCTCGGCGAGGGACAGGGAGATCACAGGTCACCTCCGGCCGGGGGCTGGAGATGCCGAGATGGGGGTTGTGCGCGCATGGCGGTGTGTCATCCCTGGTGATCGTGCTGCTGCTGCAACTTCAGTGAGCTCTCGATGGCCTCGCGCAGCACCTGGCGGTCGTCGAAGGGGCGAACCACTCCGGCGATGTCCTGGCCCTGCTCATGGCCCTTGCCGGCGACGATGACAGTGTCGCCGGGCTCCGCGCGGGCGACCGCGGCGGCGATGGCGGCGGCCCGGTCCTCCTCGACCAGTACCGTGCCGCGCTCGTGCGACGGCACGTCGGCGGCGCCCGCGAGCATGGTGGCGAGGATCGCGAGCGGATCCTCGGAACGGGGGTTGTCGCTGGTCAGGACCGCGGTGTCGGAGAGCCGCGCGATCGCGGCACCCATCGGCATGCGCTTGCTGCGGTCCCGGTCGCCGCCGCAGCCCAGTACGGCATGGATCTTGCCCTCGGTGACCTTGCGCAGCGCGCGCAGGACCGATTCGACAGCGTCCGTCTTGTGCGCGTAGTCGACCACCGCGAGGTAGTCCTGGCCCGCGTCCACCCGCTCCAGGCGGCCCGGGACGCCGGGCACGGCGGCCACGCCGTCGGCGGCGGTCTGCGGGTCGACGCCGGCCACCACGAGGGCCGTGATGGCGGCGAGCGCGTTGGCGACGTTGAAGGGGCCGGCGATCGGCGACGCGGCGCGTACGGTCACGCCGTCCGGGCCGTGCACGGTGAACGTCGAGCCCAGCGTGCCGACCTCGACGTCGGCGGCGCGCCAGTGCGCGTCCGGGTGGCCCTCGGCGGAGAACGAGGTGACCGGCACCTCGGACTCGCCCTCGATGAGCCGGCGGCCGTACTCGTCGTCGAAGTTCACCACGCCGGCCCGGGAGCGGGCCTTGGTGAACAGCTGCGCCTTGGCCTGGAAGTAGTCCTCCATGCCCGTGTGGAACTCCATGTGTTCCGGGCTGAGGTTGTTGAAGACCGCCACGTCGAACACGCAGCCGTCGACCCGGCCGAGTACGAGCGCGTGGCTGGAGACCTCCATGGCGACCGACCGGACGCCGCGCTCGCGCATCACCGCGAAGAGCGCCTGCAGGTCGGTGGCTTCGGGCGTGGTCCGCTCGGACTTCAGCCGCTCGTCGCCGATCCGGGACTCGACGGTACCGATCAGGCCGGTCAGTCCCCCGCCGGCCTTCTCGGCGGCGGCCCGCAGGCCCCCGTCGATCAGGTACGCGGTCGTCGTCTTGCCCGACGTGCCCGTGATGCCGATCTGCAGCAGCTCAGCGCCCGGGTCGCCGTAGATCGACACCGCCAGCGCGCCCATCCGGGCCCGCGGGTTGTCGACCGTGAGGACCGGCAGGCCCGTCGCGGCGGCCCGTTCGGTGCCGCCGGGGTCGGTCAGGATCGCGGCGGCGCCCAGCTCGACGGCCTGCGCGGCGAAGTCGGCGCCGTGGAAGCGGGCGCCGGGCAGCGCGGCGTAGATGTCACCGGGGCGTACCGCGCGGGAGTCGTGCGTGATGCCGGTGACCGCGGCCTCCGCCGTCGGCACGGCCGTGCCCAGCTGGTGTGCCAGCTCCGCGAGCGGGATGGCACGTACGTGCTCGGGGCGGGGCGGGCCGGGGTGTTTGCCGGGGCCGTCCTGCTGGGCATTGGGGGACTGATCAGCATGTGACACGGCGGTGAGCGTACCGGGCCCATGGGCCTCGGGGCGAAGCGAGGGACGCGGCGGTGGGCGGTTCCCCGCGTCGGAAGTGATGGTCATCACGAATCACCTCATTCACCCGGCTTGAAGCTGACCGGGAGTCGTGGTGCCTCGGCACCGGTGGGCGGCACCTGGAGCGACTTCAGTGCGAACTGCATGACCTGCTTGTAGATCGGCCCGCAGACCTGGCCGCCGAAGTAGCTTCCGCTGGTCGGATTCTGTACGGCGCAGTAGACGGTGATGCGGGGCTTGTCGGCGGGCGCGAAGCCCGCGAAGGAGGCCGTGTAGCCGTGGTACCGCCCGGTCTTCGGATCCACCCGGTTGGAGGTGCCGGTCTTGCCGCCGACCCGGTAGCCGGGGATCTTCGCGGCGGTGCCGGTGCCCTCCTGGTCGTCGACCACGGATTCGAGCATCCGGGCCAGCGTCTTCGCGGTCTTCGGGCTCACCACACGGGTCTTGTCGGGCTTGGGCGCGGCGACGTACCGGCCGTCGGGGCCCTTGGTGCCGCGGACGAGCGTGGGCGCGATCCGCTCCCCGCCGTTGGCGATCGTGGAGTACACGGACGCCGCCTGCACGGCGTTGAGCGAGAGGCCCTGCCCGAAGGGGATCGTGTACTGCTGCGAGGTGCTCCAGTCCTGCGGCTTGGCCAGAATGCCGGGGGTCTCGCCCGGGAAGCCCAGCCCGGTCGGCTGCCCGATGCCGAACTTGCGCAGGTAGGAGTACAGCACCTGGTTCGCCTCGCGCTGGGTCTTGCCCAGCTGTTCGACCGACAGGATGGTGCCGATGTTGCTGGACTTGGCGAGCACGCCGTTCAGCGTCAGGTGCCAGGTGGGGTGGTCGATGTCGTCGGCGAAGAGCCGGTCGCCGCGGTGCAGCCGGTTCGGGACGGTGACGTGCGTGGACGGCGTCGCGGCGCCCTCCTCCAGCACGGCCGCCAGCGACATCAGCTTGCTGGTCGAACCTGGCTCGAAAGCGTCGCTCAGCGCGGCGTTGCCGAGCGCGTCGGCGTCGGAGCGGGTGATGTCGTTCGGGTCGAAGGCAGGGGCGTTGGCCAGCGCCAGGATCTCGCCGGTCCGCGTGTCCTGGACGACGACGTAGCCGCGGTCCGCCTTGGACTTCTCGACCTGCTTGGTGATGGCCTCCTGGGCCGCCCACTGGATGTCCCGGTCGAGGGTCAGCTCGACGTCCGTACCGGGCACCGCGGGGTGCTCCTGGGTGTCGGCCGTGGGCACCCGACGGCCCCCGGACTGGGCGTAGACGAGCTTGCCGGGCTTGCCCGCGAGCTTCTTGTCCAGGCTCGCTTCGAGGCCGCCCGCGCCCTTCCCCTCGGAGTTCATGAACCCGAGCACCCCGGAGGCCAGCTCCTTGTTCGGGTACACCCGCTTGCTGTGCTCGTCCGCGAAGATGCCGAGCAGGACGTTGGGCCGCGGGTCGCTCTTGGGCGCGGCCTGCGCCTTGGTGTCCAGCGCGCTCCGCAGATCCTTGATCTGCTTCCAGACCTGGGGGCTCCGGCGGCGCGAGAGCAGGACGTAGCGGGAGTCGGACTTGGAGAGCTTTTCGGCCAGTTCCTTCTGGTCCTCGCCGAGGATCGGCGCGAGCAGCGCGGCCGCCTTCTCGGGCGCGTCATCGATCTTGATCTTGTCGGGCGCCAGCAGGCTCGGGTCGGCGGTGATGTCGTACGCGTCCACGGTGGTGGCCAGGTCCACGCCGTCCCGGTCGGTGATCGCGCCGCGCTCGGCGGCGAGCGTGACCGGCACGTACCGGTTGACGTTGGCCTTGGCCGCGTACGCGTCCGCGTTCACCGCCTGCACCTGGAACAGCCGTACCGCGAAGACCAGCATGACCAGCGTCAGCGCGACGGCCACGAGACGGAGCCGCGGGCGGGGATTGCCGAGGCGGAGGGGGGCGGGCGTGGGGGTACGCGGGCGGGGCGGCCGGGGCGGGCGCTTCGAGGCGGCGGGGCGCTTCTGGGCGGCGGACGGTCGCTTGGGGGCTGCGGCCGGGCGCTTCGGAGCGGCGGCCGGGCGCTTGTCTGCGGCGGCCGGGCGCTGGGGGGAGGAACGATTCGCGGAGGGGGCGCGCTTCGGGTCCCGGCGGGCGTCCGCGGGCCGCTCGGCTTTCGCCGGCCGCTCGGCTTTCGCCGGCCGCTCGGTGGCGGACGGGCGCTGCGGGCGGGCCTCTCCCCGGGGCGACGCGCCGCCCTGAGAGGGGCGCGGCACGCGGCGCCCCGGAGTGCCCGGGCGGGCGGGACCGCGCCGGGCCCTCGGGTCGCGTCGGTTCTCGGGGTCCCTGGGGTCCCTCGGTTCGCTCACTGCTCCCCCTCCGTCTCCGTCCGGTCTGCGGGCGATGCGTCCGCGAGCGCGGCGTCGTGCGTCACGAGGTCACCCGCCGACGGCCGTCGGGGAGGGCTTCGGAGAAGCGGTGGCGTGTGGGCTGCCGGACGGGCTTCCGGACGGCGTGCGCGTCCCGGAGAGGGCCGGCGGGCGGCTCTGCGGTGCCCGCATCACCGCGGGCTGTCCCGTGGCCTCGCTGGGCGCGCCGCGCACCGTGCCGTCCGGGCCCAGGAAGGCCGGGTTGCCGCCGGGCACCATGCCGAGGCCGCGGGCCCGCTTCTCCAGGGAGCCGGGTGCCGAGTAGCCGTCCACCTCCTGCTGGAGCGCCTGCTGTTCGTCCGTCAGTTCCGTGGTCTGCTTCTCCAGCCTGCTCAGCTCGAAGGAGCCCTGGTTGAGCGCGGAGTTCAGCAGCAGCAGCGTGATCAGACCGGATCCGAGCAGCACCACGACGAGCAGCACGAAGGGCGTGCGCGCCGCCGTGCTCGTACCGGAGGGCACCAGCGCGGCCAGCCGCCCGCCCCCCGTACCGCGAAGCCGCCCGGAACCCGTCACGCGTTGTCCTCCCGGATGCGTTCGGCGCCGCGCAGCCGAGCGGGCGCCGCCCTGCGGTTCTCCGCGATCTCCTCTTCCGTGGGCAGCTCGGCGCCACGGGTGAGCAGCTTCAGCCGCGGCTGGTACTGCTCCGGTACGACCGGCAGCCCGGGCGGCGCCGTGTTGGCGGCGCCCGCCGCGAACACCTGCTTGACCAGCCGGTCTTCGAGCGAGTGGTACGAGAGGACGGCGATCCGGCCGCCGACGGCGAGCGCCTGCACCGCGTTCGGTACGGCGCGTTCGAGCACCGACAGCTCGCCGTTGACCTCGATGCGCAGCGCCTGGAACGTGCGCTTCGCGGGATTGCCGCCCGTGCGCTTGGCGGCCTGCGGCAGCGCGTCCCGGATCAGCTCGACCAGCCGCGCGCTGTTCGTGAACGGCTCCTTCTCGCGCTCCCGGACGATCGCCGAGACGATCCGCTTGGCCTGCTTCTCCTCGCCGTAGGCCCGCAGGATCCGTACGAGCTCGCCCGGCGCGTAGCTGTTGAGGACCTCGGCCGCGCTCATCCCGGTCGTCTGGTCCATCCGCATGTCCAGCGGGGCGTCCTGGGCGTACGCGAAGCCGCGGTCGGCCTCGTCCAGCTGCATCGAGGAGACGCCCAGGTCGAACAGCACCCCCTGGACGCGCGGCACGTTCAGCCGCTCCAGGACGTCGGGCAGCTCGTCGTACACGGCGTGCACGAGGGTCGCGCGGTCCCCGTAGGGCGCCAGCCGCTCCCCCGCGAGCTTCAAGGCGGACGGGTCGCGGTCCAGGCCGATCAGGCGCGCGGCGGGGAATGTCGACAGCAGCGCCTCGCTGTGTCCCCCCAGACCGAGCGTGCAGTCGACGACGACCGCACCGGGCTCGGCGAGCGCCGGGGCGAGCATGTCCAGACAGCGCTGGAGCATGACGGGGACGTGGCGGGTATTACTGCTGCTCATGCGCCTTCCGATGAGGAGGGCGGCGGATACCGCCCCCTCGGGGAAGGTACCCACCTGCCGTTGGCCGACGGAGGCCGCACGTACTGTTTGGTCCCCGCCCGCTCTGAAGGGGAAGCGGCCGTCCGCCGACGGGGAAGTGACGTCGGATGGCCGGTGGAGCGGGAGGAGACCGAACCGCACGTGCGGTTCCCCGCGCGCGGGATTCGGGATCCAAGGAGAGTCTCACGCCTCCCACTTCGCGTCACTTTAGTCCACTCATCCCTTCGGTCAACCAACTGGTGGCGCGCGTCCTGAAGCGGCCGTCGGAGGTCTACGGAGGGCCGCCGTCCGGGGGTTGTGGATCACGGTTCTCACTCGTACGGGGGAACGCACCCCTTCCCTGTGGGTTACCTCACAGGAACGGGGCGTTGATCCGCTATGCCCGTCCTCACAAGCGGTGCTCCGGCGCCACAGCGGCTACTTTTATGGCTATGTCGATATCCGCTTCGCAGGCACCGTCCCCGTCCGACGACAACGCCGCCGCTTCGGGCGGTTCCGTCATCGACCACATCGTCGAGGCCAATGCCCGGTACGCCAACGAGTTCAAGGACCCGGGCCTGAGCGCCCGCCCTGCCCAGAAGGTCACCGTGGTGACCTGCATGGACGCCCGGCTCAACCTCCCCGAGGCACTGGGCCTGGAGGTCGGCGACCTGCACACCCTCCGCAACGCGGGCGGTGTGATCACCGATGACATCATCCGTTCCCTGACCATCAGCCAGCGCGCGCTGGGCACCCGTTCCGTGGTGGTCATCCACCACACGGGCTGCGGCATGCAGACCCTGACCGAGGACTTCCGCCAGGAGCTCGCCGACGAGGTCGGGCAGCGCCCGGCCTGGGCGGTGGAGTCCTTCAAGGACGTGGACGTCGACGTACGCCAGTCGGTGCAGCGCCTCCGTACGTCACCGTTCCTGCTCCACACGGACGACATCCGCGGCTTCGTCTTCGATGTGACGACGGGTCTGCTGCGCGAGGTCGACCCGCAGAACTGAGGCGGAGGCCCGCTGCCACCTCCACCGTTCGCCGGCACGTCGACGACGTGCCGGCGACTGTTCTTTCCGGCCGCCGCCCCTCCCGGTGACCGGTGCGCACCCTTCCGAGTTATCCACAGCCCATGACGCGAAGCCGCGCGGGCGGCAAGAATGCGTACGTGACGTTGTTTCCGGCCCCGCCGGGGACGGCGCGCCATCGGGGTGGGCCGGACCGGAAAAGCGGTTTCGGCCCAGTAATGGGGAACCCCCGCTTTTCGTGAGCGCGGGGCAGGGCCGAGGAGGGCCGGGTGACGACCTATGACGAGCGAGCGAGCCTCAGCGATCTGACCACCACAGCCGAGCGCGTCCGCCGGTCGGTGGAGGGCGTGATCGAGGGCAAGCCCGAGGTCGTACGCCTGGCGCTGACCGTGCTGCTCGCCGAGGGCCACCTCCTCATCGAGGACGTGCCGGGCGTCGGCAAGACCATGCTCGCCAAGGCGCTCGCCCGGTCCGTCGACTGCTCGGTGCGGCGCATCCAGTTCACCCCCGACCTGCTGCCCTCGGACATCACCGGCGTGAGCGTCTTCGACCAGCGGCAGCGCGACTTCGAGTTCAAGCCGGGCGCGATCTTCGCCCAGATCGTCATCGGCGACGAGATCAACCGCGCCTCCCCCAAGACCCAGTCCGCGCTCCTGGAGTCCATGGAGGAGCGCCAGGTCACCATGGACGGCCAGACCTATGCGCTGCCGAGCCCGTTCATGGTGGTCGCCACCCAGAATCCGCTGGAGATGGAGGGCACGTATCCCCTCCCCGAGGCCCAGCGCGACCGCTTCATGGCGCGCGTCTCGATCGGCTATCCGAGCGCCGAGGCCGAGCTGCAGATGCTGGACGTGCACGGCGGCACGTCGCCGCTGGACGACATCCAGCCGGTCGCGCACGCCCACGAGATCGTGAAGCTGGTCGAGGCGGTGCGCACGGTCCATGTCGCCGATCCAGTGCGCAGATACGCCGTCGAGCTGGTCGCCGCCACGCGCAACCATCCTGACCTGCGGCTCGGCGCCTCCCCGCGCGCGACGCTCCATCTGCTGCGGGCCGCCAAGGCCGCGGCAGCCCTGGCCGGCCGGGAGTACGTCCTCCCGGACGACCTCCAGTCGCTGGCCGGCGCGGTCCTCGCGCACCGCCTGCTGCCCACCGCCCAGGCCCAGCTGAACCGCCGCTCGGCCGAGCAGGTGGTCCTGGAGATCCTGCACCACACCCCGGTCCCCGATCCCTCGGCACAGTGGCCGCCGGCCTCCCGGAGCTACTGATGCGCGGCGGCGGGGGCGCCGAGGCACCGGAGGCGGCCGGCCGGGAGTTCAGCGCGCCCGGGGCGCCGAGGAGCGGCGGTTTTCCGGCTGCGGGGCTGCCGGAGGCCGGCGGGCTGCGGGCCGCGCTCGGCGGGCTGACGACGCGCGGGCGATCCTTCCTGGCCGCCGGCATCGCCGCCGCGGTGTGCTCGTACGTCCTGGGCCAGGCCGACCTGCTCCGGGTCGGGCTGCTGCTGGCCTCGCTCCCTCTCGTGTGCGTGGCCGTGCTGTACCGCACCCGCTATCGGGTCGCGGGCAGCCGCAGCCTCTCCCCCGCGCGGGTGTCCGCCGCCGCCGAGACCCGGGTCCGGCTGCGCATCGAGAACATCTCGCGGCTGCCCACCGGCGTACTGATGCTCCAGGACCGCGTGCCGTACGTCCTCGGGCCGCGGCCGCGCTTCGTCCTGGACCGGGTCGAGGCGGGCGGCCGCCGCGACGTGTCCTACCGGGTCCGCTCGGACCTGCGCGGCCGTTACCCCCTCGGGCCGCTGCAGCTGCGCCTGTCCGACCCGTTCGGCATGTGCGAGCTGACCCGCTCCTTCAGCACGCACGACACCCTGACGGTGGTCCCCCGGGTCGAGCCGCTGCCCCCGGTCCGGCTGGCCGGTGAGGCGGCGGGGTACGGCGACGGGCGCCACCGGGCCCTCGCGCTGGCCGGCGACGACGACGTGCTCCCGCGCGGATACCGCCACGGCGACGACCTGCGCCGGGTGCACTGGCGCTCCACCGCGCGCTACGGCGAGCTGATGGTCCGCCGCGAGGAGCAGCCCCAGCAGGCCCGCTGCACGATCCTGCTGGACACGCGGAGCGCGGCGCACCAGGGCTCCGGACCCGACTCCCCGTTCGAGTGGGCGGTCGCCGGTGCCGCGTCCGTCGCGCTGCATCTTCTGGAGCGCGGCTTCTCGGTACGCCTGCTGACCGACACCGGCAGCTCCGTGCCGGGCCCGGACGGCGCCGGCGGCTTCTCCGGCGGCGGCGCCTCGGCGGACGCGGCGGGCCTGCTCCTGGACACCCTCGCCGTCGTCGACCACTCCGAGGAGCCCGGCCTGTCCCAGGCGCACGACGTGCTGCGCGGGGGCAACGAAGGCCTGTTGATCGCGTTCTTCGGCGAGCTGGACGAGGAGCAGGCCGCGCTGGCGGCCCGGATGCGCCACCGCAGCGGCTCCGCCGTGGCCTTCGTCCTGGACGGCGACGCCTGGAGCGGTACGGCCGCGCCTGCGCAGTCCGGGACCGCGCCCGCCCCGCTCCCCCTGGCCGACCGCCTGCGACTGCTCGACGACGCCGGCTGGACGGCCCTCGCGGTCCGCCCGCAGGACACCCTGCCCGCCATGTGGCGGCTCGCCGACACCGCGCGCACCCGGCGGACGGCCGCGCGCGGCGGAGTGCCGCCCGGCGGCACCGCCTCCGGGCGAGCGGGGGCGGAGCGATGAGCGGCCGGGCGCGGCTCGCGGTGTGCGCGCTGGTGGCGACGCTGGGCGCCGCCTGCGCGCTGCTGCCGCTGGTGGAGCCGATCGGCTGGATGTTCCAGGCGGCGCTCCTGCTCGGGCTGGTGACCACGGTCGGCGCGCTGGCCCGCCGGGTCCCGCTGGCCCGCCCCCTGACGGTCGCCGCGCAGGCCCTGACCGGGCTCGTGCTGCTCACGCTGATGTTCGCCCGCGGTCAGGCCGTCGCCGGACTGCTGCCGGGCCCCGACGCCTTCCGGGAGTTCGGCCAGCTCCTCCAGGAGGGCGCCGACGACGTCGGCCGGTACGCGATACCGGCCCCGGTCACGACCGGCATCCGGCTGCTGCTGGTCGGCGGCGTGCTGCTGATCGGCCTCATCGTGGACGCGCTCGCGGTGACGTACCGCAGCGCGGCCCCCGCCGGCCTGCCGCTGCTCGCGCTGTACTCGGTCGCCGCCGGGCTCTCCAAGGGCGGCGCGGGCTGGCTGTGGTTCCTGGTCGCCGCGGCCGGCTATCTGTTACTGCTGCTCGCCGAGGGCCGGGACCGGCTGTCCCAATGGGGCCGGGTGTTCGGCGGCGGCCCGACGACGGAGGGCCGCCCGTACGCCTCCGGGAGCGCCGGATTCGCCGCTGCCGGCGGGCCCGCGCCGGCCCCGGTGCGCACGGGCCGCCGGATCGGCGCGCTCGCCCTGGGCATCGCCCTGGTCGTCCCGGCCGCGCTGCCCACGCTCGGCGGCGGGCTGCTGGACATGAGCGGCCGCGGCCGCGCCGGGGCCGACGGCGGCACGATCTCCGCGGTGAACCCTCTGGTGTCCCTGCAGAACAGCCTCAATCAGCCCGAGGACCAGGAGGTGCTGAACTACCGCACGACCACCCCCGACACCCGCGACCTGTATCTGCGGATCGTCGCGCTCGACCAGTTCGACGGGGCGGCCTGGAAGCCGTCGCAGCGCACGGTCGTGGACGTACCGGACCGGCTGCCCGATCCGCCGGGCCTCGCGCCCGACGTGGACACCACCGCGGTGAACACCTCCGTCTCCACCGCGAAGTGGTATGCGCAGAACTGGCTCCCGATGCCCTATCCCGCGTCCCGGGTCGGCATCCCGGGCCGCTGGCGCTTCGAGCCCGAGGGCCGCACCCTGGTCGGCGACCGGGGACAGAACACCCGCGGGGTGCGTTACGAGGTCGAGAGCCTGATCGTGCGCCCGACGGCCCGGCAGCTCGCCGAGGCACCGCCCCCGCGCCGCGCCCTGCGGCGCGAGTACACCCGGGTGCCGGACTCGCTGCCCCCGGTGGTCCAGCGGACGGCACAGCAGGTGACGCGGGGCGCCCGCTCGGCGTACGCCAAGGCGGTCCGGCTCCAGGACTGGTTCGCGCTGAACGGCGGCTTCACGTACAACACCGAGGTCCGGGCGGGCAGCGGCACGCAGGCCATCGCGCGCTTCCTGGAGCAGAAGGAGGGCTTCTGCGTCCATTTCTCCTTCTCGATGGCGGCGATGGCCCGCACGCTCGGCATACCGGCCCGGGTGGCGGTCGGCTTCACGCCGGGCGGCAAGCGCGCCGACGGCTCGTACTCGGTCGGTCTGAAGGACGCGCACGCCTGGCCCGAGCTGTACTTCGAAGGCGTCGGCTGGACGCGCTTCGAGCCGACGCCGAGCCGGGGCAGCGTGCCGGACTACACGATCTCCACGGACGCGCCGGACGAGGACGACCCCGGCCGGGCCGAGCCGCTGCCCGGCCGCACCGCGGCGCCGCGGCCCGAGCCGTCGGCGGACGGCGGGAGCTGTCCGCCGGACCAGCGGCGGGTCGCCGAGTGCGGGGCGCTGCCCCCGCAGTCCGGCGGCGGCCCGGCCGACGACGGACCGACGCCGGGGACGGTCGCGGCCGGTGTGCTCGCCGCCCTGCTGGTCCTGCTGCTGCCGGCGGTCCCGCTGCTCTGGCGGATACGGGCCCGCGCCCGCCGCCTCGGCGCCGCCCGGGGCTTCGGCGCGGGCCGGGGCTCCGGCGCCGCCCGGGGCCTCGGCGCGGGCCCGGGCCGGGCGGGGCGCGCCCGGAGTCGGGGCCCGGCGGCCGGCGCCCTCGGTCCCTGGCGGGAGCTGGTGGATTCGGGCTGGGACTACGGCATCGTGCCGGACGACGCGCTGACCCCGCGCAAGGCGGCCGCGCGGATCGTACGGATCGGCGAGCTGACGGGCCCGGCCGCGGAGGCTGCCCACCGGGTGGCCGGATCGGTGGAGCAGGCGCTCTACGCACCGCATCCGCAGGCCACGCCCGGCCTGGCCGACGATGTGCAGCGGGTGCGCGCCGGGCTGCGCGACGCGGCCTCCTGGCGGCAGCGGCTGCGCGCCGTACTGGCCCCGCGCTCCGCCGTCCGCCTGCTGTGGACCGTCTCGGCCCGCGCCTCGGCCGCCCTGGACCGGCTCCGCACGGCGATACCGGGCCGGTCGCCGGCCCGCTGAGGGTGCCCCGACATGAGTGAGTGGTGTGGGCCGGCCCCGGAAAACCGGGTCCGGCCCACACCACTCTCAAATCTCAGAATCCTCGGGCAGCTCTCAGCGGCCTCGGGCAGCTCTCAGACGCCTCAGGCTGATCTGAGAAGCCTCGGACGTCGAAAGGGTCCGGGGGACGTGGGGGGCGGGGCGCTCGGGGCGCTCAGTGCCCCTGTTCGTCCCTGCGACGCTGCCAGCGCTCTTCGATGCGCTCCATCATCGAGCGCCGCTGCCGGGACGTACGGCGTGACTGTCCGCCTCCGCCGCCTCGGGCGTCCCCCGCACCGGCCTGCTGCTCGCCGGGTTTGGGCGCCTTGCGCCAGCTGGTGACGGCCAGGACCGCGCAGCCGAGCATCACGAGGAAGCCCACCACGCTGATCCAGATCTGCTGCGCGACCATTCCGGCCATGAGGAGCGCGATACCTACCAGGAAGCCCGCGACCGCTTGGTAGACCCGTCGCCGGGTGTACGTACGCAGCCCGCTTCCCTCAAGCGCTGTCGCGAACTTGGGATCTTCGGCGTACAGCGCTCGCTCCATTTGCTCGAGCATGCGCTGCTCGTGCTCCGAGAGCGGCACGGAGTCCTCCTACTCGTCGGTCGCGGGGGGCGACCGGGTGCGACCCTTTCAGGATAGGCAGGGAATCGCCCCCGTGAAACCCGCCCCTCTACGCCAATTCACTGTCCGCGCCACCATGGTGGCCGATGGTGATGCACCCTGCATTCCCCATCCGACCTCCCGCCATGCCGGACGTGGTACCTCCGATCATACGGGGCGAAGCGGCTGATCGGGGGCCCTGTGGCCGACTGCACCCGGCAGCCGGGCGTTCGCCTCGCGGCGCGCGCCCGACTGATGTAGGGGCCACGGCCCGTCAGCCGCGCTCGGCGAGGACGTGCAGCTGGGTGGCGACGGAGTGGAAAGCGGGGAGCTCGGCGGCCGCGGCCTCCAGCTTCAGCAGCGCGTCCATGGCACCGGGCTCGGTGTCGACGAGCACGCCGGGGACCAGGTCGGCGAAGACCCGCACGCCGTGCACCGCGCCGACCGCGAGGCCGGTACGGGTCACCAGCTCGGTGAGCTGCTCGGCGGTGAAGCGGCGGGGCACCGGGTCGCCGTCGCCCCAGCGGCCCGCGGGGTCGCTCAGGGCGCGCTGCGCCTCGGTGAAGTGGCCGGCCAGGGCGCGCGCCAGCACGGCGCCGCCCAGGCCCGCGGCGAGCAGGCTCAGCGTGCCGGCGGGGCGCAGCGCCTCCACGGCGTTGCGGACGCCCTCGGCCGGGTCGTCGACGTACTCCAGGACGCCGTGACAGAGGACCGCGTCGTAGCCGCTGCGCTCGACGACCTCGAAGAGGCCGTGCGCGTCGCCCTGGACGGCGCGCACCCGGTCGGCCACGCCCTCCTCGGCCGCCCGGCGCTCCAGGGCGAACAGCGCGTTGGGGCTGGGGTCGACCACGGTGACGCGGTGGCCGAGCCGGGCGACGGGCACGGCGAAGTTGCCGGTGCCGCCGCCGGTGTCCAGGACGTCCAGGGCGTCGCGCCCGGCGGCCTTGGCCCGGCGCTCCAGGGCGTCCTTCAGGACCTCCCAGACCACGGCGGTACGAAGGGATGCGCGCGGGCGCAGCGGGTCAGACACGGCGGGTGGCTCCTCGCGGGGGCATGTACTGAACAGTCGCCTCCCACCCTATGGGGTCGCGCGCCCTCCGCCACGCCCGAGCACCACCGAGCCGTGGCCCGGGGGCGGATCCGGGCCTTTCCCGGACGGCCCGGACGGATTGCGGCCGCCCGTACTGGGGCGCGCTCCCCCGCTATTTCCATTAAGGCCGGGCGGGGAAGGAAAGGCGGACGCGGGCGGGAACTCCGCGCAATGCGGGGAACGCGGAAGCGCGGGGAATGCGCCCCTGCATTTCCGGCGACCGCCCGTCCGGGAACGGCGCGCTTCCCGGCTCACCTCCTTCCGACCCTGCCCCCCTTCCAGTCCGCCCGCTTTCGGACACCCCGTTTTCAGCCATGCCGCCTCCGGCCACGCGCCCCGCCCGTCACCCCGCGCGCGTCCGGGGCGGCGGGAGCAGCGGTTGCAGGGCCAGCAGGCGTTCGACGAGGCGGAGGAAGTGGGCGGCGGCGCGCAGGAGGTCATCGGCCTCCCGCGGGCCGGCCGCCCCGGGTATGCCCGCTTCGGCGCGGGCCCGGCGCTCGGCACCGGCGGCGAACAGGGCGCTCCACTCCGATAATTCGGGCGCGACCTCGGGCAGCACCTCCCAGGCGCTGCGGATGCGCTGCCGGCGGCGGAGCGTCGGCTCGGGCCGGCCCCGTACCGCCAGCACCGCGGCGGCGGCGCGCAGGGCGGCGAGGTGAGCGGTCGCGAAGCGCTCGTTGGGGGCTTCCAGGGACGCCGCCTCTTCCAGGCCGCGCTGGGCCTTGGCCAGCAGGTCGAGGGCGGCGGGCGGGGCGGCCGTCCGGCGCAGGACGGGGTGGACATCGCTCGGGGGACCGTACGCAGCGGAACCTGCCCCACTGGGACGAGTTGCCATGACGAACCTCCTGTCGTCGCATAACGGCTCGGAACCGCACAACCCATCGTGAGGCACACCACTGACAATCGCCCTGACCTGCACTTTCTCCCTGTAGTCCAGATCACACCAGGCTTCCGCGCGGCCGACTTGCGCCCACCCGGGCACCGTGCGGCATACTTTTTGCACTGACTGGTCAGTTCAAGAGGGAGGGAACGTTGGACAGCACCCCGCACGGGGCGGCGGTCAAGGCCCAGGGCCTCGGAGTCAAGGGACCTCGCGGCTGGGCGTTCCAGGACGTCGACATCACGGCCGAGCCCGGCGCACTGATCGCGATCGAGGGGCCGTCCGGCTCGGGCCGCACATGTCTGCTGCTCGCGCTCACCGGACGCATGAGGACGGCCGCGGGCAAGGCCCGGGTGGGCGGCCTGTCGCTGCCCAAGAAGATGGCCGCCGTACGGGCGGTCACGGCGCTGGCCCACGTGCCCGGTGTCGCCGAGCTCGACCCGGCCTTCACGGTCGCCGAGCACCTGCACGAGCGCGCTCTGCTGCAGCGCCGCTTCGGCAGCCCGGTACGCGCCCTGCTGCGCCCGCGCCGCGAGCGCCGCACCGAGGCCCGAGCCAGAATCGACGCCGCACTGGAGGCCGCCGGGCTCGACCCGGAGACGCTGCCCAAGGGCGTACGGACATCCGTACGGGACCTGGAGCGGCTGGAGGCACTGCGGCTGTCCGTCGCGCTGGCACTCATCGGCGCGCCGCGGCTGCTGGCCGTCGACGACACCGACCTGAAGCTGTCGGACGAGGAGCGCGCGCAGGCGTGGGCGCTGCTGCGCGGGCTGGCCGCCGCCGGAACGACGGTACTGGCGGTGTGCAGCCAGGCCCCCGAGGACGCACTCGTGGTCTCCACGGCGCGGCGCCCGGAGAAGCCGCAGCCCGAGCCGGAGCAGCAGCCCGAGCCGAAGCAGCAGCCCGAGCCGGACTCACCGGCGGCGAAGCCGGAAGCGGGCAGCGAGAAGAACATCGACAACGAGGAGGGGGCGGCGGATGCGCTCGCCGAAGCTGGCCGCGCTTGAGCTGAAGCGGTTCGGCAGGGGGAAGCTGCCGCGCGCCGCGCTGGTGGCCCTCCTGCTGCTGCCGCTGCTCTACGGGGCGCTGTACCTGTGGTCCTTCTGGGACCCGTACTCGCGCCTGGACAAGATCCCGGTCGCGTTGGTCAATGCCGACCGGGGCGCCTCGGTGAAGGGCGAGCAGGTCAACGCCGGCGACGACCTCGTCGAAGGCCTCAAGGACAGCGACACGTTCGACTGGCACCCCGTGAGCGCCGCCGACGCGGCCAAGGGGGTCGAGTCGGGCACGTACTACCTCTCGCTGACCGTCCCCGACGACTTCAGCACGTCGATCGCGTCCAGCTCCGGCGACCACCCGGAGGCCGGCGAGCTGACGGTCCGTACGAACGACGCCAACAACTACATCGTCGGGCAGATCTCCAAGACGGTCTTCTCCGAAGTGCGCGCCGCGGCGTCCGCGAAGTCCTCGCGCGGCTTCCTGGACAAGATCTTCGTGTCGTTCTCCGATCTGCACGACGCCACCCAGAAGGCGGCCGACGGCGCGTCCGAACTGAAGGGCGGCATCGGGCAGGCCAAGAAGGGCACCGGTGACCTGAAGGACGGCCTGGACAGCGCCAAGAAGGGCAGCGGCGACCTGGCCGACGGGATCGACACCGCCAAGAAGGGCAGCCACGACCTGGCGAACGGCCTGAAGGACCTCGACTCCGGGGCGGGCAGGCTCGACACGGGGGCCGGCAAGGTCTCCACGGGCGCGGGCCAGGTGGCCGACGGCACCCAGAAGCTCGCCGACAAGGTGAACGCGGCCAACAAGGCCGTGGGCCCCTTCGTGCACGCGCACGGCAAGGAGATCGGCGACGCCGCGCGTCTGGTGGCCGACGGTTCGCAGGCCATCCGGGACAACCTCGACAAGCTCCCGAAGGCCGCCTCGGACGGCGCCACCACCTCCCGGGCGCTGGCCAACCAGGTCGCGGCCTTCTACAAGCTGCGCTGCGAGAACGCCCTGACCGACCGCGACCCGTCCTGCACCGAACTCAAGGACATGCGGGACAAGTCCGATGCGGCGGCCGACAAGGCCGAGGAGGTCAGCGGCCTGGTCCGGAACGAGAAGAACCTGGCGCAGCTGGGCAAGGACCTGGACCGGGTGCACCGGCTCGCGAGCGCGCTGGCCGAACACGGCCCCACGCTCGGCCAGGACCTGGACACCGCCGTCAAGCAGATCAACGACCTCAACAAGGGCGCGCACGCGGTGGCCAAGGGCGCCGACGAGCTGGCCACCGGAACGGGCGATCTGCACAAGGGAACCGGCACCGCCAAGAAGGGCGGCACCGACCTGGACAGCGGTCTGGGCAGGCTGCAGACGGGGGCCGGCGACCTGGACGAGGGCGTGGGCAAGCTGAAGAACGGCGCCGAGACCCTGAACGGCGGCATGTTCAAGCTGTCCGACGGCTCGGCGAAGCTAGCCGGCGGGCTGCACGACGGCGTCAAGCAGATCCCGGACTACGACAAGGACCAGCGGGACGCCCGTACGGGTGTGATGTCCGACCCGGTGCAGCTCGCCTCGGACTCGGCGCACAAGGCGCCCAACTACGGGACGGGCTTCGCCCCGTACTTCATCCCGCTGTCCCTGTGGGTCGGCGCGATGGTCGCCTATATGCTGATCCAGCCGCTGAACCGGAGGGCGCTGGCGGCCGGCGCGAGCGCCTTGCGGACCGCGGTGTCCGGCTGGCTCCCGGTGTTCGCCATCGGGGTGCTGCAGATCGCCGCCCTGATGTCCGTGCTCCACTTCGGGCTGGGCCTGGAGATGGCGAACGCGGCGGGCACGATCGGGTTCCTGGTACTGGCCACGGCCTGCTTCGCGGCCATCGTGCAGTGGCTGAACGCCCAATTCGGCGCTGCGGGCCGGATCCTGGTGCTGGCACTGCTGATGCTCCAGCTGACCTCGGCGGGCGGCACGTACCCGGTGCAGACCAGCCCCGGCTTCTTCAACGCGCTGCACCCGTACCTGCCGATGACGTACATCGTGGAGGGCCTGCGCCGCCTCATCACGGGCGGTGACCTGACACCGGTGTGGCAGGGCGGCCTCGTGCTGGCGGCCTTCACCGTGGGCGCGCTCGCGCTCACCACGTGGACCGCGCGCGGCCGTCAGGTCGTACGGATGAAGGACCTGCACCCGGAGCTCAGCTTGTGAGCAGGCATGCCGCAGGGGGCACAATCGCCTCCATGGACAGCTCCAACACGCGTCGTGAGGCGACCCGGCGCAAGCTCTTCGAGGCCGCGGTGACGCTCATCGCCGAACAGGGTTTCTCCTCCACCACGGTGGACGAGATCGCCGAGCGGGCGGGTGTCGCGAAGGGCACGGTCTACTACAACTTCGCGAGCAAGAACGTGCTCTTCGAAGAGCTGCTCCGGCACGGCGTGGAGATGCTGGCCGCCTCGCTCCAGAACGCCGCCGACGAGGTGGCGGAGCGGGGCGGCTCCCGGGTCGACGCGCTGGACGCGATGATCCACGCGGGGCTGTACTTCATCTCGCAGTACCCGGCGCTCACCCAGCTGTACGTGGCCGAGCTGTGGCGCACGAACCGGACGTGGAACTCCACGCTGATGCTGGTGCGGGAACGGGCCGTCTCCGTGGTCGCCGACGTCATCCGGGACGCGGTGGCCGGCGGCGAGCTGAGCGAGGAGATCGACATCCCGCTGACGGCTTCCGCGCTGTTCGGGATGGTGCTGGTGGCGGCGCTGGACTGGCAGTCCTTCCAGCCGGACCGGTCGATCGACGACGTGCACGCGGCGCTCTCCCGGCTCCTGCAGGGGCGGGTGAGCGGCCATCAGGGCGCGGGCGGGGCAGGCGCCGAGGCCGGTACCGGCGGTTCCTGAGGATGAGCACCCAGCCCTGAGTACACGTACTCAGAAGGCGAGATGAGTAGGTACGCGGATGGGCCGCGACCTGCGCGGACGGGAAAGTGGAGGCCACGGAGGGGAAGCCGGCGCCGGTACCGCCGACACGGGGCGGCGGAACGGTGCGGCCTCCCCGACGTGGCAGGGGGAGCCACGGGGGAAACGGGGCTCCACGGGGGAGCCACGGGGGAATGGGGCTCCACGCTCCACGGGGGAGCACGGGGGACACCGGGGAAACCCGGTGGTACGGGGGAAGAAGGGGGGAAGTACGGGGGAAGCCGGGGCAACCCGGCGGAACGGGGGAAGTACGGGGGACGCGCTGTCCTGGTCGGATCGAAGGGGGAACGATCCGCGCCAGGGCAGCGCGTTTTTTCGTGCCCGGCCCCAGGTCGCAGGCCGCCCCGCGGCGTTGTCAGTGGTCGCCGATAAAGTTTCGTACATGGCACGGATTGCGGTGATCGGCGCCGGGACGGGCGCGATGGCGGCCGCTGCCCGGCTGGCCGTCGCGGGCCACCAGGTGGCGGTATGGGAGCGCGGCGAGACGTACGGCGGCTCGCTGCGGCGGTTCGAGCGCGCCGGTTTCGGCTTCGACACCGGGCCCGGGCTGCTGCATCTCCCGGCCGTGCAGCGCGACCTTTTCGTCAAGACCGGCCGCGAGCCGCTGGAGAAGCTCGTGGACCTGGTCCAGGTCGACCCGGCGAGCCGCCATGTCTTCCCCGACGGCACCGATGTCGCCCTGCCGAACGCCTCGCGGGCCGGCGTCACCGAGGCACTGGACCGGGCGCTCGGCGGGGGCGCGGGCGAGCGCTGGAGCGCGCTGCTGGTCCGCGCCAGGGAAGCCTGGGACCGGACCCGGCGGCCGCTGCTGGAGGAGCCCCTGTGGCCCGACTGGCGGGTGCTGGGGCGCGAGCCGTATCCGGCCGTCGGCCGCAAGGGCCTCCTCAAGCGGCGCCCGGCGCGCACCCTCGCCGAGGTCGCCGCCCTGGAGCTCAAGGACCCGCGGCTGATCGCCCTGCTGGAGAGCCACGCGCTGGCGTACGGCTTCGACCCGCGCACCGCCCCCGCGAGCGCCACGGTCCTGCCGTACATGGAGCAGACCTTCGGCTCGTGGTACGTCGGCGGCGGGCTGCGGGCGCTGGCCACGGCGCTGTACGAGCGCTGCCTGGCCAGGAAGGTGGAGTTCGCCTTCGGTGCCGAGGTGCGGCGGCTGATCGTCAAGGACGGCCGGGCGGCCGGGGTGGAGCTGGCCGACGGGCGGGTGGCGGACGCCGACATGGTGGTCGCGGGTGTCGACCCCTGGACGCTGGCCGGGCTGACCGGCGACTCCCCCGGCGCGGCCGGGCAGGTCCGCGGCGCGGACGACGTGCTGCCGCCGGCGACGCCGCCGAGCGGGCGGTTCAGCGTGCTGCTGGCGCTGCGCGGCGCCCGGGAGGCGGGCGCGGCGCACCGTACGGTCGTGCACGCCGCGGACCGGGAGGCGGAGCTGACGGGCGTCTTCGGGGGCGGCGGGCTGCCGCAGGCGCCCACGGTGACGGTGCTGCGCCCCGACGACCCGGCGCAGCGGCCCGACGAGGACCACGAGGCGGTGACGCTGACGGTGACGGTCCCGGCGCATACGGAGGGCGGCGCGGGAGGCGTCGACTGGGCGGCGGACGGGGTGGCCGAGGCATTCGCCGACCGGGTGGTCGCGACGGCCGCCGCCGCGGTGCCGGACCTGGTCGACCGCGTCCTGTGGCGCGAGATACGGACGCCGGCGGACACCGCCGCCGACACGGGCGCGCGGGGTGGCGCGGTGCCCGGCCCCGCGCTGGCCGGCCTGGACGGCCAGGCCCTGCACCCGGCCAACCGTACGCGGATACCGGGTCTCTACACGGCCGGTGGATGGTCCCACCCGGGCGGCGGCCTGGCGCATGCGGGCATGTCCGGCGCGCTGGTGGCGGGCCTCGTCGTCAACGGCGACGACTGGCGCGGCTCGCAGTAGCGGGACCGTCCGTCGCGGCTCGCGGCACGTCCGACGTGCCCGCCGGACCGCCCCGGGCTGCGCCTCAGTACCGGCGCCCGGCAGCAGGCCAGTACCGCCGCTCAGTACCGGTACTGCTGCTCGTCGTACCCCTGCTGCGGATAGCCGTAGCCCTGGTGCTCGGGCTGGTACTCGGGCTGGTGCGGGGGCTGTTCGGGCGGGAGGTCGCCGCCCGCGCGCTGCTGGGGGACCCAGACGCCGCCCGGCGGGGTCTCCGGGCCCGCGCCGTAGTACTGGCCGTCGTAGCCCGCGCCGTACTGCTGCGGGGTCTGGCCGCCGTGACCGTAGGGGTCCTGCCCGCCGTAGGGGTCGGCGGGCGGGTACTGCGCATAGGCGTCGTACGGCGCGCCGTACGGGTCCTGGCCCGCGTAGGGATCGGCGTAGCCGCCCGGGCCGCCGTCGTAACCGCCGTAGGGATCGGCGGCATAGCCGTCGTGGGCGGCAGCGGGCTCGTAGTGGCCGCCGTAGGGGTCCTGCGGATGCTGTCCGGGCCGGGCGTCGGTGCTGTAGATGCCGTACTGGCCGGTCTCGTCGGGCAGCGGCTGCGGGGCGTAGACCGGCGTGACCCGGGTGGCGTCCGTGCCGTACGGGTCGTAGCCGTCCGGGCGGGCGTCGTAGGCGTCCGTGTACGAGGCCGCGACGGCGTCGGGCGAGTAGCCGCCGGGACCGGCGTACCCGGCCTGCATGCCGTAGTCATCGGCGCCGTGGCCGTCAGCGGCCTCCTGCGGGCCGTGCCGGTCGTCGTCCGGGAACGGGCCCGCCGCCGGGCCGCCGGCCGCACCGACGGCCTCCGGGGCCGGTTCAGCGGCGGCTCCCCGGCCGCCCGAGCGCCGTCTGCCGCTCACCCGGGGCCGCCCTGCCTCCAGCGCCCAGCCCATCGTGAAGCCGCGCCGGAAGGAGAGCGTGACGTAGGTCTGGCCCACCGCGAAGGCGATCGCGCCGATCGCGATGACCACGATGGACGGGAGGACCACGCCGATGACGACGCCGAGGAAGCCGAAGAAGGCCAGCAGCCGCCAGCGGAGCCGGGCCTTGTACTGCAGCAGGACCTCGCCCAGCAGCCAGAGCGCCACGACGCCGAAGGCGATGTAGAGGATCGTCCAGCCCATGTACGCCCCTGTTTCCGCCGCTGTGGGCCACCGTCGTCAGGTCTGCTGGTGCAGACCCAGATTCTCGTAGATTTCCAGCGTCGCCGTGGAGTGGTTCAGGGTAATGAAGTGCAACCCCGGAATGCCCTCGGCGGTCAATCGTGCACACAGCTCCGTGGCGTACT
Organism: Streptomyces sp. NPDC050315; assembly: GCF_040655775.1. Lineage (NCBI taxonomy): Bacteria > Bacillati > Actinomycetota > Actinomycetes > Kitasatosporales > Streptomycetaceae > Streptomyces > Streptomyces sp. NPDC050315. Next base: position 326,245 of record NZ_JBFAKN010000002.1, read on the forward strand.
CGATACCAATGGAGCGTACCGCCGCCGGATCGTCCCTGACGGCCAGGATGCGTTCCGCCAGCTCGGGCGGGAAAGCCGCATTGCTGAGCTGCGCGAACCGCTCGATCTGCCGGACGTTCGTGACCGGCATGATCTCCGGGATGATCGGCGTTTCGCAACCGGCGGCGGCCACCCTGTCACGAAGGCGCAGATAGTCCTCCGCGTAGAAGAACATCTGGGTGATCGCGAAGTCGGCGCCCGCACGGCACTTGTCCACGAAGTGCCGGATGTCGGTGTCCCAGTCGGTGGAGCGCGGGTGCATCTCGGGGAAGGCCGCGACGCCCACGCAGAAGTCGCCGGACTCCTTGATCAGCCGGACCAGGTCGGCGGCGTACGCGATGCCCTCGGGGTGGCGCACCCACTCGCCCATCGGGTCGCCGGGCGGGTCGCCGCGCAGCGCGAGCATGTTGCGGATACCGGCATCGGCGTACTGGCCGATGATATTCCGCAGGTCGGCGACGGAGTGGTTGACCGCGGTCAGGTGGGCGACCGGGGTGAGCGTGGTGTCCGTGGCGATCCGCTCGGTCGCCCGGACGGTGCCCTCACGGGAGGTGCCGCCGGCGCCGTAGGTCACCGACACGAAGGTCGGGGCGACGGCCTCGATGCGGCGAATGGCCTTCCACAGGGTCCGCTCGCCCTTCTCCGTCTTCGGGGCGGCGAACTCGAACGAATAGGACCGCTTGCCGGAGGCGAGCAGTTCGCGCACCGTACGCGCGCGGTCAGTCCTGGTGGAAGCTGTACCTAGGGCCATACCGGCAGGTTAACCACCGGCCAGGCAGGCCCCCAACCACGTACGGCCCTATGCCCCGGTTTGCCGGTTTCCTGTTCACCAGTCGGACACTTCACGTCAGACCGCTGATCATCGGCCCGGTACGCCGCGACCCGCTGTACGCAGGGCCTCACAGGGCGTACACCCCGTACGCCCTCGCGTCACGCGTCGTACGCGCGGATCCGCTTCGCCAGCTCGGCCGCCGCCGCGCCCGGGTCCGCCGCCTCGGTGAGCGCGCGCACCACCACGACCCGGCGGGCGCCCGCCGCCAGCACCTCGTCCAGATTGCCCGCGTCGATCCCGCCGATCGCGAACCAGGGGCGCGCGGGCTCCTGCGCCGCCGCGTACCGCACGAGGTCCAGGCCGGGGGCGTGCCGGCCCGGCTTGGTCGGGGTGGGCCAGCAGGGGCCCGTGCAGAAGTAGTCCACGCCCGGCTCGGCGAGGGCGGCGTCCACCTCCGCCTCCGCGTGCGTGGACCGGCCTATCAGGACGCCCTCGCCGAGGATGGCGCGCGCCGCGGGGACCGGCAGGTCGCCCTGTCCGAGGTGAAGCACGTCGGAGCCGATGGCGTGCGCGACGTCCGCCCGGTCGTTGACCGCGAGGAGCTTGCCGTGCCGCCGGCAGGCGTCCGCGAAGACCTCCAGGTGCGCCAGCTCCTCGCCGGCCTCCATGCCCTTGTCGCGCAGCTGCACGATGTCCACGCCCGAGGAGAGCACCGCGTCCAGGAACTGCGGCAGATCGCCCTGCTCCTTGCGGGCTCCCGTGCACAGGTAGAGGCGGGCGTCGGACAGGGCCTGTCGTGCGGTGCTCATCGGGTCTCCCCCAGACGGGGCGTACGGACCGGACCGGGCCGGCCGGTCCGCACGCCCTTCGGTTGCGACGGTGTGGCGGGTGGGTCAGACGGCGAGCGCCTGTGCCCGGCGCTTCACCTCCGTGCCGCGATTCTCGCGCAGCGCCTGCGCGGGCGTCCCCGGCAGGGTCTCATCCGCGGTGAACAGCCACTCCAGCATCTCTTCGTCGGTGAAGCCGTCGTCCCTGAGGAGCGTGAGCGTCCCCACCAGGCCCTTGACGACCTTGCCTTCCTTGATGAACTCGGCCGGCACCTGGAGGGCCCTGTTCTCACCGCGGCGCACCGCGATCAGCTGGCCCTCCTTGACCAGCTGCCTGACTCGCGTCACCTCGACGCCGAGTTCCTCGGCGATGTCGGGGAGGGTGAGCCAGGCGGAAACCAGTCCATCGATCTTTGCGTCAATCTCGGTCACACCCCCAAGCGTGCCATCCCCCACTGACAGTCGGTAGCCGGGCATCGCCATCAGTGCACACCACCGGCCACAGCCGGCGGCCGCGCCGCCGCTAACGCACCTGCGCCGCAGCCGATTTCAGCGGTACCGAGGCGTCCGCCGCGGCCGTCCGGTCCAGCAGCGCGCCCCGCTCGATGAGCTTGCGTCCCTGCGCCAGGTCGCGCGGCCGCCCCACGGCCAGCAGCGCCACCAGCGCGCCGTCCCGCAGCCACAGCGCCGTCCACGCCGCGCTCCCGGGGTCGCCGCGCCAGACTAGCTCGTCGGCCACACCGTGGTACCCGGCGCACTGCACGAACCGGCCGAACTGCTCCGACCAGAAGTAGGGCACGGGGTCGTACACGGTGCCCTCGACCTCGCACCGGGCGATGTTCGAGGCGACCGTGCGCGGCCCCTGAAGGGCGTTGTCCCAGTGGTGCACCAGGAGCCGGCGGCCGTAGCGGGCGGACGGGAAGGAGGCGCAGTCGCCGACCGCGTACACATCGGGCACCGAGGTGCGCAGCCGCTCGTCGGCCCGTACGGAGCGGTCCTCGCACAGCTCGACACCGGAGCCGGCCAGCCAGTCCGTGGCGCAGCGCGAGCCGATGCCGATCACCACGGCGTCCGCGGGCAGGGACGTGCCGTCGGCGAGCAGAACGGCGCCTTCTTGCACTGCGGCGACTCTGGTCCCGGTACGGAGCGTGGCCCCCGCGTCGGCGTACCAGCGGGCCATGTGGGCGGCGACCTCTTCGGGCAGCGCGCCGGCCAGTGGGCGGTCGGCGGCCTCCACGACGGTGACCTCGCAGCCGGTCTCGCGGGCCGCGGTGGCGAACTCCGCGCCGATCCAGCCCGCGCCGACGACCACGATGCGCTGCTGGGCGGCCAGTACCGGGCGCAGCCGCTCGGCGTCGTCCAGGGTGCGCAGCACGTGCACACCCGGTACGCCCTCGCTGCCCGGGAGGGTCATGGCCTCGGCCCCGGTGGCGATGACCAGCCGGTCGTAGGGCACCGGGCCGGCCTCGGTCAGCACCTCATGGGCGTCGGCGTCGAGTCCGGTGACACTCGTGCCGAGCTGCAGCTCGATACCCAGGGAGGCGAAGTCGACGTCGAAGGCCGAGCCGTCCGCCTTGCCGAGCAGCACCGCCTTGGAGAGCGGCGGCCGGTCGTAGGGCGGGTGCGGTTCGGCGCCGAGCAGGGTGATCGTGCCGCGCCAGCCCTGTTCGCGCAGGGCAACGGCGGTCTGCACGCCCGCCATCCCCGCGCCGGCGATGACGACGCGGCGCGAGCGGTCGGGGGTCCGCGAGTACTTGCTCTGCTGGCTCACCTGATCACTCTAGGACGCACCCCTTCGGGGGGCTTAGCACCGCGCGACGAGATCTCTGACACAGGGTCACGCTCCGGCCGCGCAGAGCACCCTTACGGCGAGTGTCGCGCGCGTACTACTCTGACGGCACTTGTACTCGCGGGAGCCCGGACGCACCGGGCTGAGAGGGAGGCTGCGGCGGCCTCCGACCGTACGAACCTGATCCGGGTCATGCCGGCGAAGGGAGGGGCTGGAAGCCCATGCATCCACCTGCACGTACACCGGCGGAGACAGCTGCCGGGCGGCCCGACGCGGTGATCGTCGGGGGCGGTCTCATGGGGCTCGTGACGGCCTGGCGGGCGGCCCAGCGGGGCCTGCGCACCGCCGTCGTGGACCCGGAGCCGGGCGGCGGCGCGGCGCGCGTCGCGGCCGGCATGCTGGCCGCCGTCACGGAGCTGCACTACGGCGAGGAAACGCTCCTGGGGCTGAATCTCGACTCCGCGGCGCGCTATCCGGCGTTCGCCGCCGAGCTGGCCGAGGCGAGCGGCCAGGACCTGGGACACCGGCGGTGCGGCACGCTCGCCGTGGCTCTGGACGCCGACGACCGCGCCCACCTGCGGGAGCTGCACGCACTGCAGCGCCGCTGCGGCCTGGACTCGGAGTGGCTGACCGGCCGCGAGTGCCGGAAGCTCGAACCGATGCTGGCGCCGGGCGTGCGCGGCGGTCTGCGGGTGGACGGTGACCACCAGATCGACCCGCGACGGCTCGCCACGGCCCTGCTGACGGCCTGCGAGCGGGCCGGGGTGGAGTTCGTACGGGAGCGGGCCGCGCGGCTCACAGTCGCCGGGGACCGGGCCACCGGCATCGAGCTGGCGGACGGCACGGCGCTGCCGGCCGGGCAGGTCGTGCTGGCGGCCGGCAGCTTCAGCGGACGGCTGGCCGGGGTGCCCGAGCACGTACGGCCGCCAGTACGGCCGGTCAAGGGCCAGGTGCTGCGGCTGCGGATTCCCGCCGCGTACGGCCCCTTCCTGTCCCGCACCGTGCGCGCCGTGGTGCGCGGCGGCCCGCTCTACCTGGTGCCGCGCGAGAACGGCGACATGGTCGTCGGCGCCACCAGTGAGGAGCTGGGCTGGGACACCACGGTGACCGCGGGCGGCGTCTACGAGCTGCTGCGCGACGCGCACGAGCTGGTGCCGGGCATCACCGAACTGCCGCTGGTCGAGACGATCGCCGGGCTGCGCCCCGGGTCGCCCGACAACGCGCCGCTCCTCGGGCCCAGCGCGCTGCCCGGCCTCCTGATGGCCACCGGCCACTTCCGCAACGGTGTGCTGCTCACCCCCGTCACCGGTGACGTCATGGCGCACGCGCTGACCACCGGGGAGCTGCCCGAGGAGGCGCGGCCCTTCACGCCGCTGCGCTTCGGGCCCGCAGCCGCCGCTTCCCCCGATCCGGCGCCGCAGCGCGCCGCACTCCAGGAGCAGACCGCATGACCGCCTCGAAGGCACCCGACCCCGCCGCCCCCGTTGCCGCGCCCGTCACCGTCTCCGTGAACGGCGAGCCGCGCGAGATCCCCTACGGCCAGCCGCTCGACCAACTCGTGGCCACTCTGACCACCGCCTCCAGCGGAGTCGCCGCCGCCGTCAACGAAGAGGTCGTCCCGCGCAGCCAGTGGGCGGCGACCCCGCTCGGCAACGGGGACCGCGTCGAAGTTCTCACCGCAGTCCAGGGAGGCTGATCCGTACAGATGGCCGATACGTACACCATCGAGGAGACCGCCCCGGAGGCGGCGACAAGCGCGGCTCCCGAAGCCGACCCGCTCGTCATCGCCGGCACCGCCTTCCGATCCCGGCTGATCATGGGGACCGGTGGCGCGCCGAGTCTGGACATCATGGAGCGCGCGCTGCTGGCCTCCGGTACGGAGCTGACCACCGTGGCGATGCGGCGGCTGGACCCGACAGTGCAGGGCTCGGTGCTCTCCGTACTGAACAGACACGGCATACGGACGCTGCCGAACACCGCGGGCTGCTACACCGCGGGCGAAGCGGTGCTGACCGCCCGGCTGGCCCGTGAGGCGCTCGGCACGGACTGGGTGAAGCTGGAGGTCGTCGCCGACGAGCGGACCCTGCTGCCGGACCCCGTGGAGCTGCTGGACGCGGCCGAGACGCTGGTCGACGACGGGTTCACGGTCCTGCCGTACACCAACGACGACCCGGTGCTCGCGCGGAAGCTGGAGGACGTGGGGTGCGCGGCGATCATGCCGCTGGGCTCCCCCATCGGCTCCGGGCTCGGCATCCGCAACCCGCACAACTTCCAGCTGATCACCGAGCGGGCCGGGGTGCCGGTCATCCTGGACGCCGGCGCCGGCACCGCCTCGGACGCCGCGCTGGCCATGGAGCTGGGCTGCGCCGCCGTCATGCTGGCCTCGGCCGTCACCAGGGCCCAGGAGCCGGTCCTGATGGCGCACGCCATGCGGCACGCGGTCGAGGCGGGCCGGCTGGCGTACCGGGCGGGCCGCATCCCGCGCCGCCACTTCGCCGAGGCGTCCTCCCCGGCCGCTGGAATGGCCGAGCTGGACCCGGAGCGGCCCGCCTTCTGAGGCATCTCGGCAGGGGCGCCGGAAGGCCCGCCTCCGGCGCCCCGGCCTGCGCCTCGTACCCCTCCGCCCGTTACCGTTCGGCTGCAGTCCGGCCCGTACGGCACGGAGGGCATGAGGGCGGTGGACAGCTGCTCGTAGACTCGTCTGCCGTGGATACCACCCTTCAGGACCCCCTGGTCGGACAGCTGCTCGACGGCCGCTACCGCGTCCAGGCGCGCATCGCCACCGGCGGGATGGCGACGGTCTACCGCGCCGTCGACACCCGGCTGGACCGTGTGCTCGCCCTGAAGGTGATGCACCCCTCACTGGCCGCCGACGCCTCCTTCGTCGAGCGCTTCATCCGGGAGGCGAAGTCGGTGGCCCGACTGTCGCACCCGAACGTGGTCGGCGTGTTCGACCAGGGCACCGACGGCACGTACGTGTACCTCGCCATGGAGTACGTCGCGGGCTGCACCCTGAGGGACGTACTGCGCGAGCGCGGCGCCCTGCAGCCGCGCGCCGCGCTGGACATCCTGGAGCCGATCCTCGCGGCGCTGGGCTCGGCGCACCGGGCGGGCATGGTGCACCGCGACATGAAACCGGAGAACGTGCTGATCGGGGACGACGGCCGGGTCAAGGTCGCCGACTTCGGCCTGGTCCGCGCGGTCGACACCAACACCACGGCCACCACCGGCACGGTGCTGGGCACCGTCTCCTATCTGGCGCCCGAGCAAATCGAGGACGGCAGCGCGGACACCCGCGCGGACGTCTACGCCTGTGGCGTGGCGCTCTACGAGATGCTCACCGGCAGCAAGCCGCACGGCGGCGGTACGCCGGCCCAGGTGCTCTACCAGCACCTCCACGAGGACGTGCCGGCGCCCTCCGGGCTCGTACCGGGGCTGCCACCCGAGCTGGACGACCTGGTCGTCGAGGCCACCGCGCGCAACCCCGAGGTGCGCCCGCAGGACGCCGTGACGCTGCTCGCGCTGGCCCGTAATGCGCGCGCCGCGCTTACGGACGAGCAGCTGGACGCGGTACCGCCGCAGGCGAAGGCCGCGACCGGCCCGGCCGGCGCGGAGGACCGTACGAGCGTGATCCAGCGCGCGGCCGCGGTGCAGCTCTCGCTGCCCGAGGTGGCCGACGCCGCCGACGACACGGCGGGCCACACCACGCGCCTCGAAGTGCCGCCGGCCGCGGACGGGACGACGGGCCGGCTGCCCACGGGGGCGGCGGGCGGCGCACGGCGCGCGGAGACCGCTCGGGCGCCGCGCCGCAGGACGCTCTTCGTCGTCCTCGCGCTGCTGGCCGCGCTGCTCGCGGGGACCGGTGTCTGGTACGTCACCACCGGCCAGTTCACGACCGTGCCGGCGGTGCTGGACATGACGCAGGCCAAGGCCGAGCGGACGCTGCACGACGCGGGGCTGGACGTGAAGGTGCGGCGGGCGTACAGCTCCACCGTGGAGCGCGGGCACGTGATCTCCACCGACCCGGAGAACGGGCAGCGCATCCGGGGCACCGGCACGGTCACCGTCACGCTCTCCAAGGGCCCCGACATCGTCTCCGTACCGGACCTCTCCGGCACCCCGGTCGCCGACGCCCGGCGCAAGCTGCGCGACCAGGGACTGACCCCGGGGACCGAGCGCAGGGCGTTCAGCGACGAGGTGGCCAAGGGGTCGGTGATCCGTACGGACCCGGACTCGGGGGCCAAGCGGCGCCCCGGTACGGCGGTGGCGCTGACCGTCAGCCGGGGCAGCGCGATCGACGTGCCGGACGTGGTCGGCGACGACCGCTCGGACGCGGCGGCGGAGCTGCGTGAGGAGGGCTTCCGCGTGAAGTTCGCGGCGCAGCCCGTGTACTCGGAGGAGGACAAGGGCGCGATCGCGCGGCAGTCCCCCGGGGCGGGCGAAACGCTGGGCGAAGGGGACACGGTGACGCTGACCCTGTCCAAGGGGCCGCAGATGGTCGAGGTACCGGACGTCGCGGGGCAGAACGTGGACGACGCGAAGCAGGCGCTGACCGCCGCGGGCTTCGAGGTCGAGGTGAAGAAGCCGTTCTTCTTCCCGACGGACACGGTCGAGAGCCAGTCCGTGGACGCCGGTGACACCGCCCCGAAGGGCAGCACGATCACCATCACCCTGGAGAGCAAGATCTAGGAGTTATCCACAGGGGGCGGCGGGTGTCGGTGAGGGGCGCTACCTTCGCAGGTGTGTGGTGGAGGTGGGGGAGGGGCCTTGCTGCATCGCCTCACCACCGTCACCGGCCGTGGGGAGAGGGAGGGGCCCTGCCCTCAGCGCAAGTGGCCCGCGGGGGCCCTGCCCTCAGCGCAAGTGACCCGCAGGAGACCTGCCCTAAGCGCAAGTGGCCCGCAGGAAAGGCCCCGCCCTACCCGCAAGCCCCCCACCCCCGCCTGGCACCCTAGAAGGTGTGAGTACTCCCCCGCAGCGCCCCCGTGAGCGCAATCCGATCGGCGGTCACGTCCCCGTGGCCGGCGGTCTCGCCAAGGTCGGCCTCCCGTATGCCCAGGAGATCGGCGGCGAGTCCGTGCAGGTCTTCGTCGCCAACCCGCGCGGCTGGGCCGCCCCGCCCGGCAATCCGATGCAGGACGAGGCGTTCCGCGCGGCCTGCGCGGAGCGTGACATCCCCGCGTACGTGCACGCGCCGTACCTGATCAACTTCGGGTCGCACAACCCGGTGACGGTCGAGAAGTCGGTGGAGTCGCTGCGGCACTCGCTGCGGCGCGGCCGGGAGATCGGGGCGCTCGGCGTGGTCGTGCACACCGGCTCGGCGACCGGCGGGCGGGAGCGCGCCACGGCGCTCGCGCAGGTACGTGAGTACATGCTGCCGCTGCTGGACGAGCTCACGCACGACGACGACCCGTGGCTGCTGCTGGAGTCGACGGCCGGGCAGGGCGCTTCGCTGTGCTCGCTGGCGGAGGATCTCGGGCCGTACCTGGACGCGCTGGACCGGCACCCCCGTGCGGGCCTCTGCCTGGACACCTGCCACGCGTTCGCGGCCGGGCACGACATGGCGGCCCCCGGCGGCATGAAGGCGCTCCTGGACGAGCTGGTGGACGTCGCGGGCGAGGGCCGCCTGAAGCTGATCCACGCCAATGACTCCAAGGACGTGGCCGGAGCGCACAAGGACCGCCACGAGAACATCGGTTCCGGCCACATCGGCGCCGAGCCGTTCCGCGAGCTGTTCCGGCACCCGGCGACCGCGGGCGTGCCGCTGGTGATCGAGACGCCGGGCGGCAAGGAGGGCCACGCGGCCGACGTGGCGCGCCTGAAGGAGCTGCGGGACGCCTGAGACACGGCCCTCGCGGGACGCCTGAGACACGCCCGGAGATCCCTTGAGGAATACCCCAGGGGGGTATACGTTTCCTGTTCTCGGCAGGAATCGTTCCTCTGGATGGGGGCTCCCATGCAGCACCAGCATGCACACGCCGAGCACGACCATATGGCGCACGCACCGGCCGGCTGGGCCATGGCGGCCAAGGCCACCCTGCACTGCCTCACCGGCTGCGCCATCGGTGAGGTCCTCGGCATGGTCATCGGCACGGCGCTGGGCTGGCACAACGCGCCGACGATGGCCCTCGCCATCACCCTGGCGTTCCTCTTCGGCTACTCGTTCACGCTCCGCGGCGTCCTGAAGGCCGGGCTGGGCTTCCGGGCCGCCGTGAAGGTCGCGCTGGCCGCCGACACCGTCTCGATCGCGGTCATGGAGCTCATCGACAACGGCGTGATCGCCCTGATGCCGGGCGCGATGGACGCCCACCTGTCGGAGTGGCTGTTCTGGGGAACGCTGGCGTTCTCGCTGGTCATGGCCTTCCTGGTGACCACGCCCGTCAACCGGTGGATGATCGGGCGCGGCAAGGGCCACGCCGTGGTGCACCAGTACCACTGAGGGGTACGGCTCAGAGCTCCGGGCCGTCGCCCGGCTCCTCCTGGTACGAGTAGCGCTGCTCCCGCCAGGGATCACCGAGGTTGTGGTAGCCGCGCTCTTCCCAGAAGCCGCGGCGGTCCGCCGTCATGTACTCGATGCCGCGCACCCACTTGGGGCCCTTCCAGGCATAGAGGTGCGGCACGATGAGCCGTACGGGGAAGCCGTGCTCCGCGGTGAGCAGTTCGCCGTCCCGGTGGCAGGCGAACAGGCAGCGCTCGTCCGCGAAGTCCGCCAGCGGCATGTTCGAGCTGAATCCGTACTCGGCCCAGACCATCACATGGGTGACGTCCGGGGCGGGCGGTGCCAGGTCGAGCACCGTACGCGTCAACACCCCGCCCCATTCGGCACCCAGCATGCTGAACTTCGTCACGCAATGCATGTCGGCGACGACGGTGGCATACGGCAGCGAGGTGAATTCCTCGTGCGTCCAGCAGTGCTTGTCACCGTCGGCCGTGGCGCCGAACACCCGGAATTCCCAGCGTTCTGGGCGGAACTTGGGAACGGGTCCGTAGTGCGTGACCGGCCATCCGCGCTGCAGACGCTGCCCCGGAGGCAGCTGAGGAGGCTCCTCTTCGCGGCTATCCGGCTGACCCATGCCTCCATGGTGTCAGACCGGAAGGGGTGCTGATGACCAGGGAGAGGCCGATTCGGGCAACTCCCACTAAGCGTGCACTTACTGGACGCTCGGCGCGCCCCGGTGCAAGGATGCCCGGCACCTGTTAGTCGACGTGTGGAAGGAGCCCCGCAGTCATGCAGGGAGACCCCGAGGTCATCGAGTTCCTCAACGAGCAGCTGACCGCCGAGCTGACCGCGATCAATCAGTACTTCCTGCACGCCAAGATGCAGGAGAACAACGGCTGGCCGAAGCTCGCCAAGTACACCCGGTCCGAGTCGTTCGACGAGATGAAGCACGCGGAGGTCCTCACCGACCGGATTCTCTTCCTGGAGGGCCTGCCCAACTACCAGCGGCTCTTCCACGTCCGCATCGGCCAGACCGTCACCGAGATGTTCCAGGCGGACCGGCAGATCGAGGCCGAGGCCATCGACCGGCTGCGGCGCGGCATCGAGGTCATGCGGAACAAGGGCGACATCACGTCGGCCAATATTTTCGAGAGCATCCTCGAGGACGAGGAGCATCACATCGACTATCTCGACACCCAGCTGGAGCTGGTGGAGAAGCTCGGGGAGCCGCTGTACATCGCGCAGCTCGTCGAACAGCCGAGCTGACGGCCCACGGAAGCGCTCAGGCGGCTTCGGGGTACTGGGCGGGCGGCTCGACGATCTCGGGCGCGGCCGGCTCGGCGACGGACGTCCCGGACACGGCCGGTTCCGCCGGATCGGCGGCCAGCGGTGTCGCGTCCCCCTGGTCGATCAGCGTGCGGCGGGGGCAGCTGCCCCGGCCGAGGAGGGCCTGTATGCGGCGTACGCAGCCGCCGCAGTCGGTGCCGGCCTTGCAGGCGGAGGCGATCTGGCGCGGTGTGCAGGCGCCCGTCCCCGCGTGCTCACGCACCTGCTCCTCGGTGATGCCGAAGCACGAGCAGACGTACACGCGGTTCACCCCCGTACCTTTCCCGTAGCCTTCGATGATCTTGAGTGAGGTTACCCTTACCTTACCCGTCTTAGTGGGCGCTTAACAACGCAGTGGGGCGCGGATCACGTGATCCGCGCCCCACTTTGCGTCTACGCGCCCGTCTACTGGTCCCGGTACATCTCCGCGACCAGGAATGCCAGGTCCAGCGACTGGCTGCGGTTCAGCCGGGGGTCGCAGGCCGTCTCGTACCGCTGGTGGAGGTCATCGACGAAGATCTCGTCGCCGCCGCCCACGCACTCCGTGACGTCGTCACCGGTCAGCTCGACGTGGATGCCGCCCGGGTGCGTGCCGAGCGCCTTGTGGACCTCGAAGAAGCCCTTGACCTCGTCCAGCACGTCGTCGAAGCGCCGCGTCTTGTGGCCGGAGGCCGCCTCGTAGGTGTTGCCGTGCATCGGGTCGGTGATCCACGCGACCTGCGCGCCCGAAGCGGTGACCTTCTCCACCAGCGTGGGCAGCTTGTCGCGGATCTTGTCCGCGCCCATCCGGGTGATGAAGGTCAGCCGGCCCGGCTCGCGGTCCGGGTCCAGCCGGTCGATGAGCGCGAGGGCGTCCTCGGGCGTCGTCGTCGGGCCGAGCTTTACGCCGATCGGGTTACGCACCTGGGCGGCGAACTCGATGTGCGCGTGATCCAGCTGCCGGGTGCGCTCGCCGATCCACAGCATGTGGCCGGAAACGTCGTACAGCTTGCCGGTGCGCGAGTCCGTACGGGTCAGCGCCGTCTCGTAGTCCAGCACCAGCGCCTCGTGCGAGGCGAAGAACTCGACGGTCTTGAACTCCTCCGGGTCCACCCCGCAGGCGTTCATGAAGTTCAGCGCCCGGTCGATCTCGCGGGCCAGCGCCTCGTAGCGCTGCCCCGAGGGCGAGGACTTCACGAAGTCCTGGTTCCAGGCGTGCACCTGGCGCAGGTCCGCGTAGCCGCCGGTGGTGAAGGCGCGCACGAGGTTCAGCGTCGCGGCGGAGGCGTGGTACATCCGCTTGAGGCGCTGGGGGTCCGGGATGCGGGCCGCCTCGGTGAACTCGAAGCCGTTGACGGAGTCGCCGCGGTACGTCGGCAGGGTCACGCCGTCGCGGGTCTCGGTCGGCTTGGAGCGCGGCTTGCTGTACTGGCCGGCGATCCGGCCGACCTTGACGACGGGCACGGACCCGGCGTAGGTGAGGACGGCGCCCATCTGGAGCAGCGTCTTGAGCTTGTTGCGGATGTGCTCGGCCGATACCGCGTCGAATGCCTCGGCGCAGTCGCCGCCCTGCAGCAGGAACGCCTCACCACGGGCGACGGCTCCCAGGCGCTCACGCAGCTGGTCGCACTCGCCCGCGAAGACGAGCGGCGGATAGGACTCGAGCTCCGCGATCACATCGCGCAGAGCCTCTTGGTCCGGCCAGTCAGGCTGCTGCGCCGCGGGCAGGTCTCGCCAGGTGTTGCCACCGGCGTGGATTTCAGCGTTCACGGTCACCTCGTCAACATTACGGGGTCTTCGTCGCCGTCCAGAACGCCGACCGCAGTATGAGACAGGAGCCACAGGGCCCGCCGCACCATCGGGTAGGGTGCACAGCATGTTCGCGCAGACAACCATGAACTGGTGGTGGACCGCTCATCCGGCGGCCCACTGATTCGCGCGCACACCACAGACTTCGCGAAGGCCGCCCGAGGGGCGGCCTTCCTGCGTATTACGGGCCGTTCCTCTCCCCAGACCCTGTGTGAGAAGGACGAGGACCATGCACCTGCCCGAGCTGCTCGCCGATGACCGGCCCTTTGCGCTGCTGCGCCGCCGTACCCCCGGCCACGACCAGGACACGGTCGAAGTACTGATCGGCCCGGTCGCCTCGTACGACCGGCTCGCCGACCTCCCCGAGGGCCTGGCCCTGGTGCCGTTCCGGCAGATCCGCGAGCGCGGCTTCGACGTGCGCGACGACGGCACGCCGCTGGTCGCGCTGGTCCCCGAGGAGCGGTACGAGCTGCCGCTCGCCGACGCGCTGGCGCAGCTCCCGGACCACTCGGTGGACGTGCGGGGCGGCGGCTTCGACGTGAGCGACGAGGAGTACGCCGGGATCGTCGGGCGGGTGCTGGACCAGGAGATCGGCCAGGGCGAGGGCGCGAACTTCGTGATCCGGCGGACGTACGAGGGCGAGATCCCGGACTTCGGGCGGGCCGACGCGCTGGCCCTGTTCCGTCGGCTGCTGGCCACGGAGCGCGGCGCGTACTGGACGTTCGTCGTGCACACCCCGGAGCGGACGCTGGTCGGCGCGAGCCCGGAGGTGCATGTCCGGATGAGCGGCGGCACGGCCGTGATGAATCCGATCAGCGGGACCTACCGCTACCCGGCCGGCGGCCCCACCCCCGAGGACCTGCTCGACTTCCTCGCCGACGGCAAGGAGATCGAGGAGCTCTCGATGGTCGTCGACGAGGAGCTCAAGATGATGTGCACCGTCGGCGACAAGGGCGGCGTGGTGATCGGGCCGCGCCTGAAGGAGATGGCGCACCTCGCGCACACCGAGTACGAGCTGCGCGGCCGGTCGTCGCTGGACGTGCGGGAGGTACTGAAGGAGACGATGTTCGCGGCGACCGTGACCGGGTCGCCCGTGCAGAACGCGTGCCGGGTCATCGAGCGGTACGAGCCGGGCGGGCGCGGGTACTACGCGGGCGCGCTCGCGCTCATCGGCCGGGACGCGGGCGGCGCGCAGACCCTGGACTCGCCGATCCTGATCCGCACCGCGGACATCGACGCGGGCGGGAAGCTGCGGGTGCCGGTCGGGGCGACGCTGGTACGCGGCTCGGACCCGGCGAGCGAGGTCGCCGAGACGCACGCCAAGGCCGCGGGCGTGCTCACCGCGCTGGGCGTACGGGAGGCACCGGCCCGCCGCGCGGACGCCGCGCCGCCGCGGCTGGCCGACGACCCGCGGGTGCGGGCCGCGCTGGACGCGCGCCGGGCCGGTCTCGCGCCGTTCTGGCTGCGGATGCAGACCACCGCGCCGACCGCCGCGCTGAGCGGCCACGCGCTGGTGATCGACGCCGAGGACACCTTCACCGCGATGCTGGCGCACCTGCTGCGCACCTCGGGGCTGACGGTGGAGGTACGGCGGTACGACGAGCCGGGGCTGCGGGAGGCGGCGCTCGCGCACGAGGGGCCGATCGTGCTGGGCCCGGGGCCGGGCAACCCGTCGGACGCGGCCGACCCGAAGATGCGGATGCTGCGCGCGCTCGCCGCCGAGCTGGTGCGGGAGCACCGGCACGGGCTGCTGGGCGTGTGCCTGGGGCACGAGCTGATCGCCGCGGTGCTCGGGCTGGAGATCGCCCGCAAGGACGTGCCGTTCCAGGGGGCGCAGGAGCGGATCGACTTCTTCGGGCGCGAGGAGACGGTCGGCTTCTACAACACCTTCACCGCGCGCTGCGACGAGGCGGCCGTCGCCGAACTGGCCATGCACCGCGTGGAGCTGAGCCGGGACCCGGCGACCGGGGACGTGCACGCGCTGCGCGGGCCGGGCTTCGCCGGGGTGCAGTTCCACCCCGAGTCGGTACTGACGCTGGACGGCGCGGCCCTCACCTCCCAGCTGCTGGCTGCCGTTCTGGTGTGAGCCGCCCCTCGGGGGTCACCAGGAGGTTCTCCCCGGCGCGGCCGGCCAGGTAGTCCTCGATGTTGCGGACCGTGGTGTCGATGACCTGGCCGACCGCGTCCTCGGTGAAGTACGCCTGGTCCGCGGTGAGCAGCGCGTTCGGGAAGGGCATCAGGCGGGCGAGGGTGTCGTCCGGGACTCCGTCCAGGGCGACACCGCGCAGCCGTCCGGCCGCGAGCGTGGCGACGAGCGCCGCGGTGTCCACCAGGCCGTCGCGGCCGGTGTTCACCAGGACCGCGTCGTCCTTCATCGCGGCGAGCGCCGCGGCGTCGATGAGGTGCCGGGTGCTCTCCACCAGCGGTACGTGCAGGGAGACCAGGTCGGACTCGGCGAGCAGCTCTTCCTTGCCGGTGTACGTCATGCCCAGCTCCGTGCAGGCGGGGTTCTCGACGGCGTCCCAGCCGAGCAGCCGCATCCCGAAGCCGTGCGCGATCCGGGCGAAGGCGGCGCCGGTCCGGCCGGTGCCCAGTACGCCCGCGGTGCGGCCGTGCAGGTCCCGGCCCATCAGTCCGTCGAGCCGGAGGTCGGCGTCGCGGGTGCGGCGGGCGCCCCGTACCAGCCGGCGGTCGACGGCCAGCGCCAGGCACCAGGCGAACTCGGCGGCGGAGTGCGGCGAGGAGCGGGCGACCCGGCCGATGGTCAGTCCGAGGTCGGCGGCCGCGCACAGATCGATGGTGCGGTGGCCCGTGGCGCGCTGGGCGATCATCTTCGTGCCGCCGGCCGCCAGTTCCTGGAGCACCTCGGCGCTCAGATCGGCGTCGACGCCGACCGTGATGATCTCGTAGCCGGCCGCGATGGGGGCGGTGTCGCGGTTGAGGAGGACGTCGAGGCAGCGGATCTGGTGGTGGCCGTCGAAGGCCCGCTCCAGCAGCGGCCGCTCATCGGCCTGCACGCCGAACGCCAGGATTTCCACGCTTCCTCCCACTGATCCCCGTATCGGGCGGCTTGCGGCGATGGGCCGAATATACGGCCCACCGCCCGGCGGCGCGCGTCGCGTCAGCCGAAGAAGACCCCGGCCTCGGAGTACAGCTTCGGGTCGACCGTCTTCAGCTTCGCGGTGGCCTCGGCGAGCGGCACCCGCACGATGTCCGTACCGCGCAGCGCGACCATCTTCCCGAAGTCGCCGTCGCGCACGGCATCGATGGCGTGCAGCCCGAAGCGGGTGGCCAGCCAGCGGTCGAAGGCGCTGGGCGTGCCGCCGCGCTGGGTGTGGCCCAGTACCGTCGTGCGCGCCTCCTTGCCCGTGCGCCGCTCGATCTCCTTGGCCAGCCACTCCCCCACGCCGGAGAGCCGGACGTGCCCGAAGGAGTCGGTGGAGTCGTCCTTCAGGACCATCTGGCCGTCCTTGGGCATGGCGCCCTCGGCGACGACCACGATCGGCGCGTACCGCACCTTGAAGCGGGACTCGACCCAGGCGCAGACCTGGTCGATGTCGAAGCGCTGCTCGGGGATGAGGATGGCGTTGGCGCCGCCCGCGAGGCCCGAGTGGAGCGCGATCCAGCCCGCGTGCCGTCCCATGACCTCCACGACCAGGACCCGCATGTGCGACTCGGCGGTGGTGTGCAGCCGGTCGATGGCCTCGGTGGCGACGCCCACGGCGGTGTCGAAGCCGAAGGTGTAGTCGGTGGCCGAGAGGTCGTTGTCGATGGTCTTGGGGACGCCGACGCAGGGCACGCCGTGCTCGGCCGACAGCCGCGCGGCGACGCCGAGGGTGTCCTCGCCGCCGATCGTGACCAGCGCGTCGACCTCGTGCTTGGCGAGGTTCTCCTTGATCCGGCGGACGCCCTCCTCCTGCTTGAAGGGGTTGGTGCGCGAGGACCCGAGGATCGTGCCGCCGCGGGGCAGGATGCCGCGCACCGCGGGGATGTCCAGGGGGACCGTGTCGCCCTCCAGCGGGCCGCGCCAGCCGTCCCGGAAGCCCACGAAGTCGTACTCGTACTCCTGGGTGCCCTTGCGTACCACCGCCCGGATGACGGCGTTCAGACCGGGGCAGTCGCCGCCACCGGTAAGCACTCCTACCCGCATCGCTTCTTCCCTTCGTCCCGTGATGGACCGACGCGGGTCACGCTAATGGTGATCCAGGTCACTCAGGAGAGGGACGAGGGGCTGATTCCGGTGATTTTCCGGGGCGTTGGGGCATTGCCGTTCACTCGTACGAGCGTTTCCCGAAACGGCGGCGGCGTCAGGGCGTATCGAGCCCGCGCTCTATCGCGTACCGGACCAGCTCGACCCGATTGTGCAGCTGGAGCTTGCCGAGGGTGTTCTGCACGTGGTTCTGCACCGTGCGGTGCGAGATGACCAGGCGCTCGGCGATCTGCTTGTACGAGAGGCCCTTGGCGACCAGCCGCAGCACCTCGGTCTCGCGGTCGGTGAGCCGCGGCGCGCCCGGCTCGTCCTCGGTGGCCGGGGCCGGGTCGCTCGCCAGCCTGCGGTACTCCCCCAGCACCAGCCCGGCCAGGCCCGGGGTGAACACCGGGTCGCCGACGGCGGTGGAGCGCACCGCCTCGATCAGCTCCGCCGTGCTGGCGGACTTGACCAGATAGCCCGTCGCGCCGGACTTCACGGCCTCCAGCACGTCCGCGTGCTCGCCGCTCGCGGAGAGCACCAGGACCCGCAGCCGGGGGTTGGCGCCGACCAGCTCGCGGCAGACCTCGACGCCGGGCAGACCCGGGAGGTTGAGGTCCAGGACCAGCACGTCGGGACCGGCGGCCTGGGCCCTGCGGACCGCCTGCGGCCCGTCGCCCGCGGTCGCGACCACGTCGAACCCGGCCTCGGCCAGGTCCCTGGCCACCGCGTCCCGCCACATCGGGTGGTCGTCGACCACCATGACCTTCACGCCCTGCGGCTCGCTCATGCGCCTGCCTTACCCCGTCGTCCGCCCTCGGGCGCGCCGCCCTTGGGAACCATCAGCTCCACCTCCGTGCCCTGGCCGTGGACCGAGATCCACTCGGCGCGGCCGCCGAGGTCCCGCAGCCGCCCCCGGATGGAGAGCGCGACCCCGAGCCGGCCCTCGCGCTCGGCGTCGGCGAGCCGGCCCTCGGGGATGCCCGGGCCGTCGTCCCGCACCGTCACCAGCACCGCCTCCGGCTCGTCCTCGACCAGGATCCACGCATGGGCGCCGGGCCCCGCGTGCACTCGTACATTGTCCAGTGCGGCACTGACAGCGGCGGCCAGCTCCGCCGCGCGGGACGCCGGGAGCAGCACCGGAGCGCCCGGCTCGGAGAAGGTCACCCCGGCGCCCGCGTGCGGCGCGAGCAGCGCCCGCACGTCGCACGGCTCGTCCGAGAACTCCTCCCCCTCGGGCACGCAGTTGTCCCCGTACGAGGACCCGGCCGCCTCGCCGTCCTCGTAGCCCGTGCCTTCCGTGCCCGCCGCGTCCGGCGCCGTCGTCCGCCGCTTCGCGGGCACCAGGCCGCTGGAGACCAGCGTGCGCAGCGCGACCTCCTGTTCGCCCGCCATCCGGCCCAGCTCCGCCGCCTCGCCGCCGAGCGCGGCGCCGCGCCGCTGCACCATCGCCAGCACCTGGAGCACGCTGTCGTGGATGTCGCGGGCCAGCCGCTCGCGCTCGCGGGTGGCCGCCTCGATCTGCAGGGCGCGCGCGAGGGTGCGCTCACTGGCCCTGGCCACCTCGACGACGTAACCGATCGCCACGCTCGCGACCCACACCAGCAGCACGTTGTGGACCGTGTCGCGGGCGAACTCCTGGCGCTCCACGAGGTTGGCGACCGCCACCACCGAGGAGGCGCCCGCCGCCCAACGCCAGCCGCCCTTGATCGCGAAGCCCAGCGCGGCGCCCGCCGTCCATATCGACGGCAGCGTGGGCGCGCCGCCCACGATCCGCGCATGGGTGTCGACGAGCGGGGTGAGCAGGATGCCGGTGACCGCGAACGCGAGGTCACCGAAGAGGAAGCGGCGGCTGCACCGCTCGGCGGAGGTGGTGCAGCGCCAGGTCAGCACCATCCATACCGTGAGCGCCGCCATGTACGCGGCGCCGCCCAACGGGTGCGCGTACTCGGTGTAGTTGAGGGAGAAGATCACCACGGCGTAGACCAGGGTGAGCACGCGGTACCCCGTCAGCGCCCGCCACAGCGGGAGTTCGACGGACATCCGCAGCACCCGCGGCTGACGGGTACGCGCCTTGGCCCCCTCGGCCGCCTCCACCGCCGTCGTGCTCGCCGGCCCCGCCGCCACGGCCGGTATCCGGTCCTCCGCTGTCATCTCTGGCCCACCCCCTCGCCGGCCGGCTAAGCGCCGGACCCGGACTTCTTCGCCGCCTTCTCCGCCTCGGCCTGCTTCTTCGCGGCGTCGGCGAGCTGCCGCTTGGCCGCGGTCGCGTAGATGTCGACGTACTCCTGGCCCGACAGCTTCATGATCTCGTACATGACCTCGTCGGTGACCGACCGCAGGATGAAGCGGTCGCCCTCCATGCCGTGGTACCGGCTGAAGTCCAGCGGCTTGCCGATGCGGATGCCGGGCCGGATCATCTTCGGCACGATCTTGCCGGGCGGCTGCACCTTCTCCGTGTCGATCATCGCCACAGGGATCACCGGCGCGCCGGTGGCCAGCGTCACCCGGGCCAGGCCGCCGGGCTTGCCACGGTAGAGCCGGCCGTCGGGCGAGCGGGTGCCCTCGGGGTAGATCCCGAACAGCTCGCCGCGCTCCAGCACCTCGATGCCGCTCTTGATCGCCGCCTCGCCCGCGCCGCGCCCGCCGGAGCGGTCCACCGGCAGCTGGCCCACGCCCTTGAAGAACGCGGCGGTCAGCTTGCCCTTGACGCCGGGCGAGGTGAAGTACTCGGCCTTGGCGATGAAGGTGACCTTCCGGTCGAGCACCGCGGGCAGGAAGAAGGAGTCCGAGAAGGACAGGTGGTTGCTGGCCAGGATCGCGGGCCCCTCGGCGGGGATGTTCTCCAGGCCCTCTACCCAGGGGCGGAACGCCAGCTTCAGCGAGTTGCCGATGGAAAACTTCATTGCGCCGTAGATCAACGCCACTCCTTCTTGGTCCGTCGCAAAGACCTTAACCCGCGCGGCGGCCCGCCTCCTCACCGTGCGTGGCGCCGGGGCCGCACCCCGCACGGCACACCCTTCCCTGCGGACCTATCCGGGCGGCTGGGCTTTGCGTACCCTGCAGTTACCAGCTTTCGCCGCAGGTTGGCGCGCTTCCTCCTCTCGATCACGCACGCTTCCCCTTTACCGATTTACCGAACGGAGTCCTCCGGTGCCGCTTCTCCCCGGGGCCGAGCCGTTCCGCCATGAAGGCGGTCGGGTCGGCGTCCTCGTCTGTCACGGCTTCACCGGCTCCCCGCAGTCCGTCCGCCCCTGGGCCGAGTACCTCGCGGCCCGCGGCCTCACCGTCTCGCTGCCTCTGTTGCCCGGACACGGCACCCGCTGGCAGGACCTGCAGGTCACCACCTGGCAGGACTGGTACGCGGAGGTGGACCGCGAGCTGCGCGCGCTGACCGCCCGCTGCGACCAGGTCTTCGTCTGCGGCCTGTCCATGGGCGGCGCGCTGTCGCTGCGGCTGGCCGCCCGGCACGGCGACGCGATCAGCGGCCTGGCCCTGGTGAACCCGGCGAACAAGGTGCACGACGCGGCGGCCCCGCTGCTGCCGGTGCTGCGCCATCTCGTCCGTACGACCAAGGGCCTGACCAGCGACATCTGCCAGGCGAACGCGATGGAGACCGGCTACGACCGGGTGCCGCTGCACGCCGCGCACTCCGTACGGCAGTTCTTCCGCCTGGTGGACGCCGAGCTGCCGCAGGTCACCCAGCCGCTGCTGGTGATGACCAGCCCGCAGGACCATGTGGTGCCGCCGGCCGACTCCGAGCGCATCATGAGCCGGGTCTCGTCCAAGGACCTGCGGCAGAAGCTGCTGGAGCGCAGCTATCACGTCGCCACCCTGGACCACGACGCCGAGCAGATCTTCGAGGACACCTACGACTTCATCGCCCGCCTCGCACCGGCCGTGAAGGGGGAGGGGACGACCACCAGTGGGGGAGCGTGACCCGCGCGATCCTCTGGACGAGGACGCCGCCTGGGCAGAGATCGTGGCCTCCTACGGGGAGGAGCCGGCCTTTCCCGCGCCGGAGGACCGGCCGTCCGCGCCCGTCTCGGTGCGGCCGGAGGCCGGGGATCCGGAGCGCCCGGTGACGGATCTGGACCTGGAGAAGGGCCTGGAGAACTGGGAGAAAGGGCTGGGCCTGGAGAAGAGCCCGGAGCCGCAGCCCGAACCGGAGTCGCAGCCGGGTTCCGGGGAGGCGGCGGGCGACGCGCCGCCCGCCGACCGGCCGGGGAGCGGTCCCGCCGACCGGCCCGGCGACGCGTCGGGTGACCGGCCCGGCAGCTTCATCGTGTACGCGCCGGGTGTCGGGCCGGGCGCCGGGCCGCGCGACTGGTCGACCGACGAGTCCGCCGACGACGGTGACAAGGACAACGGTGCCGACGAGGACGACGAGGGACACTTCACGCCGCCCGAGCCGCCGCCGCTGCCGCAGGCCGATGTGACGACGAAGTTCGCGTGGATCGCGGTGCTGGGCGGGCCGTTGCTGCTTGTCGTGGTGATGATTCTGCAGGTGCCGGTTACGTGGTGGATCACCACGTTGGGGATCGGTGGGTTCTTGGGGGGCTTTGCGACGCTGTTTGCTCGGATGAAGACCGATGATGATGACGACGATCCCCGGCCCGGAGGCGGTGCGGTTGTCTGACGGCTGACGCGCCGTCGTGGCTGGGCGCGCAGTTCCCCGCGCCCCTGGAGCGCCCCTTACGGGGCGATCTGTGTCGGCACCCGTAGTGCCGCCAGGACCGGCAGGTGGTCGGAGGCCGCCAGCAGGTCGGCTTCCGTTACGCCCGGGAGGTCGATCGGTACGCCGCATGCCAGGACCTCCACGCCCGAGGTCGTGAAGACGCCGTCGATGCGCTGGTGCGGGTCGTGCGGTGTGGAGGTGTACTCGCCGCCCCACGGCGCGGCCTGCCAGGCGTCCGTCAGGGACCCGGCCAGGCGCCGGAAGCTGCGGCCCTTGGGCCGGTCGTTGATGTCGCCGCCGGCCACCGCGTGCGGCGCGTCCAGCAGGGCGAGCCGCTCCAGGAGCAGTCCCGCCTGCTCGTACCGCTCCGCCGCGCTCAGGCTCAGATGCGCGCTGAGCACGCCGAGCCGCGCTCCCCCGATGCGCAGCACCGCGGTCGCGAAGCCGCGCCGGTGCAGGCCGGGGGTCTTCGGCAGCAGGACGTCCTCGGCGCGCTCCACGTGGGCGCGGAGCGAGGTGAGGATCATCGGGCCGCAGGCGGTCGCGCCGCCCGTGGCGTACACCAGCTCCGACCCCCGGGCCAGGGCCGCCGCGGCCTTCCGCCAGCGGAAGAAACGCGGCGCCTCCTGGATGAGCGCGACGTCGGGGGCGCAGGCCCGGATGACCCTGGCGAGCGCCGCCCGGTCGTCACGCATCGAGCGGATGTTGTAGCTGAGCACCCGGATGACGGCGGAGCCGTCGGACTCGGTCGCGGACTGCGGGAACCCGGCCGCGGTCTCCGGGCGCTCGGCCACCACCGCGTCAGCCCTGGCGCGCCAGGTCGGCAGCGCCCACCAGACCCGCCTTGCCGCCGAGCTGGGCGGCGAGGACCTGGGCGTGCGGGCGCCACTGGTTGCCGACCAGCCAGCGGCGGAAGGACTTGCGGATCGGGTCCAGGACCAGTTCGCCCTCGTCCGAGACTCCGCCGCCGACGATGAAGGCGGAGGGGTCGAAGAGCGAGGCGAGGTCGGCCAGGCCCGCGCCGGCCCAGCGGGCCAGCTCGCGGAAGGAGTCGATGGCGACCGCGTCGCCCTGGCGCGCGGCCTCGCTGATGTGCCGGCCCTCGATGCCCTCGGAGGTGCCGTCGCCCAGGCTCAGCAGGACCTTGGCGTTCTCCGGGGTCGCGAAGGCGCGCTGCTTGGCGTACCGCAGGAGCGCGCGCCCGGAGGCGTACTGCTCCCAGCAGCCCTGGCTGCCGCAGCCGCAGAGCAGGCCGTCGGGCACGACCCGGATGTGGCCGAACTCGGCCGCGACGCCGAAGCGGCCGCGGCGCAGCTTGTTGCCGATGATGATGCCGCCGCCGAGGCCCGTGCCGAGCGTGATGCAGATGACGTCGCTGTGGCCCTGGCCGGCGCCGAACTTGTACTCGCCCCAGGCCGCGGCGTTCGCGTCGTTCTCCACTACGACGGGGAGGCCGACGCGCTGCTCGACATTGTCCTTGAGCGGCTCGTGACGCCAGTTGATGTTCGGGGCGAAGAGCACCGTGGCGCGCTTCTCGTCGACGTATCCCGCGGCGCCGATGCCGACGGCCTCGACCTGGTGGTCGGCACCGACGGTGCGGACCGCGTCGGCGATGGCCTCGGTCAGCTCCGCGGCGGTCGGCGGGGTCGGCACCTTGCACGTCTCGAGGATCGTGCCCTCTTCGTCGACCACGCCGGCCGCGATCTTCGTGCCGCCGATGTCGACGCCGATGGTGAGTCCCATGTGTCCCTCAGTTTTCCGGTCGAACCCCGCCAACGGACAACCGTACCGGAGCCGGGGCCCCACCGGAGGCCAATGGATCACCAGCCGGACACCCGACTTGCTCCGGACCGCCGGTCGAGGCCGCTCCGCTCGGTCGAGGTCGCTCCGTTCAGTCGAGGTCGATGCGCTCGCTGCCGCCCGCGCCCGCCGGGCCGTCGTCGTCGCGCGGTCCGCCGCCGGGGCGCTCCGCGTCCTCCGCCCGCGGGCCGCGCGCCGTGGCGTCCCGGCCGTCGGCGGCGCCCCGGGTCCAGCGCCGCTCCCCCGCCTCGACGGCGGAGCGGTACGCGGCGAGCAGCTCGGAGCCGGCCGCCGCGAGGTGGTCGAAGACGTCGGGGTTGCGCTCGATGACCGGCTCGACGGCGGCCTTGGCCTGCCGGAGGAGGTGGTCGACCGCGCCCTTCGCGGCCAGGCCGCCCGCGCCGGGCAGCTGGATGCCGGCGAGCTTGTCGGTGACGGCCTCGGCGAGCTTGCGCAGCTCCTCGGCGGCGCTGCCCGGCTGCTGGCCGTACTCGGCGCGGCGGCGGGCCCGCTCCGCCGCCAGATCCTCGGCGCATGCCTGTTCCCAGGCCTTGTCGTCCGTCCCGTGCGGGTTGTCGGCGGGGCGCTCGGTGTCATCGGTCATGACGGGCTCCTGGCGGCGGTACGACGGAGTGCGGGTGCTTCCGACGGTACCGGAATGGCGGTACTCAGTGGCCTCGCGCCCGGGACCTGCACCGTTCGTTCATCGGCCGTCCGGCCCGCCGCGCTCCCGGGGCCACAGGTCGGGGTCGGGGCTGAAGCGGACGTGCAGCGCGCCGTCCCGCAGCCCGGCGCCGGAGACGGTGCAGCGGCGCAGCGCGGAGGGGAGCGTACGGATGCGCCGGAACGGGCCGACCGTGATGATCAGTTCGTCGCCGCGGCGGACCAGGCCGAGGCCGTCACGGACCGCGCCGGGCAGCGGCAGCCGCCAGACCAGCAGCCCGTCCTCGGCGAGGCGGTCCTCCACGGTCCCGGTGAGGTCGGCGGCGCCACTCGCGCCCGCCTCGCCGGTCTCCCCGGCCGGCCCGTCGAGCAGCTCGGCCAGCTCATCGAGGCCCTGCGGGTCGCGGCCCAGGTGCCGTACCTCGTGCACCGGCACCCCGGCGAACTCCTCCCGCAGCTCCTTCAGGGCGGCCTGCTGCTGGCCGGAGAGCCCGGCCAGGAACGGGTCGGCGGAGCCGGTGGGCAGCACCCGGTTGGCGAGCACGGCGTCCAGCCGGTGCCCGAAGAGGGCGAGGCCCGCGCGGGCGGTGCGCAGGTCGGCGGCGCCGGCCGGGCCCGGCTCGACGACCAGCCGCACGCTGGTGCCCGGGTCCTCGATGACCGCCTGCACGGCGGCGAGTTCGTGCTCCCAGCGCGCGGCGGTCTCGTACACCTTCTGCGCGGGCATCGGCACCCCGGCGAGCTGGGCGAGTACCGGGCGCAGCGCGCGGGCCGCCTGGCGTTCGGCGGGCAGCAGCCGGCGCAGGCCCCGGCGGGCCTGCTCGGGCAGGGCGAGCAGGCGGACGGCCCGGTCGGCGGGCGGCAGATCGACGACGACCAGGTCCCAGGCGCCGGCCTCGTGCGCGGCGCGCAGCGCGTGCAGCAGCGCGAAGATCTCCGCGCCGGGGAGTTCAGTGAGCTCGTCCTCGTCCAGCGGCGTGGCGCCCAGCAGGTCGAGCGCGGCCTCCGCACGCTCCTGGAAGGCCAGGAACTCGCGGCGGAAGTGGTCGGCGGTGTCGACGCGGGCCGCCCACAGGCCGGGGGCGGCCTCGGTGGGCTCGCCGGTCAGCGGCGTGCCGAGGGCCGCCTCGGGGACGCCGCTCTCCAGGGTGAGGAAGAGGACGCGCTGCTGCCGCCGGGCCGCCGCGAGGGCGGTGGCGGCAGCGACAGTGGTGCGGCCCGCGCCGCCGGGACCGGTGACGAGGACCGTACGCACGCTCAGCTGCTCGCGGCCTCGTCGGAGGAGCCCGGGGCGCCGCTCTCGACGCGCTTCTTCAGGCCGGCCAGCGCGCGGTCGATGATGACCTTCTCGGCCTTGCGCTTGATCATGCCGAGCATCGGGATCTTGACGTCGACGGTGAGCTGGTAGGTGACCTCGGTGTGCTTGCCGCCCGCGGCGGGCGCGAGCCGGTACGAGCCGTCCAGCGCGCGCAGCATCTGGGACTTGACGAGCGACCAGCTGACCTCGTGCTCGCCGGTCCAGGTGTAGGCGAGGGTGTGGTCGTCCTTGATGGCGCCGGCGTCCAGCACGAGCCGGACCTGCTTGGCGCGGCCCTGGTCGTCCTTCTCCAGTACCTCGGCCTCCTTGACCTCACCGGTCCATTCCGGATAGCGGTCGAAGTCGGCGATCACTCCCATCACATCGGCGGGTGCCGCCTCGATCGTGATGCTAGAGCTGGTGTGTTCGGCCATCGCCGTGACTCCTCCATGCCGATCCATGCCGATTCGTGCCGGTGCGCCGACTCGTGGGCCCGTGTCCGGACGGTGCGGACGACCGTGTCCGACCCTGCTGCTGAAGGCTACCGCGCGGCGGGGGCGGCCCCGACCCGCGGTCGGCGGGCGCGGCCCGGTACGGCACGGGTGTCCACGGGTCCCGCGGGTCACCACTCCAGCGCGAACGGCGTCCCGGTCGCATTGAAATGCCCGACATTGATGCACTCCGTCCGGCCGATCCGCATCCGCCGGGACAGCGGCTGGTGAACGTGGCCGAAGAGCGAGTAGCGCGGGCGGGTGCGCCGGATGGCATCGAGGA
Organism: Streptomyces sp. NPDC050315; assembly: GCF_040655775.1. Taxonomy (NCBI): domain Bacteria; kingdom Bacillati; phylum Actinomycetota; class Actinomycetes; order Kitasatosporales; family Streptomycetaceae; genus Streptomyces; species Streptomyces sp. NPDC050315. The sequence continues at coordinate 352,626 of NZ_JBFAKN010000002.1, forward strand.
GGGCGCGGCTGCCGCGCTCGAAGCGGCGGGCGACGGTGTCGTAGCAGAGGTCGGGGACGTCGGGCGGGATGTGGGTGCACAGCACGTCCACCTCGCCGACCGCCTCGATCTTCGCGGCGTACTCCTCGTCGCTGATCTCGAAGGGCGTGTTCATCGCGGTCCGCAGGCCACCGCCGACGAAACCGAAGACCCGGCCGCCGATTTCCACCCGCTGGCCGTCCAGGACGGTGGTGCCGGGACCGGCGAACTCCGGCCAAAGACGGGGCAGATCGACATTGCCGTAGGTGGCGTACGTAGGAGTGGGGAACGCGGCGAACATTTCGGCGTACTGCTTGCGTACCGCGCCCTCGATGGCGGCGTCCCGGTCCCGCCCCGCCCACAGCCGGCGGCCCAGCTCGCGCGCCTCCTCGAAGCGGCGGGCGGTGCGCAGTTCGACCAGGCGGTCGGCGTTCTCGGTGCCGAAGAGGTCGGGGAAGATGCCGCGCGAGTGGTCGGCGTAGTCCAGGAAGAGGACCAGGTCGCCGAGGCAGATCAGGGCGTCGGCCCCGTCGCCGGCGGTGGCGAGGTCCCGGCTGTTGCCATGTACGTCACTGACCACATGTACGCGCATACGGCTCAGATTAAGCCCCGTGGCCGGGCCCCGGGAGACCGCGCCTACCTGCGGTTACTTTCGAGTCACCGAGAAACTCGACTACGCTTCGCGGGAGCCGTCCGGATGTGTGTGACGCATAAAACATCTGGGCGGGACCCCCTATCCCCGAAGGCATACCGATGGGTAACGTCCGGGCAGTCCAATCCCCTTTGCCTGATCATGGACCGCAGCCGGCCTGACGCACCGCGTGGTGACGCCGGCGCCACCGAGGAGCAGCAGTCTTGCGCGAGTTCAGCCTTCCGGCCCTGTACGAGGTCCCCGCGGACGGCAACCTGACGGATCTCATCCGCCGGAATGCCGCGCAGCACCCCGATGTCGCGGTCATCGGCCGCAAGGTCGCCGGCCAGTGGCAGGACGTCACCGCCGCCGCGTTCCTCGCCGAGGTGCGGGCCGTGGCCAAGGGCCTGATCGCCTCCGGCATCGGCCCGGGCGACCGCATCGGCCTGATGTCCCGCACGCGGTACGAGTGGACGCTGCTGGACTTCGCCATCTGGAGCGCGGGCGCGGTCACCGTCCCCGTCTACGAGACCAGCTCCCCCGAGCAGATCCAGTGGATCCTGGGCGACTCCGGCGCGGTGGCCTGCCTGGTGGAGACCCCGGCGCACGAGGCCGCGGTGGAGTCGGTACGCGACCGGCTCCCGGCCCTCGCCCACATCTGGCAGATCGAGCGGGACGCGATAGCCCGGCTGCACGCCGCGGGCGACGGGATGCCGGACGAGGAGGTCGACGCGCGCAGCGCGCTGGCCGACGCCGACTCCCCCGCCACGATCGTCTACACCTCCGGCACGACGGGCCGCCCCAAGGGCTGCGTCCTCAGCCACCGCGCGTTCTTCGCCGAGTGCGGCAACATCGTCGAGCGGCTGCGCCCCCTCTTCCGTACCGGTGACTCCTCCGTCCTCCTCTTCCTCCCGGTCGCGCACGTCTTCGGGCGGCTGGTCGAGGTCGCCTCCGTGATGGCTCCGATCAAGCTCGGCCATGTCGCGGACATCAAGCACCTCACCGACGAACTGGCGGCTTTCAAGCCGACGATGGTGCTCGGCGTGCCGCGCGTCTTCGAGAAGGTCTACAACACCGCGCGGGCCAAGGCGCAGGCCGACGGCAAGGGCAAGATCTTCGACAAGGCCGCGGACACCGCGATCGCCTACAGCCGCGCGCTGGACACCCCGGCCGGCCCGTCGATGAGCCTGAAGCTGAAGTACAAGGTCTTCGACCGGCTGGTCTACGGCAAGCTGCGCGCCGTGCTCGGCGGCCGCGCCACGCACGCGATCTCCGGCGGCGCGCCGCTGGGCGAGCGGCTCGGCCACTTCTACCGGGGCATCGGCTTCACGGTCCTGGAGGGTTACGGCCTGACGGAGTCCTGCGCCGCGACCGCCTTCAACCCCTGGGACCGGCAGAAGATCGGCACGGTCGGCCAGCCGCTGCCCGGCTCGGTGGTGCGCATCGCCGACGACGGCGAGGTGCTGCTGCACGGCGAGCACCTCTTCACGACGTACTGGAACAACGAGCAGGCCACCGCGGACGCGCTGTCCGACGGCTGGTTCCACACCGGTGACATCGGCACCCTGGACGAGGACGGCTACCTCGCCATCACCGGGCGCAAGAAGGAGATCCTGGTGACGGCCGGCGGCAAGAACGTCGCCCCCGCCGTCATCGAGGACCGCATCCGCGCCCACGCGCTGGTCGCCGAGTGCATGGTCGTCGGCGACGGCCGGCCCTTCGTCGGCGCGCTGGTCACCCTGGACGAGGAGTTCCTGCCGCGCTGGGCCACCGAGCACGGCAAGGTCGGCAAGAGCGCCGAGGAGCTCGCCGAGGACCCGGAGCTGCTGGCCGCGGTCCAGCGCGCGGTGGACGACGGCAACGCGGCGGTCTCGCGCGCCGAGTCGGTACGCAAGTTCCGCGTCCTGCCGACCCAGTTCACCGAGGAGTCGGGACACGTCACCCCGTCCCTGAAGCTCAAGCGCAATGTCGTGGCGAAGGACTTCGCCGAGGACATCGAAGCGCTGTACCGGAGCTGAGCGCCCCGTACGCACGACGTCGGCCGGCCCGCTTGTCCGCGGGCCGGCCGACGTCGTTCCGGAACGCCTAGAGCAGCTCCTTGAGCCGTTCCGCGAGCAGGTCCCAGCGCCACTTCTCCTCGACCCAGGCGCGGCCGCGCTCGCCCATGCGGTGGCGCAGGGCCGGGTCCTGGAGGAGGGGGACGATGCGGTCGGCGACGGCGGTCGGCGAACCGCCCGGCACCACCCAGCCGGTCTCGCCGTCCAGCACCGCGTCCGGGGCGCCGCCGGAGTCGCCCGCCACGACCGGCAGCCCGGTCGCGGACGCCTCCAGATACACGATGCCCAGGCCCTCCACGTCCAGGCCACCGCGCCGGGTGCGGCACGGCATCGCGAAGACATCGCCCGCACCGTAGTGCGCCGGCAGCTCCTCCCACGGGACGGCGCCGGTGAAGTACACCTCGTCGGCGACACCACGGGTCTCCGCGAGGGCGCGCAGCTCCTTCTCGTACGGACCGCCGCCGACGATCAGCAGCGCCGCGTCCGGCACCGACGCACGGATCCGGGGCATGGCCTCGATCAGGGTGTCCTGGCCCTTGCGCGGCACGAGCCGGGAGACGCACACCACGACCGGGCGGCCGGCCAGCCCCAGGCGGGCCCGCACCTGGTAGCCGCCGGAGCCGGGGTGGAAGGTCTCCTCGTCCACACCGGGCGGCAGTTGGACCATGCGCCCGGCCGCCGCCGGGGTCAGCGCCCGCGCGATCCGGGAACGGGTGTACTCACCCAGATACGTGATCGTGTCCGTGCCCTCGCCGATCCGCCGCAGCAGCTCCCGCGAGCCCGGCAGCTGCGCCCAGCCCGCCTCGTGGCCGTGCGTGGTGGCCACGATCCGGCGCGCGCCTGCCGCGCGCAGCGCGGGTGCCATGAGCCCCAGTGGGGCTGCGGCGCCGAACCACACGGACGTGCAGCCGTGTTCGCGCAGGAGGGCCGCTGCGCGGCGGGTCACCCGGGGCGTCGGCAGCAGCATGGTCGTACGGTCCCGGATTACCGGGTACGGCTGCTCGGCGTCGAATGCCGCGGTTGCCGCGAGGCCGTCTGCGCTGCGCTTCCAGGTCGAGGCGTAGACGACGACCTTCTCCGGGTCCAGGCGGAGGGCCATGCTGTGCAGGAATGCCTGGATTCCGCCGGGGCGGGGCGGGAAGTCGTTGGTGACGATCAGGGTCTTGTCCATCGGGGCCGACAGTAGCGCGTGCCGCATGGGGCGCCCCGTAAGGGGCGCGGGGAACTGCGCGAGCAACCACAGCGGCGGGAAAGGTGCGGACCTCGTACCTCAGCCCAGCACACGCTGCACGTACACCCGCCACTTCGCCGTGAACTCCGCCGTTGAGACGTGTAGTTCATCCCGGAGCGTGCGGTCCAGGCCACTCGCCCCCTTCGGGGCCGTGGCCATTGCCCGGTAGAAGCCCGCCAAGCGGGCTTCACCCCACGTGTCGGCGATCAGGCGGCACGCCAGCCACGCGCCCTCGTAGGCGCGGTTCAGGCGGTCGGCGCCTGCGTTGAAGCCGAAGTCGGACGTGGTCGGCAGGCGGTCCGGGAGGCGGCCCGCGGCGACCGCGCGGGTCAGTTCGGGGGCGGCGGCGCGTGGCGTGCGCTGGGCGGTGCGGTATGCGGTCCAGTCGGCGAAGCCCTCGGAGAGCCACAGGGGGGTGGCGGCCGTCGTCACGGCACGGGTGGCGACATGGGCCGTCTCGTGGGTGAGGACGATGCGGCGGCCGAGGTCGCTCAGCTCCCCGTACGCCTGCGGGTTCACGATCACCCGGTCCGCCGGTGCCCGGTTCGAGGCACCCGCCTCGCCCGTGGTGACGGCCGCGATCCCCGTGTACGCGGAGTCGTCCGAGGAGCCCAGCAGCTCGGCCATGCGGCGCACCGAGTCCGGCGCCTCGATCACCACCTTGCGCGACCAGCGGCCCGGCCAGGCGTCCGCGACGGCCGGCACCGCGGCGTCCGTGCGCCGGGCCAGCTCGCGCAGGCGCGCGGTGGGCTGCCCGGTGCCCAGCACCAGGCTGCGCTCGCCCCGTACGAGACGGACCCGCCCCTGGTCCCACAGCTGACGCGCCGTCCGCTTGCCGTTCAGCGCGCCGTCGCTGTCCGAGGTGATCCGCCAGTGGCCGTCGTGCCGGGTGAGGGTGAGGTACTGGACGGCCGTGACGGGCGCGGTGTCGTACCCGGCGAGGCGGTAGCTCAGCCGGACCTCGGCGGCGACGCGGGGGCCGCTGCCGGCCGCGGCGGGCAGCGGGAACGCGCCGGTGCGCACGAGGCGGTAGCGCCAGTCGGCGAGCGGCACGCCGCGCAGGTTCGCGAACATCTCCCGCTGCCGGTCCCGGAAGCCGTCCGCCGCCGGGTCCACGGAGGCGAGGAAGGCGTCTTCGTCGTGGTCGCGGACGGCGGCGGCGCGGGCGTCCAGCACCTGCTGCACGGCCGTGCTGTCGGGCACTTCGCGGGCGGGACCCCCGCAGCCCGCGAGCACCGCGAGCAGCAGGGCCAGACAGGCCGCCGCCCAGGTCACCGCCGTGTGCCGCCGGTACGGCCGCCGCTCTTCCGTCACGCGGCGAATCGTACGCGTGAGCGGATACCGGCGGGCAACATTCGGACGCCGGCCGACCGCTTCCGGACCGCGACGCCGGTCGGCCGCTTCCGAGGCGACCGGACTCAGACGCGGGTCACCCCGGTCACCGGCATCATGCCGACCGGGTCGTAGCGCACCTGGGCGCCCGGGTGCGGCGCGTGCACGACCTGCCCGTTGCCCACGTACATCCCGACGTGGCTGGCGTCGGAGCGGTAGATCACGAGGTCGCCGGGGCGGGCCTGGGAGAGCGGGATCTGGCGGCCGGCGTGCCGCTGCGCCTGCGAGGTGCGCGGCAGGGAGACCCCGGCCCTGGCGTACGCCCACTGCATCAGCCCGGAGCAGTCGAAGGACCGCGGGCCCGAGGCGCCCCAGACGTACGGGGCGCCGACCGCCGACCGGGCGGCGGCCACCGCGAGCCCGGACCGGCCGGAGAGCCCGGAGAGTTCGGTGAGTTCCGGGAGCGCCCCGTCGCGGGCGCCGCGCGAGGCGCGGGTGTACGCCGCCCGGTCGCGGGCGGGCAGCGAGGCGAGCAGCTGCCGGGCCACGCCGAGCTTGCGTTCGACTGCGTCCTTGTGGCGGGCGACGGCGCGCCGGGCCTCCTCCAGCCGGGCCAGCCGCCCGGCGGCCTCCCGGCGCTGCTGCTGCAGTACCCGCTCGGCGTCCACCAGCCGGTTCAGCCGCCCGGCCTGGGCGGTGCCGAGCCGGTTCAGGGTCTGGGCCTTGTCGAGGTAGTCGGCGGGGCGCGCGGAGAGCATCAGGGCGAGCGAGGGGTCCACGCCGCCGGACCGGTACTGGGCGGCGGCCATCGCGCCGAGCCGGTCGCGCAGCCGGTTGACCCGTTCCTGGGCGCGGGCCGCGCGGTCCTGAAGGACGGCCACTTGGTCGCGCAGCTCGGTGGCGCGTTCCTTGGCGCCGTTGTACCGCTCGGTGGCCCGTTCGGCGCGGGCGTAGAGCGCGTCGACGCGTGCGGTGAGCTTCGCGTGGCTCGCGGCGCGGCCGGTGCCGGTGCCCGGGTCGGCGGTCGCGGGGACCGCGGTCAGCGCGGCGGCGGTGGCCGCGGCGGCGGCCGACATCAGGGTGATCCGTGCCGGGCCCTGCGGGCCGGCCGGTGAGGAACGGCGGTGGGACGCCACGTGAGGCCGCACTCCCTTCCCGTGCAGCCCCTGCCGCCCGGGGCGGGCGGTCGTATCCGGCGACTGCGAGGGCAGACAGTAATCGCGCCGGTACACCCCGGCCAAAGACCTCCGAACCCGTACAAAAATCCGCCTCGCCGGTGACTGCGCAGGTCACCGGCGAGGCGGTAAGTCAGGGGCGGCTGCCGCAATTCCCCCGATCGGGCGGTACGTTCGGACGTTTCCGGCGTGTCGGGCCGGCCGTCGTCACGCAGCGTCAGCCGCGCACGGGATCAGGAGACAGGCCCTCAGACGCGGACGCCGTACATGAAGGGCATGTTGTCCATCGGCTCGAAGCGCACCGCAGCACCGGGCTTGGGCGCGTGCAGCACCTGGCCGTTGCCCGCGTACAGGCCGATGTGGTGCAGGTCGTCGTAGAACATGACCAGGTCGCCGGGCTTGAGCTGGTCGCGGCCGATCTGGGTGCCGGCGGTCGCCTGCTCCTGCGAGGTGCGCGGCAGCGACTGCCCCGCCTGCTGGTACGCCCACTGGGTCAGGCCCGAGCAGTCGAACGAGGAGGGGCCGGTGGCGCCCCAGACGTAGGGCGAGCCTATCTTCGTCTTCGCGGCGGCGAGGGCCGCGGCGGCCCGCTGCGAGCTGGGAACGGCGGTGCCGAGGTCGACCCGGCTGTTGGCGCGGTTGGCGCGCTCCTCCTTCGCCTCGAGCGCCGCGCGCTCCTTGGCGGTGAGGGTGTTGAGCAGCTCCTGCGCCTCGGCGAGCTTGCCCTGGATCTCGTCCTTCTTGTCGCCCAGCGCCTTGCGGGTGTCGGAGAGGTCCTTGATCTTGCCGGCGGCCTCCTGGCGCTGCTGCGACAGGGTGCGCTGCTTGTCCGCGATGACCTTCAGCTGCGAAGCCTGCTTGCCGCTCAACTGGTCGAGCGTGGACGCCTTCTCCAGGTAGGTGTCCGGGTCGCCGGAGAGGAAGAGCTGTACCGAGGGGTCGATGCTGCCGCTGCGGTACTGGCCCGAGGCGACCGAGCCGATGTCCTTGCGGAGCTTGTTCAGCTCCTCCTGGCCACGGGCGACCTTGTCCTGGAGGCGGTCGACCTCCTTCTGCAGCTCCTGCTGGTCCTCCTTGACCCCGTTGTACTTCTCGGTGGCCGCCTCGGCCTCTTCGTAGAGCTTGTCGACCTTGGACTTGACTTCTTCCTTGGTCGGCTTCGGGGCGGCCTGAGCGGACCCGGCCTGGGAGGACAGCGCGACTGCCGCCGCTGCGGTCGCGGTGAACACGGTGACACGCGTGCGGCTCGGCTGCTTGGGTCGACGGTGGGACGCCACGGGGGCGAGCTCCTTCTTCCTTCAGCCGCCTACCGGGTGGTGGGGGGAACTGGTCCCCGGCTCCGCGTCAACGCCGCGGACTCGGCGGTTCCTTCACTGTTCATCCCGGTTGGATGATCAACTGCATGAAGGCTCGGGGCCTGACCTTAGTAACCGAGTTGTGATCGCTTCAAATCTTCACGGGAAAAAACTTGGCCACACGCGCATCCTTTACCAATGTGGCACCGCCCGTAGCAGGTAATTGACGCTCCGAGACCGCTGGAAGGGCCGCGGAGTGTTCTATCCCACACCTTCTAGATCGCGGCCGACGCCCGTTCAGGTACGGGCAAGTCGCTTGAGAAGAAGGGCCGATGCCACCGGGCGGGCGCCCGCCTTCGCCACCCCGTCGGCCACTTCGCGGTCGGTGGAGACCACCACGACGGGACGGCCGGGCGGTTCGGCCCTTACCAGCTGACGAATCAACTCATCTGCCGTTACGCCCGGTTTGCTGAAAAGAACCCTTACGCCGCGCGGTGGCGCGAGCAGTACCGGCGCGGCCAGCTCGGCGCCGTCGAAGACGCACGTCATCTCGGCGCCGGTCTGCGCGGCCAGGACGGCCAGCCCGCCCAGCAGCCGCAGCCGCTGCTTGTCCAACGGCATCGTCGGATAGCCGGTCTTGGTGACGTTGTAGCCGTCCACCACGAGGTGCGCCTGCGGCAGCGCCAGGAGCTGGTCCAGCAGCGCCGGATCCGTTTCGGACAGGGCGCGCGCCGCGACGTCCTTCGGGGTCATCCGGCCCGGCTCGACCGCGTCGACCGTGTCGGCGGGGTGGACATTGGCCGGCGGCAGCGCCAGTTCGCGACGGAGCCCCTGGGCCGCGTCCAGGACGGTGTCCAGAAGCAGTCGCAGGCGCATGTCCTCGACACTGCGCCCCTCCCGCGCGGCGCGGCGCCCCGCTTCGAGCGCCGATTCCGCCTCCGCGACCCGGGCCTTGAGCCGGCGCATCTCGCTGTCGGTGGTCGCCTTGTCCGTGGCCGCCGCGGAGCGCAGCGACTCGGTCTCGGTCTCCGCCTTGCGCGCCGCGGCCTGCGCGCGCTTCACGTCGCTGAGCGCGCTGCGCAGCTTGCGCTGCAGCACGTCGTTCTCCTTGCGCGCCGCTTCGAGGTCGCCTCTCGCCCGGTCGGCTTCCGCGCGGGACGCCGCCCGCGCCTCGGCCAGCTCCTCCCGCAGCCGGGCGAGCTCCCGCTCGGCCTCCTCACCGGCCCGCTGTTCGTCCGCGCGCCGGACCTCCTCGCCCGCGGCGGCGACCAGCTTGGCCCAGCCCGGCGGGCGCAGAACATACGCCGCCGCCGCGACGTCCTGCGGGTCGGCGGCGGCGGGTGGGGTGCCCTGCTGCAGGGCCTCGGCCAGCTCGGCCTGGGTCTCGCGCAGCCGGGCCGCGATCCGCTGCCGGAAGACCGGATCGCTCTCCAGCGCCGCGGCCATCGCGTTGCCCGCGAACTTCACCCGCCGGGACGGAGTAAAACGGGCGTACTGCCGCAGAGGTGGCGGAAGTTCGGCGACCGTCAGGCCGCCGAAGGACTCCGCGGTGAGCGCCACGACACGGCGCCGCACGCCCTCGGGCAGGGGACGGTCGAGCACTTCGTCGGCCGCACCGGCCTCCGGGTCGCGCTCTTCCCCCTCATGCCCTGCTGGACGCTCCACCACTGCTGCACCGCTCCGATCTCAGGCGTCCGCGCCGGGGCGGTCCACCAGCTCGATCTGGTCGACCGCGTTGCACCAGCGGCAGCGGACGGACTCGATGCTCTCACTGAGCACCTCCCGCTCCTCCACCTTGGGCTCACCGGCCAGGTCGAGGTGGACGTACTCCACCACCTTGGACCGGCGGGTCACATCGAAACGGGTGAGGTTGCCGCACAGAGTGCAGCGCCACCGGGTTTCGGCCGTCGGCAGGGGAACAGCCATTGTGTCGTCCTCTTTCGTCAAGCGTGATGCGGTTGTGCGGGCTCTCGCGGTGCGCCGTCGAACTGCGGAGGTACGGAAAGTACTGCCCGTAACCCTACGGCCTGGTGGCGACCGGGTGCCGTCCCCGCCCGGGTACCGGAACACGGCGAGGCACTCTGTCCCCTTTGTGGCTATTACGCCATGATCACTTCATGTCGGCCTCGTTTCCGTCCCCGCGGACCGTGTTCTCCCGGATGACCAACATCCTGATCGGCATCTGCTGCCTGGTGTTCGTCATCGGCCCGGCCTCGGGGCTGAACGGAATACACGGCACCGGCGAATCGCTCCTGCAGGCGCAGAGCGCGTACTTCGCCCGTTGGGGCGTCATCCCGCGCGACCTGTGGAGCGGCGACCCGCAGGCCCTGGTCACCCCGCTCACCGCGCTCTTCGTGCACGGCAGCTGGCTGCACCTGCTGGGCAACATGCTCTTCCTCTACGTCTTCGGGGGCATGGCCGAGGCCAGGATGGGCCGGCTGCACTTCGCGGTCTTCTACGTCCTGACCGGTTACGTGGCCCTGATGGGCTACGCGGCGGCGCACGCCGAGTCGGGCCAGACCCTGGTCGGCGCGTCCGGATCGATCTCCGGAGTGCTCGGCGCCTTCCTCTACCTCTTTCCCCGCGCGCGGGTGACCAGCCTCTTCCCGTTCCTCTTCTTCCTGCCGCTGCGCTTCCCCGCCTGGGCGGTGCTGCTCTTCTGGTTCGTCCTGCAGTGGCTGGCGGCCCAGCGCGCGGTCAACGGCCCCGGCGTCGCCTACCTGGCCCACGTCGTCGGCTTTGTACTGGGCTTCCTGTACGCCTGGGTCCGCTACCACGTACCGGACGCTCCACCGCAGGCCGCGCCGGGGCTCCCCGGTAGGGTGGAGCCCACAGAACGGCCGACCGAGGGAGAGAGCCAATCGTGATCACTTCGATCGTGCTCATCAAGACCAGCGTGGATCAGATCCCGGAGATCGCGGAGAAGATCGCGACGATCGAGGGCGTCAGCGAGGTCTACTCGGTCACCGGCGCGCACGACCTGATCGCGATGGTCCGGGTCCGCGAACACGACGACCTCGCGGACGTCATCCCCGGCCGCATCAGCAAGGTCCCCGGCGTCGCCTCCACGGAGACCCACATCGCCTTCCGCACGTACTCCCAGCACGACCTGGAAGCGGCGTTCGCGATCGGCTTGGAAAGTTGAGCCCGTCCGGCGATTGAGGACATCTTGAACGCCAAACGGCCACCGGCCGGCGCCGGTCCCGCTACGGGAACCAACACCGGCCGGTGAAACCCGCGGCTCAGCCGCGGTCGGGGACGCAGCGGCCATCCTCGGTCCGGTAGGACCACCGCGCCCCGTCCCGTACGAGCTCCGTCACCGCCGTGACGAACCGCTCCACATGCTCATCCGGCGTCCCCGCACCGAAGCTCACGCGGATGGCGTTCAGGGACCGCTCGCCGGGCCGGGCGTCCGGCGCGCCGCACTCCCCCGGGTCCTGCGGGTCGCTGCCCAGCAGGGTGCGCACGAGCGGGTGCGCGCAGAACAGCCCGTCCCGTACGCCGATGCCGTACTCCGCCGAGAGCGCGGCCGCGAAGTGCGAGCTGTTCCAGCCCTCCACGACGAACGACAGCACGCCCACCCGCGGCGCGTCGTCGCCGAAGAGCGACAGCACCTTCACCTCGGGCACCTCGGCGAGCCCGGCCCGCACCTTCGCGATCAGCTCCTGCTCCCGCGCGACCAGGTTGTCGAACCCGGCCTCGGTCAGCGCCTTGCAGGCCGAGGCGATCGAGTACACGCCGATGACATTCGGCGAACCGGCCTCGTGGCGGGCAGCCGTGGTGTGCCACTCCACCTGCACGCCGCCGTCCTCGCGCCGCGCGACCTTGCGGCTCGCGCCGCCGCCGGCCAGGTACGGCTCGGCGTCCTGCAGCCAGTCGGCGCGCCCGGCCAGTACGCCGGACCCGAAGGGCGCGTACAGCTTGTGGCCGGAGAAGGCCACCCAGTCCACGTCCAGGTCGGCGATGTCCACCGGGTGATGCGGGGCCAGCTGCGCGGCGTCCAGCACGATGCGCGCGCCGTGCGCGTGCGCCGCGGCGGCCAGCTCGCGCACCGGCCAGAGCTCGCCGGTCACGTTCGACGCGCCGGTCACGCACACCAGCGCCGGGCCGTAGGGCTCGCGCTCGGCGAGCGCCTTCTCCAGCGTGTCGACCGCCTGCTGCGGGGTCCGCGGGGCGTTCAGGTAGGTGACGGTGACGTCGGACCGCTGCTCCCAGGGCAGCAGCGACGCGTGGTGCTCGGTCTCGAAGACGAACACCCGGGTGTCCGCGGGGAGCACGCCTGCCAGCAGGTTCAGCGAGTCGGTGGTGGACCGGGTGAAGATCACCTGGTCGGACTCGCGGCAGCCCAGGAACTCGTGCACCGTCACCCGGCTGTTCTCGAACAGGTCCGTCGACAGCTGCGAGAGGTAGCCCGCGCCGCGGTGCACGCTCCCGTAGTACGGCGCGTACGCGGCCACGTCGTCCCACACCCGCTGCAGGGCCGGGGCGCTGGCGGCGTAGTCCAGCGCGGCGTAGCCGACCTCGCCACCGGTGACGAGCGGGACGAGCACGTCGCGGCCGAGGACGGGGAGCGGGGCGCAGGCGGGGTCGGCGTCGGCGGAATCGGCGGTGGCGAGGGCGGTGTCAGGGCGCACGGACATGGCGGAGTCTCCCGGAGGCGTAAAACCGTACGGAACGCACGGAGTAGGCGAATGACACGCACAGGGCGTGGAAGGACCCGCGGGCGCACGCACACCTCGTACGGCTCGTACGGCTCGTACGGCTCGTACAAAGGGGGCACCCAGGCGGGGTGTTCGGAAACGGGGCCGAGCGGCCCTAGCGCATTCGCTGCATCACGGAAGAGCTCCCTCGATAACCAGGATCCCTGGCGAGGGATCCGCGCTTGCCGCAGACCTCGCTGCCTGCGGCCTGGTCATCACCCGGGGCACCCCGCCACGGACGGAGGGTTGCCGGACAGCAAGCCGGGGCCTAATCGCTGTCACTCGTGACCTGCCGAGAATCATGCCACATGATCGCGGCACTGCAAGGGGTGTCCGGGATGCGGACACCCCTCGCGTCGCAGGGCCGTTACGCGTGCGAAGCGGTCACCCAGCGCTCCAGCACCGCCCGTGCCGCGCCCGAGTCGATCGACTCGGCGGCCTTGGCCATCCCCGCCGCGATCTGGTCGTTCAGCGGTGCGTCCGTCGGGTCCAGGGCCACCAGGGCCGCGGCGGAGTTCAGCAGGACGGCGTCCCGTACCGGGCCGGTCTCGCCGGCCAGCAGGCGGCGGGCGACGTCCGCGTTGTACGAGGCGTCCGCGCCGCGCAGGGCCTCCACCGGCACCAGCTCGATGCCCACGTCACGCGGGTCGAAGGGCACCTCGCGCACGGTGCCGTCCCGGACCACCCACACCGTGGAGGTGGCCGTGGTGGTCAGCTCGTCCAGGCCGTCGTCGCCGCGGAAGACCAGCGCGGAGGAGCCGCGCTCGGCGAGCACACCGGCCAGGATGGGCGCCATCCGGGCGTCGGCGACGCCGGTGGCCTGGGCCGCGACCTTGGCCGGGTTGGTGAGCGGGCCGAGCACGTTGAAGGTCGTACGGATGCCCAGCTGGCTGCGGGCGGGCGCGACATGCCGCAGCGAGGGATGGAACTTCACCGCGAAGCAGAAGGTGATGCCGGCCTCCTCGGCGACCTCCACCACCCGGCGCGGCGTCAGGTCCAGGTTCACGCCGAGCTTCTCCAGGACGTCGGAGGCGCCGCTGGCGGAGGACGCGGCGCGGTTGCCGTGCTTGACGACCTTCGTGCCCGTACCGGCCACCACGATCGAGGACATGGTGGAGATGTTCACGGTCTTGGCGCCGTCGCCGCCGGTGCCGACGATGTCCACGCTGCGGCCCGGCACCTCGATGAGGTTGGCGTGCTCGTACATCGCGCGGACCAGCCCGGAGATCTCCGCGACCGTCTCGCCCTTGGCGCGCAGCGCCACCGCGAAGCCGGCGATCTGCGCGTCGCTGGCCTCGCCGCGCATGATCCGGTCCATCGCCCACTGGGTGGAGTCGGCGGAGAGGTCACGGCCTTCGAGGAGGGCGTTCAGTACGCCCGGCCAGGTGCGGGCCGCCACGCTGCCGCCGCCATCCGGGGTCACAACGTTCATGGTCCACGCTCCTGGGTGAGTCAAAAATCTTCACAGCGAGCCTATCGGGCCCGCGGGTACGCCGGAGGGCCCCGTCCGATGCTCGGACAGGGCCCTCTGGGTGGCGTTCTTTGCTACGTGCACGAGGTCACGGTGTCGGTACCGCTCCCCCGCGGAGATCAGTGGTGGCCGTGGCCGCTGGTGATCTCCTCGTACTCCTCCACCGTCGGCTTCGGAATGTGGCTGTCCTCGCCGTAGAAGCTCTTGGAGAGCTTGGCGCGCAGCTTCTGCGAGCGCGGGATCTTGCGCTTGACGCCGTTCTCGTCGACCTCGGGGCCGATCTCCAGCGGCTTGGGCTGCTCGTGCGAGGTGAGGTGGTGGAGCTGCTCCTGCGTGAGCGGCTCGTGCACCTCGATGAACTCACCGTGCGGCAGCCGCTTGATGATGCCGGACTCGCGTCCGTGCAGCACCTTGTCGCGGTCGCGCCGCTGCAGACCCAGGCAGATCCGCTTGGTGACGATGAAGCCCAGCACCGGCCCGACGAAAAACGCGATCCGGATGAACCAGGTGATCGAGTTGATCGACAGGTGGAAGTGCGTGGCCCACAGGTCGTTGCCACCACCGACGAGCATGACCAGGTAGGCGATCAGCCAGGCCACACCGAAGCCGGTACGGGTCGGGGCGTTGCGCGGGCGGTCCAGCAGGTGGTGCTCACGCTTGTCGCCGGTGACCCAGGACTCGATGAACGGGTAGACCGCGATGGCCGCGAGAACCAGCGGGAAGACGATGATCGGGATGAGCACACCGAAGTTGAGGGTGTAGCCACCCGGGAGCACCCATTCCCAGCCCGGCATGACACGGACCAGACCCTCGGCGAAGCCCATGTACCAGTCGGGCTGGGCGCCGGTGGACACCTGGTCCGGGCGGTACGGGCCGATGGCCCACACCGGGTTGATGCTCGCGATCGCGGCGATCACCGAGATCACACCGAAGACCAGGAAGAAGAAGCCTCCGGCCTTGGCCATGTAGACCGGCAGCAGCGGCATGCCGACCACGTTCTTCTCGGTCTTACCGGCACCCGGGAACTGCGTGTGCTTGTGGTAGAAGACCAGGATCAGGTGCGCCACCAGCAGGCCGAGCATGATGCCCGGCAGCAGCAGCACGTGGATCGTGAAGAACCGCGGAATGATGTCGTGGCCGGGGAACTCCCCGCCGAAGATGAACATCTGCAGGTACGAGCCGACCAGCGGCATCGCCAGGATGACACCCTCGATGAAGCGGACACCGGTGCCGGAGAGCAGGTCGTCCGGGAGCGAGTAACCGGTGAAGCCGGTGAACATGCCCAGGACGAACAGCAGGAAGCCGAACAGCCAGTTGACCTCGCGCGGCTTGCGGAAGGCGCCGGTGAAGAACACCCGCATCATGTGGACCATCATGCCGGCGAGGAACACCAGCGCGGCCCAGTGGTGGATCTGCCGGATCAGCAGGCCGCCGCGGACGTCGAAGCTGATGTCCAGCGTCGACTCGAAGGCCTGCGTCATCCGGATGCCGTGCATGGGCACGTAGGAGCCGTGGTAGACGACCTCGGCCATGCTCGGGTGGAAGAACAGCGTCAGGTAGACGCCGGTCAGGATGATGATGATGAAGCTGTAAAGGCAGATCTCACCGAGCATGAAGGACCAGTGGTCCGGGAAGATCTTGCGCATGTTGGACTTGGCGAGGCTGTAGATGCCCAGCCGGCCGTCCGCCCAGTCGGCGATCCGCTCGCCCCGCGGCGCCTGGCCGCGGCGCGCGTTGGTCGCGCTCGTCTCGTTACTCATCCGCGCTCCCAGAAGCTCGGGCCGACGGGCTCCGCGAAGTCGCTGACGGCTTCGAGGTAGCCGTCCTTCACCGTGATGTTCAGCTGCGGCAGGGCGTGGCCGGCCGGACCGAAGATCACGCGGCCACCGTCGGAAAGGTCGAAGGTGGACTGGTGGCAGGGGCAGAGCACGTGGTGCGTCTGCTGCTCGTACAGGGAGATCGGGCAACCGACGTGGGTGCAGATCTTCGAGTACGCCACGATGCCCTCGTGCGACCACTCAAGTTCCTGCTTGTCCTTGATGTTCTGCGGCTGGATCCGCACGAGCATCAGGGCGTCCTTGGCGATCTTGGTGTTGAACTCGTGATCGTCCTCCTCCAGGCCCTCGGGCTTGGCGAAGGTCAGCGAGCCGACCGCGATGTCCTCGGGACGCAGCGGGAGGTTGGTGGACTGGTTGACCAGGCGGATGCCCTTCTTCCAGCCCGTGGTGCGGAGCTTCTTCTCCGGCAGCGGACCGAGGTCGCGCAGCAGCACCACACCGGACAGCGGCACCAGGGCCAGCGCGCCGAACATGGTGTTGCGGATCAGCTTGCGGCGGCCCATGCCGGACTCCGCGGCGCCTTCCCGGAAGTCGGCCATGACCTTGGCCTTGACCTCGGGCTCGGCCTCGATCGGGTGCCGCTCCTGCGCCACCTCGACGTCCGACATCAGCGTGCGGGCCCAGTGGACCGCGCCGGCGCCGATGCAGAACAGCGCCACGCCCAGCGTCAGGCCCAGCGCGAAGTTCAGCGCGCTGATGTGGCCGAGCGGCCAGACGTAGATGATCTTGTCGACCGGGAAGATCACGTACGAGGCGATGAAGCCGATCGTCGCGAGCATGGACAGCGTGAAGAGCAGGGCCACGGTGCGCTCGGAGCGCCTGGCCGCCTTCTCGTCGATGTCCTGGATGCGGTGCTCGTGGGGGGGCAGGCCCGGGTCGGCGAAGGGGTTCTCCCTCGTCGCCACGTCACCGTGGGCACCGTCGCGCCCACTGGGCAGGGTTTCTTCTGGCACGTCTGCGTGTCGTCCAGTCTCACTCATGACTTCTTGGCCTTCGCTGTCCGGGCTGCGACCCAGATGGCGACCGCGACCAGTGCGCCCAGGCCGAAGATGTAACCGAAGAGGCCCTCACTGACCGGGCCGAGACCACCGAGGTCCATGCCACCGGGGCTCGCGGTCTTGTCGCCGTTGACCTCACCGAGGTAAGCGACGATGTCCTTCTTGTTCTGCTGCGAGAGGCTGCCGTCAGGGAACGAAGGCATGTTCTGCGGGCCGGTCTCCATGGCCTCGTAGATGTGCTTCGGATCCACACCATCAAGCGCCGGTGCGAACTTTCCGTTGGTCAGGGCGCCGCCCTTACCGGTGAAGTTGTGGCACTGCGCGCAGTTCGTACGGAACAGCTCACCGCCCTTGGCGATGTCCGCTCCGTCCTTGCTGTACTGCTCCTTGCCGGGCACGGCGGGACCGGCGCCGAGCGACGCGACGTACGCCGCCAGCTGGTCGATCTCGGCCTGGCTGTAGATGTTCTTCTTCCGCGGCACCTGGGCGCCGGGCTGCTGCGCCGGCATCCGGCCGGTGGCCACCTGGAAGTCGACGGCGGCAGCGCCCACGCCGACCAGGCTCGGGCCGTCGGAGGTGCCCTGACCGCCGGTGCCGTGGCAGCTGGCGCAGCCCACGGCGAAGAGCTTCTTGCCCTCCTTGATGGCAAGAGACTGGGCGGTGTCATCGGCCTGAGCCTTGTCCGCCGGCGCGAACGCGGCGTACAGCCCCCCAGTGACCGCCAGCGCGAAGAGTAGGACGACGAGCGCCGCCAGCGGATGGCGCCGTCGTGCGGAGAGCTTTTTCACGGATTACCCCGGTGTCAGGATCTTCTGCGTCGATGCTTCTGGTCTGTGTCTGTCTGAACTGCGGGTCCGGTCGGGACCGGACTACCTACTTGATCAGGTAGATCGTGGCGAAGAGGCCGATCCAGACGACATCGACGAAGTGCCAGTAGTAGGACACGACGATGGCCGCGGTGGCCTGTTCGTGGGTGAACCTCTTGGCCGCGTACGTCCTGCCCAGGACCAGCAGGAAGGCGATCAGACCGCCTGTCACGTGCAGTCCGTGGAAGCCGGTGGTCAGGTAGAACACCGAGCCGTACGGTCCGGACGAGAGCGAGAGGCCCTCGTGCTTGACCAGCTCCGTGTACTCGAAGACCTGACCGCCGATGAAGATCGCACCCATGATGAAGGTGACCACGAACCAGGCCCGGAGCTTCTTGACGTCGCCACGCTCGGCCGCAAAAACACCGAGCTGGCACGTCAGAGAGCTGAGCACCAGAATCGTGGTGTTCGTCGCGGAGAACGGAAGATTCAGCGCATCGGCGGATTCCTTCCAATACTCGGCTCCGGTCACCGATCGGAGGGTGAAGTACATCGCGAAGAGGGCCGCGAAGAACATCAGCTCGGAACTCAGCCAGATGATGGTTCCGACGCTGGTGAGGTTCGGCCGATTGACCGACGGGTGCGCGTGCCCGGTTTCTACTGCTGTTGCTGTCGCCACGACCGACATTATGTCGGTCGCTTATCTTGCGCTCACTCCGGGGGGTGCCGTTCGGTGTGTCAAGGGGGTGTGCGCTGGCCATACGGTCCAGTGGCGAGGTCCCCCGAAGGGGGGAAGCGCAGCTTCCGCCCCCCTCTGGCGCCCCCGCTCCGACCAGTCCTGACGGGCCGTCGGGCGCAGCATTGATCCGTACGAACCCTCCTGCGCGGGCCCTTCCGGGCAGTAGCATCCGCTGAACGGGACCGGCCCCAGTGGTGCTCCCGTCGACGGTGCTCCCCAAAAGCGTGGAGGAACGATGCAGGCGACTGCCACGGTGCTGGTCTACAGCGATGATGCGGGCACCCGCGAGCAGGTGCGCCTCGCGGCCGGCCGGCGACCCGCCGCCGATGTGCCGCAGGTGGAGATTGTGGAGTGCGCGACACTCCCGGCCGTCCTCGCGGCCCTGGAGCAGGGCGGCATCGACGTCTGTGTGCTGGACGGTGAGACCGCCCCGGCGGGCGGCATGGGCGTGTGCCGGCAGATCAAGGACGAGATCTTCCACTGCCCACCGGTGCTGCTGCTGATGGGCCGCCCGCAGGACTCCTGGCTCGCGACCTGGAGCCGGGCGGACGCCGCGGTGACCCACCCGGTCGACCCGGTGGCGTTCGCCGACGCGCTGGCGGGGCTGCTGCGCCGCCGCCTGCTCGCGCAGACCTGAGCGGTCCCGCACAGCGCGGCTTGAAGACGTACAGCGCCCCGTCCGGGCGGGAATGAGCCCGGACGGGGCGCTGTGTGCCGTTCTGCGGGCCGCTCAGACCCGCGGGCGCAGTCGAGCAGCGTCGGCGGGTGCCGCGGCCTCCTCGTCGCTCCCGGCGCCACTCACGCCGCCGCCCAGGGCGCTGCCGGCGCGCCACTTGTCCCAGGACAGGTTCCAGTCGCCGAACCCGTTGTCGAACGGGACCATCTTGTCGCCCTTGCTGTTGACCACCTGGACGATGTCGCCGACCCGTACGCGGCCGAAGAACCAGCGCGCGTCGGCGGTCGACATGCCGGTGCAGCCGTGGCTGACGTTGGCCGCGCCCTGCGAGCCCACGGACCAGGGCGCCGCGTGCACGTACTCGCCGCTCCACGTGACCCGGGTGGCCCAGCGGACCGGCAGGTCGTACGCCTCCGAACTGCCGCGGGCGATGCCCACGGTGGTGCTGCGCATCCGGACGAACGCCTCCTTGCCCAGCACGGTCTTGATGCCGTTGCGGGTCTCGAAGCCGGCCTTGCCGGTGGTGACGGGCAGCGTCTTGAGCACCTTGCCGTTGCGCCGGACCGTCATCCGGTGCGCGGCGGCGTCGGTGACCGCCACGACCCGGTCGCCGGTACGGATCCGCACCGGCTTGCCCGGCCCGCCGTACAGGCCCTTGGCGACCTTCAGGCCCTGGAGGTTGCTGTACGCCTCGACGGAGGCGTGCGCGGGCCAGTACGTACGCGGGCGGTAGTGCAGGGTCCGGTCGTCGACCCAGTGCCAGGAGCCCACCACGCGCGGGCTGCTGTCGACCTTCAGGGCACCCTCCACGAGCGCCTTGGCGCGCGCGCCGTGCACCGGGCGGCTGAGCTCCGCGGTGAGCGGCTGGCCGACGCCGTACGTGCCGCTGTCGGGCCCGAAGGTGACCCGCAGCCGCTTGTCGCCGCTGCCCTTCGTCGCCATCCGCAGGACCTTGCGGCCCGGCTTGCCGTCGCTGTCCTCGGTACTGACGCGCACGGTGTAGCGGGTGCCGGCGGCGAGCGGCACGGTGCTGCGCCAGCGGGTGCCGTCGGCGGTCAGCCGGCCGCGGATGTGGCGCCCCGCGGCGTCCGTCGCGGTGACGTCCGTGATCCGCGCCTCGTCGCCCGTGGTGGTGACTTCCAGTGGCCGGTCGGGGTCGGCCTTCCGCTCGCCCGCCGGGGCGTTGGCCGCGATCTGGCCGGCCGCGTCGTAGGGCTGGGCGGCGAGCGGATCCGAGGTGGCCCCGCCGCACCCGGTGACCCCCACCGCCAGGGGCAGCAGCAGGAAGGCCGATCTGAGCACCGTCCGGGATCGTGGCATATGGCTCATAGGCCCAAAATAGGAAGAGACACGCCGGTGCGGCGCGTTCAAGGACTGCAAATGGGTCGGGCCCGGCCACTCCTTGGAGTGACCGGGCCCGACCCGTCCGTACGAGAACGGCGCTTACTGCGTGCGGTTCTCGCCCCGGTAGTACTCGAACACCCAGCCGAACAGGCCGACGAGGATGATCGGAGCGGAGAAGTACAGCAGCCACCAGCCGAAGACGACGCCCAGGAAGGCGAACGCGCCGCCGATGCCGAGGGAGAGCGGCTGCCAGCTGTGCGGGCTGAAGAAGCCCACCTCACCGGCGTCGTCCGCCACATCGGCGTCCTTGCGGTCCTGCGCTCCGGTGTCGACCCGCCGGGCCGTGAAGGCCAGGTAGTAGCCGATCATGATGCACAGGCCGAACGAGAGGAACAGCGCGGTGGTGCCTACCGGCTCCTTCGACCAGACGCCATAGACGATCGCCATGGCGAGGACGAAGACGGAGAGCCAGATGAACATCTTGCCCTGGATCTTCACTTGCCGGCCTCCTTCGTGCCGCCCATGAGCGCCGTGTCCTTCTGACCGTCGTTCTCGAGCACGTCGAGCGCGGCGATCTCAGGGTGGTGCAGGTCGAACGCCGGGGATTCGGAGCGAATGCGCGGCAGCGTGAGGAAGTTGTGCCGCGGCGGCGGGCAGGAGGTCGCCCACTCCAGCGAGCGGCCGAAGCCCCACGGGTCGTCGACCTCGATCTTCTTGCCGTACTTCGCCGTCTTCCAGACGTTGTACATGAAGGGCAGGATCGACAGGCCCAGCAGGAAGGAGCTGATCGTCGAGATCGTGTTCAGGGCGGTGAAGCCGTCGGCCGCCAGGTAGTCGGCGTAACGACGCGGCATGCCCTCGGCGCCCAGCCAGTGCTGGACCAGGAAGGTGCCGTGGAAGCCGATGAACAGCGTCCAGAACGTGATCTTGCCGAGCCGCTCGTCCAGCATCTTGCCGGTGAACTTCGGCCACCAGAAGTGGAAGCCGGCGAACATCGCGAAGACGACCGTACCGAAGACGACGTAGTGGAAGTGCGCCACGACGAAGTACGAGTCGGAGATGTGGAAGTCCAGCGGCGGCGAGGCCAGGATGACGCCGGTCAGACCGCCGAAGGTGAAGGTGATCAGGAAGCCGACCGCCCACAGCATCGGGGTCTCGAAGGACAGCGAGCCCTTCCACATCGTGCCGATCCAGTTGAAGAACTTCACACCGGTCGGAACCGCGATGAGGAACGTCATGAAGGAGAAGAACGGCAGCAGTACACCGCCCGTGACGTACATGTGGTGCGCCCACACGGTCACCGACAGACCCGCGATCGAAATCGTCGCCGCGATCAGACCGATGTAACCGAACATCGGCTTGCGCGAGAAGACCGGAATGACCTCGGAAATGATGCCGAAGAACGGCAGCGCGATGATGTACACCTCTGGGTGGCCGAAGAACCAGAAGAGGTGCTGCCAGAGCAGTGCGCCACCATTTGCCGCGTCGAATACGTGCGCACCGAACTTACGGTCCGCCTCCAGGGCGAACAGCGCGGCGGCCAGCACCGGGAAGGCCAGCAGGACCAGCACACCGGTCAGCAGGACGTTCCAGGTGAAGATCGGCATACGGAACATCGTCATGCCGGGAGCGCGCATGCAGATGATCGTGGTGATGAAGTTGACCGAGCCGAGGATCGTGCCGAAGCCGGAGAAGGCCAGACCCATGATCCACATGTCGGCGCCGACGCCCGGCGAGCGGACCGCGTCCGACAGCGGGGAGTAGGCGAACCAGCCGAAGTCGGCCGCACCCTGCGGGGTGAGGAAGCCGGCCACCGCGATCAGCGAGCCGAAGAGGTAGAGCCAGTAGGCGAACATGTTCAGCCGCGGGAACGCCACGTCGGGCGCGCCGATCTGCAGCGGCATGATCCAGTTGGCGAACCCGGCGAACAGCGGCGTCGCGAACATCAGCAGCATGATCGTGCCGTGCATCGTGAACGCCTGGTTGAACTGCTCGTTCGACATGATCTGCGTGCCCGGACGGGCCAGCTCGGCGCGCATGAAGAGCGCCATCAGGCCGCCGATGCAGAAGAAGGCGAACGAGGTCACCAGATAGAGCGTGCCGATCGTCTTGTGGTCGGTGGTCGTCAGCCACTTCACCACGACGTTGCCGGGTTGCTTCCTGCGTACGGGCGGTGCTGCCGGAGCCGATGCGGCGGCGGCACCCTGAGGTTCGTTGAGGATGCTCACTTGTTCTTGGTCTCCGCGTTCCTGGCGTGATCGGTCTGCTCGATACCGGCCGGCAGGTAACCGTTCTGGCCCTTCTTCGCCAGGTCCTTCAGGTGCTCCTGATACCGCTCGGGAGACACGACCTTGACGTTGAAGAGCATCCGGGAGTGGTCAACGCCGCAGAGCTCGGCGCACTTGCCCATGAAGGTGCCCTCCTTGTTCGGAGTCACCTCGAAGACATTGGTGTGACCCGGGATGACGTCCTGCTTCATCAGGAACGGCACCACCCAGAAGGAGTGGATGACATCACGCGAGGTCAGGATGAACTGAACGGTCTCGCCCTTGGGCAGCCACAGCGTGGGGCCCGGGTTGCCGTTCTGCGGATTCCGCTCGCCCGGCGTGCCCTGGTCGTAGACGCCCTCGGCACCCGCGGGAGCCGACTTCTTCATCCTGTCGGGGATCGCGGAGAGTTCCTTGGAGTTCACCGCCGAATTCGACTTGTTGCCGTCGACGTCCTCCATGTAGTTGAACGCCCAGCTCCACTGGAAGCCCACCACGTTCACGACGTGGTCCGGCTTCTTGGAAGTCTTCAGGAGTTCGTTCTCATCGCGCGCGGTGAAGTAGAACAGCACCGCGATGATGATGAACGGGACGATGGTGTACAACGCCTCGATCGGCATGTTGTACCGGGTCTGTGCGGGGACCTCCACCTTGGTCCGGCTGCGGCGGTGGAAGATCCAGCTCCAGATGATCAGGCCCCACACCAGCACGCCCGTTGCGAGGGCGGCGGCCCAGGAGCCCTGCCAAAGGGAGAGGATCCGCGGCGCCTCGTCCGTGACGGGCGTTGGCATGCCGAGGCGGGGGAAGTCCTTGTATGTGCAACCGGTCGCGGTCGCCAGGACCAGGCCCGCAGCCAGCACCTGCGGCAGCTTCCGCCGCATCGGGCGCCGCGACGAGCGGTCGGAGCCGTTGGGACTCACGTAGCGCCTTCCCGAGAGTCTCGCCCGCAGAACCGGCTGCGGCCGTCTCAGCTGGTCGGTCGCCGGCCCGTCACGGGCAGGGGTTTGGATGTTTATGCGGACCAAACCCTACTGGACGCTATTTGGCGTCGCGCGGGGAGGGTGCCCAACGCGGCGCGTTGCCCCTCGAAGGGGTGGCCATCCCCTCCCACTGCGCCCGTGCGGCCTCCGGATTCCCCGCTTCCTCCCGGCATCTGACGCCGCGCCCGGCGGTCGGGGCCGTCTCGTGAATCGGACCCCGGACCGCACGCGTTAGCGTTTTGCCCGTGCCCTACTTCGATGCCGCCTCCTCCGCTCCCCTGCACCCCGTCGCCCGCGAGGCGCTGCACGCCGCGCTCGACGAGGGCTGGGCCGATCCGGCCCGGCTGTACCGGGAGGGGCGGCGCGCCCGGCTGCTGCTGGACGCCGCGCGCGAGACCGCGGCGGAGGCGGTCGGCTGCCGCCCCGACGAACTGGTCTTCACCCCGTCGGGCACCCGCGCGGTGCACACGGGCATCGCGGGCGCGCTGGCCGGCCGGCGGCGGGTCGGCGGCCGGCTGGTCCACTCCGCCGTCGAGCACTCCTCCGTACTGCACGCGGCGGAGACGCACGAGGCGGCGGGCGGCAGCGTGGCCGTGGTGGGCTGCGACCGTACGGGCCGGGTCGACCCGGCGGAGTTCGCCGCCGCGCTCACCCCGGACACCGCGCTGGCCGCCCTGCAGTCCGCCAACCACGAGGTGGGCACCGAACAGCCGGTGGCGGAGGCGGCGGAGGCGTGCCGCGAGGCGGGTGTGCCCCTGCTGGTGGACGCGGCCCAGTCGCTGGCCTGGGGGCCGGTGCCGGGCGCCTGGTCGCTGCTGGCGGGCAGCGCGCACAAGTGGGGCGGCCCGGCCGGGGTGGGGCTGCTGGTGGTCCGCAAGGGCACCCGCTTCGCGCACCAGGGCCCGGCCGACGAGCGCGAGTCGGGGCGGGCCCCCGGCTTCGAGAACATCCCGGCGGTGGTGGCCGCCGCCGCGTCGCTGCGTGCCGTACGCGCGGAGGCGGTGGCCGAGGCGGCCCGGCTGCGCGCCCTGGTGGACCGGATCCGCGCGCGGGTGCCGGAGCTGGTGCCGGACGTGGCCGTGGTCGGCGACCCGGAGCGGCGGCTGCCGCACCTGGTGACCTTCTCATGTCTCTATGTCGACGGGGAGACGCTGCTGCACGCGCTGGACCGGGCGGGGTTCTCCGTCTCCTCCGGCTCCTCGTGCACCTCCAGCACGCTCACCCCCAGCCACGTCCTGAAGGCGATGGGCGTGCTCTCGGAGGGCAACGTCCGGGTGTCGCTGCCGGCCGGGACCTCCGAGGCGGACGTGGAGCGCTTCCTGGAGGTGCTCCCGGGCGCGGTCGCCGCCGTACGGGAACAGCTGGGCGCACCCACGGAGCGGCCCGCGCACGCGCCCGAGGGCACCTCCGGCGAGCTCGTCGTGGACGCGCTCGGCGCCCGCTGCCCGGTCCCGGTGATCGAGCTGGCCAAGGCGATCACGGAGGTGCCGGTCGGCGGCACGGTGACGGTGCTGTCCGACGACGAGGTGGCGGCGCTGGACATCCCGGCGTGGTGCTGGACGCAGGGCCAGGAGTACCTGGGGGAAGCGCCGGAGCCCCCGGAGCGCGGCGCCGCCTACGTGGTGCGGCGCCGCGTCTGACCGGAGCGGCTCAGTTCAGGTACTGCTGGATCTCCGCGGCCGCCTCGTGGCCGTACGCCTTGGTGAAGCGGTCCAGGAAGTGGCTGCGGCGCAGCTCGTACTCCTGGGTGCCGACCGTCTCGATGACGAGGGTGGCCAGCATGCAGCCGACCTGCGCGGCGCGCTCCAGGGACACGCCCCAGGCGAGGCCGGAGAGGAAGCCGGCGCGGAAGGCGTCGCCGACGCCGGTCGGGTCGGCCTTGGCGTTCTCCTCGGGCACGCCGACCTCGATGGCGGGCTCGCCCGTGCGCTCGATGCGGACGCCGCTGGCGCCGAGGGTGGTGACGCGGGTGCCGACCTTGCCGAGGATCTCCTCGGAGGTCCAGCCGGTCTTGGACTCGATGAGGCCCTTCTCGTACTCGTTGGAGAAGAGGTAGGCCGCGCCGTCCATGAGGGTGCGGATGTCGTCGCCGTCCATGCGGGCGATCTGCTGCGAGAAGTCGGCCGCGAAGGGGATGGAGCGGGAGCGGCACTCCTCGGTGTGCCGGATCATCGCCTCGGGGTCGTCGGCGCCGATCAGGACCAGGTCCAGGCCGCCCACGCGCTCGGCGACGTGCTGCAGCTCGATGAGGCGGGCCTCGCTCATCGCGCCGGTGTAGAAGGAGCCGATCTGGTTGTGGTCGGCGTCGGTGGTGCACACGAAGCGGGCGGTGTGCAGCACCTCGGAGATCCGTACGGACGCGGTGTCCACGCCGTGCCGGTCGAGCCAGGCGCGGTACTCGCCGAAGTCGTTGCCGGCGGCGCCGACCAGGATCGGCTTCGTGCCGAGCTGGCCCATGCCGAAGCAGATGTTGGCCGCGACGCCGCCGCGCCGCACGTCCAGCTGGTCGACGAGGAAGGAGAGGGAGACCGTGTGGAGCTGGTCGGCGACCAGCTGGTCGGCGAAGCGTCCGGGGAAGGTCATCAGGTGGTCGGTGGCGATGGAGCCGGTGACTGCGATACGCACGGCGATTCGCTCCTGCGGGGAGGCGTGGGGCGGTGACGGACGTGACCCAACGCTACCCGTTCGGGACTGCCGCTCCGACCTGGCGAAACTACCCGATAGTAGGGCTTCTTCCCCGGGGCGAAGGGTGCGTACGGTGCGCGTATGACCCAGCATGTGAAGCGTGTCACAGCAGCTCACCCCGCCGGCCGTCGCCCGGACGGCGGGGAGCACGACTCGATGGAGCAACTGCGCGGCGACTGCGCCCGCATGGCGCCGCACTGGAAGCCGGACGGGCTGCCGGCCGGTCCGCGGCGACCGGTCGCCGAGCTGCGCGGGATCACGGTCCCCGCCACCTCTGCGAAACTGCTGGAAGGGATGTCCGAGTACGGCGACTGAGTACGGCGATCCATACCTCCACCGCTCTTCCACGGGCCGCGGGCGGAACCGCCCGCGGCCCGGCTCCGTCCAATCGGCGTCCCCCTCACGGAGGATGGCGCATCAGTTGTTCAGCGGAGCCGAAGGAGCGATGCGGTGAGCACCGAGGACACTCCCCCTGCCGACGGCAGCGGGAACCCCACCGAGAACCCCACCGCCCCGGGGCGGCGCGGGCGCAGGCCGCTGGTGGTCGCCTCGATGGCCGCGGCCGTGCTGCTGGCCGGCGGCGGCGCGGCGTACTGGGCATCGGGCGCTTCCGGCCAGGACGGCGAGGGCGGCGCGGGCGCGGCGGCCGATCCGCCGCCGCTGGCACTGGAGGGGTACGGCCAGTCCCAGTCCCAGCCCCGCGACGGGATCGCGCCGGGCGAGCCGAACCCGCAGGGCGCGGGGTACCGCGCGGTCGGCGAGCTGCCGGACGGCCCGGCCGACGCGCCTGTGTACCGGCCGCAGGGCGCGATCAGCAAGGACGCGGTGGCCCGGCTGGCCAAGGCGCTGGACGTGGCCGGCCAGGTCCGCTCCGAGGGCGGTTCGTGGAAGGTCGGCGGCCAGGACAAGGACTCCCGCGGGCCCGTACTGCAGGTGGCCAAGGCCGGCACCGGCTCGTGGACGTTCGCGCAGTACGGCACGCCGGGCGGGGTGAACTGCGCGCTGCCCGCGACGCCCAAGGGCAAGGAGGCGGACGAGAAGACCGGGCACTCCTCGGACGGGCCGGGCTGCCCCTCGTACCGCGGCCGGGACGCCACGACCGAGGACGACGGCAGCGGCAAGGGCGCGGTCTCCCAGGAGAAGGCGAAGCAGGCGGTCGAGCCGGTGCTCGCGGCGCTGGGCCAGCAGGGCGCGAAGCTGGACGCCGGCGGGCTGTCCGGCGCGGTGCGCATCGTCTCCGCGAACCCGGTGATCGGCGGCCTGCCGACGTACGGCTGGCAGAGCGACCTGCAGGTCGGCGCGGACGGCCAGGTGGTCGGCGGCAGCGGCCAGCTCGCGCGGCCGCTCAAGGGCGACACGTATCCGGTACTGAGCGCGGAGAAGACGCTCGCGCATCTGAACGGCGGGGCCGGCTCGGCCGAGGGCAAGGGCGAGGACGCGAAGTGCGCCACGCCGCTGCCGGACAAGGGCGAGCAGGCCGGGAAGGGCGACGGGAAGGGTGTCGCGCCCTGCGAGCCGGCGCCCGGGAAGCCCGCGCCCGCCGAGGTGACCGGCGCCCGGTTCGGCCTGTCGGTGCAGTTCGTGAACGGCAGCCAGGCGCTGGTGCCGTCGTGGATGTACGAGGTGCGGCAGCCCGGCTCGACCAGCGCCAAGGACGCGCGTACCACGGTCGCGCATCCGGCCGTCGACCCGAAGTACGTGGTGGACCGGGACGCCGGGGACGCCGCGACGCAGCGGCCCGCGCAGCCGCCGCAGGGCGGCAAGGAGGGCAAGAAGGGTGCGATGGGCCTGGAGTCGTACTCGGTGGCGGACGGCGGCAAGAAGCTGACGCTGCACTTCTGGGGTGGGGTGTGCAGCGACTACTCGGCGAGCGCCGACCAGTCGGGTACGGCCGTGACCGCGCAGGTCACCGGCAAGGAGAAGAAGCCGGGCGGGGTCTGCGTGAAGGTCGCCAAGCAGTTCACCAAGACGGTGACGCTGGACTCCCCGCTGGACGGGCGGGAGGTCATCGACGCCTCCAGTGGCGAGACGGTGCCGCAGAGGGGGAAGTGACGGCGGCGGCCCGGGGCCGCCGGTAGGCGGTCATGACGAAGGCGGCGTTCCCAACCGGGAACGCCGCCTTCGTCTGTGTCTCCGTGTGCCGGAGCCCGTCTCCGTGTGCCGGAGCCCGTCGGCTCAGCTGAAGGAGTCGCCGCAGGCGCAGGAGCCGGTGGCGTTGGGGTTGTCGATCGTGAAGCCCTGCTTCTCGATGGTGTCGACGAAGTCGATGGAGGCGCCACCCAGGTACGGGGCGCTCATCCGGTCGGTCACGACCTTCACGCCGTCGAAGTCCTTCACGACGTCGCCGTCGAGCGAGCGCTCGTCGAAGAAGAGCTGGTAGCGCAGGCCGGAGCAGCCACCGGGCTGAACGGCCACCCGCAGCGCGAGGTCGTCCCGGCCTTCCTGCTCCAGCAGGCTCTTGACCTTCGACGCGGCCGCGTCGGACAGGATGATGCCGTCGCTGACGGTGGTCTCGTCCTGAACGCTCATCTACATCTCTCCCGGGTTGTACGGACCCCTTGCCCTCGGCAGTAACCGACGGGGCCCCGGATTCATTCCGGGCGGGCTCGAAGTTCTGGCGGAATTCTCCGCCCCTCCTCATGCTCGCACACCCCACGCGGAAGGTCAGCGGCTGTCGGCACGCGGCCGGCCGGGTGATGCGTCACATCGACACAATGCCCATCGTCAAACTGACGTGAAGCGGCTATGATAGATAGCGTCATATCGACGAAAAGTGACCTCGTAACAACGAAGAGAGGGTGCGTGCCGTGACCACCGCCCAGCCCCGTCAGGACCTCGACGTGCAGCCCACGCCGCTCGCGCTGCTGCTCCTCGGTCGCGAGGCCGACCCGAAGAGCGAGCGCGGCGTCGAGTGCCCCGGCGACCTGCCCGCCCCCTCCGACCCCGACCTCGTCGAGCGCGCCCGCGCCGCGAAGGCGAAGCTCGGGGACAAGGTCTTCGTCCTCGGGCACCACTACCAGCGCGACGAGGTCATCGAGTTCGCCGATGTCACCGGCGACTCCTTCAAGCTCGCGCGCGATGCCGCGGCCCGCCCGGACGCGGAGTACATCGTCTTCTGCGGCGTGCACTTCATGGCCGAGTCCGCGGACATCCTCACGGGTGACGACCAGAAGGTCGTCCTCCCGGACCTGGCGGCCGGCTGCTCGATGGCCGACATGGCCAGCGCCGAGCAGGTCGCGGAGTGCTGGGACGTGCTGACCGAGGCGGGCATCGCCGAGCAGGTCGTGCCCGTTTCGTACATGAACTCCTCCGCGGACATCAAGGCGTTCACCGGCAAGCACGGCGGCACGATCTGCACCTCGTCCAACGCCAAGCGGGCGCTGGACTGGGCGTTCGAGCAGGGCGAGAAGGTCCTCTTCCTGCCGGACCAGCACCTGGGCCGCAACACCGCGGTGCGCGACATGGGCATGTCGCTGGACGACTGCGTCGTCTACAACCCGCACAAGCCGAACGGCGGGCTCACCGCCGAGCAGCTGCGCGCCGCGAAGATGATCCTGTGGCGCGGCCACTGCTCCGTGCACGGCCGCTTCTCGCTGGAGTCGGTCGAGGACGTACGGGCGCGGATACCGGGCGTGAACGTGCTGGTGCACCCGGAGTGCAAGCACGAGGTCGTGGCGGCGGCGGACTACGTCGGCTCGACGGAGTACATCATCAAGGCGCTGGAGGCGGCGCCTGCCGGGTCGAAGTGGGCGATCGGTACGGAGCTGAACCTGGTCCGCCGGCTGGCGAACCGTTTCGCTCCCGAGGGCAAGGAGATCGTCTTCCTCGACAAGACGGTCTGCTTCTGCTCGACGATGAACCGCATCGACCTGCCGCACCTGGTCTGGGCCCTGGAGTCCCTGGCGGACGGCAAGGTCGTCAATCGGATCGAGGTCGACCGGGAGACGGAGGACTTCGCCAAGCTGGCGCTCGAAAGGATGCTGGCGCTGCCGTAGCCGTCATGCACGTGGGGCCCGTACCGGATTCGGTACGGGCCCCACGTGCTGGTACGGATTACACGCCTGCCGGCTCCGGCGTGCGGTCCTCCTCCTGCGAAGGTGCGGCCTTCTTGGCCGCCTTCTTCGCGGCCCGCTTCTCCCTCCGCAGCTCGACCATCGCGTACAGCGTCGGTACGAGGAGCAGGGTGAGGAGCGTGGAGGTGATCAGGCCGCCGATCACGACGACCGCCAGCGGCTGGGAGATGAAGCCGCCGTCGCCGGTGACCGAGAGGGCCATCGGGAGCAGGGCCATGATCGTGGCCAGCGCCGTCATCAGGATGGGCCGCAGCCGGTGGCGGCCGCCCTCGATGACCGCCTCGACCACGCCGTAGCCCCGGTCCCGGTACTGGTTGATCAGGTCGATCAGCACGATCGCGTTGGTGACGACGATGCCGATGAGCATCAGCATGCCGATCATCGCGGGGACGCCCATCGGGGTACCGGTCGCGACCAGCAGGCCGATCGCGCCGGTCGCCGCGAACGGTATCGAGACCAGCAGGATCAGCGGCTGGATCAGCGACCGGAAGGTGGCGACCAGCAGCATGAAGACGATCGCGATGGCCGCCAGCATGGCCAGGCCCAGCGAGCTGAACGCCTCGTCCTGGTCGGCGGAGACGCCGCCGATCTCGGCCGTGGCGCCCTTGGGCAGGTCCAGGTCCTTCAGTTCGGACTGCAGTTGGGCGGTGACCGCGCCGGTGTTGTCACCGGTCGGCTTGGCCGTGACCGTCGCGGACCGGGCGCCGTCGATGCGGGTCATCTGCACCGGGCCGGGAACGGTCTTCACCTCGGCGATGTCGCCGAGCCGCACCACGCCCGACGGGCCCGGCAGCGCCAGCTTCTTCAGCTCGGCTTCGGTCGTGGCCGGGTGCGCCGACTTCACCACGACGTCCCGCTCGGCGTCGTCCAGCAGCGCCGTGCCGCTGGTGGTGCCGCGTACCGCCTGGGCGACGGCCTGGCCGAGGGTGGCCTGGCTGTAACCGGCGGCCGCCGCCTTGCTGTTGGCGGTGACGGAGATCCGCGGCACGCTCTGCGCCAGGTCGCTGGTGACGTCGGTGACGTCGTCCAGGCCCGCGACCTTCTTGCGCACCTGCTCGGTGGCGTCCTTCAGTACGTCGGCGTCGGCGGCCTTCACGACCACGCTCAGGTCCTGATTGCCGAACGCCTGGCCGGCGGAGACGGTGGTGTCGCCGATGGCGGGGCCGAGCTTCGCAAGGCCGTCCCGAATGTCCCGCACGACGCGGTCGGAGTCGTCGGCGTTCGCCAGCTTGACCTGGTACGACGCCTGGTTCGCCGACGAGCCGCCGCCGAAGGCCGCCATCATGCCCGAGGAGCCGACGGTGACCTGGTAGTCCTGCACGCCGTCGGTGTCCGCGAGCACCTTTTCCACCCGCTTCGCCTGCTTGTCGGCGGCGCCGAGGCTGCTGCCGGGCTCCAGTTCCTGCTGGATGGACAGGGTGTCCTGGTCGCCCTGGTCGAAGAAGTTGGTCTTGAGCAGCGGGCCCATGCCGAACGTGCCGATGAGGATGACGACGGCGATGACCAGGCTGGTGATCCGGCGCCGGGTCGCGAAGCGCAGCACCGGTACGTACAGCCGCTGCAGCGCGCTGCGGCTCTCCTTCTCCTCGGCGGCCTTGCGCAGCGCCTCCGGGTCGCCGCCCTCGGCGGACTTCGGGGCGCGCAGGAACCAGTACGAGAGGACCGGTACGACGGTCAGGGAGACCAGCAGCGAGGCCAGCAGCGCCACGGTGACGGTGATCGAGAAGTCGCCGAAGAGGGCGCCCACCATGCCGCCGACCACGCCGATCGGCAGGAAGACCGCGACGGTGGTGAGGGTGGAGGAGGTGATCGCGCCGGAGACCTCGCGGACGCCGGTGAGGATGGCGTGCTTGCGCTCCTCGCCGTAGCCCAGGTGCCGCTTGATGTTCTCCAGTACGACGATGGAGTCGTCCACGACCCGGCCGATGGCGATGGTCAGCGCGCCCAGCGTCAGCATGTTCAGCGACAGGTCGCGGGTCCACAGCACGATCAGCGTGATGACGACGGACAGCGGGATGGACACCGCGGTGACCAGCGTCGAGCGCAGGCTCAGCAGGAAGACCAGGATCACGATCACGGCCATGACCAGGCCGAGCAGGCCCTCGGTGGTGAGGGACTCGATGGACTTGGAGACCTGCGGGCCCTGGTCGGAGACGACCGTGACGTCCGCGTCCTTGCCGAGGTCCGCGCGGATCTGCGGGAGCTTGTCCTTGACCGCGTCGGAGATGGCGACGGCGCTGCCGTCCTGGTCCATGGTGATCTGGACGGCGAGGCTGGGCTTGCCGTTCGTACGGGTGAGGGAGGTCGGGGTGGCCGACTCCTGCTTCACAGTGGCGATGTCGCCGATCCGTACGGGCGCGCCGCCCCCGGGCTTGCCCGCCGCGGCACCGGCCGCGGCCGGGGAGACGGTGAGGTCCTTGATCTGCTGGAGCGAGGTGTAGCCGCTGCCCACCTGGACCGTGCGGCTCTTGCCGTCCTCGGCGAAGGAGCCGGCCGGTACGGAAGCGCCGCCCGCCTCCAGGGCCTGGCCGAGCGCCGCCGGGGTGAGCCCCGCCTTCGCGAGCTTGGCGTCGTCGGGAGTGACGGCGACGACCTGGTCGCGGACGCCGCTCACGGTGACCTGGCCGACGCCGTCGATGTCCTTCAGGGACGGGACGACGCTGCGGTCCAGCCGGTCGGCGAGGGCCTGCTGGTCCTGCCCGCCGGAGGAGACGGCCAGCACGGTGGTCGGCAGGTCGTCGGTGCCACCGGCCACGACCTGCGGGTCGACGTCCTCGGGCAGCTTGGCGCGGGCCCGGTTGACGGCCTGCTGGACGTCGGCGACCAGCGCCTTGGAGTCGTTGCCGTAGTCGAACTCGGCCATCACCACGGCCGAGCCCTCGCTGGCGGTGGAGGTCACGCCCGTGATGCCGTCGACCGACTGGATGCCGTCCTCAAGGGGCTCGACGACCTGCTTCTCGACGACGTCGGGCGAAGCACCCTGGTACGGCGCCACGACGGACACCATGGGCATATCGATGGACGGCAGCAGCTGCTGCTTGAGCTGTGGGATCGCGATGGCCCCGAAGACGATCGCCACGATCGACATCAGTGCTATCAGGCCCCGTTGTGCGAGGCTGAGTCGGGACAGCCTGAACATGGGTGGGGTCTCTCTCTTTTGTTCTGAACGCTTCTCGGCACCGGCCCATGGCGGGCCCGACTACACGATCCGGCACAAGAAGCGCTGTTTCCCTAGCACCCAGGTCCATTTCCGGCGCCGGGGCGTACCGCGTCCGCAGTACGCCCCGCTCCACCCGCTGCTACACCCGCGGGCGGACCAGCCCCGATTCGTACGCCATGACGACGAGCTGCGCCCGGTCGTGGGCGCCCAGCTTGGCCATCGCGCGGTTCACATGCGTCTTGACCGTCAGCGGACTGACGGTCAGCCGCCCGGCGATCTCGTCGTTGGAGAGGCCGCCCGCGACCAGTACCAGTACCTCGCGCTCCCGGCCGGTCAGCGACGCCAGCCGCTCGGCCTCCGGCCCCTCGCCGCCGTCCTCGCCGCTCCCCTGCGCCAGGAACCGCGCGATCAGCCCCTTGGTGGCCACCGGCGAGAGCAGCGCCTCGCCGGCCGCCGCGACCCGGATGGCGCTCAGCAGTTCGTCCGGCTCGGCCCCCTTGCCGAGGAAGCCGCTCGCGCCCGCCCGCAGCGCCTGGATCACATAGTCGTCGACCTCGAAGGTCGTCAGGATCACCACGCGGACGTCGGACAGCTCGGGGTCCTCGCTGATCATGCGGGTGGCGGCCAGCCCGTCCGTGCCGGGCATCCGGATGTCCATCAGGACCACGTCGGGCGCGGCCGACCGGGCCAGCTCGTACGCCTCGGCGCCGTCCGACGCCTCGCCCACCACCCGCATCCCGGGCTCGGAGTCCACCAGCACCTTGAACGCGCTGCGCAGCAGCGCCTGGTCGTCGGCGAGCAGCACCTTGATCGTCATGTCGTCTCCCCCGTGCGCGCGGTCTGCAGCGGCAGCCGCACCCGTACCTTGAAACCACCGGCCGGGCGGGGCCCGGTCTCCACCGTGCCGCGCAGCGCCGCGACCCGCTCCCGCATCCCGATCAGGCCGTGCCCGCCGCCTTCCGCTCGACTCTCATCGGTGGGCCGACCGCCGCCCCCGCCGTCGTCCAGCACCGTCAGCGTCAGCGCCTCGGCCGACCGGACGATCCGTACCGAGGCCCGGGCGCCCTCCCCCGCGTGCTTGTGCACATTGGTCAGCGCCTCCTGGACGATGCGGTACGCGGTGAGGTCCACCGAGGCGGGCAGGCCCTCGGGACTGCCGGGCGGCAGCTCCAGCTCGACGGGGAGTCCGGCGCGTACGAAACCGTCGATCAGCTGGTCCAGGACGCCGAGGCCCGGGGCCGGCTCGGTGGGGGCCTGCGGGTCGTCGGACTGGCGCAGCAGGCCGACCGTGGCGCGCAGCTCGTCCAGCGCGGACCGGGATGCCTCCCGAACGTGGGCGAGGGCCTGTTTGGCCTGGTCGGGGCGGCTGTCCATGACGTGCGAGGCGACCCCGGCCTGCACGTTGACCAGCGCGATGTGGTGCGCGACGACGTCGTGCAGCTCGCGCGCGATGCGCATGCGTTCCTCGGCGACCCGCCGCCCGGCCTCCTCCTCGCGGGTGCGTTCGGCCCGCTCGGCCCGCTCCTCGATGGCGGCCACGAAGGCGCGGCGGCTGCGCACCGCGTCACCGGCCGCGGCCGCCATGCCCGTCCACGCGAAGATCGCCAGGTTCTCCTGGGCGTACCAGGGCCGGGTACTGGTGAGCATCGCGGCGGCGGTGAGCACCAGGACGGTCAGCGCGCCGATCCGCCAGGTGGTGGGGCGGTCGGTGCGTGCGGCGAGGGTGAAGACGGCGATGACCGAGGCGGCGGCGACCGGAGCGCGCGGCTCGCTGGTGGCGGTCACCAGCTCGGCCAGCGTCATGGCACAGGTGAAGGCGAGGACGGTGCGCGGGTAGCGGCGGCGCAGTACCAGTGCGGCGCAGGCCACCGCGGCGAGCAGGACCGTCGTCGGCTCCAGCGGGTGGGCGCCGAAGCGGGGCCCGTACCGGCCGTGCGGGCCGGCCGCCGCGCCGATCAGGATCACCGCGAAGACGGCCACCGCCAGGACCGCGTCGAGCACGACGGGGTGTGCGCGGAGCCGGGCGAGCAGCGCGGGCCCGGGCAGCGGGCCCTGTCCGGTGGCGAGGGGAGTCACGGGAGGAAACGGTAGCGCCCCGGCCACCGGGCGCTCCCCGCCGAGGCGGGTGGCGGCCGGTGGCCGGGGCGCGTACCTGCTGGAAGAAGCCGGGCGGTCACGCCCCCGTACGCACGGGGACGGGGCCGCCGGAGCGGGCTGGTCAGCCCGGGATGAGGCCGTCGTCGCTGAGCATCTCGCGGACCTCTTCGAGGGTGGCGTCGGGGCCGGGGAGGATCAGCTCCGAGGGCTCCAGAGCGTCGTCGGGCAGCGGGTCGCCCAGCCGGCGTACGGCGTCGAGGAGCGCGCCCAGCGTCCGCCGGAAGCCGTCCGTGTCGCCGTTCTCCATCTCGGCGAGCAGCTCGTCATCGAGCTTGTTGAGCTCGATGAAGTGGCTGTCCGCCACCTTTACCTGCCCCTCGCCCATGATCCGTACGATCACGACGGTCTCCTCTGGTCCGGTCCGGCGATCCCGATGAGGCTATCCGCGCCCGCCGGTCACTGCTTGTCGAAACGCGTCTGGTCCTGCTGCGGCGCCTGCTGGGCCTGACCGCCCTGACCGCCCTCGATGGCCTGCTGGCCACCGGCGCCGCCGCCCGCCAGCTCGGCCTTCATGCGCTGCAGCTCCAGCTCGACGTCGCCGCCACCGGAGATCCGGTCCAGCTCCGCGGTGATGTCGTCCTTGGCCATGCCGGTCGGGTCGTCCAGCGCGCCGGACGCCAGCAGCTCGTCGATGGCCCCGGCCCTGGCCTGCATCTGCGCGGTCCGGTCCTCGGCGCGCTGCACGGCCAGGCCGACGTCGCCCATCTCCTCGGAGATGCCGGAGACGGCCTCGCCGATACGGGTCTGCGCCTGGGCCGCGGTGTAGGTGGCCTTGATGGTCTCCTTCTTCGTACGGAAGGCGTCCACCTTGGCCTGGAGGCGCTGCGCGGCGAGCGTGAGCTTCTCCTCCTCGCCCTGCAGCGTCTGGTGCTGCGTCTCCAGGTCGGTGACCTGCTGCTGCAGGGCCTGCCGGCGGGAGAGCGCCTCGCGGGCCAGGTCCTCACGGCCGAGCGCGAGGGCCTTGCGGCCCTGGTCCTCCAGCTTGGCCGACTGGCCCTGGAGCTGATTGAGCTGGAGCTCCAGGCGCTTGCGGGAGGTCGCGACGTCGGCGACCCCGCGCCGCACCTTCTGGAGCAGCTCCAGCTGCTTCTGATAGGAGTAGTCGAGGGTCTCGCGCGGATCCTCGGCCCGGTCAAGGGCCTTGTTGGCCTTCGCGCGGAAGATCATCCCCATCCGCTTCATGACACCGTCGCTCATGGGCCTCGAGCGCCCCCTTCTGACCGAGTTTCTTCGGGCTTCGGCTCCAGCACATCTACAGACCCCACAGTACGGGCCCCGGTTCCATTACCGCACTGGTTGGGCGCGGATGTGCTCCTCCTGCAGGACGATCAGGTATCTCCCTTTCTCACGCGCAGGGAGTAGGCGGTACGGGTAACCCGACCCGCCGTTGCCGGATCGTTCCCCTCGGACTCTGGCTCTCGGAGGGCAACCGCGTACCCTTGGGTTTTGTGTTCCGAAGCCGTTCGAAGGATGAGCAGGCCGCGACCGCCAAGGTGACCGCGGACCAGCCCCAGCAGCCACGCGACCCGCAGGCCCCCAAGGGCCGCCCGACGCCGAAGCGCAGTCAGGCGCAGAGTCAGCGCCGTACTCGCGCGCAGTCGGCACCGGCCAACCGCAAGGAGGCCGTCAAGGCCCAGCGGGAGGCCCGCCGCGCCGACATGGCCAGGCAGCGCGAAGCGCTGGCCAAGGGCGACGAGCGGTACCTCCCCGTCCGGGACAAGGGCCCGGTGCGCCGTTTCGCGCGCGACTACGTCGACGCGCGCTGGTGCGTCGCGGAGTTCTTCCTGCCGGTGGCCGTGCTGATCCTGGTGCTGGCCATGGTCCGGGTGCCGCAGATCCAGAGCATCGCGCTCATCCTGTGGCTGGTCGTGATCCTGCTGATCGTGCTCGACTCGATCGCCGTCTGGATCGGTCTGACCAAGCGCCTCAAGGAGAAGTTCCCGAACGAGAACCTCAAGGGCGTCAAGCCCTACGCCCTGATGCGCACCCTCCAGATGCGCCGCCTGCGCCTCCCCAAGCCGCAGGTCAAGCGGGGAGAGCGGCCCTGAGCACGGCTTCCTCCGGCTTTGCCGGAGGGGCCGGCCCCTGGCTCGACGAGCTCGGGGGCATCCGGAACACCGTCCGGCAGGAGCTGGTGGCCCGGCAGCTGGAGGAGCAGATCACCGCGCGGTTCCCCGTGGGCCAGCGGCTGCGCGTCCTGGATGTCGGCCTCGGCCAGGGCACCCAGGCGCTCCGCCTCGCCCGCGCCGGGCACAAGATCACCGGCCTGGAGTCGGACCCGAAGATGCTCGCCGCGGCCCGCGCCACGCTGGCCGGCGAGCCGGCCGGCATCCAGGAGCGGGTCCGGCTGATCGAGGGCGACGGCCGGGACACCGGCGTGCACTTCCTCCCCGGCACCTTCGACGTGGTGCTCTGCCACGGCGTCCTGATGTACGTCGACGATCCCGACCGGATGCTGGCCGGGCTGGCCCGGGTACTGGCGCCCGGCGGCCTGCTGTCCGTCCTGGTGCGCAACGGCGACGCGCTCGCGCTGCGCCCGGGGCTGTCCGGCGACTGGGACACGGCCATGACCGCGTTCGACTCGCCCCGGTACAAGAACCGGCTCGGCCTCACGGTGCGCGCCGACCGGCTCGCCACGCTCACCGACACCCTCGCCGGGATCGGCGCCCCGCTGCACGCCTGGTACGGCGTGCGGCTCTTCACCGACCTCGCGGCCGACGACGCCGTGCCGCCGCCCGTCGAGGAGCTGACCCGGCTGCTGGCCGCCGAGGAACGGGCCGGGCGCACCGATCCGTACCGTGCGGTGGCGGCCCTGCTGCACCTGTGCGGCGTGCGGGGCTGATCCTGCGGACGTGAAGGGGCGGCGGGCCATCGGGCCCGCCGCCCCTCACGCGTGCCGGGAGCCGCTCAGCCCTCCGCCGTGTCGGCGCCCTCGCCGCTCTCCTCGGCGTGCAGGCTCATCGGGCCGTAGACCTTCACGCCGTCCTCGAACAGGGTCACCTGGTCCACATCGCGGTCCAGGAGCGTCTTCCACTCCTCCCCGATCCAGGACTCCGCGTCCCCCTGCGTGGAGAAGTCCTCCGGCGCCTCCCCCGCGGGGGCCTCCGTACCGTCGGCCTTCTCGAACCGCCACGTCCACGCCATGTCCGCCTCCTGGTCCCACCGGGTACGTGCTTGCTCGTGCTGGTGCCGTGCTGTGCCGTGCAGTGGTCATGCCCTGTGCTGCCGCCCAGATGACATGTCCGGTACTACGCGCGAATACTGATCAGCAGCCTAACGGCCGTGTCGAGACGTCCCCCCGCGCGCCCGCGAGCCGGGGACAGGAGAAAATCGGCGAGTGGAACTGACACTGCTCGGCACCGGGGCCCCCGAGGGCCTGCCCCACCCTGGCTGCCCCTGCGCCTCCTGCGCCGCCGCCACGGGCGACGCGGCGCGGGCGGCCACCGCACTGCTCCTGGACGGCGCGCTGCTCCTCGACCTGACCCCGGGGGCCGCCTTCGCCGCGGCCCGCGCCGGGCAGTCGCTCACCGGCGTACGCCAGGTACTCCTGACGCACCCGCACGAGGGACCCTCCTTCGAAGTCCCCACCGGGGTGCCGCAGCCGGGCCGGGTCGCGGACGGGCGGGAGCTGGCGCTGCTGGACGGGCACCGGGTACGCGCGGTGGCGGTCGACGTGCCGGGCACCGGCTACGAGATCGGCGGCACCTACGGCGAACGGCTGCTGTACCTGCCGCCGGGCGCCGCGCCCGCCGGCATCGCCGCCGAGGGCAAGGGGCCGTACGAGATGGTCGTACTGGACGTACTGGGGCGCCCCGACGCGCTGGCCCGGCTGCGCGCGAACGGCGCGGTGGACGCGGCCACCGACGTGATCGCGGTGCACATCGACCACGACACGCCGCCCGGCGAGGAGCTGCACCGGCGGCTCGCCGCGGTCGGCGCGCGAGCGGTGCCGGACGGCACGTCGCTGCTGGTCGGCGAGTACCACGCGGTGCCCGACCTGCCGCGCCGGACGCTGGTGCTGGGCGGCGCGCGCAGCGGCAAGTCCGTCGAGGCCGAGCGCCGGCTCGCCGCCTTCCCCGACGTGCTGTACGTCGCGACCGGCGGGCTGCGGGACGGCGACACGGAGTGGGCGGCGCGGGTCAGCGCCCACCGCGAGCGCCGCCCGTCCTCCTGGCGCACCGCCGAGACCTGCGACCTGGTACCGCTGCTGGCGGGCGAGGACGAGACCGGCGCCGGCACCGCGGAGAAGACCGCCGGCTCCCCGCTGCTGATCGACTGCCTGTCCCTGTGGCTGACGCACGCCATGGACGAGGTGGGCGCCTGGGACGACGAGACCTGGGCGAACGGCGGCGAAGAGGCGCTGCACGCGCGGGTGGACGAGCTGGTGGCCGCGGTGCGCGCCACCCGCAGGCCGCTGGTGGCGGTCAGCAACGAGGTCGGTTCCGGGGTGGTCCCCGCGACCCCGGCGGGCCGCCGCTTCCGGGACGAACTGGGCCGCCTGAACGCCGCGTTCGCCGCCGAGTGCGAGCACGTGCTGCTGGTCGTCGCGGGGCAGGCCATTGCGCTGCGCGGGTGACGCGCGCGACCGGCGGCCCGTGTCCCGCTTGCCGGACGGCCTTCCGTACCGTCACCTGACGGCATGGAACCGTTCGACGAGGCGGTACGCCGCTATCTGCGGGACCGGCCGCAGGCCACGGTCGTGGCGCTCGGCGAGGGCCTGGACACCGGCTTCTGGCGGGTGGACAACGGGCAGTTGCGCTGGCTGACCGTCGAGGAGCCGGCGACCGCCGCGCTGCGCCGGATGCTGCTGCCGGACGGCCCCCGCTGGCGCACCCTCACCGGCCGGCTCACCGGGCCCAACTGGCCGACCGCCGTCGCCCGCCCCGCACTCGGCGTCCTGGTCCTCGTCTTCGGGCCGCCGCCCGCCGCCGGGGCGCTGCGCGAGCTGCGTGCCCTGTGCGCGCGCCGGCTGCCGGGCGCGGCGCTGCTGCTGGAGGCCCCGCTCCGGCAGCGGTACCGGCCGTCCGCGCACCGATGGTGGCGTTGCCGGTAACCTGCGCCGAATGAGCGCCCTGAACCTCGATGACTTCGCGAACCTGATCGAGCGCCCCGACGGCGGCCTGCGCCGGGACGCCGAGGAGCGGCGGGAGCACCGCCTCGTGCAGCCCGCCGCGCTGGGCCGCCTCGACGAACTGGGCGACTGGCTGGCCGCCGTACAGCAGCAGGTTCCGGTCCGGCCCCTCGACCGGGTCCGTACGGTGCTGTTCGCGGGCGACCACGGGGTGGCGGAACTGGGCGTCTCCGGGCGGCCCGCGGGCAGCGCGTCGGAGTTGGTGCGCGGAGTACTGGACGGGACGAGCCCCGCGGCGGTACTGGCGCGGCGGTTCGACGCCCCGCCGCGCGTGGTCGACATGGCCCTGGACTGCGACCCCGGCGAGCTGCCCGAGGACGTCACCCGGCACCGCGTACGGCGCGGCTCCGGGCGGATCGACATCGAGGACGCGCTGACCGCGGAGGAGGCCGAGCAGGCGTTCCGCGCGGGCATGGCGATCGCCGACGAGGAGGCGGACGCCGGTACGGACCTGGTCGTGCTCGGCGACCTGAGCGTGGGCGGCACGACGGCGGCGGGCGCCCTGATCGCCGCGCTGTGCGGCACGGACGCCTCGGTGGTCACCGGGCGCGGCGGCGCGGGCATCGACGACCTGGCCTGGATGCGCAAGTGCGCGGCGATCCGGGACGCGCTGCGCCGGGCCCGCCCGGTACTGGGCGACCAGCTCGCGCTGCTGGCCACCACCGCGGGCGCCGATCTGACCGCGGCCACCGGCTTCCTGCTGCAGAGCGCGGTGCGCCGGACGCCGGTGATCCTGGACGGCGTGGTCTCCGCGGCCTGCGCGCTGGTGGCCCAGCGGATCGCGTTCCGCGCCCCGGACTGGTGGGTCGCCGGCCAGTCCACCGGCGAACCGGCCCAGTCCAAGGCCCTGGACCGCATCGCCCTCACCCCCTTGCTCGACCACGGCGTCACGGCAGGCGAGGGCACAGGCGCCCTCCTGGCCCTGCCGCTTGTCCAAGCAGCGGCCTCCCTGGCAGCGGAGCTGCCGGTACGAAACGAGGGCTCCGCGGAGGCCTGAGACCGCGCCCCGCAAGGGGCGCGGGGAACTGCGCGACCAGCCACGACGGCGCAGCCAGTCGGCAACGGCGCCGTCGGGGCACCCCCGACTCCGCGCCGCAGCTCCCACCACGGTTAGCCTGCCGCGGTGAGCGACACCCCGACGGCCCCACCGACCCCGCCGACCCCGGCAGACGCACTGCGCTTCGCATTCGGCACCCTGACCGTGCTGCCGGTCCGCCTGACCCGCTGGGATCGCCCCACGGCCCGCGGCGGCATGCTCTGCGCACCACTCGCCGGTCTGGTCGTCGGCCTGTGCGCCGCGGCACTCGGCGCAGTGCTGCTCCTGCTCGGCGGCGGCCCGCTACTGGCGGCCGTCGCCACCGTCGCGGTGCCCGCCGGGCTCACCCGCGGCCTGCACCTGGACGGGCTCGCGGACACCGCCGACGGCCTCGGCAGCGGCAAGCCTGCGGACGACGCGCTGCGCATCATGAAGCAGT
Organism: Streptomyces sp. NPDC050315; assembly: GCF_040655775.1. Lineage (NCBI taxonomy): Bacteria > Bacillati > Actinomycetota > Actinomycetes > Kitasatosporales > Streptomycetaceae > Streptomyces > Streptomyces sp. NPDC050315. The sequence continues at coordinate 394,865 of NZ_JBFAKN010000002.1, forward strand.
CCGACATCGGCCCGTTCGGCGTGATCGTGCTGCTCCTCGCGCTGCTCGCCCAGGTAGCGGCGCTGTACGAGCTGTACGCGACCGGCTGGGCGGCGGGCGCGGCGGCGGCCGTGTCCGGCGCGGTCACGGCCCGCCTCGCCCTCACCCTTGCCTCCCGCGAGGGTGTACCGGCGGCCCGGCCCGAGGGGCTGGGCGCGGCAGTCGCCGGGACGGTGCCCGTGGGCCGGGCGGCGGTCGCCGTACTCGCCGCCGTGGCCGTACTGGCCGGTCTCGGGGCGTACGGGGGCGCGTACGGCGCCTTGCACGCGGCCCTCGCGGTACTTCTCGGCCTCGCCGCCGGCGAGGTACTGCTGCGCCACTGCCGACGGCGGCTGGGCGGGGTGACGGGAGACGTCTTCGGCGGACTCGCCGAAACGGCCGGGCTCGCGACCATCGTGGTACTGACCCTCGGCTGACACCCCCGCCGACGGCACCGGCTTCAGCAGGTCTCCCGCCAAGCCGTCAGCTCCATCTCCTTCCGCAGCGAACTGAGCCTCAGCTCCCGGGACGTCGCGCAGAAGCGCTCCCGCGGCAGCTCGTACTCCACGTGGAAAACGGCCTTGCCCGCGCGGATGAACGGCGTGAGCTCACCGCACTCCTCGTACTGCGCGCACTGCTCGTTCACCGCGAAGTCGAAGTCGTCCACCAGCTGCGGGATCTGGTCGAGGTCGTTCTTCAGGCCGACCGCCATGCCGCGCTCGTGCGCGAGGCGGGCCACCAGGCGGTTGAACGCCAGCTGGTGGGCGGCGGTCAGCGGGAAGCCGGAGCGGTTCGCGTAGCCGTCGACGTTGTCCGGCTCGATCGCGTCGAAGCCCTTGTCGCGGCACATGTCGAACCGTTTCGCCAGCAGCGGTTCCAGTACGTCCGGCCGCCGGATGTCCAGCCACCGTTCGCCCTTCCAGCCGTTGGACCGGCCGATGACGGAGCGCGGGAAGTCGTCGGCGTCGGGGCGCCAGTCCTCCCAGGCGCCGACGCTGAGGTAGCAGATCACCTTGCGGTCGCGGCGGTGCAGGTCGGCGACGGTGCCCGCGCTGTGGTCGAAGCCCTCGATGTCGTAGACCGGTGCGTCCACGTCCTTGTCGAGGCGGCCGCTCAGCTGCCACTGCCAGTCCGTACCGGGCTTCGGCTGCCAGCGGTCGGGCGGGGCCGTCGTACAGGCCGTGACGAGGGCCAGCAGTAACGCCAGCAGGGCGGGCAGCAGCATCGGTCTGTGCACGGGGGGTCGCTTCACTCCGCGTAGCGTACGGGCCCCGGCGGCGCGCACCTTCAGCACCTTCAACACCATCCGCACAAGCCGACGAAAACCGTCATACCATGCTTTACGCGGTCAAGTGCCGGGCAAACCAAGGGAGTTCGGCCCACACGGCGGCAATTCAACCGGTCAGCCCGGGGAACAGGTATGGCATTGGGCGGGACCGGGCAGGGCACCCGAGCGTAGGCTCGGCGCCAGCGGTGCCACGAGCGCCCACGGATTCCCCGGACGGAACAGGACCTTCAATACCGTGACTGCACTGACCCTCAGTACTTCATCCGCCGCGACGCTGCGCGCGGACGCCGTTGTCGTCGGCCTCGCCAAGGGCACCAAGGGCCCCGTCGTGGCGCCCGGCGCCGAGGCCGTGGAGACGGCCTTCGACGGCAGGCTGGCCGATGTCCTGGAGACCCTCGGCGCGAGCGGCGCCGAGGGCGAGGTGACCAAGGTTCCGGCCGGTTCCGGGCTCAAGGCACCGGTCGTGCTGGCGGTCGGTCTGGGCGAGGCCCCGGTCGAGGGCGAGGGTTACGACAACGAGGCGCTGCGCCGCGCCGCCGGTGCCGCCGCGCGTGCGCTGGCCGGCACCAAGAAGGCCGCCTTCGCGCTGCCCGTCGAGGACGCCGACGCGGTGGCCGCGGTCGCCGAGGGCGCGCTGCTCGGCGCGTACAGCTTCACCGCCTACCGCAGCAACAACGGCGACGCCAAGAAGGGCGCGGACAAGTCCGCTCCCCTGGCCGACATCGCCGTCCTTGGTGCGAAGCCGCGCGACAAGGCCCACAAGGCCGCCGCCGAGCGCGCGCAGGCCCTGGCCGCGGAGATCAACCGCGCCCGCGACCTGATCAACACCCCCTCCAACGGCCTCACCCCCAAGGACTTCGCCGCGCAGGCGCAGGCCGCGGGCAAGGAGTACGGCCTCAAGGTCGAGGTGCTGGACGAGAAGGCGCTCAAGAAGGGCGGCTACGGCGGCCTCATGGGCGTCGGCCAGGGCTCGGAGAACCCGCCCCGGCTGGTGAAGATCAGCCACACCCACGCCAAGGCGAAGAAGCACCTGGCGCTGGTCGGCAAGGGCATCACCTACGACTCGGGCGGCATCTCCCTGAAGCCGGCCGGCCACAACGAGACGATGAAGTGCGACATGAGCGGCGCCGCCGCCGTGTTCTCCGCGGTCGTCACGGCGGCCCGGCTGAACCTCCCGGTCAACGTCACCGGCTGGCTCGCGCTCGCCGAGAACATGCCGTCGGGCTCGGCCACCCGCCCCGGCGACGTGCTGACCATGTACAGCGGCAAGACCGTCGAGGTGCTGAACACCGACGCCGAGGGCCGCCTGGTCCTGGCCGACGCGATCACCCGCGCCTCGGAGGAGAGCCCGGACGCGATCGTCGACGTCGCGACGCTGACCGGCGCGATGGTGCTGGCGCTGGGCAACCGCACCTTCGGGATCATGGCCAACGACGACGCGTTCCGCACCTCGGTCCACGAGATCGCGACCGAGGTCGGCGAGCAGTCCTGGCCCATGCCGATGCCCGCCGAGCTGCGCAAGGGCATGGACTCCCCGGTCGCCGACATCGCCAACATGGGCGAGCGGATGGGCGGCGGCCTGGTCGCAGGCCTCTTCCTCCAGGAGTTCGTCGGCGAGGGCATCACCTGGGCGCACCTGGACATCGCGGGCCCGGCCTTCCACGAGGGCGCGCCGTACGGCTACACCCCCAAGGGCGGCACCGGCTCCGCGGTCCGCACCCTGGTCCGGCTCGCCGAGCGCACGGCGGCGGGCGACCTGCTCTGACCTGCCGCGGAAGCGAGTAGGGACACGGCCCCGGGCTCCGCTGCCCGGGGCCGTACGCACGGGCACGGACACGTGTTCGCTCTCGACGAAATCCGTAGGTCCGTACGCCTGCGTAACCCGTGCGGGCAGCCGATCGGCGGGCCCCGGGCCCGGCCCGCCGTCCCGCCCGTGTTCAACAAGTGCGAAGATGGGGCTCGGCAGGACAGGGCCCCCCTTACCCAGGGCCGAAGTACTAGCGGCCGAACAACAGCCGCCGTCCGGTCATCGGAGACCGGCTCCGGCGTACCCATGCATGGAGGACGTGACGTGGCGAACGACGCCAGCACCGTTTTCGACCTAGTGATTCTCGGAGGCGGTAGCGGCGGCTACGCGGCTGCCCTGCGCGGTGCGCAGCTCGGCCTGGACGTCGCCCTGATCGAGAAGAACAAGCTCGGCGGCACCTGCCTGCACAACGGCTGCATCCCCACGAAGGCGCTGCTGCACGCCGGTGAGATCGCGGACCAGGCCCGTGAGGCCGCCCAGTTCGGTGTCAAGACCTCGTTCGAGGGCATCGACATCGCCGGGGTCCACAAGTACAAGGACGAGGTCATCTCGGGCCTGTACAAGGGTCTGCAGGGTCTGGTCGCCTCCCGCAAGGTGACCTACATCGAGGGTGAGGGCCGGCTGTCCTCCCCCACCTCCGTCGACGTGAACGGCCAGACCGTCCAGGGCCGCCACATCCTGCTGGCGACCGGCTCCGTGCCGAAGTCGCTGCCGGGTCTGGAGATCGACGGCAACCGCATCATCTCCTCGGACCACGCGCTGACGCTGGACCGCGTGCCGGAGTCCGCGATCATCCTGGGCGGCGGCGTCATCGGCGTCGAGTTCGCCTCGGCGTGGAAGTCCTTCGGCACCGACGTCACGGTGATCGAGGGCCTCAAGCACCTCGTCCCGGTCGAGGACGAGAACAGCTCCAAGCTGCTGGAGCGCGCCTTCCGCAAGCGGGGCATCAAGTTCAACCTCGGCACCTTCTTCGAGAAGGCCGAGTACACCGAGAACGGCGTCAAGGTCACCCTTGCCGACGGCAAGACCTTCGAGGCGGAGGTGCTGCTGGTCGCGATCGGCCGCGGCCCCGTCTCCCAGGGTCTCGGTTACGAGGAGGCCGGGGTCGCCATGGACCGCGGCTACGTCCTCGTCGACGAGTACATGCGGACGAACGTGGAGACGATCTCCGCCGTCGGTGACCTCGTCCCCACGCTCCAGCTCGCGCACGTCGGCTTCGCGGAGGGCATCCTGGTTGCGGAGCGACTGGCCGGTCTGAAGACCGTGCCGATCGACTACGACGGCGTGCCGCGCGTGACGTACTGCCACCCGGAGGTCGCCTCGGTCGGTATCACCGAGGCGAAGGCCAAGGAGCTGTACGGCGCCGACAAGGTCGTCGCTCTGAAGTACAACCTCGCGGGCAACGGCAAGAGCAAGATCCTCAAGACCGCGGGCGAGATCAAGCTCGTCCAGGTCAAGGACGGTGCCGTGGTCGGCGTCCACATGGTCGGTGACCGTATGGGCGAGCAGGTCGGCGAAGCCCAGCTGGTCTACAACTGGGAGGCTCTGCCGGCCGAGGTTGCGCAGCTCATCCACGCGCACCCCACGCAGAACGAGGCGCTCGGCGAGGCCCACCTGGCCCTGGCCGGCAAGCCCCTCCACTCCCACGACTGACCCCAGTCCGGGCGCGACCACATCCCGCAATTCGTTAGGAGCAACTGAAACCATGGCGGTTTCCGTAACCCTTCCGGCGCTCGGCGAGAGCGTCACCGAGGGCACCGTCACCCGCTGGCTCAAGGCCGAGGGTGAGCGCGTCGAGGCCGACGAGCCCCTGCTGGAGGTGTCGACCGACAAGGTCGACACCGAGATCCCCGCCCCGGCGGCCGGCGTCCTGGCGTCCATCAAGGTCGCCGAGGACGAGACCGTCGAGGTCGGCGCCGAGCTGGCCATCATCGACGACGGCTCCGGCGCGCCTGCCGAGGCCGCCGCTCCGGCTGCCGCCGAGGCCCCCGCCGAGCAGCCTGAGCCCGCCGCCGAGGCCCCCGCCCCGGCCGCCGCCGAGGCCCCGGCCGCTCCGGCCGCCGGCTCCGCCGAGGGCACCGACGTCGTCCTGCCCGCGCTGGGCGAGTCGGTCACCGAGGGCACCGTCACCCGGTGGCTGAAGGAGGTCGGCGAGTCCGTCGAGGCCGACGAGCCGCTGCTCGAGGTCTCCACCGACAAGGTCGACACCGAGATCCCGGCCCCGGCCTCCGGCACCCTGCTGGAGATCGTGGTGGGCGAGGACGAGACCGCCGAGGTCGGCGCCAAGCTCGCCGTCATCGGTGCTGCCGGTGCCGCTCCGGCCGCCGCCCCGGCTCCGGCCGCTCCGGCGCCCGCCCCGGCCCAGGAGGCCCCGAAGGCCGAGGCCCCCGCCCCGGCTCCGGCGCCCGCCCCGGCCGCTCCGGCTGCCCCGGCCGCCCCGGCTCCGGCTCCGGCCCCCGCCGCCCAGCCCGCTCCGGTCACCCCGGCGGCCCCCGCCGGTGAGCCCGACGGCGCCTACGTCACCCCCCTGGTCCGCAAGCTGGCCCAGGAGAACGGCGTGAACCTGGCCTCGGTCCAGGGCACCGGCGTCGGTGGCCGCATCCGCAAGCAGGACGTCATCGCCGCCGCCGAGGCCGCGAAGACCGCTGCTCCGGCCGCTGCCGCCCCCGCTCCGGCCGCCGCGTCCAAGGCTCCGGCCCTGGAGGCGTCGCCGCTGCGTGGCCAGACCGTCAAGATGCCGCGGATGCGCAAGGTCATCGGCGACAACATGATGAAGGCCCTGCACGGCCAGGCGCAGCTGACCTCCGTGGTCGAGGTGGACATCACCAAGATCATGCGGATGCGCGAGAAGGCCAAGGCCGGCTTCGCCGCGCGCGAGGGCGTCAAGCTGTCCCCGATGCCGTTCTTCGTCAAGGCCGCTGTCCAGGCGCTGAAGGCCCACCCGGTCATCAACGCCCGGATCAACGAGGACGAGGGCACCATCTCGTACTTCGACTCCGAGAACGTCGGAATCGCGGTGGACAACGAGAAGGGCCTGATGACCCCGGTCATCAAGGGCGCCGGCGACCTGAACATCGCGGGCATCGCCAAGAAGACCGCCGAGCTGGCCGGCAAGGTCCGCGAGAGCAAGATCAGCCCGGACGACCTGTCCGGCGCGAGCTTCACCATCAGCAACACCGGCTCGCGCGGTGCGCTGTTCGACACCGTCATCGTGCCGCCGAACCAGGTCGCCATCCTGGGCATCGGTGCCACCGTCAAGCGCCCGGTGGTCGTGGACCACCCGGAGCTGGGCGAGACCATCGCGGTGCGCAACATGACGTACCTGTCGCTCTCCTACGACCACCGTCTGGTGGACGGCGCGGACGCCGCCCGCTACCTGACCACGGTCAAGCAGATCCTGGAGGCCGCCGAGTTCGAGACCGAGATCGGTCTCTGATCCCGCACGGCCCTCAGCAGGTGTGACGAAGGGGACGGCCCCGGTTCGTACGAACCGGGGCCGTCCCCCGTTGCGTCCCCGCAGATAATGAACCGTTGGCCTGCCCGTCCCGTGCGCCGGCCCGTCCGCCGCTAAGGAGCACCGCATGACCCCACCCGTCGTCCACTCGCTGCGCGAGCAGATCCGCGAGCACATCCTCGAGGGGATCGTCAGCGGCCGCTGGCAGCCGGGCGAACGGATCGTCGAGCGGCGCATCGCGGTGGAGCTGGAGGTCAGCCAGACGCCCGTACGCGAGGCGCTGCGCGAGCTGGAGAGCCTGCGGCTGATCGAGTCGGCGCCGAACAAGGGCGTACGCGTACGGAATCTGACCGCGGCCGACCTGAAGGAGAGCTATCCGGTCCGGGCGGGGCTGGAGCAGGTCGCGGCGGAGCTGGCGGCCGGGCGGCTGGCGGACGACGCGACGGCCCTGGAGCGCGAGGTCGCGGCGCTCACCACGGCCGACGCGGCGGGGGACGGCGAGGCGCAGGTACGGCACACCGTGGCCTTCCACCGCGAGATCATCCGGGCCGCGCGGAACGATGTCCTGCTGCACACCTGGGAGTCGCTGGGCGTGGAGGTGTGGACGACGCTGTCGATCCGCTGGTTCTCGCCCGACCCGCGCTCGCACGCGCAGGACCACCAGGATCTGGTCGACGCGTTCCGGCGGCGCGACCCGAAGATCGGCGAAATCCTCAAGGCACACGTCCTGAGCTGCGCACCTCGCGTCTGAGGTTTCTGGACGATCTTGCGGGACAGTCCGCAAGGATCTTGAGGGGGAGCTCGGAGGCTCAACGGAGTGAGCCCTCCGGAGGCTCATCTGAGCTTGGCACGCGGTGCCCAAATCGGCGACACCCCGTGCCGACCTGCGGTTTTTCCACTGGGAAGCGTTGATCGATCATCGATCAGGGGCGTATCGTCCTCCCTCGGGGCGCGACACCCTGCCTGCCAGCAAAACCTCGCACCTCCCTCCCTCCGTCCGGAAAGGGGCCACCCATGCCCGATCCCGTACGTACTCCGTACAGTCAACTCGACCAGATCCCGGACCGGGATCCGCAGGAGACGGCCGAGTGGCGCGAGTCCGTCGACGCCGTCACCAAGGCAGCGGGCCCGCAGCGCGCGGACTACCTGATGCGCCGTGCCCTGGAGCACACCGCGCGCAACGAAGGCAGCGCGCTCCCCCAGCTCCTGGAGAGCGACTACGTCAACACCATCCCCACCGCCGACGAGCCGGAGTTCCCCGGTGACGAGGCGATGGAAGCCCGGATCACCGCCTGGAACCGCTGGAACGCGGCCGCCATGGTGACCCGCGGCTCGCGGTTCGGCGTCGGCGGCCACATCGCGACGTTCGCGTCCGCCGCCTGGCTGTACGAGACCGGCTTCAACCACTTCTTCCGCGGCAAGGAAGGCGACGGCTCCGGCGACCAGCTCTACATCCAGGGCCACGCCTCGCCCGGCATCTACGCCCGCGCCTTTCTCGATGGCCGCCTCTCCGAGCAGCAGCTCGACAACTTCCGCCAGGAGGCCGGCGGCAACGGCCTCCCGTCCTACCCGCACCCGCGGCGGCTGCCCTGGCTCTGGGAGTTCCCGACCGTGTCCATGGGCCTCGGCCCGCTGTCGGCGATCTACCAGGCCCGCTTCAACCGCTACCTCCAGGGCCGCGGCATCAAGGACACCTCCGCCTCGCACGTCTGGGCCTTCCTGGGCGACGGCGAGATGGACGAGCCCGAGTCGACCGCGGCACTGGCGCTCGCCGGCCGCGAGGGCCTGGACAACCTGACCTTCGTCATCAACTGCAACCTGCAGCGCCTCGACGGTCCGGTCCGCGCCAACTTCAAGATCGTTCAGGAGTTGGAGGCGCAGTTCCGCGCCGCCGGCTGGAACGTCGTCAAATCCCTCTGGGGCTCCGCCTGGGACGAGCTGTTCCAGCTCGACACCACGGGCGCGCTGGTCCGCCGGCTCCGCCAGGTCCCGGACGCGCAGTTCCAGACGTACCAGACGCGCGACGCGGCCTACATCCGCGAGCACTTCTTCGGCGCCGAGCCGGCCCTCGCCGAGCTGGCGAAGCTGCTGACCGACGCGAAGATCGCCGAGTGCTTCCACACCGCCCGCGGCGGCCACGAGGCCCGCAAGGTGTACGCGGCGTACAAGGCGGCCGTGGAGTTCAAGGGCGCGCCGACCGTCATCCTCGCGCAGACCGTCAAGGGCTACACCCTGGGTCCCGGCTTCGAGTCCAAGAACGCCAACCACCAGATGAAGAAGCTGTCGGGCAAGGAGTTCCGCGCCATGCGGGACCTGCTCGACCTCCCCATCCCGGACTCTCAGCTGGACGAGGAGCTGGTGCCCTACGGTCACCCGGGCGCCGACTCCGCCGAGATCCGCTACCTCCAGGAGCGTCGCGCGGAGCTCGGCGGCCCGGCCCCGGCCCGCCGCATCCACGCCTCCGCCGCGCTGCCCGAGCCCGAGGAGCGCGCCTTCAAGGCGCTGTACAAGGGCTCCGGCAAGCAGGAGATGGCCACCACCATGGCCTTCGTCCGGCTGGTCAAGGACCTGATGCGGGACAAGCAGACCGGCAAGCGCTGGGTGCCGATCGTCCCGGACGAGGCCCGTACCTTCGGTATGGAGTCGCTCTTCCCGTCGGCCGGCATCTACTCGCCCAAGGGCCAGACGTACGAGCCGGTCGACCGCGACCAGCTGATGTACTACAAGGAGGCCACCGACGGCCAGATCCTCAACGAGGGGATCACCGAGGCCGGCGCGATGGCCGACTTCATCGCCGCCGCATCGTCCTACGCGACGCACGGCGAGCCGATGATCCCCTTCTACATCTTCTACTCGATGTTCGGCTGGCAGCGCACCGCCGACCAGATGTGGCAGCTCGCCGACCAGCTCGGCAAGGGCTTCATCGTGGGCGCGACGGCCGGCCGTACGACGCTGACCGGTGAGGGCCTGCAGCACGCCGACGGCCACTCGCACCTGATCGCGTCCACGAACCCGGCGTCGCTCAACTACGACCCGGCCTTCGCGTACGAGATCGCGGTGATCGTCAAGGACGGTCTGCGCCGGATGTACGGCCCGGACGCCGAGGACGTCTTCTACTACCTCACCGTCTACAACGAGCCCAAGGTGCAGCCGGCCATGCCGGAGGGCGTCGAAGAGGGCATCGTCAAGGGCCTGTACCGCTTCAAGGAGGCCGAGGGCGCAACCGACAAGGCTCCGCGCACCCAGCTGCTGGCCTCCGGCACCGCGATCCACTGGGCGCTCGAAGCGCAGCGGATCCTCGCCGAGGAGTGGGACGTGGCCGCCGACGTATGGTCCGCGACCTCCTGGGGTGAGCTGCGCCGGGACGCCCTTGAGTGCGACGCCGCGCGCCTGAAGGGCGAGGACCGCGTGCCGTACGTGACGCGTGCGCTGGCCGGTGCCGAGGGCCCGGTCGTCGCGGTCAGCGACTGGATGCGGGCCGTGCCCGACCAGATCGCCCCCTGGGTCGAGCAGGACTGGGTCTCCATCGGCACGGACGGCTTCGGCCTCTCCGACACCCGTGAGGCCGCCCGCCGCCACTTCGGCGTCGACCCGCAGTCCGTCGTCGTCCAGGTGCTCGCGGCGCTCTCCCGGCGCGGCGAGGTCAAGGCGGAGACGGTCAAGGAGGCCGCGGAGAAGTACGGCCTGTGAGCCGTACGAACCGCGTCTGAGGCGGTGGGCGTCGGGGCCGTGAGGGAGCCCCGGCGCCGCCCCTCCCGCGTACGGGCCGCGCGCCCGTACGCCCCACCACTCCCGTGCGGAGGCAATCCACCCGCGCCCGGACCTCCGCACGGGAACCTTTCTCCATCTCGTTGTCAGTGCCGCGCGGCATGATGAACTCATGCGTGCCGCCCGGCTGATCAAGATGGTGCTGCTGCTCCAGTCCCGGCCCTCGATGACGGGGGCCGAGCTGGCGCGCGAGCTGGAGGTCTCCGAGCGCACGGTCGCCCGGGACGTCCTCTCCCTGTCCGAGGCCGGCATCCCCGTCTACGCGGACCGCGGCCGGACCGGCGGGTACCGCCTGATAGGCGGCTACCGCACCCGCCTCACCGGCCTCGGCCGCAGCGAGGCCGAGGCCCTCTTCCTCTCCGGCGTGCCTTCCGCGCTGCGCGAGCTGGGCCTGGCCGACGCCGCCTCCGCCGCCCGCCTGAAGGTCTCCGCGGCCCTCCTCCCCGAGCTGCGCGACGCCGCCGACGGCGCGGCCCAGCGCTTCCACCTCGACGCGCCCGCCTGGTATCAGGCACCGAGCACCCCCGCGCTGCTCCCCGCGATAGCCGAGGCCCTCTGGGACGACCGCACAGTGACCGCGCGCTACCGCCGCAAGGACACCGAGGTCGAACGCGTACTGGAGCCGTACGGGCTGGTCCTGAAGGCGGGGGTCTGGTACCTCGCGGCGCGCGCGGACGGCGACGGGGGTCGCGGGGGCGATGGGGGTCGCGGGGGCGACGGGGGCCGTGGCAGTCACGGGGGTCGCGGCGGTCATCGGGTCTACCGCGTCGACCGTTTTCTCTCTATCGCCGCCGGCGAGGACCGCTTCGTCCGCGACCCGGAGTTCGACCTGCCCGCCTTCTGGGAGGAGCGGGCCGCCCAGTTCGCCCGCTCGATCCTGCGCGAGGAGGTGACCGTACGGCTCACGCCCGCGGGCGCGCGGTGGCTCCCGCACGTGACGGACCGTACGGCGGCGGCGGAAGCGATAGCGGCCGCCGGGGCCCCCGACAACCAGGGCCGGATCACCGTCACCCTCGCCGTCGAGACCCTCGACGTCGCCTACGCACAGCTGCTGGGCCTCGGCCCCGAGGCGGAGCTCCTCGGGCCACCGGAGCTGCGCGAACGGTTCGCGGAGGCGGCCCGCCGGACACACGAGCTGTACGAGTGACCGGGCGCGCGGGCGGTGATCACCGGTACCCGGTCACATCCGCCGGCTTCTCCGGCCCCTGCACCTCCGCCATGTACCGCCAGGCGTCCGGCGCCGAGCCGTCCGCGTCCGTGAAGCCGTACTCCCCGGCCAGCCCGCCGCTGGACAGCGACCGCCCGTTCCACCGCGCCACGTCCGGATCGGTGGCCAGCGCCGCCAGCGCGCGCCCCACGAAGACCGGCGACTCCGAGATCGCGAAGTGCGGGTTCTGCGCGCAGCCGTCCCGCCAGTTCTCCTCCGTCACCTTGAAGTACGTGTCGAGCATGGCCTCCGAGCGCAGCCACCCCGGCGTGAGGCAGACCGCCGTACAGCCGTACTCCGCCAGCTCCTCCCCCAGGTCCCGCGCGATCCGGATCGGCGCGCTCTTGGCGAGGTCGTAGTAGAGCGGCTTGCGGTACTCGCGGTTGGACTCGGCCGTGCCGTCCGTCACCTCGACGACCAGCCCGCCGCGCCGCCGGATCAGCAGCGGCAGCGCGTACCGGCTGGTGATCAGATGGCTCTCGACGCCCAGCCGCAGCACCCGCAGCCCCTTGTCGAGGTCGTGCTCCCACGCCTTCTTGTCCCACTCGACGTGCCGGTCACCGCCCCAGAGGTCGTTGACCAGCACATCCAGCCGCCCGTGGTCCCGCTCGATCCGCTCCACCAGCGCGCGTACCTGCTCCGGCTCCAGATGATCGACCCGTACCGCGATCCCGGTACCTCCCGCGACGGTCACCCGCTCCGCCGTCCCCTCGATCGTCTCGGTCGTCCGGCCCACCTCGCTGACGTGCTCCCGTGTCGTCCGCCCGGTGACGTAGACGACCGCACCGGCCCGCCCCAGCTCCACGGCCATCGCCCGCCCCGCGCCCCGGGTGGCCCCGGCGACCAGCGCCACCTTGCCCGCCAGCGGCCGCCCTTCCCGCTGCGCGCGCTGCCCGTCGTCCTGCCCGTCGTTCTGCCCCTGCTGCCCGTCATTGTTCGTACCGTTCCGCATGTCGCTCGCCATATCGCGACCCTCGCACCCAATCCCGTCACCTCCTGTCCGCTTTTCCGGTGAATTCCGTGTCGGTAACGACCCGGACGGATGCCCGCGCTCCGCGTGCGCGGCCGGGCGGCAAGCTGGATGCTTGACCCTGTGATGGACGAGACGGAGTTCTGGGAGCTCATCGACGACTCCCGCGAGGCGGCCGAGGACGACCCCGAGGAACAGGCCGATCTGCTGATCGAGCGGCTGATGCGGCTCGATCCCGACGCCGTGATCGACTTCGCCCGGCACTTCGAGGCGCGCTACAACCGCGCGTACACCTGGGACCTGTGGGCCGCCGCCGCGATCCTGCTGGACGGCGCGAGCGACGACGCCTTCGACTACTTCCGCTGCTGGCTGATCGGCCAGGGCCGGGAGGTCTTCGAGGGCGCGCTGCACGACCCCGACCGGCTGGCCGACCTCCTCCCGGACTTCGACGAGGAGGAGGACGGCGACGCGGAGGATCTTGGGTACGCGGCGGACGAGGCGTACGAACGCCTCACCGGCATCGTCATGCCCGACCTGGGCCTCGCCCCCGCCCCCCGCGAACCCCTCGGCACGGTCATCGACTTCGAGGACGACGCCGCCCTGGAGGAACGCTTCCCCGCTCTGTGGGAACGCTTCCGGGGGGAGTCGTACGGGTAAGGCCGCCGGCGAGGTCCGTTCGTACGGCTGAGGCCGGCGGCAAGGTCCGTTCGTACGGCTGAGGCCGGCGGCAAGGTCCGTTCGTACGGCTGAGGCCGGCGGCAAGGTCCGTCAGACCGCGGGTCCGTGCGGCGGCACAGGGCAGCTCGGCCCGTGATCCGCGCGGGGGCAGGGCGCCTCAGCCCGTCCCGTGCCGCCCGGCCCCGTCCAGCCACCGCCCCATCAGCACATCGTCCACATACCGCCCCTCCAGCCGGAACTCCCCCGGCAGTACGCCCTCCACCCGGAACCCCGCCGACTCGTACAGCCGCCGGGCCGGCGCATTGTGCCCCAGCACCCGCAGCGTCATCCGCGACGCGCCCTCCGCCACCGCCCGGCCGATCGCCGCGTCGAGCAGCGCGCGGGCCACCCCGCGGCCGCGCGCCCACTCGTCCACGGCCAGGCCCTGTATCTGCCGCACATGGGCATTGGAGGCCAGCGGGATCGGCCGTACCAGCCGCAGATACCCGGCCGTCCGGCCGTCCGCCTCCGCCACCAGGAAGTCGTCCGGCACGTGCCAGGCGTCGAAGAACGGGTCGTACGGCGGCTCCGGGCGCGGCTGAACGGAGTGCAGCGGCGACCAGGTCCGCCTGTCCAGCGCCCCCAGCGCCGCCTCGTCGGCGGGCACGGCAGTACGTACGATCGGCTCGGGCATGCCGGTCACTGTGCCACGCGTGTGCCGCCACGGGCAGTATGGGGACCATGCGGATCGCGATCACCGGCTCGACCGGTCTCATCGGTACGGCGCTCGTCCGATCACTGCGCGGGGACGGGCACGACGTGCTGCGCCTCGTCCGGCACGCGCCACGCGCCGCCGACGAAGTGGCCTGGGACCCCGAACGGCAGACCGTGGACACCGCCTCCCTCGCCGGCTGCGACTCCGTCGTCCACCTCGCCGGCGCCGGCATCGGCGACCACCGCTGGACGCCCGCGTACAAGAAGCGGATCCGCGACAGCCGGGTGCTCGGCACCGCCGCGATGGCCGAGGCCCTCGCCTCCCTCGACACCCCGCCGCGCTCCTTCGTCTGCGGCAGCGCGATCGGTTACTACGGCGACACCGGCGAGCGCCGCGTGGACGAAACCGCCCCGCCCGGCGACGACTTCCTCGCCAAGGTCTGCGTCGACTGGGAGGCGGCCGCCGACCCGGCCGTCGAAGCCGGTATCCGTACCACCTTTCCGCGCACCGGCCTGGTCGTCTCGCGCACCGGCGGCGCCTGGGGCCGGCTCTTCCCGCTGTTCCGGGCCGGGCTCGGCGGCCGCCTGGGCGACGGCAGCCAGTACTGGTCGTTCATCTCCCTCCACGACCACATCCGCGCCCTCCGCCACCTCATCGACGACGAGACCCTCTCGGGCCCGGTGAACCTCACCGCCCCCGAGCCGGTCACCAACCGCGCGGCAACAGCCGCCATGGGCAAGGTCCTCCACCGCCCCACCCTCCTCACCGTCCCCCCACCGGCCCTCCGCCTGGCCCTCGGCGACCTGGCCACCAACATCCTCCAAAGCCAACGAGTCCTCCCCACCCGCCTCCTGGAAAACAACTTCACCTTCACCCACCCAACAATCACCTCAGCGATAAGGGCGGCGTAACAGGCCCGCAGGCTCCCTCGGCTCAGCTCAGGCTCTTCTCGATGGCGTCAAAGATGTCCGAGTCGGTCTCCGAGGGAGTCCGTTGCCTGCACAGCGCAACATCGACCACGAACACGTACGCCCACCACGGCCCCTGCCCCTGCCCCGAATTGCTCAGCGAGCCGTCAACCGCGCTGGAGATCGGGTACGGCGTGCCGGGCATGTCGAGGGTGACCGGCAGTTCCGGGGTGGGGGTGTCCGGGTCGGCGGCGGTGTACTCGGGCGAGTGCGGCGATGGAGCGGCCTTCCAGGTACGCGGTGCGCACGGCGCCGGATTTGTCGGCCGCCACGGCGGGGCGGCGAGGGTCTGCACCATGAACTTCACGGTGGACAGCAGCTCGCCGGTGCGTGGGTGGCGGGCGGTGAGGTCCATGGCGGAGAACGCGCCGTCGTGGATGCGCAGGGCGAGGCGGTCGCGGTGAGCACGTCGAGCACGTCGAGCACGTCGAGCAGAGGAATGGCCCCTATCTGTCGTCAAACGATCGTTTGCCGACAGGCGGCACGCGGACTGGTGCGACGGTCCGGGCCCGTCAGAGCTGACGGGCCCGGCGCTGGGCGCTGGGCGCTGGGCGCTTGAAGTTGCGGTGCAGAAGCGCTGCCGAGATCGACCTCGCCGAGGGCCGGCCTGCTCCGTGGGTGATCGGCTCAGATGCCGGGCAGGTCGGTCAGGGCTGCCACCAGTCCGAGGGCGGCGCAGATACCCAGGGTGCGCAGCACGCTCCAGCGCACCGAGAAGATCAGCAGCACCGCGACCGCGGTGATGACGAGAGCTGTTGGCCGCAGCGTGGTGAGGTCCGGCAGGGCCAGATGGAGCGGCCCTGCGGTGAAGGTGTCGACTGTGCGGAACAGGGTGTGCTCCGCGAAGTACAGGGCGAGGTTGGCGATGACACCGACGACGGCGGCGGTGATGCCGGTCAGTGCTGCGGAGACGGAGCGGTTGCCGCGCAGGCGCTCGATGTGGGGGGCGCCGAGGAAGATGAACAGAAAGCAGGGCACGAAGGTGACCCAGGTGGTCAGCAGGGCGCCGAGCAGTGCGGCGGCCCACGGGTCGAGGGAGCCGGGGTCTCGGTAGGCACCGAGGAATGCGACGAACTGCACGACCATGATCAGCGGTCCGGGGGTGGTCTCGGCGAGGGCGAGTCCGCGGACCATCTCGCCGGCGCTGAGCCAGCCGTAGTGCTGGACGGCCTGCTGGGCGACGTAGGCGAGGACGGCGTAGGCGCCGCCGAAGGTGACCAGTGCGGTACCGGAGAAGAACAGGCCCTGGCCGGTGAAGACGCTGCCCGTGCCGGTCAGTACGGCGACTGCCGCCACCGGTAGGGCCCACAGCACCAGTCCCACGAGCAGGATGCGCACCGTGCGCCGCCTGCGGGGAGCCTCGTGGTGCAGGGCGTCGTCCGGGATCAGTGGCGCGGGCCCGTCGTCCTTGCCGTGTGCGGTGGCCGGCTTGAGCATGTGGGGGGCGAAGCGGGCCAGGAGCCAGCCGATGACCGCAGCGAGGATGATCACCAGAGGGAAGGGGACGGCGAACAAGGCCAGGGCGGCGAAGGAGGCCACCGCGAGGGCGATCAATGCCGGGTGGGTCAGGGAGCGGCGGCCGACCCGCCACACGGCCTGGGCGACGATGGCGACGACTGCCGGGGCGAGGCCGGCGAACAGTCCGGTGACCGCCGCGGTCGTGCCGAAGGCGACGTAGATCGCGGACAGGGCCAGCAGCGCCAGGACGCCGGGCAGCACGAACAGGGTTCCCGCGGCCAGTCCTCCGCGCGTGCCGTTGAGCAGCCAGCCGGTGTAGATCGCGAGTTGCTGGGCCTCGGGGCCCGGCAGCAGCATGCAGTAGGACAGGGCGTGGTTGAACCGCTGCTGTCCGATCCAGCGTTTGTCCTCGACCAGGGTGCGCTGCATGACCGCGATCTGTCCGGCCGGTCCCCCGAAGGTCTGCAGCGAGATGGAGAACCAGGTCTTCAGCGCCTGCCTGAACGGGATGAGATCGCCGTCCCGAGCCGTGTCCTTTCCTGGCGGGAGGGCCTGCGGTGCGGGCAGCGGGGAATGATCGGCGGCGGTCACCGGGATCTCCGTCCATCGTGAGCGGCAGGGGCGGCATCTTCCGGCGGGCCCTGATCCTGACAAGGCGGACCGGGACGCGGTCCGCGCCGGCCTTCTGCACTGACCTCACCAGATGATGATGTAACCATGGTTACATCACAGGGGACGGCCAGGGGAAGGCCGCCCGGTCACGGGGAAGATGAAGACTTCGTTTCATCGCCACCGCCCACGACGAGGTGCGCACGACAGAGCAAGGAGGACAGCCCAGGTGACATGGGATGCGAAAAGAGGCGAGGGCGGGTGACCGGCCGCGCCGTTGCGCAGCCCGCGCCGGCCGGTGCGGGGCAGTGGGTGCTGCTCTCCTACCGGTTGCCGCGCGAGCCCTCCACCCCGCGCATCACCGTCTGGCGCAAGCTCAAGCGACTCGGGGTCGCCCAGATCGGCGACGGACTGATCGCGCTGCCCGCCGACGCCCGCACCCGCGAGCACATCGACTGGATCGCCGAGGAGATCACCGAGTTCGGCGGCACCGCCACCGTGTGGATCGCCCAGCCCGCCGACGCCGAACAGGAACGCCGGCTCGCCCGGAGCATGGCCGACGCCCGCACGGCCGAGTACGAGCAGGTCCTCGACCAGGCCGAGCAGGCCCGCAGCCTCAGCGAGGACGAACGCCGACGCATCCTGCGCAAACTCCGCGCCGAACTACGCCGCATCCATCGCCGCGACTACTTCCCCCCACCCGCACGGCGCGCCGCCGAAGCCGCGGTCGATGCCTTGCACCCCACCCATAACCCCACCCACAACCCCACCGAGGAGACCGCATGAAGTGGGCCACCCGCGCCGGCATCCACATCGACCGCGCCGCCTGCGCCTGGCTGATCCGCCGCTTCGTCGACGCCGACGCCACATTCGTCTTCGTCACCGACCCCGCCGACGTGCCCGCCGACGCCACGCCCTTCGACATGCGCGGCGCCGACCTCGGCCACCACCACGGCGACTGCAGCTTCGAGACCATCCTGTCCCGCTACGACCTCACCAGTGATCCGGCACTGCAGCGGATCGCGGAGATCATCCACGAAGCCGACCTCGACGACGAACGCTTCGACGCCCCCGAAGCCCCCGGCCTCGATGTGATCTTGCGCGGCCTGTCCATGATCGGCGACGACGAACACACCATGACCATCACCAAGCCCGTCTTCGATGGCCTGTATGAGTACTACCGCCGCGCCACCCTCCTGGGCCGTGAACCCGCGTGACCGAGTCGTGGCCCCTGCCGCGCCGCCTCCGGTTCTCTCGTCGGTCCTGTCACCCCGCGCGCAGCGGGCCCGTCTCCGCGGCTACTGGCGAATGCCGGCTGCCGGGACGGTGGCGGTGAAGCTGTAGCGGCCGAGCAGGTTGAGGTTGCGGTGCTTGAGCGGGCAGAGCCGGGCGACGTCTTCCTCCCGGATCTCGTGACCCTCGGCCTTCAGCTGAGTGACGGCGGCGTCGATGTACTTCGTCGTCCGGAGCACGATGGCGTTGAGGACCAGGCCGAGCGCGCCGAGCTGGTCCGACCGGGTCGACCACGCGCAACAGGTGCTCGGTCTTCGCGATCCGCCCGTACTCCGCGAACGCCACACCCAGCGGAGTCGGGCGCCCCTCGCGTCCGAACGTGCGCAGCAGGTCGTAGGCGCGGACCTGGTTGGTGACCAGTGAAACCAGCGACCTTCAACATGTCCGGCCACTACATGATCACCTTGGTCAGGTTCACGCGGTTGCGGGCCAGGTCCTCCACCGCGCCGTAGCTGCCCGTCTCGACGCCGGGCATCGTGGCCCGCCAGAACCGCTGGTCGTCCAGGTCACGGAACCGGGGTGAGAAGTTGTAGCCGAGGACCTTGAACAGGCCGAACACCATGTCGCAGTACGAGGCGTTGTCGGTCGCCACCATCTCGGCTTGACCCCGCCGTCGAGGTTCAGCAGGGCGTCCAGGGTGTGCAGGGAGTCGCGCGGGGTGCCGGGGACGACCATCGGCCCGATGCCCGCGACCTGGTCGTTGACGGCGTTGAGCCAGGTGATGCCCCGTTTGAAGCCGAAGTACTTCGGCGACGGCGCCGCGTTCACGGTGCGGACGGGTACGACGAACCGCAGCCCGTCGACCGAGGCGAGCAAGCCCTCGCCCCAGAACTGCACGATGGGCACGGCGGCCTGGGCCT
The DNA here is from genome assembly GCF_040655775.1 of Streptomyces sp. NPDC050315. Lineage (NCBI taxonomy): Bacteria > Bacillati > Actinomycetota > Actinomycetes > Kitasatosporales > Streptomycetaceae > Streptomyces > Streptomyces sp. NPDC050315. The sequence goes on from NZ_JBFAKN010000002.1 coordinate 413,937, forward strand.
CGATGAGCCGTGCGTTCGCACGGCGATGGTGTCGGCCCGCAGGTAGTCCTGGTCGACGTGCACGAGCCGGGCCCGGGTCAGCGCCTCGTGGGCGGGGGTGACCACGGGGCCAGGCCGATGTTGCACGCCTCCGACACCAGCAGCGCGACCACCGAGGTGGACAGGTCCTTCATGCGGGTGGTGCCGTCGCCGAGGTGCACGAAGGCGTCGAGGGGCCCGGTCCAGGCGTTCACCTCGAACAACAGGTCCGGCAGGTCGATCTTCGGGAGCATCCTCTCGACCCGCTTGCGCAGCCAGGTCAGGGACTTTGGCTCGCCGAGCGCGCCGAGCCCCGCGACGTTCGGCTTCACCCGCCCGTCGTCCTGCATCTCAAGGGACACCTTCGCCGTCGGCCGTGCCGCCTCCAGGCGTTCGGCGAGCTGCTTCCAGGCGGCGTCCAGGCCCCGGACCAGGACCTCGCCCGACTTGGCATCAAGATGACCGGCGTAGGTGGGTGAGACGGGGCGGGCAGCGGGGGCTTGGGCGGGACGGAGGCGGGGCTTGGAGCGGGGCGGGGGGGCGGGGGCGGGGGTGTGGGCCCCACCCCCGCCGTCTTTGCCAGCGGCAGGGCGGCATGCCTTTTGTGGCTTGCCGGTGGCATGGCTCGGTTGTGAGCCCGTGTGCGCCCTCCCGTTCGAATGTGTGGGTATCAGGGGTGCGTGCGAAGGGCATGAGACGTGGGCCGAAACCCCGGCCGACCCAGGGAGGGACCCGTGCCGCGCACCCCCGCTTCCCGAACCCCCTCGTCACAGCCCGTAACCCCGGCGGACACCGTGGACGTCGTCATCATCGGTGGTGGAGTGGCCGGTCTGGCCGCCGCGCACCACCTCACCCGCGCCGGCGCCACCGTCGCCGTCCTGGAGGCGGCCGATCGCGTCGGTGGCCGGGCGGTCACCGAGGAGCTGGACGGCTTCCGCCTGGACCGGGGCAGTCAGCTCCTGGTCAGCTCCTATCCCGAGCTGAGCAGAACCCCCGCGCTCGGCGACCTCACGCTGCGGCCCTTCGCGCCCGGTATATGTCTGCACAACGGGCGCCGCGCGCAGCGCATCGGGGCCGTCCGGAGCACAAGGGTCGCACTGGCCACAGCGCGCGCCCTTTCGCGCGCCTCCGCACGCCCCTCGCCGCGCACCGGCGTCCGTATCCCCTCGCTCCCCGGTCCCCGCCTGCCATCGCCCGGCGGCCCGCCGGCCCCGTCGACCCGAACTCTCCCCTCACTCGGCGCTCCCCGTCTCCCCTCGCTGGCAGCCTCCCGGCTCCCCGGCCTCGGCATGTCACGGATGACCGGCATCGCGACCTCCCGGCTCCCCGGCCTCGGCACGTCGCGACTTCCCGGCCTGGGCACCTCGCGACTTCCCGGCCTGGGCACCTCGCGACTTCCCGGCCTCGGCACGTCGCGACTCCCCGGTCTCGGCGCCTCCCGGCTCCCCGGGCTCGCTGCCTCCCGGCTTCCCGCGCTGCGCGTCTCCCAGGGCGCGCAGTGGGCTTCCCGCGGTGCCTCGGGGGCCGGGCGCGACCAGCCGGTCCAGGACGTGCTCTCGCCTCGCGCCGCCGCGCTGCGTCCGTTGCTTACCGCCCTGCTCGGCGATCCCACGCTGCAGGGCTCCAGCCTCGGCGCCGCCCTCACCCTGCGCGCCTTCGCCACCGGGCGGCTATGTCTGCCGGCGGGAGGTGCGGCGAGCGTCCCCGAGCTGCTCGCCGCCTCGCTGCCGCCGGGCACCGTGCGCACGTCCGTCCGTGCCGTCTCCGTCTCCACCACGCTCGTCACCACCTCCGATCAGCGTCAACTGCGGTGCCGCGCGGCGCTCGTGGCCACGGGAGCGCGCGACGCCGCTGAGCTGTTGCCGGGGCTCCGGGTCCCCGACTTCCATCCCGTGACCATGTTGCACCACACCGCCGACACCCCCCTGAGTTATCCACAGGCACAGGACGCGGCGCTGTTCCTGCCGACCGAGGGCCCGGTGGCGTACAGCTATGTCGCGAGTGCGGTGGACCCCTCGCGCACCCCGCCCGGCAAGTCGCTGATCACCACGGCCGTGCTCGGCTCCGCCGCCACGCTGCCCGCCGGCGCGCTCGACAAGACCGTCCGCGCGCAGCTGGAGCGGCTGTACGGAGCCGGCGTCGACGGCTGGCGGCTGCTGGCCGCGCACCATGATCCGTACGCCGTGCCGGCCATGCCCGCGCCGCACGATCCGCTGCGTCCCGTGCGCGTGCTGGCCGGGCTGTACGTCTGCGGGGACCACCGCGACACCGGCACGGTCCAGGGCGCGCTGCGCTCCGGCCGCCGGGCCGCGCGCGCCCTGCTGCGCGACTTCGGCATCCCGGCCCCGGACGACGCTCCGCACGCCCTGTCCGACGCCGCTTGAGGCCCCATGCCCCCAGCGCCACAGCGCCACAGCGCCACAGCATCACAGACCCCAGGGCCAGGTCCTCAGGCCCGGCACAGCCGCGAGGCCGGGGCGTCACACGCGCCGCCCCGGCCCCGCCGTCCTCGCGCCGTGGCGCCCGCGCCTCACCCCAGCGCGGTCACCTTGTCCCGGTACCCGCGTACGGGGGCGGCGTCCCGGTACGGCTCCAGCCTGCGCTCGAAGTCCCGTACGTACTCATGCACGCGTACGGACCGCATCTCCGCCGCCTGTACCGCCGCCTCGGCGCCCAGCGTGCACGCCTGCTCCAGTTCGCCCAGGCCCAGCCGGGCGCTCGCCAGTACGAGGCGGCAGAGCAGCCGGCTGCGGGCGTAGCCCGCGCCGCGCAGCTGGAGCGAGCGTTCGGCGTGCTGGGCGGCCGCGCGGTACTGCTGCAGATCGCGGTGGCAGTGCCCGAATTCGTCCGCGAGCTGGGCCTCGTCGAAGAAGCGCGCCCAGTGCGGGACCTCGTCCCCGGGGCGCGCGGCCTCCAGTGCCCGTTCGGCGCGGGCCAGGGACGCGGTGCAGGCGCGTACCTCGCCCAGTACCGCGTGGCCGCGTGCCTCCGCCGCGTGCAGCAGCGCCTGGACCAGCGGCGGGGGTCCGCTGCCGATGCCCTGCTGGGCCACCCGCGCAAGCTGGACGGCCTCCCGGCCGTGGCCGAGGTACACCGCCTGCCGGCTCATCGTGATCAGGACGTAGCTGCCGTACGCGCGGTCCCCGGCGGCCTGTGCGAGCCGCAGCGCCTGGACGAAGTACCGCTGTGCGAGGCCGTGCGCGGTGATGTCGTACGAGGTCCAGCCCGCCAGCCGGGTCAGGTCGGCGACGGCCGAGAAGAGCCGCCGCCCGATGGTCTCGCTGTACGCGCCGCGCAGCATGGGCTCGGCCTCGTGTTCCAGGTAGCGCACCAGTGCCTGGCGCGCGTGCCCGCCGCCGTACGCGTGGTCCAGCGTCCGGAAGAGCTCGCCGACCGACCGCAGTGCCGCGATGTCGCCGGCCGACACGCGGTAACCGTGTGTCGGGTCCGGGCGCTCCGGGCGGCGCTGGCGCGGCACCCCGGTGCGCAGCTGCGGCGGCACCCGGGGGCCGGGCGGCTCGGGCCCCGGTTCGCCCCGCGCGACCCGTTCGTCGGCGCGGCCGATGAGCCAGTCGCGGCTGGGCACCACCAGCCCTGCCGGGGTGAACGCGATCTTCCGCAGCTCGGCGTGGCTGCCGGAGTCCTTGCGCCACAGTCCGCTGACGATGTCGACCGCCTCGCCGGGGCTCGCCGCGAATTCGAGCCCCGCGTATACGGGCGCGCAGGCGTCCAGACCCAGGTCCTGCGCCGAGAGCCGGCGTCCGAGGCGGCGGGTGAAGACCTCGGCGATCAGTGCGGGAGTGGTGCCGCGCGGCTGCTGGCCGCGCAGCCATCTCGTCACCGATGTCTTGTCGTAGCGCAGGTCGAGCCCGTGTTCCAGCCCCAGCTGGTCCACCCGGCGGGCCAGACCGGCATTGGAGAATCCCGCCTCCGCGATCAGCGAGGCGAGTCTGCGGTTGGGTGTGCGTTGCGGCGATCCCTCAAGCTGTGGGCCTGGGTCGGGTCGTTCCGTCATCAGCTTTACGGTCTCCTGCCTTCCGGGCCACGCCGCCCGGGCCCGGTCGACACCGTCCGGCGCTTTCGCCCTCCTGGAACGGCGTGAATGTAGCGGCCTGAAGAGGAGTTCCGGCCAGGTTCTCTCCGCGTTCATCCGATCGTGTGAGCACAGCACCGCAGGGCAGACGCGGCCTCACTGCGCCCCGCCGGAAGTCCTGCCCCGCGTGTCCTATCCGTACCGTCCGTCACACCTGCCTCACTCACGTCACGGCTGCCGCCACCAGCCGTCCGTACCGTCCGCCACCGCCCGCATCCGGCCGCCCGTACCGTCCCGTACCCGGCCGCCCTCGGGCGTTCCCGGGCACGGCCGTACAGTGGTGACGGGCGCGATGGATGCAATACGAGGAGCCGCCATGAGTGAGCTGCGCTTTGTCCGGATGGGCTTCGGCGCCGACCGTGTGGAGTACACGACGGCGTGGCAGGAGCAGCGCCGGGTGCACGCAGCCCGGTTCGCCGACGAGATCCCGGACACCTGTCTGCTGCTGGAGCACCCGCCCGTGTACACGGCGGGCCGGCGTACGGACGACAGCGAGCGCCCCCTGGACGGCACCCCCGTCATCGACGTGGACCGCGGCGGGAAGATCACCTGGCACGGTCCGGGGCAGCTGGTCGGTTACCCGATCCAGAAGCTGCCGCGGCCCGTCGACGTGGTGGCGCACGTGCGCCGCCTCGAAGACGCCCTGATCCGCGTGGCCGCCGAGTTCGGCGTGGAGACCTCCCGGGTCGAGGGCCGCAGCGGTGTATGGGTGCTGGGCGCTCCGATCGAGCAGCGGGCGGCCCTGGGCGGCCTGAATCTGGACTTCGACCCGCGCGTCAACGACGAGCTGTTCGACCCCCGGCTGAACGGCCCGGAGTACGCCCCGTCCAACGCCGGGCAGCGCCACGAGGACCGCAAGCTCGCCGCGATCGGTATCCGCGTGGCGAAGGGCGTGACGATGCACGGCTTCGCGCTGAACGTGAACCCAGACAACACCGAGTTCGACAAGATCGTCCCGTGCGGCATCCGCGACGCGGGTGTGACCTCGCTCTCGAACGAGCTGGGCCGCGAGGTCACCATCGACGAGGTGCTGCCGGTCGCCGAGAAGCATCTGCGCGACGTCCTGGAGAACGCCGAGCTGCTGCCCCGCGCCGTCTGACCCGGCCCGCCGGCGCCGGCCACGAGCGGGCTCCGGTGGAATGCAGCCCGGCAGTAGCGGGTTGCGCAGCACGTAAAGACGTGCGAATAACGGGCGTACCCTGGGTACGCCGAAGAAACGAAGCTTAGGGAGCCGGAGTGTCCGCTGTCGCACCCGACGGACGCAAGATGCTGCGCCTGGAGGTCCGGAACAGCCAGACCCCCATCGAGCGCAAGCCCGAGTGGATCAAGACCCGGGCGAAAATGGGCCCCGAGTACAACCACCTGCAGGGCCTGGTGAAGAGCGAGGGCCTGCACACGGTCTGCCAGGAGGCGGGCTGCCCCAACATCTTCGAATGCTGGGAGGACCGCGAGGCGACCTTCCTCATCGGCGGTGACCAGTGCACGCGCCGCTGCGACTTCTGCCAGATCGACACCGGCAAGCCGCAGGAGCTGGACCGCGACGAGCCGCGCCGGGTGGCCGAATCCGTACAGACCATGGATCTGCGGTACGCCACGATCACCGGTGTCGCCCGGGACGACCTGGAGGACGGCGGGGCCTGGCTGTACGCCGAGACCGTCCGGCAGATCCACGGCCTGATGCCCGACACGGGCGTGGAGCTGCTGATCCCCGACTTCAACGCCGAGCCCGACCAGCTGGCCGAGGTCTTCTCCTCGCGCCCCGAGGTGCTGGCCCACAACGTGGAGACGGTGCCGCGGATCTTCAAGCGGATCCGCCCCGGCTTCCGTTACGAGCGCTCCCTAAAGGTCATCACGGAGGCCCGCAAGGACGGCCTGGTGACCAAGTCGAACCTGATCCTGGGCATGGGCGAGACCCGTGAGGAGATCAGCGAGGCGCTGCAGGACCTGCACGACGCGGGCTGCGAGCTGATCACGATCACCCAGTACCTGCGCCCGTCGGTGCGGCACCACCCGGTGGACCGCTGGGTGAAGCCGCAGGAGTTCGTCGAGCTCAAGGAGGAGGCGGAGGAGATCGGCTACGCGGGCGTCATGTCCGGGCCGCTGGTCCGCTCCTCGTACCGGGCCGGCCGCCTCTACCAGCAGGCGATGGACAAGCGCGCGGCGGACGCGGAGCGCCCGGCCGTGTGATCACCATCGGGAAGCGCCCGCATGGTGGACGGGTGGTCATCGCGCCACGTAGATCACCATCGGACGCCGCCCGGTCCGCTGATCACCCGCAAAATCTTTGCATTCGCGAGCGGCCTCATCGGGGCCCGGTGATGTGAATCCCGGCACACGCCGGACGGCGCGGCCCGTACTTCTCCCAGGCGGGAGGGGTACGGGCCGCGCCCACGATTCATGGGCGTTTGACCGTACGGTCATCCGTTGGTAACACCTATCCGTGATGCTTTCCGTGACGATGGATGCACGCACCGCTCACACCCCCGTTGTTCCCACCACCCTGAAGGGGACTCACGCCATGCAGGCCGCGCCCGTCCGCGCCACCGCTCTGCCGCTCCCGTCCGTCACCGGCGCCCTGCGCGCCGTGGAATCGCTGCTGATGCGCAATGGTCAGCGCACCGCCCGCCGGAACGCCTGGACCGCGGTCCTCGAGGACCGCCGCCGCGCCGAGGACCGGCGGGCCGCCCAGCACGTACTGGAGGCCGCGGCGACCCGGAGCACCTCGGCCACGTAAACTTCCGTACATGGCGAGGAAGGAAAACGCAGACACTGCGAACCAGGGGCGGCTCAAGCAGATCGCCCTGACCTACAAGATGACCCGTCGGGTCGACTCCAAGGTCGGTCTTGTCGTCGCGGGCGTGGGCATCGTCGTATTCGGCGTTCTCCTTGCCATCGGCTTCCTGATCGGCCACCCCGTGTACGCGGGCATTCTGGGCTTCCTGCTGGCCTTCCTGGCGATGGCGATCATCTTCGGCCGGCGCGCCGAGAAGGCCGCCTTCGGTCAGATGGAGGGCCAGCCGGGTGCGGCAGCCGCCGTTCTGGAGAACATCGGCCGCGGCTGGTCGGTGACGCCCGCCGTGGCGATGAACCGGAACCAGGACGTGGTGCACCGCGCGGTCGGCAAGCCCGGCATCGTGCTCGTCGGCGAGGGCAACCCGAACCGGCTCCGTGGCCTGCTGGCCGCGGAGAAGAAGCGGATGGCCCGGACGGCAGCCGACGCGCCGGTCCACGACTTCGTGGTCGGTGACGGCGAGGGCCAGATCCCGCTGAAGAAGCTCCGTACGACGCTGCTGAAGCTGCCGCGCACGCTGACCGGTCCCCAGGTGACGGCCACCAACGACCGGCTGAAGGCGCTCGGCGACCTGATGAGCAATATGCCGGTGCCGAAGGGGCCGATGCCCAAGGGCATGCGGATGCCGAAGGGCGGCCGGATGCGGTGACGGCTTCGCCGCCCGCCTGACGACACGACTGCGGCCCGGGACCTGGTGGTCCCGGGCCGTTCGTCATGCGCGGGTGCGCGCCTCAGCGGGTGCGCGCCTCAGCGGGTGCGCGCCTCAGATCGTCTCGTCGTACGCGCGCGTACGCGTCTCAGATCCGTACCTGTACGGCGCGGGCCAGGCGGTCGTGGAGGCCGCGGCCGTCGCGGTCCCAGATGGCGGCGGGGATGACGATCATCAGCGCGACCGTACGGACCAGTACGCGGGGCAGCGACAGCCGGCCGCCGCCCTCGGCGACCACCCGCAGGCCCAGCAGCCGCTTCCCGGGCGTGAAGCCGACCGTGCCGACGGTCAGCAGGCTCAGGACCAGGAAGACCAGCAGCGCCCAGTTGCTCGCCGCGTTCGCCTTGCCGCCGCTGAGCAGCCCGTACGCGATGAGCATGCACAGCGCCCAGTCGATGATCAGGGCCGCGATCCGGCGGCCCGGGCGGGCGACCGAGCCGGAGCCGTGCTCCGGCAGTCCCAGCTGCTGCCCCCGGTAACCGAAGTCGACGCCCATGTCCTCGGCCGCCGCGCGGGGCCCGGAGAGCCACGATCCCATTGCTTGCCTGTTGTCCACCCGTCCACGGTACTGCGACCGCATACATTTCCCGCGGGCCGGGGCGCCGGAACCGGGTGTGCGGCGGCCATCACGCCGTACGGGGTAAGTGCCCGTCCCGGCACCCGGCCGGGGCGCCACGACGGGCCACAGGCCCCGCGCGCCGGTTAACCTGGGCGAAACAAATGGGTCATGCTTGGGAAATCCCGCCTACCTAAGGTCGGGCGAGCGCGCCACCGCACATGGTCGCGATCCGAGGAGCAACCCCGAGCCGCCGACCGGTGACCGGGCTAGGAGGAGTTGGATGTTCCAGAACGCCGACGAGGCCAAGAAGTTCATCGCGGACGAGGACGTCAAGTTCGTCGACGTCCGATTCTGCGACCTGCCCGGTGTCATGCAGCACTTCACGGTACCGGCGGAGGCGTTCGACCCGACCGAGGAGCTCGCCTTCGACGGCTCCTCGATCCGCGGCTTCCAGGCCATCCACGAGTCCGACATGGCGCTGCGCGCGGACCTCACCACGGCCCGTGTCGACCCGTTCCGCCGGGACAAGACCCTCAACGTCAACTTCTTCATCCACGACCCGATCACCGGCGAGCAGTACAGCCGTGACCCGCGGAACGTGGCGAAGAAGGCCGAGGCGTACCTCGCCTCCACCGGCATCGCCGACACCGCGTTCTTCGGCCCCGAGGCCGAGTTCTACGTCTTCGACAACGTCCGCTTCGAGACGTCGGCGAACCAGTCCTTCTACCACATCGACTCCGAGGCCGGCGCCTGGAACACCGGTGCGGTGGAGAACAACCGCGGCTACAAGGTCCGCTACAAGGGCGGTTACTTCCCGGCCCCGCCGGTCGACCACTTCGCCGACCTGCGCGCCGAGATCTCCCTGGAGCTGGACCGCGCGGGCCTGAAGGTCGAGCGCCAGCACCACGAGGTCGGCACCGCCGGCCAGGCGGAGATCAACTACAAGTTCAACACGCTGCTCGCCGCGGCCGACGACCTGATGCTCTTCAAGTACATCGTGAAGAACGTCGCCTGGCGCAACAACAAGACCGCGACCTTCATGCCGAAGCCGATCTTCGGTGACAACGGTTCCGGCATGCACGTCCACCAGTCCCTGTGGTCCGGTGGCGAGCCGCTCTTCTACGACGAGCAGGGCTACGCGGGCCTCTCGGACACCGCCCGCTACTACATCGGCGGCATCCTCAAGCACGCTCCGTCGCTGCTGGCCTTCACCAACCCGACGGTGAACTCCTACCACCGCCTGGTCCCCGGCTTCGAGGCCCCGGTCAACATGGTGTACTCGCAGCGCAACCGTTCGGCCGCGATGCGTATCCCGATCACCGGCTCGAACCCGAAGGCCAAGCGCGTCGAGTTCCGCGCCCCGGACCCGTCCTCCAACCCGTACCTGGCGTTCTCCGCGCTCCTCCTCGCGGGCCTGGACGGCGTGAAGAACAAGATCGAGCCGGCCGAGCCGATCGACAAGGACCTGTACGAGCTGGCTCCCGAGGAGCACGCGAACGTCCAGCAGGTCCCGACCTCCCTCCCCGCGGTCCTCGACGCCCTGGAGGCGGACAACGAGTACCTCCAGCAGGGCGGCGTCTTCACCTCGGACCTGATCGAGACCTGGATCGACTACAAGCGCACCAACGAAATCGCCCCGATCCAGCTCCGCCCGCACCCGCACGAGTTCGAGCTGTACTTCGACATCTAAGAGCGGCGCTCTTTGTCGGACGAGGGCCGGCACCCCACGTTGGGGTGCCGGCCCTCGCGGCGTTCAGGAGCCGACCTGGGAGATGCCGTTCGTGAGCTGACCCAGGACATCCAGGATTCCCTGGCCGAGCGGGGTCGTGGCGATGAGGACTCCGAACGACACGGCGAGGAGCACCGTCACCGTCTGGTCGACTCGGCTTCTGGCCTGCACGCGGCGGCGCAGCAGCAGGAAGAGGATGACAGCGAGTAATAGCGCCACATTGATGGTCAGCAATGCGGGACCTCCCGTCAGGCCATACACCCTGATCCTCCGGTATAGCCCGAAACGGGAGATTCCGCGCCTGTGCTGCTGGGGGAGGCCGGTCGTGCGGTCAGTGCGCCGGGATACGGGCCGAGACGCAGGGGTCCTCGTTGCGGTAGCCGAGGCGGGTGTAGAGGCGGTCGGCGGGGGTGTTGTCGGCCAGTTGCCAGAGGGTGCAGAAGCCGTGGAGGCGGACGGCGTGGCGGGTGAGCCAGGAGGTCAGGATCGCGCCGAGGCCCTGGCCGCGGAGGGTGGCGTCGGTGGCGACCGAGGCCATCAGCGGGGCGCCGCTGTCGCGCAGGCTGCTCAGGGCGCCGCAGGCGACGAGCCGGCCGTCGGGGTCGCGGATGCCGGCCCACAGGCTGACGTCGGCGGAGCCGGGGCCGGTGGAGTGGGCGGGGCTGTGCTCGGCGAGGAAGGCGCGGATTTCGGCGTGGTGGGACTCGTCGAGGACGATCACGCGGTCCTCGCCGCGTTGCGCCGGGGGCTCGTCCAGGGTCCAGCGGAAGATCCACTCGACGATGTCGGTCAGCGGCAGGTGGCGGCCGACCAGGGTTTCCGTGCCGAGGGGGCCGGTGAACTCCCGTACCCGGTCGGGAGAGCCCAGCGCGGCGCGCAGTACGAGGCCGGCGGCGGCGTCCGGCTCGCCGACGGACCACACATGACCGCGCGCGTCGTCGAGCCAGGCGGCGGCGCCGTCGGTGGTCCAGCTGATCCGGTCGGCCGGGCGCGGCCGGGCGGCGCCGAAGCGCAGCAGGGCGGCGCCGGTCCGGTTCTCCAGACCTTGGGTGAACAGGTCGGCGGCTCGGGGAGCAAGAGTCGTTGCCTGCATCGCTCTCAGGGAGGTCGTCGGGAAAGCGGCATTCCGGACACGCAGGGCGCTGCGGCCGGAAGGTCTGGGTTAAGGGGGGTCCCCGGCGACGGCTGCGCACGCGCGCGCCCGGACGGCCGGGGCGGACCACTGTGGCATACCGCCCCCGGGCCAGGGCAAATCCGGCGGTCGCGGCGCCGGCCCGGCCCCGCGTGAGGCCCCGCCGTGAGCGCCATAGGGGAGGGCCGCCACCCCGCGTCGGGTGGCGGCCCTGCCGTATGGCGAAGAGGCGCGTTACTCCCCCGCCAGCAGCTCCCGCAGTTCTGCGACCGCCGTGCGGAGGTGGTCCGCGAAGGCGTGCATCTGGTCGGCTACCGGGCGTGGGGTGCTCAGGTAGAGGTTGAAGCGGTCGGGGAGGAGGACGTAGGCGATGCCGATGCAGCGGCTGCTCGTGGAGCCGAAGCCGAAGTACTGGATGTACTCGGACGGCGCCGAGCTGGTGCTCAGGTAGTCGTCGCGCATCGTCAGCCAGCCCGGGGAGCGGTAGAGCGCCGGCTGTTCGGGCACGCCCAGGTCCGCGCCGCGGCGGCGCTGGATCAGCTCCAGTTCCCACAGGTGCTGCTCGGGCGCGTCGCCCGCCTGGCACTCCTTGGCGCGGGTGACATGGGCCGCCGCGGCGGTGCGGAAGGCGGCGCGGCGGGCCTCGGCGTCGGCCGCCGGGTCCTCCATGGCGGCCACGAACGCCTGGATCTCGGGGGTGACGACGCGCATGGCCTCGGTGCGGCCGCGCCGCCACTGGCGGGTGGCGATCGACTCGTACGTGGCGCCCAGCCGGCCCTTGGCGCGCTGGTGGGCGAGCTGGTACGCGAGCTGCACGAAGGCGTCGGGCGAGGTGCGGAGGGCCTTGGCCGCGGTACTGCCGAAGTCCTCGAAGGACACCGTCTGCGTGGCGGTGTCCGCGCCGTACTGGGCGAAGGACTCGGCGGCGGCGCGGGCCCTGGCCTGGAGGGCGTCGTCCAGCGCGAAGACGACCGGGGCGATCTCGGGGCGGCCCTGGGAGCGGGCGCCGGAGAGCCGGGAGTGCTCCTCGGCGGGGGTGCCGAGGAGGGCGTCGACGAAGCTGAGGATGGTCGTGCCGTCCAGTTCGCAGTGCTCGACGTTGATGCCGGCCCGGCCGTCGGCGAAGACGACGAAGGTCACGGCCTTGTCGAACCAGCGGTTGCCGCGGTCCCCGTAGAGCAGCTCGTCGCAGGTCTCCTGGGTGTCGGCGGGCGCGAAGTCCTCCAGGGAGACGCAGAAGAGAGCCGTTTCGACGGTGTCGAGGGCTGCCGCGTTGCCGGGGTGAGCGAGGAGGTCGGCGCGGGCGGCCGCCCACTCGGCGCGGGCCATGGTGGTGAGGTGGCCCACGGACGTGCCCGGTGCCGGCGGTTCCGCGCCGGCCTTCACCACGGCGGCCAGCCCCGCTTCGAGGTCGGCGAGGCTGTGCGGGGTGCCGTCGGCGGCCAGGACGTCCATCCGGTACATCGCTCCCCGGAAGAACACCACGATGTGGCGCGCGTCCGAGGGGCCGGGCCACTCCTCGGAGTACGGGTGGCGGACCGTGTCCTGCTCCGCGCCGGGGATGCGGGTGGTGGAGAAGAGGTACTTGTTCTGCTCCATGGTCTGCGGCGCCCCGCGCAGCACCACGGGCGGGATCTTCTCCTCGTCGAGCTGCTTCTTGTAGGCGAGCGCCCCGGCGATCAGCCCGGCCGCCCGCTCGGCCTGCTGCTGCCCGGTGTCCTGGAAGAGGAAGAAGAAGTTGGCGTTGAGGGCGATGCGGTCCCGGCGGCCGAGGTAGCGGTAGGGCCAGAAGGTGTCGAGCCAGCTGTGCACGCCGGGCGTGCGGTCGTACCCGGCCAGCGCCGCCTGCAGGACCGGGCCCGGGCCGTCCGGGCGGCGGAAGGCGACCACCTCCGCCTCGGTCGCCGCCCGCTCCTCGGGGGTCAGCAGCGGCCCGCACCAGGCGAGGAACCGCTCGCAGCTGTCCTCCAGCGAGGGCAGCGGCACCCGCGGCAGGGTGTCCTCATGGGCGAAGGTGGAGGTGGTGGGGGCGGCGGTGGCCGGGGGTGCGGTGGCCGTGCCCTGACTGGGGTTCAAAGCTGCTCTCGATTCGGGTCGTGAGGATCATGGGACCGGAGGCGTCCTGCCGGGCCGTACGGCCGGGAGACGTAGAGCTGTGCGTACAGCCAGCCTTCCGCTTCCAGACCGGTGGCATCCACTCCGGCTGCCGACATCGTGTCCAGGACGAGCGCCTGTTCCTCGGGGGAGGCGAAGCGGCGCTGCTTGTGCATCCCGTCGACGCGGGTGGTCTCGTAGCCCAGGCCCGCCAGCGCCCGCTCGACCGGGTCGAACGGGAACATCCGCAGCACGAAGTGGGCCATCCAGGGCCGGTGGCCGCCCTGCGCGCGGACGACGCGGGTGAGGGTGCGTTCGGTGACGTAGCCGATGCAGCCGGTGGAGAACACCAGGTCGGCGCCGGACAGCAGGGCGCGCTGGTCCGGTGTGGGGTCGTGGTTCTCCAGGTCGGCGTGGACGGTGTCGTCGAGGAAGCCGGCCTCGCGCGCGTACGCGAGGGCGTTCTCGGAGGCGTCGAGGCCGACGAAGCGGGTGAGCTGGGCGGGCCGGCGGGCGCGGGACAGCTCCCGGTCCCGGGCCAGCAGCTCCTCGCGCGTCAGCCCGGCGGCCGCGTCGCCGCCGTAGCGGGCGTACAGCTCGTCCATGGACACGTCGTACTTCAGCAGCGCGGCGTTGATGCCGTACGAGCAGCCGATGTCGACGACCTTGGGCACCGCCACCCGCCGGTCCTCGCGGTACTCCTTGAGGAGCTTGGCGAAGTACGGCTTGGCGAGCTGCGGTACGCAGTAGTCGAGCGTGCGCAGCACCGTGAAGTACGCGCGCGGGTCGGGCTGCGTGTAGATGTGGTCGAGCGAGACTTTTCCGGTCGTGTCGAAGCGCACGGGGTTGCTCCTCCGTGGATCGCGAGTGGGGAAACGTCCTGCGGCGTGCTGCGGGGCGCCCCGTTATAGGGAGGATGCCCCGCGACGGCTCAGTCCAGCAGCTCGTCCCCCCGCACGGCGCGGCCCTCGGCCGCCGCCAGGTGCTCGGGGAGCACCCGGCCGAAGAGCTGGCGGGTGCGGGCCACGCTGCCGATGACGCCGGGGCGCTCGCTGTACGCGAAGATCGCCGAGTGGCGTGCCGTGCCGCCGCCGACGGGGCTGACGCGGTGCAGGGAGTAGCGGCCCTTGAAGAGCTGGAGGTCGCCGGTGTGCAGCGGGAGGCGGCGGATCAGCCGCTCGCCGCGGCCGGCCAGGACGTCCCGTACGTCGTCGAAGTGCTCGTCCTTCGCCGACCGGATGTTCGGGCAGTACTCGAAGGCGCCGCCGGCCTCGGCCTCCTGCGTGAGCATGGAGACGGTGAACTCGTTGGTGTCGAAGTGCCAGGGGTGTTCCCGGCCGGGCGCGACGACGTTGAGGACGAGGCCGGCGAGCGGGTCGGCGAGCTCGTACAGCCCGGGGAGGCCGAAGCAGCGGGCGACGAAGGTGCGGAACGCCTCGTGGCGGTAGAGCCGGCTGATGAGCGCTTCGGCCGGAATGTGGTCACGGGCGACGAAGGCGTTGCCGCGCTCGAAGGTGGTGCGGCCCGGGTGGTCCGCGGGCAGGTCCGCGTCCACGGAGGTGTTGTAGACGTTGACCGTCTCGACGTCGTAGTACGCACGGGGCGCGAGGTCCGCGCACTCCTCGCGCAGCGTGTCGCGCAGGGCCGGGCGGACGAAGTCCGGCAGTACGGTGCAGCCGAGCGTATCCAGCTCGTGGCGGGCGCGGGCGGTCAGGGCGCGGCCCTCGGCGCCGTCCGGGTCCGCCAGGGGATAGCGGGCCGTATCGACCAGTTCGTCGAGCGCCGTGGCTTCAAGTGTGCTCATGCGATCCTCTCCACGCGTGCGGGCGGACGTGCCAACTGTACGGAGGAGTAACGCAGTTGAACGTGTCACAGTGTCGCAATGTTGTCTGTGACACGTCACACGGCGCGTTCACGCATACTGACCGGCCATTTCGAGACGGTCAGGGAGCGGGTCCCGCATGGCGTGCGTCACAGCGGGCCCAGGTAACACGGGGTTCACATTCGAGCAATGGCCGGGAAACGGCTCGTTGCCATGGTGCATGAGTACGCCCGCACGCGTATTCGTACCAAACCGCAGGAAGGGCCCCCGTGACCATCAAGGCCGAGTACATCTGGATCGACGGCACGCAGCCGACCGCCAAGCTCCGCTCGAAGACGAAGATCCTCTCCGGGCCCCGTGAGCTGGCCGAGCTGCCCGTGTGGGGCTTTGACGGTTCCAGCACCAACCAGGCCGAGGGTCACTCCTCCGACCTCGTGCTGCAGCCCGTCTTCTCCTGCCCGGACCCGATCCGCGGCGGTGAGCACATCCTCGTCCTGTGCGAGGTGCTCAACACCGACATGACCCCGCACGCCTCCAACACCCGTGCGCTGCTGCGTCCGGTCGCGGAGAAGTTCGCGAACCAGGAGCCGATCTTCGGCATCGAGCAGGAGTACACCTTCCTCAAGGGCAGCCGCCCGCTCGGCTTCCCCGAGGGCGGCTACCCGGCCCCGCAGGGCGGCTACTACTGCGGCGTCGGCGCCGAGGAGATCTTCGGTCGCGAGATCGTCGAGAAGCACCTCGACCACTGCCTCGCCGCGGGCCTGGGCATCTCCGGCATCAACGCCGAGGTCATGCCGGGTCAGTGGGAGTTCCAGGTCGGCGCGCTGCCGGCGCTGGAGGTCTCCGACCACATGTGGATCGCGCGCTGGCTGCTCTACCGCACCGCCGAGGACTACGGCATCACCGCCACCCTGGACGCCAAGCCGGCCAAGGGCGACTGGAACGGCGCGGGCGCGCACACCAACTTCTCCACCAAGGCGATGCGCGAGGGCTACGACGCGATCATCACCGCGTGCGAGTCGCTGGGCCAGGACGGCAAGCCGCTGGAGCACGTGAAGCAGTACGGCACCGGCATCGAGGACCGCCTGACCGGCGCCCACGAGACCGCCCCCTGGGACCAGTACAGCTACGGCGCGTCCGACCGCGGCGCCTCGGTCCGCATCCCGTGGCAGGTCGAGCGGGACAAGAAGGGCTACATCGAGGACCGCCGCCCGAACGCGAACGTCGACCCCTACGTGGTCACTCGCCTGATGGTGGACACCTGCTGCACCGCGCTGGAGAAGGCCCTCCAGGTCTGAGGCACGGTCCGAGGCACGCAATTCCCGTGAGGGGCGCCCCGCTTGACGCGGGGCGCCCTTCTCGTATGACGGGCGCACGAAGGACAGATCACGCCCCGTCTGGTTGAATAGGGGCATGGCCAGCCTCACCGAAACCTCGACGGGTCGCACCGACCTCGAGCCGTTCTGGCCGTCCCGGCAGGATCACCTCTTCGACCGTCTGTGTTGCCGCGCGCACTGAGCGCGGGCCCGCAAAGCACCCAGACAGCAGCCCTGCCCGCGCGCACGACGTCCCCCGACGCCCCACTGCGCGAAAGAGCTGACCTCGATGACGAACGTACGATCCCTCTCTGCCACCGCCCCGACGGCCGCCGTTCCCGCTCCGCCCCGGCTGCGTGCCGTGGCCCCCGACGAAGTACCGCCGGTCGCCGACCTCTTGGGCGCCGACGCCACCTGGCTGCCGGCCCCTCAGCACACCCTTCCCGAGCTGCCGGGCCGGCCCCCGATGGTCGGCTACCTCGTCCTCGTACCGGCCGCCGCCACGCCCCGTCCTGAGCCCGAGCCGGAGTCCAAGGCCCCCGCTGCCAGTTATGGCGAGGGCGGCGTCCGGGTCGACCCGGAGCGCCGCACCGTGCACGTCCAGGACCGTCAACTGGAGCTGACCTTCCTGGAGTTCGAGCTGCTGGCACACCTGGTGGCGCACCCGCAGCGGGTGCACACCCGCGACCAGCTCGTGACGACGGTGTGGGGTTACGGGCATGTCGGCGACGGCCGCACGGTCGACGTCCACATCGCCCGCCTGCGCCGCAAGCTGGGCGCCGCGCACCGCTCGTCGATCGTGACGGTGCGGCGTGTCGGCTACAAGTACGTGCCGGTGTCCTGACCGTGTGCCTGCGGGGCCCTGCCGGTGCGGCCGGGCCCCGCAGGCCGTCACGTCAGGCGGTCCGCGCGCGCCGTCGGGCCAGTGCCCCGGCGCACACGTCGATCACCAGGAAACCCAGCAGCGGTATGCCGAACAGCGGCAGGAACCAGCCCACCGCGGCCGTCACCGCCGCCAGCGGGAGCAGTACCGGCAGCGGGAGCTGCCGCCAGGCGCCGCGCGGGTAGGCCCGCCCGGCGCTGAAGCCGGAGTCACGGCGCGGCCTGCGCTGCCACCACATCCGGTAACCCCACACGATCACCAGGATCAGCGCGGCCATCAGGGCGGCGAGCGCCACCTGGTTCGCGAGGCCGAACAGCACGCCCATGTGCACGTCGATCCCCCACCGGGTCAGCTTGGCGAGCAGCGGGTGGTCGGCGAAGTCGAGCCGGTCGGTGACCTGCCCGCTCGCCGGGTCGACCGCGATCGAGTCCAGGTGCGCGGGCCACTGCTTGTCGGTCTGCTGGACGACGTACGCGGGCGCTGCGGCGGTCGGGATGCGGATCTCCACGGGCCCGCTCAAGCCCTCCTTCCGTGCTGTACGCAGGGTGGCGTCGAGCCCGTCGAGCGGCTGGGCACGGGTACTGCCGTGCCCGGCGTGGCCCTCGTGCTGCGCGTGCGCGCCGTGGTCCATGCCCGGCATGTTCGGCGGCATCCCCGGGACCTCGGTCGACACGGCCGGGGTGGCGCCGCCCAGCGCGTCCTGGATCCGCCCGATGTGCTCGCCCGCGTACGTGGACCAGGTCAGGCCCGTCGCGGAGAGCGCGATCAGGCCGACGGCCGACCACAGGCCGACCGTGCCGTGCAAGGACAGCGTGCGACGACGCCCCGTCGTACCGCGCAGCTTGCGCGCCGCGCGCCGCCGCCCGAGCCACAGCAGTACTCCGCCGAGCGCGACCACCCACAGCCAGCTGGCGGCCAGCTCGCTGTAGAGCCGCCCCGGTTCGCCGAGCAGCAGATCGCGGTGGAGGTGGTCGATGGTGGCGCGCAGCGGCAGCGCGCCGGAGCTGCCGTAACTCTCCAGCGCGCCGCGCACCTTGCCGGTGTACGGGTCGACGAAGACGGCCAGCGATTCGCTCTCCCCGAGGCCGGGCACGTCGAGGGCGACCCGGGTCGTGGCGCCGGGTTCGGCGGACGGCCGGACCGCGGTCAGGGTGCCTTCGGGGTGTGCCCGCAGGGCGGCGTCCACCTGGCGGGAGAGCGGGAGTTGCGTACCGCGGGCGTCGGTGCGGAGTTCGTGCGCGTACACGATCTTCTCCGCCTGGAGGGAACCGGCGTACAGCAGGCCCGTCACGGCGGCGACGAGCAGGAACGGGGCGATCAGCAGCCCCGCGTAGAAGTGCAGCCGCAGCACGAGCGGGCGCAGCGCGGGCCATCCGGCGCGCCGGGGCGGCGGCTCGGCGGCCTCCCGCGTGCGGGCAGGGTCGAGTACGGACATGGTGATTTCTTCACCTTTCAGCGGCGAACAAGGGAAATGTCCGCGCCATGGCCGTGCCCCCGGCCCGGGGTCGAGTACGGACTCAGCGGGGCAGGGGCGGGCCGGCGGGCGCGGTGATGCGCAACACCGCGCCCACCGGCGGCCCGCGCCGGCTGACGACGTCAGCGATCAGTTCCCAGCGGGGAACGCGCGGGTGGGTGCGTTCCGGTGCCCGCGCCTTGCGTACCGGAGCGGGGGTCCGGCATACCACGACGACCAGGCGCAACGCCCGGAAGGCCAGGGCCGCCACGCACCGCAGCAGTTGGAAGAACGCGGCCTCGCCGCGGCGCAGCCACAGTGCGCACAGCAGGGCGGCAAGGAGATGCGCGGCGGTCATCCCGGCGGACATGCCGTCCGCCATGCCGTGCATCGAGTGCATCGAGTGCATCCCATGCATCGAGTGCGTCTCGTGCATGGAATGCATCGAATGCATCGCGTGGGCGCCCGGCATGCCCGCCATGTGAGCCTTTGGAGTCGCGTCGGCCTGCTGGGCCGCGGCGAACGCGAGGTGCAGGACCGTCTGTACTGTCAGCACTCCGCCCGCGATGGCCGGGAGGCCGCGCTGTCGCCCCGCGGCGAGCCAGGCCGCCGCGCCGACGGCGGCCAGGGCCACGGCCAGTACGCCTGGCGGAATGGCCTCGCCGGACATCGCCGCGTGCCCGGCCGCCGCCAGCACCACGCACACGGCCGCGAAGAGCGCGGCGCGCACGGCGCGGAACGGCGGGCGGGCATCGGAGGTCACGAGCCGCCATCCTGTCACCCGGGCCGCGCCCGCCGGGCTCCGGGGCGGGCGGCCCCCGCAGCGCGCTCAGGCGTGCGCGGCCGGTTCCGCGGGGCGGCGGCCGAGTATCACCGCTTCGGTCACCGCCGCCAGGTCGCGGCGGTCGCGGGTGCCCGGTAGCAGCGGCGGATGCACCGTGACCCGGGCCGTGAGGGCGCTCGCCGTGAGGACGCGGCGGAGCGAGGACGCCAGGTCCTCCTCGCCGACGAAGGCGGGCACCGTGGAGGGCGCGCCGTGCTGGAGGTACCGGACGGTGACCGGGCGGACCGGCGCGCCCGCGTCGATGGCCGCCTGGAACGTCGCCCGGCGAAAGCCGCCCTCGGTCGCCGAACACCACGTCGTGGCCTGCGGGAAGACCACCACCGAGCGGCCGTCGCGCAGCTCCGCCGCGAGGTCGGCCACGGCCTGCGGGAGGCCGCGGGGGCTGCTGCGGTCGATGAA
Source organism: Streptomyces sp. NPDC050315 (assembly GCF_040655775.1). Taxonomy (NCBI): domain Bacteria; kingdom Bacillati; phylum Actinomycetota; class Actinomycetes; order Kitasatosporales; family Streptomycetaceae; genus Streptomyces; species Streptomyces sp. NPDC050315. The sequence continues at coordinate 433,779 of NZ_JBFAKN010000002.1, forward strand.
GCGGGTGCCGGCGCGGCGGGCGAGCGGGCCCATGACGGGCCAGCCGCCGACCTCCTGCTTGGCGAGCATGGTGACCGGTTCGACGGCGAGCAGCGCGAGGATGTCCAGCCAGGAGATGTGGTTGACCACGACGAGCGTGCCGGGGCCGCCGGTCGCGTCGGCCGCCACCCGCAGCGGCGGGCCGTCGTGGACCAGACCGACGCCCAGCGCGGCCAGGGAGGCGCGGGCGTGCCGCCGCAGCCGCCCCGGTTCCGCGAGCCGGTCCCGGTCGGCGGCTGCGCGCAGCAGTACGTGGGCGAAGGACGCGGCGCGGCGTGCCGCCCCGGCGAGCGGTACCCGGGGCGCGGCGTGCGTGATGCAGCCGGACGTGCAGGTGGAGAGCACGTCCCAGATGCCCGACCGGGCGGCGCCGGGGGCCGCGGTGCCGGGTACTGCGGTCCCGGCGCTCACCGCTGGTCGCCCAGGAAGAACCGCCGGTACCGGTCGCCGAGCCGGTCCATGTCCAGGACGACGAAGAAGTCGGCCACGTCGAACTCCGGGTCGTGCGCGGGCGCCCCGCAGATCCAGGCGCCGACCCGGAGGTAGCCGCGGAGCAGGGGCGGCAGCTGGGCGCGGTCGCCCGCGCCGGGGGCCGCGGCGGTTGCCGTGTCCGGCAGCCAGGGCCGGTGCGGCCGGACCCGCAGCTCCTCGGGTGCGGCGTGCTTGGTGCGGCCGAGTTCCCAGGCCGCCCGCGCGCACTGCCCGCCGTCGGCGAGCGGTACGGAAGCGCAGCCGGCGAGGTAGCGGTGGCCGGAGAGCAGGGTGTAGCGGGCGAGCGCGGCCCACATCTGGTTGATGACCGCGCCGGTGCGGTGGTCGGGGTGGACGCAGGAGCGGCCGGCCTCGATGAGCGAGGGGCGCAGCGCGCGCAGTCCGGACAGATCGAATTCGCCGTCCGAATAGAGCCATTCGCTGCGGCCGGGCGGCAGCAGCCGGTAGGTTCCGACGACCTCGCCGGTCGCGGTCTCGGTGACGATCAGGTGGTCCACGAGGTCGTCGTAGTCGTCGATGTCGTGGCCGGGCAGCGGGGAGTGCAGCGTGGCGCCCATCTCCTCGCCGAACACCTGGTGGCGCAGCCGCTGGGCGGCGCGGATCTGCTCGATCGAGTCGGCTATGGAGGTGGTGTACGCGGCGGGGGCGCCCGGCGCGGGCACGTGCGGGGTGGGCTGGGCGTGCGGGAACGCGGTCGTCATAGGCGAAGACGTGGACATGACAGCTCCGTCCATCCAGGTGAGCGGGAACCGCACCGGCCGTCGCGGGGACGGCACCGGCCGGCGGGCACGGCGGTCGTGACACAGCGGCGGCGAGAGCCCGGGGAGACCCCGGCCGCCCAGCCGACTTTTCCCCCGCCCGGCGCCCCGTCGCGTGAAGCCCAGTAGGAGCGCGGGTAAGAAACCGCCGAACACTGGCCCCCGAAGGGCCCGGGTCACGCTCGACGCAGAAGCCGCGACAACGGTCGAAAACGCGCCGAAACCCCTCTCACTCCACCGGCCCACAGCCGCGACATTCGGCGCGTTCTGGTCGTATCAACATCCTTGGAGATGGACTGACTGCCCGTTAGCGTGACCCCTCGCACGTAACCGTTGATACTGCCGAGCAGTGGGGGCATGCGTGAGCCACGTCACTAGACGCAACGTGTTGGGTACCGCGGGCGCCCTGGGTGTCACGGTCGCGGTCGGCGGGCATACCCCCGCCATGGCCGCCTCCGCCGTACCGGGGCCGGCACGCCCCGCGGGCCCGACGAGCCGCAAACCCACCGCTGCTCCCTTCGACACCGCACCGGCGCTCGCCGCGCTCAAGCGCCTCCTCCCCCACCACGCCGACCAGTTCCACCTCACTTCGGTGAAGCGCCCCGCGGGCACCGCCGAGCGGTTCCTCGTGGCCGGCGCGCCCGGCCGCATCGAGGTCACGGGCACCAGCCCGGCCGCGATCCTGACCGGCGTGAACTGGTACCTGAAGTACACCTGCCAGGCACACATCTCCTGGGCCGGCGAGCAGCTGAACCTCCCCGCGAAGCTCCCCGCACCCAAGCGCCCGCTGCAGCGCTCCACCGCCCTCGCCCACCGCTTCGCGCTCAACGACACGCACGACGGGTACACCGCGCCCTACGCCGACTGGGCCCACTGGGAACGCACGATCGACGTCCTCGCGCTGCACGGCGTGAACGAGGTCCTGGTCACGGCGGGCTCGGAGGCCGTGTACCACCGGGTCCTGCAGGACTTCGGGTACACCGACGCCGAGGCGCGCGCCTGGCTCCCGGCGCCGACGCACCAGCCGTGGTGGCTGCTGCAGAACATGAGCGGCTACGGCGGCCCGGTCAGCAAGGAGCTGCTCGCCCAGCGGACCGCGCTGGGCAAGCGGATCGCCGACCGGCTGCGGTCGCTGGGGATGCACCCGGTGCTGCCGGGCTACTTCGGCACCGTCCCGGACGGCTTCGTGCGGCGCAATCCCGGCGCCAAGGTCGTCCCGCAGGGCAACTGGGCGGGCCTGAAGCGCCCCGACTGGCTGGACCCGCGTACCAAGGTCTTCGAGAGGGTCGCGGCGTCGTTCTACAAGCACCAGAAGGCGCTCTTCGGGACCATCAAGCACTTCAAGATGGACCTGCTGCACGAGGGCGGCAACCCGGGGAACGTCCCGGTGCCGGCCGCCGCGAAGGCCGTGGAGCGGGCGATGCTGGCCGCCCACAAGGACGCCACGTGGGTGATTCTCGGCTGGCAGGAGAACCCGCGGCGGGACCTGCTGGACGCCGTCGACCACAAGCACATGCTGATCGTGGACGGCCTCTCGGACCTGGAGACGGTCAAGGACCGGGAGAAGGACTGGGGCGACGTGCCGTACGCGTTCGGCACGATCCCGAACTTCGGCGGCCGGACGACCATAGGGGCCAAGACCCACATGTGGGCCGAACGGTTCACGAAGTGGCGCGACAAGAAGGGCAGCAAGCTGGTCGGCACGGCCTACATGGCCGAGGCCACCGAGCGGGACCCGGCCGCGTTCGAGCTCTTCAGCGAGCTGGCGTGGCGGGAGGAGGCGGTGGACCGCGCGGCGTGGTTCGACGGATACGCGGACGCGCGGTACGGCGGCCGGGACGCCAAGGCGCGAGCGGCGTTCGCGGCGCTCCGGGAGAGCACGTACGAGATCAGCAGCAAGGACGGGCGGCCGCACGACTCGATCTTCGCCGCACGCCCCTCGCTCACGGCCCGCTCCGGCACGTACTACGCCACGCACACCCCCGCGTTCTCCTCCGCCCGGCTCGACGCCGCGTTCGCCGCGCTGCTGGCGGTCCGGCCCGCGCTGCGCGACAGCGACGCGTACCGCCTGGACCTGACCGACCTGGCCCGGCAGGCGCTGGCGAATCGTTCCTGGCAGCTGATCCCGCAGCTCCAGGAGGCGTACCAACGCAAGGACCTGGCCGCCTTCCGCAACCTCGCCAAGCTCTGGCTCCAGCTGATGCGGCTCAGCGAGGACATGACCGGCGCGCACCGGCACTTCCTCCTCGGCCCGTGGCTGGACGCCGCCAAGCGGATGGCGACCGGCGCCCGGGAGGAGGCGCAGCTGGAACGCACCGCGCGGGTGCTGATCACCACGTGGGCGGACCGCCCCACCGCGGACGGCGGACGGCTCGCCAACTACGCCAACCGCGACTGGCACGGCCTGATCGGTGACTTCCATCTCCCGCAGTGGCAGCGGTACTTGGACGAGCTGGAGGACGCGCTCGCCGGGAACCGCAAGCCGAAGGCGTTCGACTGGTATGCCATAGAGGAACCGTGGACGCGGGAGCGCAAGAACTACCCGCTGCGGCCCACCACCGACGCCTACCGCACCGCCGAGAAGGTGCACGACGTGCTCGCCAGGGCGCCGTACCAGGGGCGGGTCGTGGTCACCGCCGAGCCGGCCGCCATGACGCCGGGCGGCGCGACCACCGTCACCGCGACCCTGCACAACGTCAGCGGGCTGCGGGACACCGGCCGGGTGGACTTCGCGCTGAGCGGCGTGGACGCCGAGGACCGCGGCCCCGTCTCGCTGCCGTCGATAGAGGCCGGCGGCAAGGGAGCCGTCGACTGGCGGGTCGCGGCGCCCGCCGAACCGCTGACGTCGCCGCTGAAGCCGATGCCGTACGAACTGACGGTCAGTTACGGGCCGAAGGGCGAGACGGCGGTCTCGACGGTGCGCACGGGATCGCTCTTCGTGGCCGGGCCGCTGGACGAGGGCCTGCGCACGGTCACCACCAACGAGGCGGTTTTCGGTCAGCTCGACGGGCGGTTCGCCATCGACGGAGCGGGCGCCGACCTGTGGAAGGCCACCGCCGAGTTCGGCGCCGTCTACCGTCCGGGGGCGCTGCGCTCGGGCGGTTCGGTGACGGTGAAGGTGACCGAGCAGACCACCACCGGCCCGTGGGCGCGTGCCGGGATCGTCGTCCGGAACAGCCTGGCGGAGGCGGACTCGGCGGGGTTCGTGAACCTCTCCGTCACGCCGGAGAACGGCGTCGCGCTGTCCTACGACACCGACGGCGACGGCACGCTGGACCGGTACGAGCGGGTCACGGGCGTCAAGGCGCCGGTCACGCTGCGGCTTTCGCGGGACGCGGGCGGCGCGTTCAAGGGCGAGTACTCCACGGACGACGGCCGCACCTGGCGCACGGTCGCCACCGCCACCGTGCCCGGCGCGGCCACCGCGCAGGACGCGGGGCTGCACATGTCGGCGGCCAACGGCGGCTCGGGCGCCCGCGGCCGGGTGGAGTTCGACGGCTGGCGCACGGACTGAGTACCTGCGACGGCACGACGGCGGCCCCGGACGGTGAAGCACTGTCCGGGGTCGTTCGTTCGCTCCCCGTAGCAGGTCGGCGCGGCGTACGCTGACCTCCGTACCGACCGGGCTATCGCGAGGAGAGCACCGCATGAGCGCCGCAGCTGAGAAGGAGTGGCTCTACGCCCTCGACATCTCCGACGCCGTCTGGCAGCGCGCCCCCGGCGACGCCGAGGAAGCCGTGGAGATCGCGTTCCTGGAGCGCGGCGCGGTGGCGATGCGCAATTCCACCGACCCCGACGTGGTGCTGCGGTACACCGAGGGCGAGTGGCGCGCGTTCGTACTGGGCGCCCGGGACGGCGAGTTCGACCTCGACCGCCGGCACTGAGCGACCGCCACGGCTCGGGACCGGCCGCCCCGGCCGGTCGGCCCGATGGTCAAAGTGACCATCCGAAGAATCACTCGTTCTACGGAACGTGGAACAGCAGCAGGCAATATCACCGCCACCGGACCGCACCTCCCCGCTCGGCGTCATCGACGTCGAGCAGGCCGAAGCCGTGCTCGTGGAGCACTACCCGCGGCTGGTGCGGCTGGCCTATCTGGTGCTGCCGCCCCGGCTCGGCCGCAGCCGCCGGGTGCTGACCGCGCACGCCGTCACCCAGCGCGCCCTGCCCCGGCACCGCACCGACGTCCCGGAGAGCGCGCTGCCCGCGCAGCGTCCCGGCGCCGACGGGCGGCCCGCGCCGGACCCCGCGTACGCCTTCGTACGGCAGCGGGTGCTGCGCGCGGCGCTCGCGGTCGACCGGCCGGCGGTGCGGCTCGGGCGGCTGCGGATCTCGCTGCCGCCGCCGCTCCCCCAGGTCTGGGGGCTGCGGCTCTTCCCGCGCTCCGGCGGCGCCGACGAACTGGCCCTGGACCAGACACTGTCGGCGCTGTCGGCCCCGGCCCGCGCGGCGTACGCGCTGCGCGGCCTGGAGGGGCTGGGCGACCGGGAGGTGCGGCGGACGCTGGCGGCCGCGGGCGTGCCGGAGCCGCGGGACGCGCTGGCCGAGGCGGACGGCGCCGCGGCCCCCGCGGGCAGCCGGGACGGCTCGCTGCTGGACTCCGCCGAGTTCGACCCCTGCTCGCTGCAGGCCCGGCCGACGGACCTGATCCGGCGGCGGCAGCATGTGCGCGCCGTGCTGGCGGCGGTCGTCGCGACGGTGGTGTGCGGGGCGCTGCTCGCGCTGCCGGGCGACGGCTGGGGCCGGGACGGCGCGGCGGCGCCCCCGTACGCACGTAACGCGGCAGCCGAACGGGCCCTGGACCCGGGCGAGTTGACCCGAGCACCCGGTGACGCCTGGCGGACCGCGGTCCGTACGGACTTCTCGGTCTGGCCGGCGCGCGGCGCCCGTACGCACGACACGGCCCTGCTGCGCCGCGCGCTGGCGGCCTGGGCCCGCCCCGGCGACCGGGTGCAGGTCTCCGCGACGCCCGGCACGCCGTCCGGACCCGCAGCGGGCCCCGCGCAGTTGTTGTACGCGGGTGAGGTGGACCGGGCCGCCGTGGTGCTGCTGTACGACGAGCTGCGGGTGGTGCGGTACGCGGAGTCGGCAGACGGGCCGGGCGGCGGCGCGGCGCTGGACTTCGCGCGTACGGACGGGGCCGACGCGGCGGGCTCGGCGGCGCTGGTGGTCAGCCGCACGGACGGCAACGTCCGCTATCTGACGGCCCCTTGGGTTCACAAGGCCGCGCTCGCCGACCTGACCCGCGGCCCGAAGGAGCGGGCCGCCGCGCTGCGCCGCACGGCGGACGGCGTGACGGACCCGGCGCCCGCGCCCGCGCGCGGCGCGTCCTGCGCCCGCTGGCCCGCGCTGCGGATGGCCGGGCACCTCTACACCGACCTGGGCGAGCTGACTCCGGCGCGGCTGACGTACGGGCCTCCGGACCGTACGGACGACCCGGCGGGCGACGCGGCGCTGACGGCCTGGGCGCGCACGGCCTGCCAGTTGGCGGCCGTGCGGTCGCTGGGCGTGCGGAGCGTGAACGCCTGGGAGTACGCGCGTCAGCGGCTGCCGGAGCGCGGCGGGACGGCGGCGTGGCTGTGCACGCGGGCCGAGACCTGGCGCGGGCCCGGGAGCCGGACGATGGCGCAGTTCCAGGCGCCGGTGGCGGAGTCCGGGGCGCGGCGGTACGCACCGGGTGCGGTGGCGGCCCGGACGGAGGGCGGCCGGGCCTGCGGGCCGCGGTCGCCGCACGCGCTGGCCGGGGTGCTGTGGAAGTCGGCGGCCGGGCACTGGTGGCTGGTGGCGGCGGGCAGCGCGGAGCTGCGCAAGGTGACGGCGGGCGGCGGGGTGACCGGCAGCGCAAAGGGCCGGCTGCTGGCGGTGCGCGCCGAGGCGGGCGAGCGGGCGCGGCTCACGGCACGGCTGCCGGACGGCGGGCGGCTCACGGCGCTGCACTGAGCGCCCGGGGACACAAGACGGGGGTACGGGCACACGCTCGTACCCCCGTCGGCGTTCCCCGCGAAAACCTCGTGCAAGGGTCTGTCGTTCCTTCCTTACCCCCCAGTACATTGACGCCATGTCTAACAAGGCCCCGTTGCGGCCCGAGCCGGTCGCGTCCGAACACATACCGCTGAAGGCCCGCAACGTCGCTTTCGACTGGGACGGGACCCCGCTGCACTGGGTCCCCGGCGACCCGTCCACCACGCACACGATCAACGTGCTGCATCTGCTGCTGCCGGCCGGCGAGCGCTGGTTCGTGCACGTCTACAAGCAGGTGCTGCCGTACATCCGGGACGAGCGGCTGCGCGCCGACGTCATCGGGTTCATCGGCCAGGAGGCGATGCACTCCCAGGCGCACGACGACGTGCTGCCGCACCTCAAGAAGCAGGGCCTGGACCCCACGCCGTACACAGCCCAGGTCGACTGGCTCTTCGAGAAACTGCTCGGCGACCGCACCCTGCCGCCGGGCCGCGCACGCCACTGGTGGCTGCTGGAGCGGGTCGCGCTGATCGCCGCGATCGAGCACTACACGGCGTTCCTCGGGGACTGGGTGCTCAACGCCGAGGAGCTGGACGCCAGGGGCGCCGACGCGACCATGCTGGATCTGCTGCGCTGGCACGGCGCCGAGGAGGTCGAGCACCGCTCGGTCGCCTTCGACCTCTTCATGCACCTGGACGGCGGCTACCGGCGGCGCGCCCGCACCTGGGCCACCGCCTTCGCCGCGCTGGTCTTCCTGTGGCAGCGCGGCGTGCGCTTCTTCATGGCCAACGACCCGACGCTGCTGGACGGCAAGGCGTCGTTCAAGGAGTTCTTCCGGGCCGGGCAGCAGGGCGTACTGCCCACCACCGGCGCCGTGGCCCGCACGATCCCGCAGTATCTGCACCGCACGTACCACCCCTCGCAGTACGGGAGCACCTCGCAGGCCGCCGCCTACCTCGCCGCCTCCCCCGCCGCGACCGCCGCAGAGTCCCGCACCGCTCCCGGAGCCGCCTGACATGACTGCCGTCCTCCGCTCCCGCCGCGTCCGCGCCCTTGTGGTGGCCACCGGCGCGGCGCTGCTGGTCAACCGCGCCCTGCGCCGCCGGATCAAGGAATCCCCGCTGTGGCCGATGCCGGCCCTGGAGGAGCCGATCTCGGGCACCGGGCGCCCCGGCCGCCGCGAACTGCTGGTCGTCGAGCGCGCCGAGGAGGCCGAGGGCGTCGTACGGCTGCGCCTGGAGGGCGACGCGCTGCCGGGCTGGGAGCCGGGCGCGCACATCGACCTCGTGCTGCCCTCGGGCACGGTGCGCCAGTACTCGCTCTGCGGTGACGTCGCCGACGGCGGTACGTACACCATCGCCACCCGGCTCATCGCGGACGGCCGTGGCGGCTCGCGGGAGGTGCACGAGCAGCTGCACGAGGGCACGGTCGTGGAGGTCCGCGGGCCGCGCAACCGCTTCCGGCTGGAAGAGTGCCATGCGTACCTCTTCATCGCGGGCGGCATCGGTATCACGCCGATCCTGCCGATGGTCCGCCGGGCGGAGCGGGAGGGCGTGCCGTGGCGGCTGCTGTACTGCGGGCGGTCGCGCGCCTCGATGCCGTTCCTGGCCGAGATCGAGAAGCTGGCGGGGGCCGGCGGGGACCGGGTGCGCATCGTCGCCGAGGACGAGGACGGGCGGCCGGACCTGGCCGCCGCGCTCGCCGACGCGCCGCCGCACTCCGCCGTGTACTGCTGCGGCCCGCAGCCCCTGATGGACGCGGTCGCCGGGCTGCTGCCGGACGGGCTGGAGCTGCACACGGAGGCGTTCGCGCCGGCGGGCGGCACGGCAGGGGGCGCGTTCGAGGTGGAGTTGCGCCGCACCGGCAGCACGGTCGCGGTGGCCAAGGACCAGAGCATCCTGCGCGCCATCCGCGAGCAGGCCCTGCCGAACCTGCCGTACAGCTGTGAACAGGGCTTCTGCGGCACCTGTCTGCAGCAGGTGGTCGAGGGCGACATCGACCACCGCGACGAGCTGCTGACCGACGCCGAGCGCCACGACCAGATGCTGATCTGCGTCTCCCGCTGCCACGGGGAGCGGCTGGTGCTCGATCTGTGACGCGGAATCCCGGCCGGGGCTGAAGCGGTTCGGGCCGTCCGGCGGTGGCATACCGCTGCCGCACCCCGGTCGTTAGGGTGTTCGCATGACGACCGGGGTGCGCCGCAGGATGGGCGTCGAGGAACGCCGTGACCAACTGATCTCCGTGGCTCTGGGCCTGTTCAGCCACCGCGCCCCGGAGGATGTGTCCATCGATGAGATAGCCGAGGCCGCGGGCATCTCGCGGCCGCTGGTCTACCACTACTTCCCCGGCAAGCAGAGCCTGTACGAAGCGGCGCTCGGGCGGGCCGCCGACGAGCTCGCCGCGCGCTTCGTCGAGCCGCACGAAGGCCCGCTGGGCTCCCGCCTGCTGCGGGTCATGGGCCGCTTCTTCGACTTCGTCGACGAGCACGGGCCCGGGTTCTCCGCGCTGATGCGCGGCGGCCCGGCGGTCGGGTCCAGCCGCACCAGCGCGCTGATCAACGGCGTGCGGCAGTCCGCCTACGAGCAGATAGTCGCCCACCTGGGCCTGGTCACGCCGACCCCGCGCATGGAGCTGGTGATCCGCTCCTGGATCTCGCTCGCCGAGTCCACCGCGCTGCAGTGGCTGGACGGCAAGCGCATCCCGCGCGCCGAGCTGGAGCGGCAGCTGGTGCACGACTTCGCCGCGCTGGCGGCGGTGAGCGCCGCGTACGACGAGGAGACGGCGGAGACGCTGCGGGCGATCCTCGCCGCCGAGCCGATCGACGGCCCGTTCGCGGAGCTGGCGGCCCGGCTCTTCGCGCTGGTACCGGGCGACGCGTGACCACCGGGCTCGGTTGACGACCGTATTCGCGTCACTGCCCGACACTTCCCGAAGCCGCGCGATCGTCTCCCACCAGCTTCTGGCATCCGCTTCCGCGTGATTCCGCCGCGGTGCCAGAGTGGCCGTCCCACCGCAGGGCGCGTGGGAGGGGCGGGGATTGACCGGGACGGAGTTCACCGACGAGCTGGGCGGCGTCAGCCTCGCGGGCCGTTACCGCCCGGCCGTCGAGAGCGCCGTCACCGGCGGCGATCTCCTCACCGCGGTGGACTCCCCGTACGGCCCGCGGGTGCTGATCGGTGACGTACGCGGCCACGACGTCGAGGCCGCGCGGCTCTCGACACTCGCCACCGACTGCTTTCGCAAACACGTCCGCACCATGCCCGACCTGGTCCGGCTGACCACGACGCTGGACGCCCGGCTCACCCCCGAGCTGGACGACGAGGGGTTCGTCACGGCCGTACTGGCCGAGTTCGCGCCGGGCGAGGTGCGGCTGGTCAACTGCGGCCATCCGGCGCCGCTGCGGATCAGCCGCCGGATGGAGGCGCTGACCCCTGCCGAGCCGGGGCTGCCGCTCGGTCTGCAGCCGGACCCGCGCGTGCAGCGCGCCCGGCTGGCCGACCACGAGCGGCTGCTGCTCTACACCGACGGGCTCATCGAGGCGCTCGACGCGGACGGGACCGCCTTTCCGCTGGACGAGCGGGTCCGCGCGGCGCTGACCCGCCCGACGCTCGACGACGCCCTCGAAGCGCTGCATGCGCTGCTCATGGCGCACACGTCGGCGGCGCCGCTCCGGGACGACCTGGCGCTGCTGCTGTGCCAGCCGAGCCTGCCCGCCGCGCTGCCGTCCGTTCCCGCGGCGCGCAGGCCGGGGGAACGGACGGGCGATCGCCGGATCAGCCGCGGGTGAAGACCGCGACCGTACGGCCCGGGACGGTGAAGGTGCCGGTCCCCTTCTCGTAGGACGAGGTCCGTACGACCGGGTCGGCGCCGCGGGCCTGGACGGGATGCAGCGCGTACGGCTGCCCGGCCGCGTCCCGTACGGTCTGCGGCTGCCGGTCCGGCGTGGCGTTGAGGACCACGACCAGCCGGCCGAGCCGCATGGTGACCACGCCGGGCGTCTCGTCGCGGCCGGACAGCGGGAAGGACAGCGCCCGCTGCACCTGCTCGGTGGTGGCCAGCCCGAAGTCCGGCTCGGTGGCGCGGATGCGGGTGAGGTCCCGGTACGCGGCGGAGGTGCCGGTGATCTCCGCGCAGCCGGGGCGCAGCGCGGGGTCGGCGAGCAGCGGCCGGGCGTACGGCCACTTGTCCTTGTTGTCGGCGGCGGGCGGCAGGCCGCGCCCGAAGCCGTTGCCGTCGGCGCAGTTCCAGTGCAGCGCGTTGAACCAGTCGCCGCTGTCGTAGGAGTTGCGGTCCAGCGACTTGGAGCGGAGCAGGTCGGTGCCGGCCTGGGAGAGCGCCGGGCCCTGCGAGAGGGTGGCGGTGGCCATGGCGAGGACCTGCATACGGGCGCGGTCGCCGGGCTTCGTGCGCTGCGGGAGCTTGTAGGCGAGTGCGTCGTAGAGGGTTTCGTTGTCGTGCGCGTCGGCGTAGGCCAGTGCGTCGCCGGGTGCGGCGGCGTATCCGGCGGGCGCGCCGTTGTAGTCGACCTGCGAGCCCTTGACGCGGCGGCCCTTGCTGTCGGTGAAGGTGTACTCGGCGAGGCCGCCGGTCAGCCCGACCTTGATCAGGTCCTGGTAGTGCAGCAGCCGGGCGCGCTGTTCCTCGCGGGTGCCGTTGGCGGGCGAGTCGTTGGGATCGGTGAAGAGGCCGGAGGCGAAGCCCTGGACGCGCGGGTCGGCGTCGAAGGGGCCGCCGCCGCGCACCGCGTCGCGCGCGCGGTCGTCGAAGGTGGCGATGCCGGTCCCGGCCATGTTCTTCTGAGTGGCCTGGACGAAGCGGGCGTCGTTCGCGACCTCGCCGAAGTTCCAGCCCTCGCCGTAGAGGACGATCGCCTTGCCGTCCACGCCGTCCTTGTCCACAGTGAGCGCGTCCAGGGCCTCGCGCACGGCGACGATGTTGGCCTTCGGGTGATGCCCCATCAGGTCGAACCGGAAGCCGTCGACCTTGTACTGCTTCGCCCAGGTGACGAGCGAGTCGACGACGAGCTTGCCCATCATGGTGTGTTCGGGCGCGGTGTTGGCGCAGCAGGTGGAGGTGGCGACGGTGCCGTCGTCCAGCAGCCGGTGGTAGTAGCCGGGGACGATGCGGTCCAGTACGGACCGGGGGTCCTGGCCGCTCGCGAGGGTGTGGTTGTAGACGACGTCCATGACGGTGCGCAGCCCGGCGCCGTTCAGGCCCTGCACCATGCGGCGGAACTCCAGGGTGCGGGCCGTGCCGTCGGGGTCGGAGGCGTACGAGCCCTCGGGGACGGTGTAGTGCACCGGGTCGTAGCCCCAGTTGTACGCGTCCTTCGCGGCGGTCTTCGCGACGCACTCCTGCTGTTTCTCGGAGTCCGGCGGGTAGGACGCGAGGTCGCAGTCCGGTGCGGCCTGCCGGTCGCGGCGCTCGGGGACGGACCCGAAGTCGAAGGCGGGCAGCAGGTGGACATGGCTGGTGCCCGCGCGGGCGAGGCCGCGCAGGTGCTTCATGCCGTCGGAGGCGCGGTCGGTGAAGGCGAGGTACTGCCCGGGGTGCTTCGAGGTGCGGTCCGCGATCGAGAAGTCGCGGATGTGCAGCTCCTGGATGCGGGCGTCGCGCAGCGGTACGGCGGCGGGCTTCTCGATCCGGTCCCAGCCCCGGGGTGCGAGGCGGGGGTCGGCGAGGTCGGTGACGAGGCTGCGCTCGGAGTCGACGGTGAGCCCGGTGGCGTAGGGGTCGGTGACCTTGTTGGTGACGGTCTGCCCGGCGGCGGGCGCGAAGACGGTGACGGCGTAGCGGTACGGCTTGCCGGTCCAGCCTCGGGCGCCGGTCACCGACCACACGCCGGTCCGGTCGTCGCGGGTCATCGGCACGGTACGGCCGTCCAGTTCGAGGGCGACGGTGCGGGCGGTGGGGGCCCAGACGGAGAGGGTGGGGCGGCCGCGGTCGAAGACCGGGCCGAGCCGGGCGTCGGCGGCGGCCGCGCCGTACAGGTCGTCCAGCACGCCGGGTATCTGCACGCCGGTGGCCTCGCGCAGGGTGCCGTCGGCGGCCCGGCGGGTGGCGACGAGCCGGTCGCGCAGCGCGGTGGCGGCCTCGGCCCGGTCGCGCGGGTCGACGGTGAAGGCCGGGAAGCCCTTCAGGTGCGGGTACTTGGCGCGCTCGTCGGGGGTCAGGGTGCCGGGTGCGAGGCGCAGCCGCCGGTCGCCGTCGGGGCCCGATTCGAGCTGGAGGGTGCCGCCGGCCGGGTCGGGCGCGCCCTTCCAGACGACGGTGTCCCGGTCGATCCACTGGGCCTCGGCCTTGGCGGGGTAGGGCGGCGGGGCCGCTTGCGCGGGCGCGGCGCCGGGCAGGGCGGCGGCCGCCGCGGCGCACAGCGCCGCGGCGAGCGCGGTGACGGTTCGGCGGAGGGTGCCGGTCACGGAGGTGGTCTCCTTCACGGTGGTCAGCCGCAGCTGCGGGCGCCGACGTGCAGCGCGAGGGCGGTGTTCGGCGCGAGGGTGGCGGTGAACCGGCCGGCGCCGTCGACCGTGACGGTCCGCCCGCTCTGCACGTCGCAGTAGTTCCCGGCGGGCAGCGAGGACTGGAACGTACGGCTCAGGTTCGATCCCTCGTGGTTGATCGCGACGTACGCCTTGTCGCCGCGCCCGAAGGCGATGGCGTTGTTGCCGTTGTCCCACCAGTTGGTCACGGCCGTGCCGTGCGCGGTGTTGCGGAAGGCCACCATGGCCTTGATCTCCGGCCACTTGTGCTGGCACTTCCAGCCGTCCTGCCAACAGGCGTGCACCGCTCCCCCGTTGGGCGGCCCGGCGTCGTGGTCGGTGAATTCATAGCCGGAGTGGACGTCCGGGGAGCCGTACGGCCAGGCCAGCATGAAGACATTGGCGAGGGTGTAGTCCGCGCCGTTCTTGTAGCTGAGCGTGGAGCCGTTGCGCTCGGTGTCCCAGTTGTCGACGAAGACCCCGGACTTGCCGCTCGCCATGTAGCCCCAGCCCTCGCCGAAGTTCTTCAGGTACGCGAGCTTTTCGTTCTGGAAGACGCGCTTGAGGTCGCGGCCGTAGCGGAACTCCTGCACGTCCCCGTTGCCGAGGTACTCGTTCGGCGAGACGGCCTCGCCCTCCCCGTGGATGGCCTCCTGCTTCCAGTACACGCCCGGCTTGCTCAACTGGCCCTTGATGGCGGCCAGATCCTCGGCGGGCATGTGCTTGGCGGCGTCGATGCGGAAGCCGTCCACGCCGAGGGAGAGCAGGTCGTTGAGGTACTGCGCGAGGCGGGAGCGGATGTAGGGCTCGCCGGTGTCCAGATCGGCCAGGCCCACCAGCTCGCAGTGCTGGACGTTGAAGCGGTCCCGGTAGTTGGAGATCTGCGCGGTGCAGTCGTCCATGTCCTGCGGCTGGTAGATCCCGGGATAGGTGTACTTGCTGTACGAGGAGCCGCCGGTGCCGGTGCCGGACCCGGCCGACATGTGGTTGATGACGGCGTCCGCGACGACCTTCACGCCTGCCGCGTGGCAGGCGTCGATCATGTTCTTGAAGGCCGTGCGGTCGCCGAGCCGACCGGCGATCCTGTAACTGACGGGCTGGTACGAGGTCCACCACTGGCCGCCCTGGATGTGCTCCGTGGCGGGCGAGACCTCGACGTAGCCGTAGCCGGCCGGGCCGAGGGTGTCCTTGCACTCCTTGGCGACCGAGTCGTAGCGCCACTCGAAGAGTTCGGCGGTGACGTCCTTGGCGCCGGGCGGCGCGGCCTCGGCGGGGGCGGAGGCGGCGGCCGTGGCGAGCGCCAGGGCGGCCGCCGCGCAGCAGCGGGCGAGGGTTCTGCGGTGGGGCATGGTTCCTCCTGAGGGGGATGGAAGGCCTTGCCCGGCAACGCGCCATGTCCGTAAGGCCGTTGTTGTTGTATCCGGCGGAACCCGTTGTTGCAAGACCTTTCGCAAGCCATTGCAACGGTGTTAACTTCACCGGGCACCACCCGGTCCGGCCGGCCGGGGGCCACCCGCTAGGCGGGGGGCCTCACGCGCCCGGCCGGCCGGACCGGTCCTCCCGGTACCGGCCCCGTCGACCCCCGTACCACCAGCTCCGGCTGGAAGACGAACTCCGTGCGCTGTACGGGGTTCCCCTGGATCTCCTCGATCAGCGCGCCCACCGCCGCGGTCGCCATCGCCTGCACGGGCTGCCGCACGGTGGTCAGCGGCGGGTCGGCGAACGCGATCAGCTGCGAGTCGTCGAAGCCCACCACCGACAGCTGTCCCGGCACGGCGAGGCCGCGCTGCCGGGCGGCCCGCACGACGCCCAGCGCCATCAGATCGCTGCCGCACACCACGCCCGTACAGCCCGCTTCCAGCAGCGCGGCGGCCGCCGCGTGCCCGCCCTCGACGCTGAACAGCGTGTGCTGCACGAGCCGTTCGGCCTCCCCCTGCGGTAAGCCGAACAGCTCCGCCATGGCAGCGGTGAACCCCTCCGCCTTGCGCCGGGACGGCACGTACCGGGACGGGCCGACGGCCAGCCCGATACGGGTGTGCCCCAGCGCGGCGAGGTGGGTGACGGCCATTCGCGCGGCCGCCCGGTCGTCGGGCGAGACGAACGAGGCGTGGATGTCCGCGTTGTAGCCGTTGATCAGGACGTACGGCACACCGCGCGCGGTGAGCCGGGTGTAGCGGGCCGGGTCGGCACCGGTGTCCGCGTGCAGCCCGGAGAGGAACACGATCCCGGTGACGCCCCGCGCCTCCAGCTGCTCGACCAGCTCGTCCTCGGTCGCGCCGCCCGGCATCTGCGTGCAGAGCACGGGCGTGTAGCCGTGCCCGGCCAGCGCCTGCTCGATGATCTGCGCGAACGCGGGGAAGATCGGGTTGGTCAGCTCCGGGATGACCAGCCCGACCAGGCCCGCGCTGCGCCGCCGCAGCCGCACCGGACGCTCGTACCCGAGCACGTCCAGTGCGGCCAGCACCCGCTGCCGGGTGGCGCCGGCCACGCCGGCCTTCCCATTGAGCACCCGGCTCACGGTGGCCTCGCTGACATCGGCCTGCGCGGCGATGTCGGCGAGCCTGGGGGGCACCGTCACTCGGCCCACCACACGGCCGTGTCGGCGGCCAGTTCGTAGGTACCGGGACGGCCCGGGATCTCCTGGGGCAGCGCGCCGCTGGACAGCAGCGGCCGCCCGGGGACGGACAGCCGCACGGCCTCCGCCGTGGTGTTCACCGCGCAGCTGAAGCCGCCCGCGCGGCGGAAGTGCAGCACGCCCTCGGGTGCGGGGCGCCACTCCACCGCGTCGCCCGCGCCGAGCGCGGGGTGCTCCCGGCGGACGGCGAGCGCCGTGCGGTACAGCTCCAGCGTGGAGTCCGGATCGCCGGTCTGCGCCGCGACGCTCAGGGACGCCCACTCGGCGGGCTGCGGCAGCCAGCTGCCGCCGGTCCCGAAGCCGTACGGGGCTTCCGTACCGGACCACGGGAGCGGCACCCGGCAGCCGTCCCGCAGCCCCTCCTGCCCGTTCTCCTTGAAGAAGGACGGGTCCTGGCGGACCTCGTCGGGCAGGTCGGTGACCTCCGGCAGGCCCAGCTCCTCGCCCTGGTAGACGTACGCGGAGCCGGGCAGCGCGAGCATGAGGAGAGCGGCGGCGCGGGCGCGGGGCAGGCCGCCGCCGAGCCGGGTGCGGTGGCGCACGACGTCGTGGTTGGAGAGCACCCAGGTGGTCGGCGCGCCCACGGGACGCATGGCGTCCAGCGACGCGTCGATGACCTCCCGCAGCTCCTCCGCATTCCAACCGGCGTTCAGATAATGGAAGTTGAATGCCTGGTGCAGCTCGTCGGGGCGGAGGTAGAGCGCCGTACGGTCCGCGCTCGGCGTCCATGCCTCGGCGACGGCTATGCGCTCCCCCGCGTACTCGTCGAGCACCTTCCGCCAGGAGCGGTAGATCTCGTGCACGCCGTCCTGGTCGAAGAAGGGCAGCTCCTGGTTGCCGAGCAGCTTGAGCTGTTCGGCGTGGCCCATGTCGGGCAGCCCGGCGGCCTTGACCAGGCCGTGCGCGACATCCACACGGAAGCCGTCGACGCCCAGGTCCAGCCAGAAGCGCAGGATGGAGCGGAACTCGTCCTGGACGGCGGGGTGCTCCCAGTTGAAGTCGGGCTGCTGGGGGGCGAAGAGGTGGAGGTACCACTCGCCGTCCGGGAGCCGGGTCCAGGCGGGGCCGCCGAAGATGGACTCCCAGTCGTTGGGCGGCTCCTCGCCGTTCTCGCCGCGGCCCTTGCGGAAGTGGAACCGCTCGCGCAGCGTCGACCCCGGCCCCTCGGCCACCGCGCGCTTGAACCATTCGTGCTGGTCGGAGCAGTGGTTGGGCACCACGTCGACGATGGTGCGCAGGCCCAGCTCGCGGGCGTCGCGGAGCAGCGCCTCGGCGTCGGACAGGTCGCCGAACATCGGGTCGATGGCCCGGTAGTCGGCCACGTCGTACCCGGCGTCGGCCTGCGGCGACGCGTAGAAGGGGCTGAGCCAGACGGCGTCGACGCCCAGGTCCTTGAGGTACGGCAGCCGCTCGCGGATGCCGGCCAGGTCGCCCATCCCGTCACCGTTGCCGTCGGCGAAGCTGCGCGGGTAGACCTGGTAGATCACCGCGTGGCGCCACCATCCGGTGGCAGGGGTGGTGGAGTTCTGGTTCATGTCATCCCTTGGTCGTGCCGGCGGTCAGGCCGGATACGAGATGGCGCTGGGCGAAGGCGAAGACGGCGGCCGCGGGCACGGCGACGATCACGGCCGCGGCGGTCATCGATCCCCAGTCGTTGTTGTACTGGCTGACGAAGGTCTGCAGGCCGCCGGCGAGGGTGAGGTGCTCCTCGCCGGTCATGAAGGCGGAGGCGTAGGCGACCTCGGCCCAGGCCGTGACGAAGGTGTAGAAGCCGGTGACGGCGAGCCCGGGGCGGGCCAGCGGCAGCACGAGCCGCCAGAAGGTGCCGAAGGGGTTGAGCCCGTCGACCCGGCCCGACTCGTCGATCTCCACCGGGATGGTGTCGAAGAACCCCTTCATCATCCAGGCGCAGAACGGCACGGCGATGGTGAGGTAGGTGATGACGAGGCCCGTGGGCTGGTTGAGCAGGCCCAGGCCCGCCATCAGGTTGTACAGCGGCACGATCAGCACGGCCACCGGGAACATCTGCGTGATCAGCAGCAGCCACATCAGCGGGCGCATCCCGGGGAAGCGGAAGCGGCTGACGGCGTAGCCGGTGGTGGCGGCGAGGAAGACGCCGAGGAGCGTGGTGAGGCCGACGACGATCACGGAGTTGCCGAACCAGGTGAGGAACGCGGTCTCGCCCAGTACGTGCGTGTAGTTGGCCAGCGTGAAGTGGGTGACGGGCTCGGTCGTGAACGCGTCGTTCTTCGGCTTGAAGGAGGTGATCAGCAGCCACAGCGGCGGAAAGACCGCGACGGCGGCGGCGGCCAGCAGCGTCAGATGCAGCCCGGTGGACGCCAGCGGACTTCTCGTGTTCTTGCGCATTGTCACCACACCTCGCCCTGCTTGCGCAGCGCCCGCCGGTAGACGACCGCGATGACCGAGAGCAGGAGCAGGATCAGTACGCCCCAGGTCGCGGAGGTGGAGAAATTGCGCGGGCTGTCGACGAAGGAGAGCCGGTAGGCGTACGTCACGAGGATCTCGGTGGCGTCGCCGGGCCCGCCCCGCGTCAGCAGGAAGATCACCGGGAACATGTTGAAGGTCCAGATCGTGCTGAGCAGGATCACCGTGCCGGCAACGGAGCGCAGTCCGGGGACGGTGATGTTCATGAACCGCTGCCAGGCGTTCGCGCCGTCCATCTCGGCGGCCTCGTACAGCTCGCCCGGTATGGACTGCAGCCCGCCCAGCAGCGCGACGAGCATGAAGGGCACGCCGAGCCAGACGTTGACGGCGATGACGGAGAGCTTCGCCCAGGTCGGGTCGTTGAGCCAGGGAATCGCGTCGATGCCGCCGCCCTGGAGCATCTTGTTGAGCAGCCCGTTCTTCTCGTTGTAGAGCAGCCGCCAGGTGAAGACGGAGATGAAGGCGGGGATGGCCCAGGGCAGGATGAGCGCGATCCGGTAGAAGGTGCGGCCCCGGAACTGCCGGTTGAGGAGGTTGGCCAGGGCCAGCCCGAGGAGGAAGGTGAGCCCGACACAGCCCACCGTCCAGACGACGGTCCAGCCCAGCCGGTCCCAGAAGACGGAGTCGGCGAGCACGGCCTGGTAGTTGTCCAGGCCGGTGAACTTGTACGTCGCCGGGATGTGGTTCATGCCGATGGTGCGCTCGACATTGGCCTCGGTGGCATCGGTGAGGGAGAAGTACACGCCGCGCGCCAGCGGGTACCCGATGATCACGCCGATGACGACGACCACCGGGGCGACCATCGTCCAGGCGTACCAGTGGGTCCCCAGCGCGCGGCGCAGCCGTACGGTGAAGGTCACTTGTAGTCCTTGAGCAGCTTCCGGTAGGCGTCACCGGTGTTCTTGGCGGCCTGCTCCGGGGTGGCGGACCCGGTGAGGACCTTGTTCATCTGGACCTTGACGGGCTCGAAGAGCGAGTTGCCCTCGGCGATCCAGGGCCGCTCGACGGCCTTCTCGACGGCCGGCCGGAAGAACTTGACCATCTCGTTGTCCCGGACGGACGGCACGTCGTAGACCGACTTCCGGGTGGGCAGCAGGCTCAGCTTCTCGGTGGTCTGCTGCTGGACCTTGGCGGAGCTCATGTACTTCACGAACTCGTACGCGGCGTCGAGGTTGCCGGACCCGGCGTAGACGGAGAGGTTCCAGCCGCCCTGCGGGGAGCCCTGGGCCTTGCTGCCGCCGGGCACGGGCGCGACGCCGAGGTTGCTCTTGTCCTTGAACTCCTTGCCGGCCAGTGCGCCCTCGATGTCCCACGGCCCGTCGACGGCCATCGCGACATTGCCGTCCTTGAGGGCCTTGAGCTGGTTCTCCTGGCCGTCGGTGGCGTCGGTGACGGCGGCCTTGGAGTCGACCAGGTCCTTGATCGTCTTGAAGGCGCGGACGCCGGCCGGGTCGTCGATGAGGACCTTCTTGCCCTTCGCCTGGACCATGTCGCCGCCCTCGCCGTAGAGGTAGGGCAGGAACCAGTACGGATCGTCGCCGCGCAGGTAGAGCGCGGTCGCCCCGGTCTTGCTCTTGATCTTCTCGGCGGCGGCCTTCAGCTCGTCGAAGGTCTTGGGGACCCCGACCCCCGCCTCCTTCAGCAGCTTCTTGTTGTAGAAGAGGCCGAGGGTGTCGATGACCTGGGGCGCGGCGTAGGTCTTGCCCTTGAAGCGGGTGGAGCCGGCCGCCTGCTCCAGGTAGTCCTCGTTCTTGTCCAGCGCGGGGGTGTTGTCCAGCGGCGCGAGGTAGCCGAGGTTGGCGAAGTCGGCGACCCAGGCGACCTCGGTACGCATCACGTCCGGCGCGCCGGAGTTGCCGCCGGCCGCGTTCTTGAACTTGGCGTTGGCCTCGCCGAAGGGGACGTTCACGTACTTGACGTCGACCCCGGGGTGCTCGCGCTCGAAGCCCTCGGCGAGCTTCTTGTACGTCGCCTTCTCGGCGTCGTTGGAGGTGTCCCAGAAGGTGACGGTCCCGGACAGTTTGCCGCCGCTCTTCTGGTCGCTCCCGCCGCCGTCACCGCCGCACGCGGTCGCCGTCAATGCCAGACCCGCGACCAGCGCGGTGGCCGCTATGCCACGTCGCATGTGAACTCCTTCTGGAAAAGCCCGAGATACGCACGAGATACGAACGAGGTAGGTAGGAATCCGCCCGAGAGGGCGTCAGGAACGTAACAGCGGCGAAAAGAAACCGAAAGAGCTTGCGGCAAATTTCTGCAAGACCACCGGAAGATGTTGCAGCCCGGTTACCTCGACCCGTCACCCCCGGGCCCGCCGGGGCGTTGATCATCAGTAGCCCGATCGACCGAAGGACGGCCGATGACCGATGAGCTGACCTTTCCCGCCCCCGCCGCGCCGCCGGCCCCGGACCGCCCCGGCACGGGCTGGTGGCGCGACGCCGTCATCTATCAGATCTACGTACGCTCCTTCGGGGACGCTGACGGCGACGGCGTCGGGGACCTGCCCGGCGCCCGCGCCCGCCTGCCGTACCTGAAGGAGCTGGGCGCCGACGCCGTCTGGCTGACGCCGTTCTACGCGTCACCGCAGGCCGACGGCGGGTACGACGTCGCAGAGCACCGCGCCGTCGACCCGCTCTTCGGCACCCTCGCCGACGCCGAGGCGTTCCTGGACACCGCCCACGACCTCGGCCTGCGCGTCATCGTGGACATCGTCCCGAACCACACCTCCGACCGGCACCCGTGGTTCCGCGACCCGGACCTGGCCCGCGAGCGGTACGTCTTCCGGCCGGGGCGCGGCACGCACGGCGAGCTGCCGCCCAACGACTGGGAGTCCGTCTTCGGCGGCCCCGCCTGGACCCGCACCGAGCGCGGCGACTGGTACCTCCACCTCTTCGCGCCCGAACAGCCCGACCTGGACTGGGACCGCCCCGAGGTGCGCGCCGAGTTCGACGCGATCCTGCAGTTCTGGCTGGACCGCGGCGTCGACGGCTTCCGCATCGATGTCGCGCACGGCATGGTCAAGGCGCCGGGACTGCCCGATGTCGGCCGCCGGCAGCAGGCCCGCCTCATCGGCACCGACGTGCTGCCCTTCTTCGACCAGGACGGCGTGCACGACATCCACCGCCACTGGCGCCGGCTGCTCGACTCCTACGAAGGCGAGCGCATCGGCGTCGCCGAGGCCTGGGCCCCCGACGCCCGCCGCCTCGCCCGCTACGTACGCCCCGACGAGCTGCACCAGGCGTTCAACTTCCACTTTCTGCAAGCGGATTGGGACGCCGCCGCGCTCCGCACGGTCATCGACGAGTCGCTGGCCGCCACCTCCCTGGTCGGCGCGCCCACCACCTGGGTGCTCTCCAACCACGACGTGGTCCGGCACACCACCCGGCTCGGCAGCCTCGCGCGCGCCCGCGCCGCCACCCTCCTCATGCTCGCCCTCCCCGGCTCCGCCTACCTCTACCAAGGGGAGGAGCTGGGGCTGCCGGAGGTCACCGAGCTGCCCGACGCGGTCCGCCAGGACCCCGCGTTCTTCCGCGGCGACGGCCAGGACGGCTTCCGCGACGGCTGCCGGGTGCCGCTGCCCTGGTCCGGTACGCAGGCGCCGTACGGCTTCGGGCCCGGCGGGAGCTGGCTGCCGCAGCCGGCGGGCTGGGCCGAGCTGACCGTCGAAGCACAGACCGGCACCCCCGGCTCCACCCTGGAGCTGTACCGCTCCGCGCTCGCCTGGCGCCGCGCGCTGCCCGGCCTCGGCGACGGGCGGATGAGCTGGCTGGACGCGCCGGAGGGGGTACTGGCGCTGCGCCGGCACGGCTTCGTGTGCGTACTGAACACCCGCACCCGGCCGGTCGAGGTGTCGGGCGCGGGCCGGGTGCTGCTCGCGAGCGCGCCGCTGCGCACCGAGGACGGCCGGGTGTGCCTGCCCGGGGAATCCTGCGCGTGGTGGGCAAGCCGGATCCCGACCGGTAAGGTCGGCTTCCATGACCGCGCGCCTGGCTGACATCGCAGTACAGGCGGGTGTCAGCGAAGCCACCGTCAGCCGGGTGCTCAACGGCAAGCCCGGCGTCTCCGCCACCACCCGCCAGTCCGTACTCGCCGCACTGGACGTCCTGGGCTATGAGCGCCCGGTACGCCTGCGGCAGCGCAGCGCCGGGCTGGTCGGGCTCATCACGCCCGAGCTGGAGAACCCGATCTTCCCGGCGTTCGCGCAGGTCATCGGCCAGGCGCTGACCCGCCAGGGGTACACCCCGGTGCTCGCCACGCAGACGCCCGGCGGCTCGACCGAGGACGAGCTGACCGAGATGCTGGTGGACCGCGGCGTGGCCGGCATCATCTTCGTCTCCGGGCTGCACGCCGACACCACCGCGGACATGGGCCGGTACGAGGCGCTGCGCGGGCAGGGCGTGCCGTTCGTCCTGATCAACGGTTACTCGGACAAGGTGCAGGCGCCCTTCATCTCGCCGGACGACGGCGTGGCGATCTCCCTCGCGGTCACCCATCTCGCGGCCCTCGGCCACGAACGCATCGGCCTCGCGCTCGGCCCGCGCCGCTTCGTACCGGTACAGCGGAAGATCGAGGGCTTTCTGCGCGCCATGCGCGAGCAGCTCGGGATGTCGGAGGACGAGGCCGGGGAGCTGGTGCAGCACTCCCTCTACACGCTCGAAGGCGGGCAGGCCGCGGCCGGTGCGCTGCTGGAGCGCGGCTGCACGGCGGTGATCTGCGCGAGCGACATGATGGCGCTCGGCGCGATCCGGGCGGCCCGGCAGCGCGGCCTGGAGGTGCCCGACGACGTGTCGGTGGTGGGGTACGACGACTCCCCGCTGATCGCGTTCACCGATCCCCCGCTGACCACCATCCGGCAGCCGGTGCAGGCCATGGGCCAGGCGGCGGTGCGCGCGCTGCTGGAGGAGGTCGGCGCCGAGCTGCCGGAGAGCCCGTCCGAGAGCTCGCGGGCCCCGCTGCGCAGCGAGTTCGTCTTCCATCCGGAGCTCGTGGTGCGCGGTTCGACGGCCTCGGCGCGGCGCACGGACCCGGACAGGAGTGCGGGTGTACCGTCCCCCTCTGGGGCGAGAAAGGCTGTCCAGGACCCGACTCCAGGATGATCGGGTCTACCCCGATTTCTGGCAGACTGTCGGGCTATGGGTGATGCCAACGCGAGGATTCTGGATGGCCGGGCGAGCGCACCAACACCCCCACCGCAGCGTTCCGGCCCGCCTCGCGGACGGGCGTCCGCCGCCCGGGTGCGCGGCGCGACGAGACCTCGCCTGTGGTTCGAGATCCTGCTGATCGCGGTCAGCTACTGGACGTACTCCCTGATCCGCAACGCCGTGCCGGAGCAGAAGGCGCAGGCGCTGAGAAACGCCGACTGGGTCTGGCGGGCCGAGCACAGCATCGGCATCGCCGTCGAACACACCGTCAATCACGCGATGAACGCCGTGACCTGGCTGATCGTCGCGATGAACTACTACTACGCCACGCTGCACTTCATCGTCACCGTCGGCGTCCTGGTCTGGCTCTACCGCCGGCACCCCGGCCGCTACGCCGCCTCCCGGCTGGTCCTCTTCCTGACCACCGCGGTCGCCCTGCTGGGCTACTACTTCTTCCCCCTCGCGCCGCCCCGCCTGATGCCGGGCGGCCTTTTCATCGACACGGTCATGGTGCACGACACCTGGGGCTCGATGGCCTCGGGCAACCTGGCGAGCATGTCGAACCAGTACGCGGCGATGCCCTCGATGCACATCGGCTGGTCGCTGTGGTGCGGTCTCACCCTCGCGCTGCTGGCGCGGCACACGTGGGTACGCGTACTGGGCGTCCTGTATCCGGTGCTGACCCTGCTGGTCATCGTCTCCACCGCCAACCACTTCTGGCTGGACGCGGTGGGCGGCGTACTCTGCCTGGCGCTGGCCTTCGCGGTGGCGCGCCTCTGGTACGGCACCTCCCTCTCGCGCCTCCCCCGCCTGCCCCGACCGGGCCCGGCCCGTCCATCGAAACCGAGCCCGTCCGGGGCATGAGAGCAGCCAAATCAAGCCCGTCCGGCGATTGAGGACAGCCCGGCGGCAGCCGGGCTCAGCGCCTCAGCCCACACCGCGGTGCACAACGACACCACCGGTCATGGTGAGAGCGACGGGCGCCTGCCCCACCTCGTCGGCCGGGGCCTCGACCGGATCCACCCCGAGCGCGGTCAGGTCGGCCCGAAAACCGGGCGCAACGCGCCCCCCGTACGACGACTCGCCAACGGCGAGCGCCGCATGCGACGTCATGCCCTCCAGCGCCATCTCCCCCGTCAGCGCCTGCTCGACGGTGACCGGCGCGGTCTCCGGTGACCCCGCCGGGCGGCGCAGCCGGGCGGTCGCGAGCACGCCGCGCGGGTCGTAGTGCGCGATCGGCCAGTCCGAGCCGAGGACCAGTACGGCACCCGCGTCGCGTATGTCGCGGCAGCGCCACGCCCGCCCGGCCCGCTCCTCGCCGACCCGCTTGGACCACTCGTCGGTGTGGTCGGCGCGGGTGTAGGCGGTGTGGGTGGGCTGCATCGAGGCGGCCACCCCGAGCGCGGCGAACCGCGGCAGCTGCTCGCTCGGCACGGTCTCGATGTGCTCGATGCGATGCATCCCGCGCTGCGCGGAATCGCCCAGCGCCTCGACGGTGTCCAGGACGTGCCGGACGGCCGCGTCCCCGATGGCGTGCGTGGCGGTGCGTACCCCGGCCCGCGCGAGGTGGTGCACGGCGCGGGTGTACGCGGCGGGATCCGGCCAGAACGCCTCGGTGCCCTGACCGTGGCAGTCGGCGTGCTCCAGCCACGCCGTGCCGCCCTCGACCGTGCCGTCCATGAAGAACTTCACGCCACCCACCTGCCAGTGCCGCCCGGCCCGCTGCTGCAGCTCGATCAGGTGGTCCAGGCCCGCCGTGTCGGCGCCCGGCATGCACCAGGGCGCGATCCGCAGCCGTACCGGCAGTTCGCCGTCGGCCTCGATGCCGGTCAGTACGTCCAGTACGTCCTGGCCCTCCAGGTCCATGACGTGCGCGCCGGTCAGGCCGGTCGCGGCCATCTCGCCCAGCAGGGTGAGCAGCCGGGCGCGCCGCTCGGCGGCGCCGGGGCGGGGCACCACCGCCAGCATGAGGTCCATCGCGGCGTGCTCGACGAGGTGCCCGGTGGGCCGTCCGTCGGCGTCGCACACGATCTCGGCCCGCTGGTCGAAGGCGCGCGGCCCGTCGATCCCGGCGGCGGCCAGCGCGGGGCCGGTGGCCAGCGCGGAGTGCCCGTCGTAGAGCCGGATGAAGGCGGGCACGCCGCCGAGGGCCGGTTCGATCAGCTCGCGGTGGACGGGCCGGCCGCCGAAGGTGTTGTGGTCCAGGCCGTACCCCATGACCCATGCGCCGCGGTCGGCCGCGCGCGCCGCGCCGGCGAGCGCCTCCCGCAGCGCGTCCAGGTCCCGGCAGCCGGAGAGGTCCAGCCCGGTGGCCATCTCGCCGCCCCAGATCGGGTGGCTGTGGCCGTCGACCAGCCCGGGGGTGAGGGTGGCCCCGGCCAGGTCGATCACCTCGGTGTCCGGGCCGCGCCAGTCCCGTACCTCGTGCTCCTCGCCGACGGCGGCGATCCGGCCGTCCTTGACGGCGACGGCGCTCGCCCAGGGCCGGGCGGGGTCGAGGGTGCGGACGCGGGCGCCGGTCAGGACGGTGTCGGCGGCGGTACTGCGGGGCTGGGACACGGCTTCGGATCTCCTTGCTGAGCAGGTGGTGCGAGGGGGGTGGCAGTGCGCGTGGTCAGTCGGCGGGCTCGGCGGCGAACTCCGCGTACACCGCGGGGCGGCCGCGCCGGAAGCGCACGGCGATCAGCACGCCGACGGCGAAGGCGGCGGGGACGGTGAGGACCAGGACGGTGTTGGTCGCGAGAGGCGCCGCGGTCATCAGCCCGATCTTGGCGATGACCAGCCAGAGCGCGCCCGCCGTCAGCACGGTCGCGGCGATCGGCGCGACGAGCGTGCGCCAGCGGCCCTCCTGGTGCCGGATGCGGCGGAAGAAGAACGGGATGGCGACCGCGGTGATCCCCTGGAGGGTCAACAGGCCGATCATTCCTGGGGTGTTCATCCACAGCAGCAGCTGCTGGTACGGGTCGGCATCCGCCAGCGCGAAGCCCGCGACGATCAGCAGCGCGAGGATGCTCTGCAGGATCCCGGCGACGTACGGGGAGCGGTGCTTGGGGTGCACCTTGCCGAGCGCCTTGGGCAGCACGCCCTCCTGCGCGAGCGACAGCCCGTAACGGTTGATCGCGTTGTGGAAGGCCAGCTGCGAGGCGAGGATGCTGGTGACGATGAAGATGTGCATCAGGTCGGCGGCCCAGCCCCCGACGTACTGCGTGGTGGCGGTGAAGAAGAGCCCGGCCGGGTCGGTGGCGACCGCCTTCAGGACCTGCGTACTGCCGAACGCCTGGATCACGATCCAGACGCTGAAGGCGTAGAAGAGGCCGAGGAAGCCGACGGCGATGTAGGTGGCGCGCGGGATGGTGCGGCCCGGGTCGCGGGCCTCGCGGCGGTAGATGGCGGTGGACTCGAAGCCGGTGAAGGCGGCGAAGGCGAAGGCCAGGACCGCGCCGGTGCCGGGGACGAGGACGTTGCCGGGGGTGAAGGAGTCCAGTGCCAGGCCTTCCGCGCCGCCGTCCAGCAGCACTCCGCCGGCCAGCAGTACGAGGATGCCGGTCTCGGCGACCAGCAGGACGCCGAGGACCTTGGCGCCGAAGTCGATGGAGCGGTAGCCCAGGTACCAGATGACGAAGACGCCGCCGAGCGCGATCACCGGCCAGGGGACGTGGATGCCCCACAGGGCCTTGAGCGCGTCCTGGGTGCCGGTGGCGAGCAGTCCGTACACGCCGATCTGCATGCCGTTGTACGCGAGCAGGGCCAGCGTGGCGGCGCCGAAGCCGGCCGGGCGGCCCAGGCCCCGGGTGATGAACGCGTAGAAGCCGCCGCCGTGCTTCACGTGCCGGGTCATGGCGGTGAAGCCGACCGCGAAGAGGGCGAGGGTGGCGCCGGCGAGGAGGTAGCCGACGGGGGCGCCGATGCCGCCGACGCCGATGGCGAGCGGTGCGACGCCCGCCATGACGGTGAGCGGCGCCGCGGCGGAGACCACGAAGAAGGCGATGTCGGCGACGCCGAGGGTGCCCTTGCGCAGGGCGGGGGCGGGGGCGCCCTCGCCGGGTGGTGGTGCGGTGTGCTGTGGCGACCCGTTGCGGGCCCCGGACTCTACGGCCATGCGCTCTTGCCCTTCTGCTGCGGAAGAGGGGGTGGGGCGGCCTGAGACGTACACGGGTGGAACGGCAGCATGACCGCGGCGAAAACCTAAAGCCTTTCGGTTTTCGGCAATGTAGTCGCCGCCGTACGATTCGGGAAGACCTCACGGGCAGGAGAAACACACATGGGGCGGCCGCGGAAGGCCCTGCTGGACCGGGAGCGCATCGGCGCGACGGCACTCGAACTCGTCGACGAGAAAGGCGACTTCAGCGTGCCGGAGGTGGCCCGCAGGCTCGGCGTGCAGACCGCCTCGGTGTATCACCATGTGGACGGCCGGGCCGGCGTGATCGAGCTGTTGCGGGAGCGGGTCACCGAGGCGATAGACCCGGGCACGCTGAGCGACATGCCCTGGGACACCGCCCTGGAGCGCTGGGCGCGCTCCTACCGGGCGGCGTTCGCCGCGCACCCCCGGACCATCCCGATGCTCATGACCGCACCGGTGCGCGCGCCGCGGGTGCTCGCGCAGTACGAGCAGGTGGCCGGGCTGCTGCTGGAGGCGGGCTTCGCCCCGTCCCTCGTACTGCCGGTCATCACCGGCATCGACAACATCGTCCTGGGCTCGGCGCTGGACATGTCGGCACCGGACACGATGTGGGACGTCGAAGCGGGCACCGCCGTGCCCCACCTGGCAGCGGCCCAGGCCGCCATCGGCCCGGCCCGCGCCGACCGCGCCTTCGACCTGACCTTGGCCGGATTCCTGGACTACTGTAGAAACCTGCTGAAACACAGCCCGTCCGGCGTTTGAGGACCGGGGGTCCGGGGGCAGAGCCCCCGCGCAACCGGCCCGCAGCCGGCCAACCGGGCCCCCTAACGGGCTCACCCTCCGTAGAACAGCTCCTCGACGACCCCCCGCGCCCGCCGCGTGATCCGCCGGTAGTCGTCCAGCATCTCCCCCACGTGCCCCTCCTCGTACCCGAGGTAGCGCCCGACCGCCGCCAGCTCCCGCGCGTCGCCCGGGAAGGTATCTCCCGGGCGACCCCGCACCAGCATCACCGCATTGCGCACCCGCGTGGCCAGCACCCACGCCTCGTCCAGCGTCCGCGCGTCCTCCGCGCCGATCAGCCCGGCGTCCCGCGCCGCGGCCAGCGCCGCGCGGGTCCGGGTCGTGCGCAGCGCCGGCTCTGCGTGGCCGTGCCGCATCTGGAGCAGCTGTACGGTCCACTCCACGTCGCTGAGGCCGCCGCGCCCCAGCTTCGTGTGCATCGTCGGGTCGGCGCCGCGCGGCAGCCGCTCGGACTCCATCCGCGCCTTGAGCCGCCGGATCTCGCGTACCGCGTTGTCGCCCAGCCCCTCGTGCGGATACCGCAGCGGGTCCACCAGCTCGATGAACCGCCGCCCGACCTCCTCGTCGCCCGCGACCGGCTCGGCACGCAGCAGCGCCTGCGCCTCCCAGGTCAGCGACCAGCGGCGGTAGTACGCGGCGTAGGAGGCGAGCGAGCGCACCAGCGGGCCGGTCTTCCCCTCGGGGCGCAGATCCGCGTCGATCATCAGCGGCGGGTCGGAGGACGGCAGCTGGAGCAGCCGGCGCATCTCGTTGGCCACCGCGAACGCGGCCTTCGCGGCCTCCTGCTCGTCGGCGCCCTCGCGCGGCTCGTGCACGAACAGCACGTCCGCGTCCGAGCCGTAGTTCAGCTCGTGGCCGCCGAAGCGGCCCATGCCGATCACCGTGAAGCGGGTCGGCAGGGTGTCGCCCCACTGCTCGCGCACCGCGGCCCGCAGCGCGCCCGCGACCGTCGCCGCGTTCAGGTCGGACAGCGCCGAGCCGACCGCGTCCACGGCCTGCCCGTGGTCCTCCGCCGCGGGGCTGGCCTCCGTGCCGTACGCGCCGATCAGGTCGGCGGCCGCGGTGCGGAACAGCTCGCGGCGGCGCACCCCGCGGGCCGCCGCCACCGCCTGCTCCGCGCCCTCCGCGCGGCCGACCGCGGCCAGCACCTCCTGCTCCAGCGCGGCCCGCGCACGCGGCTTCAGCCCGTCGGGCGCGCCGAGCAGCGCGACCGCCTCGGGGGCGCGCAGCAGCAGGTCGGGGGCGAGCCGGCCGGCCGACAGCACCCGGGCGAGGTTCTCGGCGGCCGCGCCCTCGTCGCGCAGCAGCCTGAGGTACCAGGGCGTCTTGCCGAGCGCGTCGGAGACCTTGCGGAAGCCCAGCAGTCCGGCGTCCGGGTCGGCGGAGTCCGCGAACCAGCCCAGCAGCACCGGCAGCAGGGTCCGCTGGATGGCGGCCTTGCGGGAGACGCCGGAGGCCAGCGCCTCCAGGTGGCGCAGCGCGCCGACCGGGTCCTCGTACCCCAGTGCCTCCAGCCGCTGCCCGGCGGCCTTGGCGGAGAGCCGGATCTCGCCCGGTTCCAGGACGGCGACGGCGTCCAGCAGCGGCCGGTAGAACAGCTTCTCGTGGATCCGGCGCACCTCGCGCGCGTGCCACTTCCACTCCTTGCGGAGGGTGTCGACCGGCTCGGTGCGCATGCCGAGCGAGCGGGCGAGCCGGCGCAGGTCCTGCTCGTCCTCGGGCATCAGATGCGTACGGCGCAGCTTGTACAGCTGGATGCGGTGCTCAAGGCTGCGCAGGAAGCGGTACGCGGCGTCCAGCGCGGTGGCGTCCTGGCGGCCGACGTACCCGCCGGCGGCGAGCGCTTTGAGCGCGTCCAGCGTGGTAGCGCTGCGCAGCGTGGCGTCGCTGCGGCCGTGCACCAACTGCAGGAGCTGGACGGCGAATTCGACGTCCCGCAGCCCGCCGGGCCCGAGCTTGAGCTCCCGGTCGACCTGCCCTGCCGGAATATTGGCGACGACCCGGCGGCGCATCTGGCGGACATCGACGATGAAGTTCTCGCGCTCGGCGGCCTGCCAGACCAGCGGGGTGACGGCGTCGACGTACTCCTGCCCGAGCGCGGGATCGCCCGCCACCGTCCTGGCCTTCAGCAGCGCCTGGAACTCCCAGGTCTTGGCCCAGCGCTGGTAGTACGCGAGGTGGCTGCTCAGCGTCCGTACGAGGGGGCCGTTGCGGCCCTCGGGGCGGAGGTTGGCGTCGACGGGCCAGATCGTGCCCTCGGGGGTGACCTCGGAGCAGACGCGCATCATGCGCGCGGCGAGCCGGGTCGCGGCCTGCAGCGCCCCGGCCTCCTCGACGCCGTCCTTGGGCTCGGCGACGAAGATGACGTCCACGTCGGAGACGTAGTTCAGCTCGTGGCCGCCGCACTTGCCCATACCGATGACGGCGAGCCGGCTGACGGCCGCGTCCCCGGGCTGCTCCTCGGAGGCGATCTCCAGCGCGGCGCGCAGCGTGGCGGTGGCCAGGTCCGCCAGCTCCGCTGCGGTCTGCGCCACGTCGATCGTGCCGCACACGTCCCGCGCCGCGATGCCCAGCAGCGCACGCCGGTACGCGGCCCGCAGCGCGTCCTCGCGGGACAGCTTCGCGCCCCGCTCGCCCCAGATGCCCTCGGCGAGCGCCTGCTCGAACTCGGGGGTGGTGGGGTGCAGGTCGACCGACTCGTAGGTGGCCAGCGACTCCCAGTCCTTGGGATGCCGTACGAGGTGGTCGCCGAGCGCCTCCGAGGCACCCAGCACGCCCAGCAGCCGGTCCCGCAGCGGCTTGGCGGTGACCAGCGTGGACAGCAGCCGCTGCCGGTCCTCCTCCGCCGGCTGCGCCTCGGCCAGCCGGACCAGGCCCACGAGCGCCTGATCGGGATCGGCGGTGCCCCCGAGCGCTTCGAGGAGCACCGAGTCGGACCGTACGGAGGAGAGTGCGGGGGCGTCCAGCAGCTTCCCGGACGCGTGCGGATCGGTGAAACCGTGCCGCAGCATCCGGGTGAACGTGCTGCTCCGCCGTCCCTGCGGAGCGGGAAGTGCCATCGGGCGGGGGCCTCTCGGAGAACCTGCCGGATCGTTTTTCGGAGTTGTCGAGTGGGCGGTGCCGCTAGAGCACGGGGAGCATCTTGCGCAGCTCGAAGGCGGTGACCTCGGAGCGGTACTCCTCCCACTCCTGCTTCTTGTTGCGCAGGAAGAAGTCGAAGACGTGCTCGCCGAGCGTCTCCGCGAGCAGTTCGCTGCGCTCCATGAGGGAGATGGCCTCGCCGAGGTTCTGCGGGAGCGGCTCGATGCCCATCGCGCGCCGCTCGGCATCCGACAGGGCCCACACGTCGTCGTCGGCGCCCGCGGGGAGCTCGTACCCCTCCTCGATGCCCTTGAGCCCGGCGGCCAGCAGGACCGCGTACGTCAGATACGGGTTGGCGCCGGAGTCGATGGAGCGCACCTCGACCCGCGTGGAGCCCATCTTGCCGGGCTTGTACATGGGGACCCGGATCAGCGCGGAGCGGTTGTTGTGACCCCAGCAGATGTACGAGGGGGCCTCGCCGCCGGCGCCCGCCGGGCGGTTGGCGCCGCCCCAGATCCGCTTGTAGGAATTCACCCACTGGTTGGTGATCGCGGAGGTCTCCGCGGCGTGCCGCAGCAGGCCCGCGATGAAGGACCGGCCGACCTTGGAGAGCTGGTACTCGGCGCCCGACTCGTGGAAGGCGTTGCGGTCGCCCTCGAAGAGCGAGAGGTGGGTGTGCATGCCGGAGCCGGGGAACTCCGAGAACGGCTTCGGCATGAAGGTCGCCTGCACGCCCTGCTCCAGCGCGACCTGCTTCATGACCAGCCGGAAGGTCATGATGTTGTCGGCCGTGGACAGCGCGTCGGCGTACCGGAGGTCGATCTCCTGCTGGCCCGGTGCGCCCTCGTGGTGGCTGAACTCCACCGAGATGCCCATCGACTCCAGCATCGTGATCGCCTGGCGCCGGAAGTCCATGCCCACGTTCTGCGGGGTGTGGTCGAAGTAGCCGGAGGAGTCGGCGGGGGTGGGCCGGCCGCCGTCCACCGGCTTGTCCTTCAGCAGGAAGAACTCGATCTCGGGGTGGGTGTAGAAGGTGAACCCGAGGTCGGAGGTCTTGGCCAGAATGCGCTTGAGGACATAGCGCGGGTCGGCGTAGGACGGGGAGCCGTCCGGCATCAGGATGTCGCAGAACATCCGGGCCGTGCCGGGGGCCTCGGCGCGCCACGGCAGGATCTGGAAGGTGCCGGGGTCGGGCTTGGCGATCATGTCGGACTCGTAGACCCGCGCGAAGCCCTCGATGGCCGAACCGTCGAAGCCGATGCCCTCGTCGAAGGCCTGCTCCAGCTCGGCGGGGGCCACCGCGACCGACTTCAGGAAACCGAGCACATCGGTGAACCACAGCCGTACGAAGCGGATGTCGCGCTCCTCCAGCGTGCGGAGCACGAACTCCTGCTGCTTGTCCATGTTCACCAATCCTTGCAGGTCGAACGGCCTGTCCACGCCCATCGCCCGGGACGGGGCGCGGCACGCCAGTATCGCGTGCGGGGGTTACCGTCACATTACGTTGTCACGGCCCCTTCGGGCAGGCCCGGGGGCCGTACGGGGTTTCGCGTTCCCCGGCGGTTCCGGCCAAACCCTTGACGCGCCCCTGACAGTGGCACCGGGGCGGTGGGACGCTGCCTCTGCACATCGCTGTACATCCACTCCGCTCCGGGCCGCTGGCCGGCGGTCCGTACGTCGTGGCCCGCGCACCCGCGGGGCCACTGCATCAAGGGGTACGCGTGAGAGACACCGTCCAGGGCTCCGGCACCGTCCGGCGCCACCGCTTCCACCCGTCCGGCTCCGCGATATCCGGGTTATCCGGCCGGACGTCCGCCCGCATGACCGCCGCGGCGCTGCTCGCCGCCGGCACCCTCTGCGCCACGGCGCTGCAGGCCCCCGCGGCCGCGGCCGCCGAGCCGCCCGGGGCCCCTGCCGTACAGGACCCGAAGAAGGCGGCCGCCTTCTGGACGCCGCAGCGCATGCGCGCGGCAAAGCCGCTCGACCTGCTGTCCGTCGCCCGCAAGAAACTCACCGCCGCGGCCGCCCGCGCGGCGTCGGCGCCGGCCCCGCACGCCGTGCCGCGCGGCAAGGAAACAACCGTCCTGCCGTCCCTGCCCTCACCCGGCGTGAAGGCCTTCCCCCAGGGCGGCGGCCCATGGACCGGCGGCGGCAAGGTCACCAAGACCACCGGCCGGGTCTTCTTCACCTACCAGAATCGCATGGCGTCCTGCTCCGGTGACGCGGTGACCAGCCAGAACGGCAGTACGGTCCTCACCGCGGGGCACTGCGTGAAGATGGACGGCAAGTGGCACACCAACTGGGTCTTCGTGCCCGGCTACCACGACGGCAAGGCCCCGGACGGCAAGTGGGGCGCGAGCAAGACCCTCGCCACCCCGCAGTGGACCAAGAGCGAGGACCTCAATTACGACGTCGGCGCGGCCGTCGTCCCCCCGCTGAACGGCAAGCGCCTGACCGACGCGGTCGGCGGCCAGGGCGTCGCCTTCAACACCGGCTACCACCAGAAGATGTACGCCTTCGGCTATCCGGCGGCGTCCCCGTACGACGGCAGCAAGCTCATCTACTGCAGCGGCGTCACCTTCAAGGACGCGCTGCTCTCCAAGGACCACGGGATGCCCTGCAACATGACCGGCGGCTCCAGCGGCGGGCCCTGGTTCACCAAGTTCGACGAGGCCACCGGCACCGGGCTGCAGGCCTCGGTGAACAGCTTCGGCTACACCTTCCTGCCCAACACGATGTTCGGCCCGTACTTCGGCCAGGACGCGAAGAACCTGTACAACAAGGCGCAGAGCAGCTGAGCCCTCCGCGGCGAGTTGCGGTGGCGGGCCCTGGGGCCCGGGCCTGGGGCCCGGGCCTGGGGCCCGGGCCTGGGTCCGCCTCCCGCAACACCCCCGAAATCCGACGCCGCCCACATAACGTCAGTACGACGATTACACTCGCTCGCGTGCCTCAACTTCGCCTGGCTCTGCATCAGACCGATTTCTGTGTGGGCGACACCGCCCGGAACGCCGAGACGATCGTGCGCCGCACCCGGGAGGCGGCCGGGCAGGGCGCGCACCTGGCGGCGTTCCCCGAGATGGCGCTGACCGGCTACCCCGTCGAGGACCTCGCGCTGCGCCCGTCCTTCGTGGAGGCGAGTCGCGCC
Organism: Streptomyces sp. NPDC050315; assembly: GCF_040655775.1. Taxonomy (NCBI): domain Bacteria; kingdom Bacillati; phylum Actinomycetota; class Actinomycetes; order Kitasatosporales; family Streptomycetaceae; genus Streptomyces; species Streptomyces sp. NPDC050315. The sequence goes on from NZ_JBFAKN010000002.1 coordinate 468,873, forward strand.
GCGCTCCGTACGCTCGCCGCCCGGCTGGCCGACGAGGGCCTCGGCGAGACCGCCGTCGTCGTGGGTTACCTGGACCGCTGCGAACGGGCCCAGCCGCGATACGGGCGCCCCGCCGGCGCCCCGCAGAACGCCGCCGCCGTACTCCACCGCGGCAGGGTGGCGCTCACCTTCGCCAAACACCATCTCCCCAACTACGGCGTCTTCGACGAGTACCGCTACTTCGTACCCGGCGACACGCTCCCCGTCGTACGGGTGCACGGCGTCGACATCGCCCTCGCCATCTGCGAGGACCTGTGGCAGGACGGCGGCCGGGTACCCGCCACCCGTACGGCCGGCGCCGGGCTGCTGCTGTCCGTCAACGCCTCCCCGTACGAGCGGGACAAGGACGACACCCGGCTGGAGCTGGTCCGCAAGCGCGCCCAGGAGGCCGGCTGCACGACGGCGTATCTGGCGATGACCGGCGGCCAGGACGACCTGGTCTTCGACGGCGACTCGATCGTGGTGGACGCGGCCGGCGAGGTACTCACCCGCGCCCCGCAGTTCACCGAGCAGTGCCTCCTCCTCGACCTGGACCTACCGGCCGCCGCGCCGGAGCCGCCGTCCGGCGTGGTCGACGACGGCCTCCGCATCGACCACGTCCCCCTCTCCGACGCCCCCCTCCCGGCCTACGCCCCACTGTCGCTGCCCGCGGTCGCCCCCCGCCTGGACGCCTCCGAGGAAATCTACGGCGCCCTGGTAATGGGCCTACGGGCCTACATCACCAAGAACAACTTCACCAGCGTCGTGATCGGCCTCTCCGGCGGCATCGACTCGGCCCTGGTCGCCGCCCTCGCCGTAGACGCGCTGGGCCCTGCGAACGTGCACGGCGTCTCCATGCCCTCCCGCTACTCCTCCGAGCACTCCAAGGACGACGCCGCCGAACTGGCCCGCCGTACCGGCCTGCACTACCGCACGGTCCCCATCGGCCCGATGTTCGACGCGTACATGGGAGCCCTCCCCCTCACCGGCCTGGCGGAGGAAAACCTCCAGTCCCGCATCCGCGGCACCACCCTGATGGCGATCTCCAACCAGGAGGGCCACCTGGTCCTCGCCCCCGGCAACAAGTCCGAACTGGCCTGCGGCTACTCAACCCTCTACGGCGACTCCGTAGGCGCCTACGGCCCGATCAAGGACGTCTACAAAACAGTCGTCTTCCAACTCGCCAACTGGCGCAACCAGTCAGCGACAGCCCGCGGCGAAACCCCACCCATCCCCGAGAACTCCATCACCAAGCCCCCCAGCGCGGAGCTCCGCCCCGGCCAGGTCGACACCGACTCCCTCCCCGACTACCCCACCCTCGACGCGATCCTCGATCTCTACGTCGACCGCGACCTCGGCCACGCCGAAATCCTCGCCCGCGGCTACGACCCCGACCTGGTAACCCGCGTCCTCCGCCTGGTCGACACCGCCGAATACAAACGCCGCCAATACCCCCCAGGCACCAAGATCTCCGCCAAGGGCTTCGGCAAGGACCGCCGCCTCCCAACCACGAACCGGTGGCGGGAGGGGGACTGAGCGGGCGGTGCGGGCGGCCTCGTTGTCAGTGCCGCCCACTACCGTGTTGAGAAGGGGACCTTTTTGCTCCCCCATGGGGGAGCAGGGGGGCGAAACGGTACGGCTGAGTCGGCTGATACAGCTCAGCCGACTCAGCCGACGTACGACTCGTACGGCTCAGCCCGCGTGCGTCCGTTCCTGAGCCGTCGCACCCGCCTCGCTGCTTGCGATGATGCGGGAGTGGCCGGGGGTGCGGTCCAGGAGGCCGGCCGTTACGGCGATCGCCAGGCCGACTACTGCCAGGACCGCGCCGACCAGGGTCGGGGAGGTCCAGCCCCAGTTCGCGGCGATTGCTACGCCGCCGAGCCAGGCGCCGCCCGCGTTGGCGAGGTTGAACGCGGAGTGGTTCGAGGCCGAGGCGAGCGTCGGGGCGTGTTCGGCCTTGCGCATGACCAGCATCTGGAGCGGGGTGGTCGTCATGAAGCCGACCGCGCCGAGGACTACGACCGTGGCCAGGGCCGCCCACTTCACGTGGACCGTGAAGTCGAAGACGAGGAGGGTGACGGCGAGGGCCCCGAGCGAGCCGTACAGGGTGGGGCGCAGTGCTCGGTCGGTCAGCGGGCCCGCGGCGAGCGCGCCGAGGGTCATGCCGATGCCGAAGAGGGCGAGTACCAGCGGGACGGTCGACTCGGTGAAGCCGGTGACCTCGGTCATCATCGACGCGAGGTAGCTGTAGACGGCGAAGACGCCCGCGAAACCGAAGACCGCCGTGAGCAGGCCGAGCAGTACCTGACGGTTGCCCAGCGCCCGGATCTCCTGCTTGACGCCGTTCTGCGCGTCGCGCGGCATGTGCGGGACGAGCTTGGCCAGCGAGGCCATGGCGAGCAGGCCGATGGCGGCGACGACCAGGAAGGTCGCGCGCCAGCCGAGGTGCTGGCCGAGCAGGGTCGCGGCGGGCACGCCGACGATGTTGGCGACGGTCAGGCCGAGGAACATCGTGGCGACCGCGCGGGCCTGCCGGCCTTCCTTGACCAGCCGGGCGGCGACGACCGCGCCGACGCCGAAGAACGCGCCGTGCGGCAGGCCGGCCAGCAGTCGGCCCGCGATGAGCAGGCCGAAGTTCGGGGCGAGCGCGGACGCGAGGTTGCCGGCCGTGAAGACCGCCATCATCAGCAGCAGCATCCGCTTGCGGGGGATGCGCGAGCCGAGCGCGGTCAGCAGCGGGGCGCCGATGACGACGCCGAGAGCGTAGGCGGAGACGAGGTAGCCGGCGGTGGGCACGCTGGTGCCCAGGTCGTTCGCGACGTTGGGCAGCAGGCCCATCATCACGAACTCAGTGGTGCCGATACCGAAGGCCGAGATCGCGAGCGCGAGCAGAGCCAAGGGCATGAAGTGACCTTTCAGGATCAAAGGGGCGCGCGCCCGTAGCGGCGCGCGGAGACAGGACAGCCTTAAGTTCTCTACGGGAACAAAGTCTCTCAGGTAATTCATTCCGCCGCGCGAACTGCGCGTTACGGACAGAAGTCGTCGCCCCGTTGAGGGGAAAATGACGGAAACGGCGGTGGCCCGGGTCACAGAAAATGACCCGGGCCACCGCCGTGTACAGCTGCCGTACGCCCTGGAGCGTGGCGTACGCGCTAGAGCTTGAAGGTCCTAGATCTTGAAGGACGCCGCCAGCGGGAGATGATCGCTGCCGGTCGACGGCAGGCTCCACGCCGAGGTCGGGTCCACGCCCTTGACCATGATCTGGTCGATCCGGGCCATCGGGAACGCGGCCGGCCAGCTGAAGCCGAACCCGTCACCGGCCGCGCCCTGCGCCGACCGCATCTGCGCGGTGACCGGCGCCAGCGACCGGTCGTTCATCGTGCCGTTCAGATCGCCGAGCAGTACGACCCTGGACAGCGGCTCGTCCGCGATGGCCTCGCCCAGCGCCTCGGCGCTGTTGTCCCGCTGGTTCGCGGTGAACCCGGCCTTGACCTTCACCCGTACCGAGGGCAGATGCGCCGCGTAGACCGCGACCCGCTGCCCGTCGGGGGCGGTCACCGTGGCGCGCAGCGCCCGCGTCCAGCCCATCTTGATGTCCACCGGGCGGGCGTCGGAGAGGGGGTACTTGCTCCACACGCCGACCGTGCCCTCGACCGCGCGGTACGGGTACTTCGCGGCGAGCGCCTCGCGGTACTCGGGCAGCGCCTGGGCGGTCAGCTCCTCCAGCGCGACCACGTCCGCACCCGAGTCGGCGACCTTCTTCGCGGTGCCGGCCGGGTCGGGGTTCTCGGCGTTGACGTTGTGCGTGGCGACGGTGAGGTCGCCGCGGTCACCGGACTTGTCCGTGAGCTGCCCGCCGAAGAGGTTGGCCCAGACGACCGCCGGCAGCACCAGCGCGGCCAGCGCGATCGCGGACCTGCGCAGCAGCGCGGCGATGAGCAGCAGCGGGATGCCGATGATGCCCAGCCATGGCAGGAACGTTTCCAGCAGGCTGCCGAGGTTGCCGATGGAGTTCGGTACGTCGGCGTGCAGGACCATCAGCAGGCCCAGCGCCACGGCCAGTACGGCGAGCACGAGGCCGCGCCGCCACATGCCCTCGCGCCGCCACCGCCCGGTCAGGCGGCCCGTCCGGCGGCCGGTCCCGCCGGGGCCCGCGCCCCGCCCCGCCTCCGACATGTACGCCTGCGTCATCCCGATGCCCTCACTGCCGTACTTTGCGCCCCGCCTGGCCCCCGACCCTAGGGCCTTGACCATAGGCGATGCTCAGCCTGTGCTGTCCCCTCAGGGGACGAAGCGCGGTTGGCCAGGGTTCCGCCGGTGCCCACGCCGACAGTTGCTGTGACAGAACGGGCATGAATCGCTCATCGAGCGGTCGGATTCGGGCGGCGGGAAGATCATTCTGCCCGTCGCCGCGGGCGGCCCGCAACGTCGGGTGTACGCGGCCGGACGCCGTCCAGGACCGTGTCCACGATCTGCTCGGCGAGCCCCTCGGGGAGCTCCTTCCACTCGTGCAGCAGCGCCCGGGAGAGCATCGGCGCCACGAAGAGGTCGGCGAGGACGTCGATGTCGCAGTCCCCGCGTATCTCGCCGCTCTCGATGCCGCGCCGCAGGACGGCCAGCAGCGCGTCGCGGCGCGCCTGGACGACCGTGTCGTGGTACTCGCGCCAGAGCTCGGGCTGCGCCTTGACCTGGGTGATCACCGTCCGCAGCAGGGCGGAGTTGCGCTTGGCCAGGCCGCGCCGGCGCAGGAACTCCAGCAGCAGTACGAGGTCGTCGCGGACCGACTCCCCGGGCAGCTCGGGGGTCTCCTCCTCCAGGGAGCGCATCACGTCGAGCATCAGGCCGGCCTTGCCGGACCAGCGCCGGTACACCGTGGCCTTGCCGACGCCCGCCTCTCTGGCTATGCGCTCCATCGACAGATCGGCCAGCGGGACATCGCGCTCCAGGAGGTCCAGCACGCTCTCGATGATCGTGGACTCCAGCGCTTCGTTGCGCGGCCGCCCGGGCCTTCGAGGAGCAGCGGCACAGGGGACCTCGGGCGCGACGGACGGCTTCACTTCGGTCCGCTCGGGCACTGCGGACGGCTGTACTGCGGTCCGCTCCGCCTCATCGGCCCCTGCCCCGCCCCGTTTCGCGCTCGTCACGCCTGGTCCGCCTCTCGTTCCGTACGCCGTGGGGCACCGTTACGGTTTCCCCGCGGGAGCAGTCTCTCGCGGCGTCTCCCGGCCCTGATCGGCAGCCCGGTCGGCCGCCTTCCCGGGCAGGAAGAACCCGACGACCAGTGCGCCGACGACCGCGACCGCGGCGGAGCCGAGCGCGGTGACATGCATGGCGTGCACGAACGCGTCATTGGCCGCGGCGGCCAGCTGCCGCCCGGCCGGCCCCAGCTTCTCCGCGACGCCGAGCGTGGCCTCGATGGACTCGCCCGCCGCGTGCCGCGCGCCCGCCGGCAGCCCCGGTACGGAGTTCAGCGTGCCCTGGATGCCGTCGCGGTAGCTCGCGGACAGCAGGGAGCCCAGTACGGCGACCCCGAGCGTGCCGCCGACCTGCCGGAACGTGTTGTTCAGCGCCGAGCCGGAGCCGGCCTTCTCGCGCGGCAGGGACTGCATGATCGAGACCGTGACCGGCGGCATGATGTGCGCCATGCCCGTGCCCTGGAGGAAGAAGAGCACCTCCAGCACGAAGATCGGGGTGTCGGTGTCCATGAGCAGGAAGCCGGACATCGTGCCGGCGACCAGCAGCATGCCGACTGTACAGACGGCCTTCGCGCCGAAGCGGTCGACGACGAGCCGGGCCCGCGGCGCGAAGATCATCTGGGCGGCGGCCAGCGGCAGGATCAGCAGGCCCGCCTGGAGCGGGGTGTAGCCGCGCACGCTCTGGATGTAGAACACCATGAAGAACGTGACGCCCATCAGCGCAAAGAAGACCAGCGCGATCGCCGCCACGGCCGCCGAGAAGGCGGGCTTGCGGAAGTAGCTGATGTCGATCGACGGGTGATCGATGCGCTTCTCGTACAGCACGAATCCGACCAGTACGAGCAGCCCGCCGAGAACCGTGCCGAGCACCTGCGGGTCGGTGAAGTCGGCGAGCTGGCCGCCCTTGATGATGCCGTACACCAGGAGCACGAGGCCGACGACGGACAGCAGCACGCCCACCGGGTCCAGCCTGCCGGGCCGGGGATCCTTGCTGTCCGGGACCAGGAGCACCATCGCGGCCAGCGCGATCAGCACGATCGGAACGTTGACCAGGAAGACCGAACCCCACCAGAAGTGGTCCAGCAGCAGCCCGCCCGCGATCGGGCCGATGGCGATGGCCAGACCGACGCCACCGGCCCAGATACCGATGGCCTTCGGCTGCTCGTCGCGCTCGAAGACGTTCATGAGGATGGCGAGCGTGGCCGGCATGACCAGCGCGCCGCCCAGACCCATCACGGCGCGGAAGGCGATCAGCTGGCCGGGCGAGCCGGAGACCGCGGCCAGTACGGACCCGAGACCGAAGATCACCAGACCGGTCAGCAGGATCTTCTTCCGGCCCAGCCGGTCCCCGAGGAGCCCCGCGGTGAACAGCAGGCCCGCGAAGACCAGCGTGTACGAGTTGATCGCCCACTCCAGCTGGCTCTGACTGGCGCCGAGGCCGGTGGGGGCCGGGGTGGCGATCGTCTTCATCGCCACGTTCAGGATGCTGTTGTCCAGGACGACGATCAGCAGGCTGAGCATCAGCACACCGAGGATCGCCCACCGGCGGCGGTGGATGTGCTCGGGGACCTGCCGGGCGGCGGCCCGTGCCGCGGCTATGTCGCCGGCGCCGGGCGAGGAATCGGAAGAACGTGCCATACGGACCAGCGTACGCCCTTTTCGATACGGAACCGTTCCGTATTTTAGTTGCAGGGGCCAGCCATCCCTGCCCGCTGCTCTTCCGCCGCCGCGCGCGGGCGTGTCAGCATGGGTGGTGAGTCCGGGGACGCCGTCAGGGCGCCTCGAGATGACCTGAACAGGAGCCGTCGTGATGACGCAGATTTCGCCTGCCCAGACGCAGGACCCGAAGGCCGGCACCGCACCCGAGAAGTCACCGGCCGACAAGTCCGCAGCCGACAAGTCGCTGTACGGCGGCAAGCGGTCCCGCCGCGTCACCGTCCGCGACATCGCCGCCGCCAAGGCCCGCAGCGACAAGTGGCCCATGCTCACCGCGTACGACGCGATGACCGCCTCCGTATTCGACGACGCGGGCATCCCTGTACTGCTCGTCGGCGACTCGATGGGCAACTGCCACCTCGGGTACGACTCGACCGTCCCGGTCACGATGGACGAGATGACGCTGCTGTCCGCCGCCGTCGTACGCGGCACGGAGCGCGCCCTCGTCGTCGCCGACCTGCCCTTCGGCTCGTACCAGGAAGGTCCCGTCCAGGCTCTCCGGAACGCCACTCGGCTGGTCAAGGAGGCCGGCGTGGGCGCGGTGAAGCTGGAGGGCGGCGAGCGCTCGGCGGAGCAGATCAAGCTGCTGGTCGACGCCGGTATCCCGGTCATGGCCCACATCGGGCTGACCCCGCAGTCCGTCAACGCCTTCGGCGGCTACCCCGTCCAGGGGCGCGGCGAGGAGGCGGCCCAGCAGCTGCTGCGGGACGCCAAGGCGGTGCAGGACGCGGGCGCGTTCTCGGTGGTCCTGGAGGCGGTACCGGCCGGGCTGGCCGCCGAGGTCACCCGCTCGCTGCACATCCCCACCATCGGTATCGGCGCGGGCCTGGAGTGCGACGCGCAGGTCCTGGTCTGGACGGACATGGCCGGGATGACGAAGGGCCGGGTGCCGCGCTTCGTGAAGCAGTACGCGCAGCTGCGCGAGGCGCTGGGCGGCGCGGCGAAGGCGTTCGCCGAGGACGTGGTGGGCGGCACGTTCCCGGCTGAGGAGCACACCTTCCACTGAGGATTTCCGATTCCCGCGGGGCGCTGCCGGTGATCCGGCAGCGCCCCGCGCATGTCTTCCGGCGGTCCGCGTTGCGCGCGAGTCGGCGGTCCGCGTCGGCGGCCGACCGGCGGTCCTCGTCGGTGGCCTGTCGGCGTTCTGTCGGTGGCCCATCGGCGTCCGACCTGCGCTGTAGGCGCTCTGTCGGGGCATTGTCAGTGGTGCCTGTCACTGTGGACCCATGACGCAGAACACACACTCCGCCGACGGCCGCGCGGCCGTCCAAGTCCGTGGCCTGGTCAAGCACTTCGGCGATGTCAAGGCCGTCGACGGAGTGGACCTGGACGTGCGGGAAGGCACGGTCATGGGCGTGCTCGGGCCGAACGGCGCGGGCAAGACCACGCTCGTGCGCTGTCTGTCCACGCTCCTCGTCCCCGACGCCGGCACGGCGATCGTGGCCGGGTACGACGTCGTGCGCCAGCCGCGCGCCCTGCGCCGCACGATAGGCCTGACGGGGCAGTACGCCTCCGTCGACGAGAAGCTCTCCGGCCGGGAGAATCTGTACATGATCGGGCGGCTGCTCGATCTCTCCCGCAAGGACGCCCGGGCGCGCGCGGACGAGCTGCTGGAGCGGTTCTCGCTCACCGAAGCCGCCAAGCGCCCCGCGGGCAAGTACTCCGGCGGCATGCGCCGCCGCCTCGACCTCGCGGCGTCGATGATCGGCAAGCCCGCCGTGCTGTATCTGGACGAGCCGACCACCGGCCTCGACCCGCGCACGCGGAACGAAGTCTGGGACGAGGTCAACCACATGGTCCGCGACGGCGCGACGGTGCTGCTGACCACGCAGTACATGGAAGAGGCCGAGCGGCTGGCCGACGAGCTGACCGTCGTCGACCGCGGCCGGGTGATCGCCGAGGGCCGGGTGGAAGAGCTGAAGGCCAAGGTCGGCGGGCGCACGCTGCAGATCCGCCCGGCGGTCCGCGCGGAGCTGGACCGGATGGTCGGCGCGATCGCGCAGGCGGGTCTGGACGGCATAGCAGGCGCCACGGCGGACCCCGAGGAGGGCGTGGTGAACGTCCCGATCATCAGCGACGAGCAGCTGACCGCGGTGGTCAACGTCCTCGGCGAGCGCGGCTTCGCGCTCGCCGGCATCAACACCCATCTGCCCAGCCTGGACGAGGTCTTCCTGGCCATCACCGGCCAGAAGACGTCCGAGGCCGACGCGGCCGCCGAGCCGGCGTCCGCCCAGTACGAGGAGGTCGCGGCATGAGCGCCGCAACGATCACGGTGCCGGCCGCGAAGCCCGGGGCCGCCGAGGGCCGGATCGGCCTGCGGGCCAATGTCCGCCACATCGGCGCACTGGTCCGGCGGAATGCCCTGCAGATCAAGCAGGACCCGGAGTCGATGTTCGACGCCCTGCTGATGCCCATCGTCTTCATCCTGCTGTTCGTGTACGTCTTCGGCGGCGCCATCGCCGGCAAGGGCAATCAGCAGCAGTACGTCCAGTACTTGGTCCCCGGCATGATGGCGATGATGGGCATGAACATCGCCATGGCGGTCGGCACGGGCGTCAACGAGGACTTCCGCAAGGGCGTGATGGACCGGTTCCGCACGATGCCCATCGCGCGCTCCTCGGTCCTGATAGCCAAGATCGTCGTGGAGGTCGGCCGGATGCTGGTCGCCACCGCGATCCTGCTCGGCATGGGCTTCCTGCTCGGCCTGGAGATCAAGGGCTCGCCGCTGGAGTTCATCGGTGCCATCGCGCTGTCGACCGTCTTCGGCGCCGCCGTGATGTGGATCTTCATCCTGCTGGGGCTGGCCCTGAAGACGCCGCAGGCGGTGCAGGGCATGGCGTTCCTGGTGCTGATGCCGCTGCAGTTCGGCTCGTCGATCTTCGCGCCGACCGCGTCGATGCCGGGCTGGCTGGAGGGGTTCACCAAGGTCAACCCACTGTCGAACCTCGCCGACGCGGCCCGCAACCTCCTCGCAGGCGAGGGCCCGATAGCCCATCCGGCCCTGATCACGCTGGCCTGGGCGATAGCCATCACAGCCGTCGCGATGCCGCTGGCGGTCAGAAAGTTCCGGTCGAAGACCTGAGCCCGTGCGGGGCTTGGGGGAGCTGGGAGGTCATTTGAGCCCCGCGGCGCTTTGGAGAGCAGGGAGGTCAGATGAGGTCGAGGGCCTCGTCGAGGGGGAGGGCGGCGCCCTCGGCGTGGGCGGACGCGTAGTCCGCCGCGCCGAGGACGGCGCGTACGGCCGCTTCGGCCGCCTCGCGGGAGAGGCGGAGGATGCGTGACGCATGCTGCCGGGGCGCGCGCAGCGCGTCGAAGGCACCGAGCAGCCGGGCGCCGTCCGCCGCGCCGTCCGGGCCGCCGGTCAGGGCCAGTACGCGGGCGGCGACGGGCAGTTGGGACAGCGGCAGGTCGGGGGTGACGGCATGGGTGAGCGGGGAGCGCATCTTCGCGACGGCGCCGCGCACGGTCGCCAGTACGCCGTCGTACCGCCCCTCGTCCACGTCCAGCGCGGCCAGCGCTCCCTCGACCATGCCGAGGAACATCTCCGGTGCCGAGCGTTCGAGGAACTCCTCCCGTACGAGCAGGAGGTGGTGCCGGGACTCCTCGGTCCGGCCGGCCGTTGCCAGCCAAGTGGCCAGCTGGATGCGGGCGTAGGGCACGGCGTCGCGGCTGTGCCGGCCTTCTTCCAGCACCTCGTGCAGCAGCCGCTCGCCCTGCTCGACGTCGCCCGACTCGATCAGTGCGCCGCCCAGCCGGGTCTTGAGCAGCGGGAGCTGGCCGTGGGCGCCGAGGTCCGCGGCGTACCGCATGGCGGCGCGGTAGTCGTCGGCGGCGGGGCCGTACTCGCCGTGCCCCTCGCGGGACTCGCCGCGGCCGGCCAGCGCCTCGGCGACTCCCCAGGCGTCGCCGATCCGGCGGAAGATCTCCAGCGACTCGCCGGCGTCGCGGGTCGCCTGGGGCAGGCCGCCGGGCCGGTCGTTCTGGATCTTCGCCCGCAGCTGGAGGATGAACGCCAGCTCCCAGTCGTAGCCGTATTCGCGACAGCCGCGCACGGTGTCGTCGACCAGCTCGACCAGGTCCGCGAAGCGGCCGGTCAGCATGACGGCGTAGAACCACATCACGCCCGGCACCCGGCAGGTCTGCGGCAGCCCGCCGCGGTAGGCGCTGATGATGCCCCGCAGCTCCTCCTGCTGCTCGAAACGCTGCAGCGCCTCCATGTCGCTGTCCACGCTGGCCAGCGCGACCAGCCGGACCTGTCGGCGGGCTTCGAGGAGCTGCTCGGGCGGCATCGGGGGCGGCGCGTCGATCGGGCGGTCGGACAGCGGCGGGGCCGGGGTGACCGGCGGCAGGAAGGGGCTCGGGCCGAGCGCGGCGGCCGCGGTCGACCAGGTACGGGCGTCGCCGCGGTGGTCGCGCAGCGTCCAGAACCACTGCAGGGACAGTACGAGACAGAGCGCCTCGTGCTCGTCGCGCGCGGCGACGGCGCGGCGCAGGGCGGTGCGGAGGTTGTCGTGCTCCCGCTCCAGCCGGTCCAGCCAGTGGCGCTGCTCGGGGCCGCGGAGCAGGGGGTCGGCGGCGCGGGCGAGCTCGCGGTACGCGACGAGGTGGCGGCGCTCGACAACGGCCCGCTCCCCCGCCTCGTCCAACCGCTCCCCGGCGTACTCCCCCACGGTCTCCAGCAGCCGATACCGCATCTCGCCCCCGGCCGACGGCACGGCCACAACAAGCGACTTGTCGACAAGCGACCCGAGCAGCGGGGCGATGTCGTTGGGGGCGACGGGGGTGGGGGTGGTGGGGGTGGTGGGGTTGGAGGCGACCGGGCCGGAGGCGGCGGCTCCCGAGGTGGCGGGGCCGGAGGCGACCGGGCCGGAGGCGGACAGGCCGGGTTCGGCGAGGCCGGGGGCGGCAGGTCCGGCGGTCCCAACGGTCCCGACCGTGGTCCCGGCTCCGCCCTCGGGGGCATAGGTGTCCTCCGGGGCGTCCGCGCAGACGGATTCTGCTGCGGCGAGGTCCGTGCCGCCGGAGAAGACGGAGAGGCGGCGGAGGACCGCGCGTTCGGGCGCGTCGAGCAGGTCCCAGGACCAGTCGACGACCGCACGGAGGGTCTGCTGGCGCGGCAGTACCGTACGGCTGCCGCTGGTCAGCAGCCGGAAGCGGTCGTCCAGGCGGTCCGCGAGCTGGCGCGGCGCGAGCGACCGCAGCCGGGCGGCGGCCAGTTCGACGGCCAGCGGCAGGCCGTCCAGGCGGCGGCAGATCTCGGCGCACGCCTCCGGGTCGTCCTCGATGCGGAAGCCGGGCCGGGCCGCGGCGCCCCGGTCGGCGAGCAGCCGCAGCGCGACGGGGTCGGGCAGCGGCTCCACCGGGCGGACCAGCTCGCCCGGTACGGCGAGCGGCTCCCGGCTGGTGGCCAGCACGCTCACGCCCGGGCACTCGGCGAGCAGCCGTTCCGCGAGCCGGGCCGCCGCGTCGACGACGTGCTCGCAGTTGTCCAGTACGAGCAGCATCCGGCGGCCCGCGCAGTGCTCGGCGAGCTGCGCGAGCGGGTCGAAGGCGAGCGGGTCGGCGGCGGCGCGCAGCCCCTCGGCGGCGCTGCCGCGGACCACGGTCTCACGGGCGCCGAGCGCGGTGAGCACGGCTTCCGGCACGGTGCCGGGGTCGGCGACGGGGGCCAGCTCCGCGAACCACACGCCGTCCGGCCAGGCCCCGGGCGCGCCGGCCGCGGCGGCCTCCGCGCCCTCCTGCGACAGCCGCGTCTTCCCGGCGCCACCGGGCCCGAGCAGCGTCACCAGGCGGTGCCCCGCCAAATCCGCACGGAGCGCGCCCAGCTCCGCCTCCCGCCCGACGAACGAGGTCAACCGCGCCCGCAGATTCCCTGCAGGGCGCGGGGCCGGGGCGGATGTCGGAGCCGGGGCGGACGTCGGAGCCGGGCCGGGCGCCGAAGACGAAGCGGACGCCGCAGCCGGACTGGGCGTCGGGCCGGATGCCGAAGCCGGACCGGACGCCGGGCCAGATGCGGCCGCCGGGCCAGGCGCGGCAACCGGACCGGACGCCGAAGCCGGACTGGACGCCGGTCCAGCCGCGCTCCCCGCCCCCAAAAGCTCCGCGTGCAACGCGCGCAGCGGTGGGGACGGGTCCGTGCCCAGGCGGTCGGCGAGGTCGGCGCTCAGGGACGCGTACGCGGCCAGTGCCTCGGCTGTGCGGTTCGTGGCGTGCAGGGCGCGCAGGCGCAGGAGGTGGAGCGGCTCGTCGAGGGGGTGGCTGCGGCACAGCGCGGTGAGGGCCGGCAGCGCCTCGTCGGCGCGGCCGAGGGCCAGATCGGCGGCCAGGCGGGTGCGCCGCGCGTCCAGGTGCAGCCGTTCGATCCCGGCCGCCTCCGCGAGCGCGTCGGGGAGGTCGGCGAGGGCGGGCCCGCGCCACAACGCGAGCGCGTCGTCCAGCAGCGCGGCGGCCTTCGCCGGGTCGCCGTCCGCCAGCGCCCGTTCGCCCTCGCCCGCCAGCCGCTCGAAGCGGTGCAGGTCGACGTCGTCGGGGTCGGCGGCCAGGTAGTAACCGCCGGTCACGGAGACGACCGCGGCATGGCCGAGGGCCCGCCGCAGCCGCCCGACGAGCGCCTGCAGCGCGGCTCCCGCGTCCCGCGGCTCCGAGTCCGGCCCCCAGACCTCCGCGATCAGCGTGTCCGGCGTACGGGGGCGCCCCGGCGTGCGCGCCAAGGCGGCGAGGAGTGCGCGCAGGCGGGCGCCGCCGAGGGCGACGGCGGTCCCGTCGTCCCGGCATGCCTGGGTCGTCCCGAGGATTCCGTAACGCACCGGCCCATTGTCGTCCACGCCGCGTACGCCTCGCCCGTCCCCCACCACTGCCCGCACCCCGTCGCCCCCCCGCTCCCTCACGTCGCTGTCTCTCCCGAACGGCCCGGCCCCCGCCGAACCCCGTATCTCCCGAACGGCCCGGCCCCGCCGGACCCGTCCCCGCCGAACCGGGCCCCCGCGAAGTCGAGCCCCCGCGGAGTCGAGCTCCCCGCCGAACCCGGCCCCCACCGATTCCAGCCTCGCCGAACCCGATCCCCACCGATTCCAGCCCCGCCGAACCCCGATCCCCGCCGAGTCCTGCCCCCGACGGCCACCCGCCGGGCCACCCGTCAGCCACCCGGCTCCCGCTACGGATCCGCCACCGTGGCCGCCACGGATTCACCACCAAGGATCCAGACTGCCTGGAACCACCGGCATACCGCTCCTCGTTTTCCGTTGTACGATCCGCCGCCCGCCCACCACACGACCGGCCCCGCCCGCGCACGACCCGCCCGCTCACCACACCACCGGCCCCGCCGCGCACGACCGTCCGCCCACCACACGACCGGCCCCCGCCGCGAACGACCCGCCCGTACGACTCACCCCACCCCTCAGGAGCACCGCACGATGACCACCGCAGTACGGCGCGCGGACCGGCGCGTCAGTCCCGTCTTTCTCGCGCTCGTCGCCGCCATGGCGGCGTCGGGCTGGTACGTGTGGACGGACAAGCTCGCCGCGAACACGGGCCTCGCCGTGTTCCTGTTCGTGGTCTCGGGGTGGATCGTCTCGCTCTGCCTGCACGAGTACGCACACGCCCGTACGGCACTGCACAGCGGCGACATCTCGATCGGCGCGAAGGGCTATCTGACGCTCAACCCGCTGAAGTACACCCACGCGCTGCTCAGCATCGTGCTGCCGGTAATCTTCGTGATCATGGGCGGGATCGGGCTGCCGGGCGGCGCGGTGTTCATCGAGCGCGGCCGGATCAGGGGCCGCTGGCGGCACAGCCTGATCTCGGCGGCGGGCCCGCTGACGAACATCCTGTTCGCCGCGGTGGTCACCGCGCCGTTCTGGCTGGGCGCGATGGACGGCGTGCCGCAGCCGTTCCGGTACGCGCTCGCGTTCCTGGCATTGCTGCAGGTCACGGCCGCGATCCTGAACTTCGTACCGGTGCCGGGGCTGGACGGGTACGGCGTGCTGGAGCCGTGGCTGCCGTACAAGCTGCGGCGGCAGGTGGAGCCGTTCGCGCCGTTCGGGCTGCTCGCGGTCTTCGCGCTGCTGTGGGCGCCGGGTGTGAACCAGGCGTTCTTCGAGGCGGTGGACGCCATCCTGCGGGTGCTGGGCGTCTCCCAGATCGACACCTACCTCGGGCAGGAGTTCTTCCGCTTCTGGCAGGGCGAGCCGCAGACGTTCTAGCGGGGCGCGCCCTCCGGGGCCTGCGCCGCCGCTTGCGCGGCCTCCCGCTCCAGCTTGGCGCGGCGGAGGTAGAACCACGCCATGTTGCTGGAGACGCCGGCCACCAGGACCCACGCGATGCCGATCAGGTTGCCCGCCGCGAAGGAGACGACGGCCGCGACGACCGCCAGTACGCAGATGACGAGGGCGAAGACGGCGAGGCGCCGGGCCGGGCCGGACGAGGGCAGGGCGGGCATGGGGCGGGGCTCCTGTCGGGGTACTGCGTACGCGGTCCCCTCCAGTGTCCCCCATGCCCGGCCCCACCCGACCCCGGCCCGCCGCTCCCGCGGGCCGGGCCACCAGCCGACCCTGGCCCGTCGCTCACACGTCCGTGACCCGCAACCCCGCATGTGCCTTGTATCGCCGATTGGTGGAGATCAGGTTGGCGACCAGGGACTCGACCTGGTGGGCGTTGCGCAGTCGGCCGGCGAAGACGCCGCGCATGCCGGAGATGCGGCCGGCCAGCGCCTGGACCACGTCCGTGTCGGCCCGCTTCTCGCCCAGCACCATCACGTCCGTGTCGATCTTCTCGACGGCCGGGTCCTGGAGGAGCACCGCCGAGAGGTGGTGGAAGGCGGCCGTGACGCGCGACTCCGGGAGCAGCGCGGCGGCCTGCTCGGCCGCGCTGCCCTCCTCGGGCTTGAGCGCGTACGCGCCCTTCTTGTCGAAGCCGAGCGGGTTGACGCAGTCGATGACGAGCTTGCCGGCCAGCTCCGTACGGAGCGACTCCAGCGTCTTGGCGTGCCCCTCCCAGGGGACCGCCACGATCACCACGTCGGAGCGGCGCGCGCACTCCGCGTTGTCCGCGCCCTCCACACCGTGCCCGAGCTCGTCCGCCGCGGCCTGCGCCCGCTCGGCCGCGCGCGAGCCGATGATCACCTTCTGGCCCGCCCGGGCGAACCGGTAGGCGAGCCCGCGCCCCTGGTCACCCGTGCCGCCGAGCACGCCGATGACCAGTTCGGACACATCAGGGAGGTCCCAAGGATCCCTCTTGAGCGCCTTCTTGGCCTCGGTCGCGACATTCACCGGAGTCGTGGAGTTCACGGGCTGCGCATCGTCAGGAGTAGTCATGCCAGCGATACTGGCACGCCGCGCCCCTGCCGGGCAGTCAGCCGCAACGTGCCAGTGATCACGATGAAACCCCCTCCCCGCCGGTCACGCCTTCACGCTCCCCTCCGTCAGCCCCGTCCGCCAGTACCGCTGCAGCACCGTCATCAGGATCATCAGCGGCAGGACGGAGAGGAACGCGCCGCCGACGGTGTACTGGTACAGCTCCGGCTGCCGGTCGGCGTAGCCGGTCCAGGACGTCAGGCCCAGCTGGATCGGGTACAGGTCGGAGTCGGAGAGCATCACCAGCGGCAGGAAATAGTTGTTCCAGATGTGCACGAACTGGAAGAGGAAGACGGTGACCAGCGCGGGGATCATCAGCCGCAGCCCGAGCCCGGAGAAGATCCGCCACTCCCCCGCGCCGTCGATCCGGGCCGCCTCCAGCAGCGAGTCGGGCACGGCGGCGGCCGCGTAGATCCGGCACAGGTAGACGCCGAAGGGGCTGACCACGCTGGGGATCAGCACGGACCAGTAGGTGTTGGACATCCCGAAGCCGCTGAAGAGGAAGTAGAGCGGGAGGGCCAGGGCGGTGCCGGGGATCAGGACGCCGGCCAGGATGACGTTGAAGATTCCTTCTCGGCCCGGGAAGGGGAACTTCGCGAGCGCGTAGCCGGCCGCCGCGGACAGCAGCGTCGCGGCGAGCGCGCCGACGCCCGCGTACAGCGTGGAGTTGGCGAACCAGCGGGCGTAGATGCCGTTGTCGTAGGTGAGGACGTCGGTCAGGTACTGGACCGGGCGCGGGTTCGCGAACCAGAAGCCGAAGCTGCCGAAGAGGTCGCCGCTGCTCTTCGTGGCGGAGACCACGAGCCAGTACACCGGTACGAGGAAGTAGACGGCGGCGAGGGTCAGCAGGGTGCAGGTGATGATGCGGTAGCGGAGCGCGGCGGGTGTCATCGGCCGGCGGGTCATCGGCCGTCCTCCTTTCCGCGCTGTCCGACCAGCCGCAGGAAGCCGAACGACAGGACGCAGGCGACCAGCGCCAGCAGGACCGCCTCGGCGGCCGCGAGGTGCTGGTTGTTGCCGACGAACGCCTCGCTGTAGGCGTGCAGGTTGGGCGTGTAACCGGAGTCGATGGAGGAGGCCAGCGGCCGCAGCACCATCGGCTCGGCGAACAGCTGGAGCGTGCCGATGATGGAGAAGACGCAGGTCAGGACGAGGGCTGGACGGATGAGCGGGATCTTGATGTGGAGGGCTACCTGGCGGGCGTTGGCGCCGTCGATGCGCGCCGCCTCGTACAGCTCCTGCGGTACCGCCTTGAGCTGGGAGATCAGGACGAGCATGTTGTAGCCGGTGAACTGCCAGGTGACGATGTTGGCGATGGACCACAGGACCGTGCCGCGGGAGAGGAAGTCCACGTCCCAGCCGACCTCCTGGGCCATCTTCACCAGCGGGCTGATCCCGGGGACGTAGAGGAAGCCCCAGAGGATCGAGGCGATGACGCCGGGGACGCCGTATGGGAGGAAGAACGCGCTGCGGAAGAAGGTGACCCAGCGGGCGCTCGCGCTTTCGAGGAGCAGCGCCAGGACGGTCGCCAGGATGATCATGAGTGGGATCTGTACGGCGCCGAAGAGCAGCACCCGGCCGAAGCCGGAGAGGAAACGGTCGTCCGCGAGCGCCTGCGCGTAGTTGGCCAGCCCGGCGAAGACCTCGCGCTCCGCGCCGCCGAGGCCGAGCGGACCGGTGCGCTCGGTCTTGTGCAGGCTCTGCCAGATCGCGTACACGATGGGCGCGATGAAGGTGAGGAGGAAGAGCGCGAGGAAGGGGAGCAGGAAGCCCGCCGCGGCGCGGGCGTTACGGGCTTCCGTACGGGTCGGCCGTCTCACCCGCCGCTCTCCACCTTCAGGCCCTTGCCCTTGAGGTCGCTCACGGTCTGCGCCTGGACCTTCTTCAGTACCGAGCGGAAGGAGTCGCCGCTGCTCAGCGCCTCGGTGAAGGCGTCGCCCAGGCGCTGGTAGAGGGTGTCGACGCCGGGTCCCCACTGCCAGCTGGTGTCCACGTGGTCACCGGCCTCCCGGAAGACCTGGCTGTACGCCTGCCCGCCGAAGAACTCCTTGTGGACGTCCAGGTCGCTGGTCTCGTAGCCGGTCTTCGCGCTGGGGAAGCCGTAACCGCCCTCGATGAGCAGCTTGATCGCTTCGGGGTCGGTGTTGAGCCAGACGGCGAAGTCGAGGGCGTCCTTGGGGTAGCCGGCGCCCGCGAAGACGGCGGTGGTGGAGCCGCCCCAGTTGGCCTGCGCGTTCGCGCCCTTGGTCCACTGCGGCAGCGGTACGGCGCGCCACTTGCCCTTGGTGTCCGGCGCGTTGCCGACCAGCAGTGCGTCGCCCCAGCTGGCGCCGAGCCAGGCGGGGATGGCGCCGGTCTGGATGTCCTTGTACCAGGCGTTCTGCCGGTCCGGGATGGTCTTGACGAGCTTCTGCTTGACCAGTGCCTCCCAGTAGTCGGCGACCTTGCGGGTGGGTTCGTCGTCGACGGCGACGGTCCAGTTGTCGCCCTCGGCGGTGTACCACTTGGCGCCCGCCTGCCAGGCGTAGCCCGCGAAGCGGTTGCCGTTGGTGGGCGCGAAGGTCTCGATCCAGGCGCCCTTCTTGCGGATCTTCTTGGCCGCGGCCTCGTACTCGTCCCAGGTGGCGGGCGGCTCGATGTCCCACTTGTCGAAGAGGTCCCGGCGGATGAACAGGCCCATCGGGCCGGACGCCTGCGGGATGGCGTAGACGCCCTTGCCGAAGACGGACTGCTGCCACTGCCAGCCCACGAACTTGCTCTTGTACCGTTCGCCGCCGACGGTGGTCAGGTCCAGCAGCCCGTTGTCCAGCAGGAAGCTGGGCACGACGGGGAACTCGATCTGGGCGAGGTCGGGCGGATTGCCCGCCTTGATCGCGGCGTGCATCTTGGCGTACTGGGCGCCGTTGACCGCCGAGACCTTCTCGACCTTGACCTGGACCTCGGGATTCTTGCTGTTCCACAGGTCGACGGGCTTGTCGATGCCGGGCACCCAGGACCAGAAGGTGAGGGTGATCTTCTGGCCCTTCTTGCGCTCCTTGGGCGCGGCCTTCTTGTCCTCGCCGCCGTCGCCGCAGCCGGCGAGCGCGAAGCCGGCGGCCACTGCCGCGGCCCCGCCCAGTACGGATCTGCGGCGCGCGCCGCCCGGAAAACTCGTGTCGTACGTCCTCATGCCAGCTCCTCCACGGGGATGCGGCGGAAGGTGATCGTCGAGTAGGCGCTGAAGTCGCCGGTTTCGTAGAGCAGTCCGACGGTGTCGGGGTCGATCCGTACGAGGTCGGAGTAGGCGGCCGGGAGGCCGTTGACGGTGTGCGTGTCGTGCCAGGTCAGGCCGTGGTCGCGGCTGGCGCGTACGGTCATCAGGGCGCGGGACTCACGGTCGGCGGGGGCGGAGAAGAGCAGTACGTCCGGGGTGCCGAGGTGGAGCACGCTGCCCTGGACGACGGGCGCGGCGAGACCGACCTGGGCTCTGAAAGGTTTCTCCAGACGCTCCCCGCCGTCGGCGGAGTAGGCGTCGACGCGGGTGCCGGGCGCGCCGGAGTCGTTGCGGGCGTTGAAGTAGAGGCGGCCGCCGGGGAGTTCGGCGGCGGTGGTCTCGTTGGTGTTGATGTAGCCGTTGGGGTTGGAGTCGGTGTAGCCGATGCGCCAGGTCGCGCCGGAGTCGTCGCTGAGGAGGCTGTGCCCGCCGTCGTAACGGCCCTCGCTCCCGGTGTCGCCGGGGACGGTGGGGGCGATCGAGTGGTTGGCGGGGACGACGAGCCGGCCGGCGTACGGTCCGTCGCGGAGCTGGAGGGCGTGGCCGGGGGTGGTGGCGTACCACCGCCAGTTCGCCCGTTTGGTCTGCGCGGTGATCTCGCGCGGGGTACTCCAGGTGCCGCCGTCGTCGTCGCTGTGCTGGATCCAGACGCGGCGGCCGTCGGCGGTGGAGACCTCGCCGCGCCGGATGGCGCTTTCGGTGGCGCTGCCCGCGTTGCGTACGTGGACGACCACCGTGCGGCCGGAGTGCGGGCCGGTGTGCAGGACGACGGGGGCCGGGTTGCCGGCCGTGCCGGTGCCGTTGCGGTCGACGACGGTCAGCGGGCCCCAGGTACGGCCGCCGTCGGTGGAGCGCCGCAGTACGAGGTCGATGTCGCCGGTGTCGGACGCCGAGGCGACGCGGCCCTCGGCGAAGGCGAGCAAGGTGCCGGTCCGCGTCACGACCGCGGCCGGGATGCGGTAACTGGCGTAACCGCCGGTCCCGGCGCGGAAGGGTTGAGAGGTCTCGTACGCCACGGGCAGCCCCTAACGACCAGACGTAGGACGTCCCTTGTCCTGCGGTGACCATAGGGAGCGCCCAACGGGGCGTCAAGGCACCCGACATGACCCGTGTCGCCCGCCTCGCGCGTATGCCACAGGCGGCGGAACTGCGGGTGAACTGCGGCTGTACGCAAGGGGTACGGGCGCGGCGGACCTTCGGGAGCCGAGCGGGTCCCGGCCCGTTACACCGCGTCCTTCAGCCGCTCCCGGATGCCGTCGAAGTGCCGGTGCATCGCCTCGACCGCGCGGTCGCCGTCGCCCGCCTCCAGCGCGGTGACGATCTCCGCGTGCTGACGCCAGGTCACCTCCGGTTCCTGGCTGCTGTCGTCCAGGTCCTTGCGGACCCGGCGCAGCGCATCCCAGAAGGCGTCCAGCACCTCGCTGAGCAGGTGGTTGCCGAGCGAGCGGTACAGCGCGAGGTGGAAGGCGCGGTCGGTGCCGCTCTCCACCCGGCCGGCCGCCGCCTCCTTCTCCATCCGGTCGACCAGGCCGCGCAGTACGGTCAGGTCCTCCGGCGGCAGGCTGCGCGCGACCGCCCCGACGAGCCCGGCCTCCAGCGCCTCGCGGACCTCCATCAGCTCGTACAGGCTGGCCTCGCCCTGGTGGTGGCGGACCGCGGCCCGGAACGCGACGCCCTCCACGAAGGGGTCCAGGGTCAGCGTCCCGACGTACGTACCGAAGCCGTGCCGGATCTCGACGATGCGCATGGCCTGCAGCGCCTTGAGCGCCTCGCGGACGGAGTTCCGGCTGACGTCGAGCAGCTCGACCAGCTCGGCCTCGGTGGGCAGCGGGTCGCCGGGCACCAGCTTCCGCCGCAGGATGAGCTGCTTGATCTGCGCCTGGACGTCCTCGGACATCGTGCCGCGCGCCATGTGTCTGCCTCTCCGTCTCGCCGGGGTGGATCCGGATGACCGGGCCGGCGACCTCTTGACCGACCGCTCCGGGCCGGGTCTATTGTGACCCAGACATAGGACATCCCATGTCCTACATCCAACCTCCCCAGCCCCTGCATCCACCTCTGGCCGCTCTGGAGCCCGTCATGGCACTGCCCACCCCGCTGACCGGCGTCGTACCGCCGGTCTGCACTCCCCTCGACCCGCGCGGCGAGGTCGACACCGGCTCGCTCGGGCGGCTGGTGGAACACCTGGTCACCGGCGGGGTGCACGGCCTCTTCGCGCTCGGCTCCACCAGCGAGGTCGCCTACCTCACCGACGCGCAGCGGGCCACAGCGCTGGAGGCCGTGATCAAGGCGGCGGACGGCCGGGTGCCGGTGCTGGCGGGCGTCATCGACACCACCACCGCCCGGGTGCTCGACCACGCCCGCACCGCGCAGAAGCTGGGCGCCGACGCGCTCGTGGCCACCGCGCCCTTCTACACCCGTACGCACCCGAAGGAGATCGCCGGGCACTTCCGCGCGCTCCGGGCCGCCGTGGACCTGCCGCTCTTCGCGTACGACATCCCGGTCTCCGTGCACAGCAAGCTCTCCGGCGCGCTGGTGCGGGAGCTCGCCGAGGACGGCACGCTGGCCGGGCTCAAGGACAGCAGCGGCGACGAGGCCGGGCTGCGCCGCCTGATCGTCGAGTTGGGCGGCAGGGACGGCCGCCGCACCGGCCCCGCGCCCGATTTCGCGGTCCTCACCGGCTCCGAGCTGACCGTGGACGCCGCGCTGCTCGCCGGAGCGGACGGCGTGGTCCCGGGCATCGGCAATGTCGACCCGGCCGCCTATGTCCGCCTGTACGACGCCTGCCGCGCGGGCGACTGGGCGGGCGCCGCGGCCGAGCAGGAGCGGCTGGTCGCGCTCTTCGGCATGGTCGACGTGGGCCCGGAGGCGGAGATGGGCCGCAGCTCCTCGGCGCTGGGCTCCTTCAAGGCCGCGCTGCACCTGCTCGGCGTCATCGCCCACCCGGCCACCGCGGCGCCGCAGCTGCCGCTGGGCCCGGAGTCCGTGACCGCGGTCGCCCGGCATCTGACCGCCGCGGGCCTGGAGCCGGTCCGTTGACCGGCGCCGCGCGCCCGGCGCGCAAGGCCGCCCTCCCCTGGTACCGGGAGGTGAGCCCGAGACAGTGGAAGTCGTTCTTCGCCGCCTGGATCGGCTATGTCCTGGACGGCTTCGACTTCGTACTGATCACCCTGGTGCTGACCGAGATCAGCGCCGAGTTCGAGCTGAGCACGGTGCAGGCCGCGAGCCTGGTCTCCGGCGCGTTCATCACCCGCTGGCTCGGCGGCGCGGTCCTCGGCGCGCTCGGCGACCGCTTCGGCCGCAAGGCGTCGATGGTGGCGAGCATCCTGCTCTACTCCCTCGGCACCTTCGCCTGCGGCTTCGCCTGGGACTTCACCAGCCTCTTCGCGGCCCGGCTGCTGATCGGCATGGGCATGGCCGGCGAGTACAGCGCCAGCGCCACGTACGTACTGGAGAGCTGGCCGGCCCGGGTCCGCGGCCGGGCCAGCGGCTTCCTGATCTCCGGCTTCTCGATGGGCTCGGTGCTGGCCGCCGAGTGCTACAAGTGGGTCGTGCCCGCGCTCGGCTGGCGCTGGATGTTCTACATCGGCCTGCTGCCGATCGTGGTCGCGCTGTGGGTGCGGCGGGCGCTGCCGGAGGCCGAGGAGTGGTCCGCGACGGTCGCCGAGCGGGAGACCAGGCCGAACCCCTTCCGGCCGCTGTTCGGCACACCACTCCGCGCGAGCGTCAACACCGTACTGACCGTCGTGGCCACCCTGTCCCTCTTCGGCGTCTTCACGCCGGTCGGCGCGGGCGCCGTCCCGCTGCTCTCCGTCCTCTCCGGCGTCACCCTGGCCGCGCTCGCCGTCCAGCTCGGCGGCCGCCGCGGCTGGCTGCTGTACCTCGCGCTGATCGTGACGGTCTTCGTCGCCTTCCTGTACACCTGGCCGATCCAGGCGCTGCTGCCGACGTATCTGAAGACCGAGCTGCACTACTCCCCGGGGCAGGTCACCAACGTGCTGTTCTTCGCCGGCTTCGGCACCATGGCCGGCTGCTGGCTGGCGGGGTTCGTCGGCGACTGGATCGGCGCGCAGAAGGCGTACGCGTTCACCCTGCTCGCCTCGCTGGTCTTCGTCTTCCCGGTCTTCGCCGCGCGCGACAACCTGCTGGTCCTCGGCGTCCTGCTGTTCGTCCTCCAGGCCCTCAGCTTCGGCATCTCCGGGCTGCTGCCGCGCTACATCGGCGGCCACTTCCCCACCGAGAGCCGGGCCGCGAGCCTGGGCTTCACGTACAACGTGGGGGCGCTGGGCGGCGCGGTGGCGCCGGTACTGGGCGCGAGCCTGGCCGAGGGCCGGTCGCTGGGCAGCTCGCTGGCGCTGCTGACCTTCGCCGGTACGGTCCTGGTCGTGCTGCTGGTCGGCTTCGACGTGCCGGCCCGGCTGAACCGGCTGCTCGACCCGGACGCGCCCCGCGACCACCTGGCCGCCGAGGAGTCGGCCGTGGCGGGCGCGGGGCCGGAGGCGCGCGTGCAGCAGGAGGCGTAGGCCCCGCGGGCGCGCGTCGAACTCTGTCACTCGTACGGGTGGCCGCGTTCGACGTGCGCCCCCGTCGGCCGCCGGCGGCGGCAAGGTGCGGGCCATGGATGCCGTACGCGTCGCGCTGCTGCGCGAAGTCCTCGCCGGTACCGAATGGATCCAGGCCACCCGCCGCTTCGCCGGATCGCTGCGCGCGTCTGTCGCGCCGCACGGCGGCGGGCTGCTGCTGGTCGGCAGCGCGGAGTACGAGCCCTGGCACCTGGCGGCGCACCTCGACGACGAGGCCGCGTGGTCGGGGCTGCCGGAGCTCTCCCCGACGCTGGTGCGGCACCGCGTCCCGCTGGGCGTCCCGGCACACCTCTCGGTGGGCCTCGGGCGGCTGGAGACGGCACGGCGGGGCGAGACGCTGCTGGTCGTGGCGCCGGACGCGCCGGGGGCAGGGCTGCTGGAGCGGGTGCACGACGCCCGGCGGAACGGCGCGACGGTGCTGGCGCTGGACGCGGGCGACCGGGATCTGGGGGCGCTGGCGCACGATGCGCTGACGGTGCCGGGGCCGGCGGAGATCACGGCCGAGCCGGCCGCCTCCGATCTGGACCTGGACACCGTGCAGCACCTGGTCAGCGCGGCCGCGGGCGAGAACAGCCTGCCCGCGCCGCGCCGCCACCGGCGCTTCCGCGACCGGCTGTCCCGGCTGGCCGACCAGCTGACGGCGCCCCCGCCGCCCCGCTGGTGACGCCGGCCGGGCTCCCGGCACCGGCCCGTAGAATTGCTCGAATGCACGAAGAACTGCGCGGGGCCCTGGCCGGGGTCCTCGACGGGCTGCCGCCCAAGCAGGCCGCGGCCGCCGTCGAGCGGCTGATCGCCAATTACCGCGGGCGCACGCCGACGGACGCTCCGGTGCTCAGGGACCGCGCCGACGTCGCCGCGTACGCCGCGTACAGGATGCCCGCGACGTTCGAAGCCGTACGGTCCGCGCTGGCCGCGGCCGGCGAGCGGCTGCCGGACTGGGCGCCCGCCTCGCACCTCGACATCGGCGGCGGCACGGGCGCGGCCGCCTGGGCGGCGGCCGACGTCTGGCCGAAGCTGCACACGACCGTGCTGGACTGGGCCGAGCCGGCCCTCGCGCTCGGCCGCGAGCTGGCCGCCGGGACGCTCCCCGACATCCGCTGGCAGCGCCAGGTGATCGGCGAGGGGCTTTCCGTCCCCGAGGACACCGACCTGGTCACCGTCTCGTACGTGCTCGGCGAGCTCACCGGCGCCGACCGGGAGGCCGTCGTCACGGCGGCGGCCCGGTCGCGGACGGCCGTACTGATCGAGCCGGGTACCCCGGACGGGTACGCACGCATCCGTGCGGCCCGCGACCAGCTGGTGGCGGCGGGGCTGCGGGTGATCGCGCCCTGCCCGCACAGCGCGGAGTGCCCGATCGTCCCGGGCGAGGACTGGTGCCATTTCGCGGCGCGGGTGAACCGCTCCTCGCTGCACCGCCAGGTGAAGGGCGGCTCGCTGCCGTACGAGGACGAGAAGTACGCATATGTCGCGGCGACCCGCGTCGAGGCCCGCCCGGCCCCGGCCCGCATCGTGCGCAAGCCGCTGCTGCGCAAGGGCCAGGTGCTGCTGGACGTGTGCACGGCGGAGGACGGCCTGCAGCGCCGTACGGTCACCAAGCGGCAGGGGGCCGTCTACCGGGCCGCGCGGGACGCCTCCTGGGGCGGCACGGTGCCGGGCGAGGAGTAGCCGGTGGCGCGGGGCGCTCGCCGGGCCGCGTCCGCGCCCCTTCTGAGCGCCCGATGCGCCCCCCGTACAACGCGTCCCGTACACCCCGAATCTCCGCTCCGGTCACCCAAGGAGGAGGATGGTGGCAGCATTGATCCCAGACCACCGCTCGAAGTGAGGGGATAGATGGAACGCAAGAGCAGGTTCTCCCAGTGGCTGCGCCGGCCGAGGAGCGGTTCGGACGGCGTCGATACGGACACGGGATCATCCGCGGCCCAGGGCGGCCGCGAGGACCTGCTGCTGGCAGCGGCCGACGCGGGTTTCCCGCTGGCCCCGGCGGCGCATCCCTCCGGCTACGGCTGTTCCTGTGAGCGCATCGGCTGTCCGACGCCCGGCCGCCATCCGGTCTCGTTCGGCTGGCAGACCGTCGCCACGACCGACCGCGAGAAGGTCACGCAGTGGCTGCGCAAACATCCGCAGGCCAATTTCGTCACCGCCACCGGCATCGCCCACGACGTGCTGGACGTGCCCCCCGAAGCGGGCCGCAGCGCGCTGGCGCGGCTGGAGTCCGAGGGCGTGGAGGTCGGCCCGGTCGTACTGAGCGGCGCCGGGCCCCGGGAGGGCCGCATGCTGTTCTTCACGGCCACCCGCGGCACCCCGGACGACGAGGACGAGTGGTGGCCCTGCGAGCTGGACTGCCACCCCGAGACCATGGACGAGCACCCGGGCCTGCGCTGGCACTGCCGCGGGAGCTATGTCCTGCTGCCGCCGTCCCGGCTGCCCGGCGAGCAGCCCCCGGTGCGCTGGCTGCGTGGCCCGGAGCGCCCGCTGCCGGACCCGCTCTCCCTCCTGGAGGCGCTGACCGACGCCTGCGCCGCGTACGCCCGCGAGGACCACGAGCACGAGTCGGCGGCCTGGCCGATCGGCCGCTGAGCTGGCTGATCCGGCAGGCTCGGCCTAGCCGGCCTTCGCCTCGGTCGTCCGGCCCTGCCGGTCGAGGAAGACCACGCTGCCGCCGTCGTCCTTGGCCGGCACCTTCACGACCTGCTCGGACACGGTCGTGAAGGTCATCTTGTTGGTCTTCTTCAGCGGGCCCTTGCGCACCGCCTGCAGGGCCGGCTTGAGCGAGAAGGTGTGGCCGGCGGGCAGCGTGCGGTGCTGGAAGTGGTACGTCGCGAAGAAGGCCAGCGCGCCGCCGTCCTTGGTGCGCAGCGCCATCGCCGGGGCCTTGTACGGCTCGTCCACGGTCTCGGTGTGCTGGCCCGGCCGGTTGGCCGCGGCCGTCCGCTGCTCGCGCCAGCCGTCGGTGTCCGGGCCCGGCGCGAAGTCGCCCTCGCCGGTCTTGAGGTACTTGGCGTACGTCTTCGCCAGCTGCCCCGGGTCGACCGTCAGCCCTGACCCCTTGGCCGGCACCGGCTCGGCGTAGCCGTCCGCGTCGGTGGCGAACTCCGGCACCTCCTCCTTGTCCAGCAGCAGGAGGTAGGCGGCCTTCCACTTCTCGCTGGGCCCGTTGCGGGTGAAGGCGACGAGCCAGTGGCCGTTGTTGCGGTTGCTGACCGTGTCGGCGACGAAGAACTTCGGCCAGCCCGCCTGCTTGGGTATCGCGAACCGCGCGTCCTTCAGTTCCAGCGGGTCCCAGTCCGGGTTGCCGTTCGGGCTGACCTGGCGGCCGCCCTTGGTGATGGCCTCGTCGATGTCGTGCAGCGCGCCGGTCTCGTACGTGGCGTTCACCGCCGGGTCCAAGGTCGTGTTGGCCTTGTTGTACCCGGCGACGAACTGCTTCAGGGCCTTGGCGGCCTCAGCCTTGGAGGTTGCCGGGATCTTCTCCCGTTCGCCGTGCACCGTCATGCACCCGCTCAGGGTCAGCAGTGCCGCGCTCGCGGTCATCATCGCGACGGGCACCCGGAACGGTGACCTGCGTGTCATGGGGCTCGGGCTCCTTCTGGGCGACCGGGGCGGACTCTGCGGCCGCCGGGGTGGCTCGATTCTGCGCCACCCTACCGGGGGCGAAGAAGAAGAGGAGCGTGGGGATCAGGTAGAGGCACCAGACCACCACCTGGACAACTGTGGGATCGGGCTGGAAGTTGAAGACACCCTTCAGCAGCGTGCCGTACCAGCTGTCCGCCGGGACCTGCTCGCTGATGTCGAACGCCTTACTGGCCAGGCCCGGCAGGAAACGGGCCTCCTGCAGGTCGTGAACGCCGTACGCGAGGACCCCGGCGGCGACCACGACGAGCATCCCGCCGGTCCAGGTGAAGAACTTCGCGAGGTTGATCTTCAGCGCACCGCGGTAGAACAGCCAGCCCAGCAGCACGGCGGTGAGCAGGCCGAGCAGCACGCCGATGAGCGGCCGGGGCGTACCGTCCGAACTCGCCTGTACGGCAGCCCAGACGAACAGCGCGGTCTCCAGGCCCTCGCGGCCCACCGCGAGGAAGGCGGTGAGGACGAGCGCGGTGGTGCCCATCGCGAGCGCCGCGTCCAGCTTGCCGTGCAGCTCGGCCTTCAAGTGCCGCGCGGTGCGCCGCATCCAGAAGACCATCCAGGTCACCAGGCCCACGGCGATGATCGACAGGGTGCCGCCGAGCGCCTCCTGCGCCTCGAACGTCAGGGTCTGCGAGCCGAATTGGAGGACGCAGCCGAAGCCGAGCGCGAGCAGCACGGCGACGGAGATGCCGAGCCAGATGGGCTTGAGCGCGTCCCGGCGGCCGGTCTTGACCAGGTAGGCGATGAGGATGCAGACGACGAGACTGGCTTCGAGCCCTTCGCGCAGGCCGATCAGATAGTTACCGAACAAGTCGGTTCCCTCTCATTTCCGAGCATTTCCGGCGGAAGTCAGGCGAACAGCGCCCGGCCCCACCAGTCGTCCTCGTCCCGGACGCCCGGCGGGACGGCGAACACGGCCGAACCCACGTGCTGGATGTATTCGTTGAGCGCGTCGTTGCGCGCCAGGTTCTTCTGCAGCGGCACGAAGCCGTCCCGGATGTCCCGCTGGTACGCGAGGAAGAACAGCCCCGCGTCCAGCCGGCCCAGGCCGTCCGTGCCGTCGGTGAAGGAGTAGCCGCGGCGGAGGATGCGGATGCCGCCGTTGGTGTCGGGGTGCGCGAGCCGCACGTGGGCGGTGGGCAGCATCGACTTCAGGTGCGGCGCGTCGAACTCCTTCTTGCGGCCGACCGCGGCGCCCTCGCCCTTGCTGCGCCCGAAGACGTCCTCCTGCTCCTTGAGCGAGGTGCGGTCCCAGGTCTCGATGTGCATCCGGATGCGGCGCGCGACGAGGTACGAGCCGCCGGCCATCCAGCCCCCGGCCCCCTTCTCGTCCCGCTCCCCCACCCATACGTGCTTGTCGAGCGCCGCGGCGTCGCTGCCGGCGATGTTCCGGGTGCCGTCCTTGAAGCCGAACATGTTGCGCGGGGTGTGCGCGTCCGGCGTCGTGGAGGAGGTCTTCCCGAAGCCCAGCTGCGACCAGCGCACGGCGACCTTGCCGAAGCCGATGCGGGCGAGGTTGCGAATCGCGTGCACGGCGACCTGCGGGTCGTCGGCGCACGCCTGGACGCACAGGTCGCCGCCGCTGCGCGCGGCATCGAGGTTGTCGCCGGGGAACTTCGGCAGGTCGATCAGCGCGTCCGGCCGCCGGTCCCGGATTCCGAACCGGTCCTTGCCCTTCTTCTCGAAGAGGGTGGGACCGACGCCGAAGGTCAGTGTGAGCCGGGAGGGCTTGAGGTCCAGCGCCTCGCCGGTGTCGTCCGGCGGCGCCTCGGCGATCCCGCCGACCGCCCCCTCGCCGACCGGCCGCCCCGCCGTCATCTTCGCGGCGGCGGCCGTCCACTCCTTCAGCAGGCCGATCAGCTCTTCGCGGTCCTCCGTCGTGACGTCGAACGCGGCGAAGTGCAGGCGGTCCTGGACCGCGGTGGCGATGCCGGCCTGGTGCGCGCCGTGGAAGGGGACGGCGGCACCGGAGTCGGCGGCCGGCGCGGCCTCGCCGCCGGAGTTCATCGCGACGGCCGTGCCGCCGGCCGCGACGGCGCCGAGCGCGAGCCCGGCACCGCCCCAGCCGATCAGCGCGCGGCGGGAGGGAGCGTTGCCTTCGGTTTCGTCGACTGCCATGGGGCCCTCCTACTCGGCGACGGCGGCGGCGAGCTTCGACAGCGGCTCGGCCAGCGCGCTGACGCCGTCCGACAGGGTCTTGCGGTCGCTCTTGGAAACGGTGTCGTACGCGACGAAGCCGTCCCCCTCGCGGTACTCGTCCAGCTGCTTCCCGATCGCCGCGAACTGCTTGTCCAGCTCCTCGACCAGCGCCGGGTCGTTCTTCTTCGCGACCGGCTTCAGCAGCTCGTACGCCTTCTCCGCGCCCTCGACGTTGGCCTGGAAGTCGACCAGGTCGGTGTGGCTGTAGCGCTCCTCCTCACCGGTGACCTTGCCGGTGTAGACCTCGTCCAGCAGCTCCTTGGCGCCGTTGGCCATGCTGGTGGGGGTGATCTCGGCCTTGCCGACCCGCTGCTGCCAGTCCTTGAGGTCCTTGATCAGCTGATCGGCCAGCTTCTTGTCGTCCCCGGAGATCTTCTTCTTCTCCCACAGGGACTGCTCCAGCTTGTGCCAGCCGGTCCACTTCTGGCCGTCCTCCAGGCCGTCCTCGCGCACGTCGACCTTGGGGTCGATGTCACCGAAGGACTCCGCGACCGGCTCGGTGCGCTCCCAGCCGATGCGCGAGGGCGCGTACGCCTTCTTCGCGGCCGCCAGATCGCCGTCCTTGACCGCGTCGGCGAACTTCTGGGCGGCGGGCAGGGTTTCGTCGGCCTGCTGCTGCACGTACTTGCGGTACTCGGCCACCGCCGCGTCCAGCTTCGGGTTCCGCTGCACGGCGGCGCCCTTGCCGGTCGCGGTGACCTTCTGCCGGATGCCGTCGCCCTTCATGCCGGGCTTGCAGGCGATCTCGTACGAACCGGCCTTCACCTCGGCGGTGATGGCGGCCTTGGTGCCCGGGCCGATGTTCTCCCGCTCGGTGACGATGCGGTCGCCGGGCGCGTAGACGTACACCTCGGTGACCTTGCTGCCCTTGTTCTCGACCGCGAGCTGCACGTGCCCGGCCGGGAACTCCTTCTTCGACACCTCGCACGCGTCGTCGGACGCGGTCACCTGCACGGCGCCCGATTTCCCGGCGTCACCCGCCAACTCGCTCTTGGCCGTGCAGGCGGTTGCGGTCAGTGCGGCGGCCACGGTGATCGCGGCGGCGGTGGCGGAGCGGAGGGCTCGCATACGGGGCTCCAGGCTTCTTCGGACAACGGCAAACTAAGGCGGGCCTAACTTATCCGAGGCTTACCTGATTCCCTTCCGCCCGAACAGTGATCCCTCTCTCACCAGCTACGAACCCATAACGGACCGCCAAATACCCGGCAATGACACGGCAATGCACCGGCCAAGGTA
Source organism: Streptomyces sp. NPDC050315 (assembly GCF_040655775.1). NCBI lineage: Bacteria > Bacillati > Actinomycetota > Actinomycetes > Kitasatosporales > Streptomycetaceae > Streptomyces > Streptomyces sp. NPDC050315. Next base: position 500,050 of record NZ_JBFAKN010000002.1, read on the forward strand.
AGACCCCACAACCCTGTTGATCTGTCACCGGTGTTCAATGCCGTCATGACGGAACTTCACGTACTGCGGGTGTTCTGCGGCCCGGCGGGCGACGGCGGAAACCCTCTCGGTGTCGTACTGGACGGGTCCGCGTTCTCCGGGCGTGACGAACGGCAGGCGCTCGCCCGCGAACTGGGCTTCAGCGAGACGGTGTTCGTCGACGACGCGGGGCGCGGCGCGGTCGACATCTACACACCCACAGCGCGCCTGGCGTTCGCCGGGCACCCGCTGGTCGGCACGGCCTGGCTGCTGCGACACCTCGGGGCGCCGGTGGACGTGCTGCGGCCGCCGGCCGGGGACGTGGCGGTGCGGTACGACGAGGAGCTCACGTGGGTACGCGGGCGCGCCGAGTGGGCGACGGGCCGCACGCCGCATCAGTACGCCTCGGTCGCCGAGGTGGACGCGCTGCCCGCGCCGCCACCGGGCGAGGGCTGGCTGTACGCGTGGGCCTGGGCGGACGAGGCGGCGGGACGAGTGCGGACCCGCGGCTTTCCGCGGCGCGGCGACAACATCGTCGAGGACGAGGCGACGGGGGCCGCGGCCCTGCAGCTCACGCACACCCTCGGCCGGGCGCTGGACGTACGGCAGGGGCGCGGCTCACAGATCCTCACCCGGCCACGGGACGGGGGCGCGATCGATGTCGGGGGTCGTGTCGTACTCAGTGACGTGCGGCGACTGAGTTAGGCGCTCAGCGGGCTCGCGCCGTCTCCGCCGAACTCCGCGCTCAGCTCCTCGAAGACGTCGGTGTTCAGCGCGTACGCGCGCTTGCACTCCTCGACCATGCGCTGCTTCTCCAGGTCGTCGACCGGCAGCGCGTCCAGCAGCGCGCGGTACTCGCGCTTGAAGGCGGCGGGATTGCCGATGTCCTCGAAGACGTAGAACCGGACGCCGTCGCCCTTGCGCGCGAAGCCCCAGGCCTTCTCGGCCGTGTCGCGGACTATCTGGCCGCCGGAGAGGTCGCCGAGATAGCGGGTGTAGTGATGCGCGACGTACCCGGCGGGCCAGTCGCGGGCGCAGTCGGCGATCCGCGCCACGTACGCCTCCGTGGCGGGCAGCGGCCGGATCGCGGCGCGCCATCCCCGCCCGCCCAGATGCGCGAGGTCGCGCTCCAGCTCGGGCGTGCGGACCAGCTCGGGGCGGAGGAAGGGGCCGGCGATCGGGTCGGCGGTGAGGGTGTCCGCGGCTCCCTCCAGGGCGCGGTACACGAACCACAGCTGCTCGGTGTAGCGGCGGTAGGCGGCGACGCCGAGGCGGCCGCCGAGCATGTCCTCCATGAAGGAGGAGCCCCGCACCTCCGAGTGCGCTTCGCGGGACGCCGTGCGGATCAGTGCGGAGAACGGCGTACGGGCGGAAGTGTGCGCGTCCAAGGCGGGCCTCCAGGGACCGAGCGGTAGCGGCCGGGAACCGATTGTGGCAACTTAGGCTTACCTAAGTCAACCAGTTCCCGACAGCCTGTCGGCAAAAGCCTACCCGCGCACGCGCTCGGGAACCGCTCAGGGAAGCGTCAGGATCTCCGCACCGGTCTCCGTGACGACGAGGGTGTGCTCGAACTGCGCGGTGCGCTTGCGGTCCTTCGTCACCACCGTCCAGCCGTCCTCCCACATGTCGTACTCGTACGTCCCCAGCGTCAGCATCGGCTCGATCGTGAAGGTCATACCGGGCTTGATCTCGGTCGTGTGGTGCGGGCTGTCGTAGTGCGGCACGATCAGGCCGGAGTGGAAGGACGTGTTCACGCCGTGCCCGGTGAAGTCGCGGACGACGCCGTAACCGAAGCGCTTGGCGTAGGACTCGATGACCCGGCCGATGATGTTGATCTGCCGGCCCGGCTTCACGGCCTTGATGGCGCGGTTCAGCGACTCACGGGTCCGCTCGACCAGGAGCTTGGACTCCTCGTCGACGTTGCCGCAGAGGTAGGTGGCGTTGTTGTCGCCGTGCACGCCGTGGATGAACGCGGTGACATCGAGGTTCACGATGTCGCCGTCCTGCAGGACGGTGGAGTCCGGGATCCCGTGGCAGATGACCTCGTTGAGCGAGGAGCACAGCGACTTGGGGAAGCCGCGGTAGCCGAGCGTGGAGGGGTAGGCACCGTGGTCGCACATGTACTCGTGCGCGACGCGGTCCAGCTCATCGGTGGTGACGCCCGGCTCGATGAGCTTGGCCGCCTCCTCCATCGCCTGGGCCGCGATCCGGCCCGCGATGCGCATCCGCTCGATGGTGTCGGCGTCCTGCACCTCGGGGCCCGTATACGGGGTCGGCGCGTCCTTGCCGACGTATTCGGGGCGCGGGATGGAGGCGGGGACGGGGCGCTGCGGGGAGATGGTCCCCGGGACAAGGAGAGACTGGCCAGACATGCCAGCGAGTGTATCCGCGAGCCATCGGGCAGGATGGCGTCAGGCAAGGCGCCCACAGGCGGAGGAGGCCGGGATGGCACTGTTCAAGCGGGGCACGGCAGGAAAGCCCGGCGAGTGGTACTACTGCCTCAAGCACGCCAAGGTCGAGGAGGGCCCGGAGTGCCGGGCCGCCGACCGGATGGGGCCGTACGGGAGCCGTGAAGAGGCGTCGCACGCGATGGAGACCGCGCGTGACCGCAACGCGGAGTGGGAGAACGACGCCCGCTGGACCGACAAGGGGAGCAGCAGCTCCTAGGGCGCGAACCTCCGCCCCGGACCCAGGTCCTCAAGCGCCGGACAGGCCTGATCTTGCCGCCCGCGCCAGATACGTCGCCAGCCGCGCCCGCGGCACCGGCTCGCCGCCCCGGCGCGGGTGCACGGCATTCGTGAGCAGCACGAAGAACGTATCCGTACGGGGGTCGAGCACCAGGCTCGTCCCCGTGAAGCCGGTGTGCCCGGCGGCGCCGTTTGCGGCCAGTTCGCCCATGAAGCCGGGCTGCGCGACGCGGAAGCCCAGGCCGGGCGGGGTGAGCATCAGCGCGACGGTCTCCGGGCGCAGCACCGGCCCGCCCCCGGTGAGCAGCGCCCGGCACAGCACCGCGAGGTCCTGCGCCGTGGCGAAGAGCCCGGCCTGCCCGGCGACTCCGCCCAGCGCGTAGGCGTTCTCGTCGTGCACCTCGCCGCGGACCACGCCGCCCGCGCAGGACCGCCGCCGGGCCTTGAGCAGTACCTCGGCCTCGGTGGCGGCGACCCCGGCCGGGGCCAGCGGCCCGTACGAGGTGCTGATCATGCCGAGCGGGCCGGTGATGCCGTCCCGGACGAGGACGTCGAGCGGCTCGCCCTCGATCTCCTCCAGCAGCAGCTGGAGCGCGATGAAACCGAGGTCGGAGTAGCGGAACGGGCCCGGCACGACGGCCGCGGCCGCCGCCCACAGCGGCCCGAGCAGGCCGCTCCCCGCACCGGCTGCGAGGCCGTCGTACAGCGGCAGCTCGGCGGCCAGCCCCGAGGTGTGCGTGAGCAGATGGCGAATCGTTACGGCGGGCGCGAAGTCCGGCAGGTGGCGGGCCACCGGGTCATCCAGCCCGAGCGTCCCGCGCTCCACCCGCTGCAGCACCGCGATGGCCGTGAACAGCTTCGACAGCGACGCCAGGTCGAAGACCGTACCGGCGCGCACCGGCTCCCAGCGCTCCCGGGCCAGCGGTATCCCCCGCCCGCGGGCCACGTCGTACGACCCGTACCGCAGCGCCCACCCCGCGGCCTCCTCGACCGCGACGACCGGCCCGCGCCCCGCCACCGCCACGACGCCCGCGCAGCAGGCAGCGGGCCCCTCGGGCAGCGCGCGGAGCTCCGCGACGAGCCGCCGGGTCCAGGTGGGATCGAGCCCCGCCTGGGCGGGGGTGCCGTGGCGCAGTGGTGCGGGTGCGTTCAGAGCCGGTTCCCTTCGCCGGTACCGCCGTCCTCCGTGGACTCCTCCCTACGCTGCCACGGACGGCACAGTCCCAGGAAGCACGCGAGCGCCAGAAGTGCACAGGAACCCTGTACGACGGCCATCGGCACGGCCGTCCGCTCGCCCGCGATACCGACCAGCGGCGAGGCCACGGCGCCCATCAGGAACGTGGAGGTGCCGAGCAGCGCCGAGGCGGAGCCCGCCGCGTGCGAGGTGCGCAGCAGCGCCTGGGTGTTCGTGGTCGGCATGACCAGGCCCATCGAGGCCATCAGGACGAACAGCCCGGCGGCCATCGGCACGAGCCCGACGTGCCCGAAGACGCCGGTGGACATCAGCAGCAGCGCGGCGGCCGCGAGCGTGATCAGGCCCAGCCCGACCGCCAGTACCTTGTCCAGCGAGACCCGTCCGACCAGCACCTTTCCATTGAGCTGGCCGAGCAGGACCAGCCCGACGGAGTTCACGCCGAAGAGCAGGCTGTAGGTCTGCGCCGAGGCCCCGTAGATCTCCTGGATCACGAACGGCGAGGCGCTGATGTACGCGAAGAGCGCGGCGAAGGCGAAGGCGGAAACCAGCAGATAGCCGGAGAAGACCCGGTCGCCGACCAGTCCGCGCATGGTGCGCAGCGCGGCGCCGAGGCCGCCCGCATGCCGCCGCTCCGGCGGCAGGGTCTCCTGCAGCTTCCGCCAGACCACAAGGGTGAGCAGCACGCCGATGACCGTGAGCACGACGAAGACGCCGCGCCAGTCGGTGATCCGGAGGATCTGCCCGCCGATCAGCGGGGCGACGACCGGCGCGACGCCGGATATCAGCATCAGGGTGGAGAAGAAGCGGGCCATCGCCACGCCGTCGTACATGTCGCGGACCACGGCCCGCGCGATGACGATGCCGGCGGCTCCGGCCAGACCCTGGACGAGCCGGGCGCCGATCAGAAACTCGACGTTGGTGGCGACCGCGCACAGGGCGGTGGCCAGTACGTAGATGACCATTCCGATGAGCAGCGGGCGGCGGCGCCCCCACTTGTCGCTCATCGGCCCGACGACCATCTGGCCGAGGGCCATGCCGGCGAGGCAGGTGGTGAGGGTCAGCTGGACGGTGGCGGCGGGGCTGTTCAGGGACCGGGTGACCGCCGGCAGGGCCGGGAGGTACATGTCCATGGAGAGCGGCGGGACCGCGGTCAGGCCGCCCAGGATGAGGGTGACGAGGAGGCTCGTGCGGCGCGTGGCGGCGGGGACGGAGCCGCTGGTCACGGCGGGTATTCGGGGAGTGGGGCGGCTCTGATGGCTCTCGGCCGTGGCGGGGCCGGGGTCCGACATGAGTGTCTCCATGGTTTGTAGATGTACGCACCATGGTGTCATGTCCTGGCGGACCCCGGCCGGTTTTTGTCCCCCCGGACGGCTGGATCAGACGGGCTTCAGACCCGGGTCGCCCGCCTCGGACACGAAGGAGGCGACGGTGGAGATCGGCGCGCCCTGCGTGGTCACCGCGGACACGTTCCGGTAGTCGGCGCGCGCCTTCTCCTGGTCCAGCTCGACCGTCACGTAGCCGCGGCGGCCGTTGTAGAACTTCATGTGGGGGTTGGCCGCCATGTAGGCGTCCCAGTTCGGCGGCTTGTCCGCACCGTCCTTGCCGCTGGCGATCGAGCTCGTCACAAACTCCACGCCCTGCGTCCGCGAGTCCTGATCACCAAAGTCCTTCTTGATGTCGAAGGCATAGTGCACATGCACATCACCGGTCAGAACCACGAGGTTCTCCACACCGGCCGCCTCGGCCCCGGCCAGCACCCGCTCCCTCGAAGCGCTGTAACCGTCCCAGGAGTCCATGCTCACCTTGTAGTCCGCGGCGGTCGTGCTGCGCCGCTCGGAGAAGGTGACCTGCTGCGGTACGACGTTCCACAGCGCGTTGGAGCCGCGCCAGCCGTCGATCAGCCAGCGCTCCTGGGTCGCGCCGGTCAGCGTCCGGCTCGTGTCCCGCGACTCCGGGCCCGGCACGTCCCAGCCGTCGCCGTACGCCTGGTCGGAGCGGTACTGGCGGGTGTCGAGGATGTCGAACTGGGCGAGCGTGCCGTACTGCACCCGGCGGTAGAGCTGCATGTCGGAGCCGCTGGGCTGCTGCGGGCGGCGCAGCGGCTGGTTCTCCCAGTACGCGCGGTAGCCGGCGGCGCGGCGGGCCAGGAACTCGGCCGGCGGCAGATTGTTCTCGCTGATCTCGGAGGCGTAGTTGTTCTCCACCTCGTGGTCGTCCCAGGTGACGACGAAGGGGTGCGCCGCGTGGGCGGCCTGCAGGTCCGGGTCGGACTTGTACAGCGCGTACCGCAGCCGGTAGTCCTCCAGCGTGACCGTCTCCTTGTTGAAGAGCGCGGGCAGCGTGCGGTCGGTGTAGTTGCGGGCGCCGCCGACGGCGTTCACCGGGTACTCGTACAGGTAGTCCCCGAGGTGGAAAACGACGTCCAGGTCCTCTTCCGCCAAGTGCCGGTGGGCGGTGAAGTAACCGTCGTGGTACGCCTGGCAGGACACGGCCGCCAGCCGCAGGCTCTGGAGGCTCGCGCCACGGGCCGGGGCGGTGCGGGTCCGGCCGACCGGGCTGATCCAGTCACCGGCACGGAACCGGTAATAATACACCCGGTCCGGCCCGAGCCCGGTCGCCTCGATGTGTATCGAATGATTGAACTCCGGATGCGCCTCGGCCTTGCCCTGCCCGGCAATGCGGGCGAACTTCTCGTCGTGCGCGACCTCCCAGCGCACGGAGACCCGCGCGTCGGGCATACCGTTGCCCGGCTCGTACGGGCGGGGCGCCAGCCGGGTCCACAGCACGACCGAGCCCGGGAGCGGATCACCGGACGCGACGCCCAGCGTGAACGGATTCTCGGAGAGCTGCTTCGCATCCACCTCGGCAGCGTAGGCCGCCCCGGTGCCCGGCAGATTGGTCGCGAAGGCGAGCGTCGCGGCGGCCCCGGCGACGGTGAGGAAGCGGCGACGCCCGAGGTGCTCGGCGGCGGCCCGCAACTGCTGATCGTGCTGGGAATGCTGAGTCATCTGCCCCTGCCCTGGCTGAAGTGGTCCCAGAGTTCTGGTCGTCGCTTGTGATTGCAGAGGGCAGGGGCGGCGGCACGCTGTCAGATGTACGACGCAACGATGACGGCGGGATGAGGACTGGGCCCGGAACGGGCACAGGGGGCAAACCCACACGGGGTGGCCTCGGGCAGGGCCCGGCATGTGACGTGAGGAACCTCGGCGAGGCGCGGGATGTGACGGATGTGTCTCGGCGGGGCGCGGTGCGTGACGTGACCTACCTCCGGCGGAGCGCTTCGTGTGACGTGACTTACGCTGCCGCCATGACTGACACGAACAATCCGAAGGTGGCCGTAGTAACCGGCGCGGGCTCGGGCATCGGCCGCGCGGTCGCCCTGGAACTGGCCGCCGCGGGGTGGTCGGTGACGCTGGCTGGGCGGCGCGCGGGGGCGTTGGAGGAGACGGCGGGGCTGGCGGGACGGGGCGGGGAGGCCCTGGAGGGGACGGCCGCGCGGACGGGTGACGGCACGCGGGCCGGTGGCGGCACCGAGCTTCTCGCCGTCCCCACCGACGTCACCGACCCCGGTCAGGTGGCTGCGCTCTTCTCCGCGGCCCGCGACCACTTCGGCCGCGTCGACCTGCTCTTCAACAACGCGGGTACGTTCGGCGCTGCAGGGCCGCTGGAGGACCTCGCTTACGACGACTGGCGCACGGTCGTCGACGTCAACCTCAACGGCGCCTTCCTCTGCGCCCAAGCAGCCTTCCGCACAATGAAGGACCAGCCACCGCAGGGCGGCCGCATCATCAACAACGGCTCGATCTCCGCACACGTGCCGCGCCCGCACTCCATCGCGTACACCGCGACCAAGCACGCCATGACCGGCCTCACCAAGTCCCTCTCCCTGGACGGCCGTCCGTACAACATCGCCTGCGGCCAGCTCGACATCGGCAACGCGGCAACGGAGATGACCAACCGCATGCAGACCGGCATCCTCCAGGCCAACGGCGAACTCGCGGTGGAGCCGGTAATGGACGCAGCAGACGTAGCCCGCACGGTCCTCCACATGGCCGCCCTCCCCCTGGAGGCAAACATCCAGTTCGCCACGGTGATGGCTACGGGGATGCCTTATATCGGGAGGGGGTGACGGGGATTCGGGGTGGGTCCCATGCCGGGGTCTCACACCCCCGTCACACCTCCCCCACACCCCACCCCGACAACCTCCACCAGCCCTTTCGCGCACCGTCCCACATCCCCACCACCCTCGATACGATCCCGCGCATGCCTCCCCACAACGACCTGGATGACCAGGGCATCGCACTCCTCATGGAGTCCGCCACGCCGCGGGAGCGCCGCGCGGTACTGCGCCGCCGGCGCCACCGCCCGTCGAGCCCCCGCGACGCCCGCCTCACCCAGCTCGTCGTCTCCCTGCTCTTCCTGGCCGGCGGCATCGGCGCCCTCCTCGAACACCTCGACGCGCACACCTCGACCAGCACGGTCGCCGCGTACCTGGCCCTGATAGCCCTCTGCGCCGTCTCCGCCGAACTGAGCCGCCGAGGCCGCACCCGCATCAGCTTCTGGCTCCTCTGCACCGGCATGATCGCCCTCGGCCTCACCACCCCCTTCCTCCTCTGAGCCCTCCCCCACCCCACACTTTTCGTGCAGTTCTAGAGGCGGCTTTGTGCAGGAGATCGGGCGGGGCTGTGGGGCGACCGTGCACCGAGGCCGTCCACGGCCGTACGACACCCGCGCCCGCCGACCCCCGTCCTCCCGTACGGTCAGCCGACGGGTCCCCACCGGCGCGTACGCGGCCGCTCTCCCTTTCTCGCGTCCTTCGGCTGCGAAGTGGGGCGACCGTGCTCCGTACAGCGCACGGGCATGACGGCACCGTCGGCACGCAGCGACACCATGCCCTCGCCATAAATGTCGCCCACGTACCAGACCTGGGCTCGCCCGGCCGGTGGCCGGCGAAGAGCGAGCTGCGTGCGCAGGGCCTCGTTACCGGTGACCAACACGAGAGCACGCCCACGGTGCCGAATCTCGACATCCATCTTTCGCCAGGGCGTAGCTTTGCTGCGCAATTTCCGATACAGGGCGAAGCGGCTCCGAAAACGCAGAAACGCCACCACAATGGCGCCCAGCAAAAAGGCAAGCGACTTACCGGAAAGGACCCCATTGGTCCCGTGAGTGATGAGCCCGCCGAGGTACCAGAAGAAGGGAATCAACGCGAGAACCGGAACGACTGCGGCTCGTAGCAACATCAGCCACATCGAACGCCGCGTCGCCGGAAAGGACCAGGCCGGCCCGAGCGGCGGCGCGGGAGCCGGCACCACCGGGGTACGAGTCATGGCCGGGAGCGCGAGTTCCGGCAGGCGAACTCCCGCCTTGACGGCCCGAATAAGTGCTTCGGGCGACGCATCGGAAAAATGCTCGGAGCGGGAGCCGCCTGCCGGGAGCTCCACCATGCGGCGCGGCCCGCGCTTGCCCGGCACCGCGAGGACGGCCCGAAAACGCGGATCCCCGACGACCCACATCGTGCCAATCTCCGCCTTGGCCGCGGGACCGGCCTGCGGCGACATTCGCTCCGCCCACCAGCGGGTGCGCCGGTTCACGTCCAGATGGACCGTGACCGAAGACTTCGGATTCTCCGGATCCGGAACCGCGAGCCAGGGCCGCTCACCATGGGCGGAATAGCGCTGACCGAACGAGTACGGAAGACCGCCCTCATATACCTGCCAAGGATAGGCACGCAGGATGCGCCGCAGCCGCAACATCCGTTTCACCAGGCCCACTTGGAGGTATACGCCGTAACCCAAGGCGACAAGGGACCCCAATACCAGGAAGGGAGTCAACCACACCCAGATGACGTGAACAGCGACGAAAACCGCGCCAGCATACGCCAGCCCGAGCGGAATTCCGAGCAGGCGTACCAGGAGCGCCACCGTCCAGACACGCCGGGTGCCCATGTGCCGCCAGGCGACGTCACCACTGGCGTCGGATCGCCAAGCGTTGGATTGCCGGAGCACGGCACGATCGGTGGGGTGTTTCATCTGTCTCTCTACTGTTATGGGGTAGCACCGCCCCGATCAATCGTGTCGATACCCGCGAACTTCACGAGTCTCGCGGGCATTGTCATGCGTCGGCTACTCGCGGCCCTGCCGGGACATCCGCATACAGCCCCACGTGCCAAAGCCCACAAACAGCGCCGCCAGAACGGCGATCATGCCGACAGAGGACCCCGGCTCCCAAGACTCATCTTCCGGGCCGACCACCCCTTCAGGGTCGTACCGAACCCGCAAGGTGTCACCTCGCTCAACTCCGTCCTCGCATCCGTGAGTCTCCTCGAGCTCCGGCTCTATCGCCTGCCCGTTCGTCTTCTGCAAGGTGCACTGAGCGGTCTTGGTGGAATTCTCATTCTCTACTGCCACGACCTTCGCGCTGACCCAACGACCGCGCTCCTCCAACGCTGAATCCCCGCCCGCTCCTTGTGACACAAATGCCAGCACGATGCCGGTGACAAGTGGAATAAGGAGTTGCCACGCCAACGTCCGCTGCATGATGGGGACTCGACGAATACAAAAGACCGGTACCAGAAACGAGGCGAGCGGCATGAGGGCCCAGCCCACCGGAGGAACCACAGCCCTGATCCACGGATCCAGCGGGACCGCAGGTGCCAACCACGTGAGCCCGATAATCCCGGCCAACCACACGAGGTAGAACAACAGCCATCGCAGAAAGGCTGATCGTCCTTCCTGAGCTTTCCTCTCAGCAGCCCCCCTCACTCCGACGGCGAACTCGCCCTCTTGCCGAGCCATTTACTAACCCCACTCCCAGATTGCCGCGGTCCTGCTGGACACGCCTGGACAGATCGATTCTTAAGAGTCGACGCGCCACCCGTAGTTGACCGAGACGGCGAGAGCTTCACCGCAGCTCGGCGCGAAGCAGCAGATGGCCGGAAGCCCCTGCCGAGATTGTCGGTACTGAAATCCACGATCTGGGGCCTCTGGACAGCGGCGGGCTGACTGCGTTGCACCAATGTGTCCAGGACCTGCCACAAGGACCACCGTTGTGAAGCTCCCAGTGCAACTCGGTGCAGCGGAATGGTGATGCTGCGCTCCGACGGGAAGCGGTCATGACAGCTTCCAGGAGTTCGGCATTCCGCGCCGACAGCGACCTTGGGCGCCTCGCGTGCCATGTGCTCTCCCTGGCAAACCGGGCGGGCCAGTCCCTACCTGACCGATGTGTGACACAGGGAAAGCGTCGATCACCTTTGAGCGGCCTCCTGGATCGCGTTCATTCCCGCGCCCGAGGTCTCGTGCTCATCCTCATCCACGAACTCGATCTCCGGCTCCTCGAAACACACCGTCTGGAGGATCGTCGTCATGACGTCGCAGAACTCGGCCCAGTAGTCCGTGGATGCGGTGTGGAGGGTGAACACCGCGGTGAAGGGGCCCGTGGGGAACGGGATATGGACTTGAATCTGCCCGGTGAGCAGCTTTGTCGCCTCGCCGGTCGCCGTGATTTCCGGATTGAGTTGGTACTCGGTCAGCGTGACGCAGGAAACTGCGGGACCGCACGGCAGATCGAGCGGACGGGCGTCGTTGTACTGGTCGCCGGAGAGGGCCTCGAGGATCCTCCCAGCGGCCTTGCCCGGATCGTTCGGGTGCCGCTCCGTCGGGACGACGGCCAGGGTGAAGGCGCATTGGACGACGCCGAGGGAGGGTTCGTGCCCGCCCTCAGTCGTTGCGCCCTCCAGCGCACCGTCCTCCTCCGCAATGGAAAAGAGGCCCATCCCGGCGTACGAAGCTCCGGTCCCTGCCATGGTCTCGGCTATCGCGGCGTAATACTCCGCGGCGGGTTCCCAGATGCTCTCGTCGCCGCCTGAGTAGAGCCCGCGGACGAACTCCTGGGCCCGTTCGGCACGTCCCTCGGCAGTGCCGGCGAGGGGCAGCGCGTAGAAGCCGTCGGGAGTGACGAACCAGATGGGTGGGGGCTCCAGCGCGTTGGCCGGGCCAGGCGCAGGTGGGTCGGCGGGGGCGGCGGGGACTGTCATGGGGACGCAACCATCCTTGGCGGATCAAAGGCGGGGTGCCGCGCGTGGGTGAGGGTCAGCTGGTGAAGTCTTCGGGGTGGTACCCCGTCAGCTCCAATTCCGTGCCGTCGGCGGCCACGATCGTGTACTCGTCCGTGATGCCGAAGAACGAGTCGGTCCTGTTCGCCGCTACCACAGCAATCCGGTAACACCCACATGTGTGTCGAGTGATGATCGGAGGTCCGGCGTCCGGCGAGTTCGCCACCGCGAAAGCCCGAGCCGTCTGCTGATGCGTCGGCGGAAGCGATTCCGGCGGAATCAGTTCGAGGGGGCCGATGAGGTATTCGGTGAGCTGAGAACGCGAGCGGACTTGAAGGCGGCACCAGGAGCCGTCCGTGAAGACCACCTTGATGTCCCAGCCATCCTTGAAGTTCCTGCGCTCGACCGTCGCGATCGCGGAGCGCGGAATCTCCCAGAGCACCTCGTCCTCAATGGCCTTTGTGTCCTTGTGGACGGGCAGTCCCACGATCACGAAGCGGCGGTCGGTGACGATGGCGTGCGTGGTGTACTTCTTCTCATCCACGCGGCCGGGGTCCAGTTGCCAGGGCAGGGTACGGGCGACAGTGCCGGGGGCCGCCCACATCACGGGGAAGTCCTCGGTCTCGTCAGGCCGGTCGTGGCTGATGTCCGAGCCGGCATCCGGGCCGATATCCCGCCCGCTACCAGGGCTTCCTCCCTGTGAAGTGAGGACCCCGGCCACGGCCACTCCCAGCCCCATGAGCATGCCCTTGACAGTGCTGCGGCCGGCTGCGTTCGCGCGGGTGTGGGCCGTATAGCTCGGACCCGCGGGCCAGCCCTGCAGTTCGCTCTGGATGTCGCGGCGTTCGGTGTCGCGGAACCAGCGCATGCCCTTGACGGCCGACGCGGCCCCCGTGGCGAACCAGACGGGCTTTCGGGCGAGAAGGATCTCACCCGGTTCGGGCTGCCAGATACTCATGTGTGTATGCGTCTTCCTACGTGGGGACTCTGAGCCTGAATCCATTGCTTCTAGTGGGACGCTCAGTGAGCGGCTGCCGACTGCTGGAACTGATCACCCGGGAAAAGGGCATCGCCCACGTGCTGGGGGATGCTCAAGATCTTGGGGGCGATCTTGAATCCGGCGTCGATGGCAATTCCCGCACCCGTGGGGTTGATGTTCACCCCCGGGATCATGTTGAACCCCTTGGACCCTAGGAGCTGACCTTCGAGATATCCGGCGTTGGCGACACCACCCATGCGGGACATCAGACCACTGCCCTTGTTCACGACCTCGAACATATCGCTGGAGTGGCCTCCGATCTTTATCAGACCTGCCTTGCCGAGGCCGCCCGTGAGACCTTGCGAAGCCTTTCCAAAGGCGAACAGCTGCTTTGCGCCGCCCTCGATCCGCGTCGCTGTGAACCCCGGACCGAGCTTGGAGGCAACGGCTCCCGCCTTGGCGGCACCGGCCACCTTCATACCCTTACCGAACAACCCGATCCCCGGCAGGAGCCCCACCGCGTCCAGCCCGATCGACATCCAGCTCACATCCGCACCACCGGCCTTGGCCAGCCCGTGTGCCGCCAGTGCAGCCGCGCCCGTGATGAGGGCGGCGGTGCCGAAAATCGCCGCGAGGGGCGGGAAGGGGAGCGTGATGATCGCCAGCATTCCCAGGACACCGGTCAGGTCGCTCAGCAGGTCGCCGATCAGCTTGAGGTCGTCGGCGTGCTCCTCCACGAAGCCGGCCACGTCGTCGAACAGGCTGTCCTCGACCGCGTCGTCGAGCGCATCCCTGATTTGTCCGGCGATTCTGAAGCCTTCGCCGGAATAGTGGGCCACGGCATCGTTCATCCGAGTCCTGGCGTCCCTTAGCGCATCCTCGTCCTTCTCGTCCGCCATGGCCTGGGCTCGAGCTTTACTCGTCTCGCTTTGGGCATATTCCAGCTCATTTGCCCATTGACGGAGCAGGCCGCCCACCTTGTCGTATCTGCCCTCGGCCTTGGCAAGCTTTCCCGCAAGGTCATCCGCGCCTTCTTTGAGCTTCTCGGCGTACTGCCCCTTGAGGTTTTCCCCCTTCCCGACTTCACGGAGTTTCCGCGATTGCTCTCTGATGGTCTCCCCGATACCCTCAAGCCGGCGGGCCTCAGCCCTGATTTCGTCGGGGTCACCTGGAGTCGGATCCTGCGGAGCGAGCGGAGACCAATCCACCGGACGCTTAGCCATGAGAGCCTCCATCCTTTTCTCCGTCGGCTTCCTTGAATGACTTGATGGCGGTTTTTACCCGCTTCTCCACGTCCCCCATCTGCTTCATGAGATCTTTGCGGTACTCGTCCCAGCTGTCCGCGAATTCTTCCATCGCGGATTTGATCGAATGATCTCCGTACGCTTCCGCCATCGAATCCTGGTTGGACGCACAGGAATCGAATTCCCTTTGGAGGGTGCCGAAGTTCTTCTTGATTGCTTGCAGCTCGTCGTAGTCGACTATCAGGTCGCTCAATTCGCCCGACCTCCCCGTTGATTGTTCATGTTTGAGACCTCCTGCCGGCCCGTACCCCCGCGGGCCGGCAGGCGTAATGCCTAATCGAGAGCCTTATTCCGCAGCGCCGTCGGGCGCACGGCTTCGCCGGGCCCGCAATCAGCGAAGCCCGGCGAGCCCTGCGCCAGGTCCCGAAAGCCAGCAGGTCGTCGCGCGCCGACACCCACCAGCCCCCACAGCCGCCCAGCGGATTGCTATGCCGCGATGTACTCGCGATCCCGGCGGGCCATTCGGCCGCTGCCCCAGGTGCCGAGCGCCACGAATACCGCTGCCAGGGCGGCGATCGGGGCTCCGTAGGAGGTCGGCTTCCAGGAGTCGTTTACCGGGTTGACCGCGCCCTCAGGGTCGTAGCGGACGCGCACGGTGTCGCCTCGCTTGATCCCGGTGTCGCAGCCGTCGCCTTCCTTGAGGTCCAGCGGGATTTCCTGGCCGTTCGGCTGCTGCAGGGTGCACCGATCGGTCTTCCCCTGCTCTACCGCCACGACCTTGGCCTCGGTCACCCGGCCGCGCTCCTGCAGCGCCGCGTCCTGCCCCGCGAAAAGCGACAGAACTCCCAGCCCCGCGGCCGCAAAAACCATCGGAAGGAGCTGCCACGCCCCTTTCCGCTCTTTTCGGGGGGCACGTCGAAGCCAGAAGAACGGCGTCAGCACGGAGGCGAGCGGCAGGAGGAGCACTCCCAGCACAAAGCCCACGCCCCGGAGCAACGGGCTCAGCGGGACCGTCGCCCCCAACCACGGGAGCCCGGCAATCCCGGCCCCGCACACGAGGTAGAACAACAGCCAGCGCAGAAAGGCTGATCGGTCTTCATGTGCTTGCTTCTCAGCGGCACCCCGCACGCCGACGGCGGACTCGCCTTCTTCCTGAGCCATTTACTGATCCCACTCCTGGATTGCCGCAGTCCTGTTGGACTCGTGCCCCTTGCCGTCAGGCATTGCCGTCAGTCAACGACAATGTCGCTCGGGTTGACCACCTTCAGGTGGCGAGCGAATTCGTCGAACGCTTCGATATTCGCCGACACCCAGCCGAGGTCGTCGCTGATGGTGCGCATCGACAGGTCGATGCCGTACGAATCGACGCGCCATCCGTAGTTGACCGACATGCAGAGAGCTTCGCCGCCCTTCGGCACGAAGTGGCGGATGGACCGCAGCCCCTTGCCGAGGTTGTCGGTGGTGAAATCCACGATCTGCGGGTCCTGCGCGGCGCCGGGCTCGTTGCGTTGCACCAACGTGTCCAGGACCTGCTCCACCGGCCCTTCCGACGGAACCGCGTAGAAGAAGAACGGCACGAGGTCCCTGCGGAGATCCGGAGCGTACGCGAACAGGTGCTGCATGGGGATCCGCTGCGGAAACTGCTCGGAGAAGCCCTCGAGCACGCGCGCAAGCTCCTTCACCTGCGCCTTGTTACCAGTGCCCTCTTCCGCGACGAGGGCACAGTGCAACTCGGCGCTCTTTTTCGCCCACTTCCGCCGCTGCCGGTCGGCTCCCCTCCCCTCGAGGATGGGGACGGCGATCCACCCGTCCGCCGGGTCTTCGGTGAAGTCGAGTGCGTACGGAATGCTCATGCTGCGCTCCAGCGGAAGGTGGTCATGACGGCGTCGAAGAGTTCGGTAAGGATCTCGAGAAACTCCTGCGGAGTACCTTCGGGCGTGAGGGTGGTGAACGAGACGATGAGCCATTCGTCCACCTCCCCGGGAGCCGGCACCGGTACCACGTAATTGACTTGCCGGCTCGGTACCGAGTCTTCGTTCTTCGGGTTCGCGGGGACGGAACGCTGGCAACGAACGCCGGGCACGTCGTCCAGCGTGATGTCCTCCGACGGCCCGAAGTCCTTGGTCAGGTGACTCATGATCGCGCTCGGCGACGACTGCGCGGCGAGACCTGGGGAGACCTTGGAGACGAGGAAGGAGGCGGGCGCGACGAATCCGTGGATCGGTTCCACGGGGAGGTAAATGTCGACGCCATTGCGGCGCCTGGCGTCGGCGACGGCCCGGTTGAGCCGATTGTGCAGCTCGAGCCGGGCCTGCGTCACCTTGTCCTTGGGGGTCGCCGGGTCCAGGTAGGTGACAGCGTGATTCACGATCCCCTTGATCGCGTCCTGGGTCTCGGACTTCGATCTCAGAGGGATGCGGTCCCATCCCGGCGGCATCAGGATCGTGTAGCCGCCAACCGCCATTTTAGGGGTTTCCACGGTGCTCATTCCTCGCGTTCAAAGGGAGCCGGTTACCAGGCCGACGAGGCAGGTACCTTCCAGGTATTGCCCTTGAAATCGTTGTAGGCGTCCCAGCTGTCCTTCTTCCAGCCGCCCGTTGCGTCGCCGAGGGCATTCAGCGTGTCGTTGTCGCCGAGCGCCTTGTCGCCGATGTCCGCTGCGAAACCGGTCCACTGCATGCCGACCGCGCCGGCGTATGCCGCGTGTCCACCGGCGACGGTCGCTCCGGACACGGCGTCCGGGTGCGCGGCGGCGTTCGACTTGATCCCCTGGAGGATGCCGATCGCTTCGTCGTCACCCTGGTTCAGGACCTTGCCCAGCTTGCCGATATCGGCGGTGTCGCCCGCGACCTTTCCGGCGTCCCTGGAGATCAGCTTCCGCAGGGTGTTCATCTCCGACCTGATGGCCGCCTTCGAGGCGTCGTCCGTGGCGTTGGCGAGTGCGCGGGAGAGCTGATTGCGCATTCCCTTGGTGACCGCAAGGCCTTCCTTGAGACGCGCGGTGCGACTCGTGGTGGCGGCGGCACGCGCGCTCGTACCCGCTGCCTTCAGCCCCTTAACCGCAAGCCCACCCGCGGCGAAAGTGACCAGGCCGATGCAGTCGAATGCCACGTCCATCCAGCTGGCCTTTCCGGCGGCCACCAGCATCATTCGGCCGGCGACCACCGCAAGGCCGATGGCGAGGCCGGCGATGACCAGGAGGTTCACGCCGGGGATGAACATCGCCACAATGGCCAGTGCCGTTCCGATCCAGCCGAGGATGTCGAGGAACAGCTTGAATCCCTCGGCATGTTCCGCCACCCAGCCGACGGCGTCGTCCCAGAGGCTGTCCTCGATGTCGTCATCGAGCGCGTCCTCGATTTCGCCGGCGATTTTGTTGCCGAGGCGCAGGTAATGGCTGACCGCATCAGCCATGCGGCCCTTGGCGTCGTCGACCTTGTCCTCGTCCTTTTCGTCGACCTTGGCCTGGCTGAGCGCCTTGCGGGTCTCCTCCTGCGCGTATTCCAGTTCCTTGGCCCACTCGCGCAGCAGGCCGCTCACCTTGGTGTACCGGCCTTCGACCTTGCTGAGCTTGTCAGCGAGGTCGCCGGCGCCCTCCTTGAGCTTGTCGGCGTACTTGCCCTTGAGGTTCTGGTTCTGTCCGGCCTGGCGGAGCAGTCGCGCCTGGTCCTTGATGGTGGCAGCGATGTTCTCGAGGCGGCGTGCTTCCTCGCGAATGTCGTAGGGGTCGCCCGGCGTCGGGTCGCCCTCGGAGATGGGAGTCCAGTCGACTGGTCTGTTGCCCATGTGTCTCTAGCCCCCTACTCGCTGTCGATCTTCTCGAAGCCCCGGATGACCTTTTTTACGTGGTCCTCCGTGCCCTTCATCTGCTCCATGAGCTCTTTGCGGTGGTCGTCCCAGTTGTCGGAGAACTCCTCCATGGCGCTGATGATCCTGGTGTGGCCATAGGCGTCCGACATCGCACCCTGGTTCGCTCCGCAGTTGTTGAACTCTTTGCTGAGCTTGCTGAAGTGGCTCTTCATTGTGTTGAGCTCGTCGTAATCGACTATCAGGTCGCTGCCGCTCAATTCGACCGATCTCCCCGTTGTTTGATTCTGTTTGAGACGTTTGATCCTGTATGAGACCGCCTGTCGGCCCGCGCATCCGCGGACCGACAGGCGTAACGCTATTCGAAAGCCTTAGCCCACCGGCACCGTCACCGTAAATGCCTCCCCGTTCCCCAGATGCAGCAGCCCCTTGCCCGGGGTCACCGGGCCGCCTACCGCGCTGCGGCTCAGGCGGACGCCGATGAGTTCGCCGCTGGAGGTGTCCTGGGGGGAGAGGAGCAGGCCGCGCTTGGACTTCTTGAGGTCGACCTGCCAGCCGCTGAAGCCCGAGCAGACGTCGTCCTCGTCGCCGGCGATGACGATGCCGATGCCGCGGTCGGCGCCGGTCGAGATCAGGCGCTTGAACTCGTCCTCGGCGTCGCAGTCCTCGAGGAGTTCGCCGTCGTCGATCAGGACGACGATCGGGTGCTCCGGGGATGCCGTTGCCATGGCCTCCTGCAGTTCGTCCTCTTCGATGTCGCTGCCGGTGAAGACCGCCACGACGCCCTGAAGGCCCTTCAGTTCGCGCAGGGGGGAGGTCCGCGGGGCGCAGACGACGAGGCGGGCGCCGCGGCCCACGAAAGTACGCGCCAGGTTCATCAGTACCGTCGAGCGGCCCGACTTCGCCGGACCCGCGATCACGAAGGCCGGGATGCCCTGTGCCAGGTCCGGGCCGAAGGCCATCAGGTCGTCGCCGCCGACGCCCACGAGGCCCCACAGCCGGGAGGCGGACGCCGCCGGGTCGATGTGCTGCCACGCCTGATCGAAGCTGATGCGGCTGGGCAGCGAGTCCACGCGGAAGGGCCGCAGGGACCGCGGTACGGCCGCGTCGCGGCGGGTCGCACCCTCGCCGATGGCGGCGAGCGCCGCGTTCTGGCCCTGACCGGTGGCGTCCTCGGCCAGCAGCGCGAACTGGATCTCCGTACCCGCCTCGTTGCGGAACGCGCGGCCCGGCGGGATCTCCTCCGGCACCTTGCGGCTGTTGAGGCCCAGCATCGAGAAGTCGGTACGGTCGGCGAGGCGCAGGCCGAGCTTGTCTTCGGTGAGCGAGGAGATCCGGCCCGTGAGGAGCGTCCGGTCGCCCGTGATCACCAAGTGGATGCCGACGCTGGCACCCTCGCGCATCAGGGTCAGCAGCTCATCGGTCAGCTCGCCGTGTTCCAGCTCGCCCAGGGAGGTCGTCCAGCCCTCCCAGCGGTCGAGGAGCAGCACGATGTGCGGCAGCCGCCGGTCCTCCGGCGTCCCGGCGCGCTGCTCGCCGATGTCCGCGAAGCCGTACTCCGCGAGCAGCTCCTGCCGCCGGCTCGCCTCCGCCGACAGCCGGCGGACCAGGCGGATGGCCCGCTCGGTCTGGTTGCGGCCCACCACGGCGCCGCAGTGCGGCAGCTTGGTCAGCGCGTTCAGCGCACCGTTGCCGCAGTCGATGCCGTACAGGTGGACGTCGGCGCAGGAGAGGCTGCGGGCCAGGGAGCCCGCGATCGTACGCAGCGCCTGGGAGCGGCCGCTGCGCGGCGCGCCCGCGATGAGCAGGTGGCCGAAGGTCGCGAAGTCGACCGCGACCGCGCGGCGGGACTGGCTCGACGGCAGGTCCTCGATGCCGTACGGAGCCGGGGGCAGCGCGCCCATCCCCTGGGCCGGCGGCAGGTCCTCCGGCAGCAGAGTCTCTGCGAGGGCCGGCAGCCACGGGCTGTGCTGCTGCGGGATCTGCAGGTGCGCGTTGGCCTCGCGGACGGCGTCGACCAGCACCTTCAGGTCGGTGATCTCCTCTTCCTCGCTCTTGGCGGCGGCGGGCTTCGCCAGCGCCGCGCGGCCCAGGTCGGCCCAGTCCAGCTCCCCGGTCCACGGCGCGATGGCCATCGGGTCCACGGTGCCGGGGCGGCGGCCGCCGACGCGGCCGGACTGGAAGGGGATGAGGGAGGCGGCGCCGGTGCGCACGTAGGCGCGGCCCGGGTTGTTCTTGGAGATGTTGCCGGCCTCGGGCGAGTCGATGACGTCCGTCGACTCGCCGCCGTCGGTGACGCGCAGGGCGATACGGAGGTTGGTGTTGGCCCGGATCTCCGGCGAGACCACGCCGGACGGCCGCTGGGTCGCCAGCATCAGGTGAATGCCGAGGGAGCGGCCACGCTGGGCGATGTTGACCAGGCCGGTGACGAAGTCCGGCATGTCGCGGACCATGGACGCGAACTCGTCGATGACGATCAGCAGTCGGGGCAGCGGCGTCATCCCCGGATTACGGCGCACCAGGTCCTGGTAGTCCTCGATGTCCTTCGCCCCGACCTGGGCCAGGATGTGCTCGCGGCGGTGCAGTTCGGCGCTGAGCGACTCCAGGGCGCGCTCGACGAGGTGGGCGTCGAGGTCGGTGACCATGCCGACGGTGTGCGGCAGGTGGACACAGTCCTTGAACGCGCTGCCGCCCTTGTAGTCGACGAGCACGAAGGTCATGTTCTCCGGCGTGTTCGCCACCGCCAGCGCGGCGACGATCGTCTGCAGCAGCTCGGACTTACCGGAGCCCGTCGTACCCGCGATGAGGCCGTGCGGGCCGTCCTTGCGGATGTCGATGCCGAACGGTCCGTCGTAGGACTCACCGACCATCGCCAGCGTGGACTGGCCGCCGCTCTGCCAGCGGGCGACCACGGCGCCGGCCGACGGCGGCTCCATCCCGATGACGTCGAGGAGCCGGCTGGAGTCCGGCAGCGCGCTGTCCGTCGCCTCGCCGCTGATGTCGCGCAGCGGGGCGAGCGCCCGGGCCACCCGGGAGCACCAGGCCGGCGAGACGAAGTCGGGCCGTACGCCCAGGACCTTGGCCTGGCCCTCCTGCTGCACGCGCAGCCGCAGCACATTGGGGTCGAAGTGCTCCACGGCCGCGGGCGCCGCCGGGGCGGGGGCGCCGCTCTGGTTGTCGAGGGAGAGCATCACGGCGGCGGTGTTGGTCAGCGCCGGGTTGGCGGGCGCGGCCTTCTTCTTCCGCTTGCCCTTGCGGCGCTTGCCGCCTTCGGCCGCCGCCTTCTTGCGCTGCTCCTCCTCGTGGGCCCGCTGCAGTACCTGGAGCGCGTCGCTCGCGCCGCCGCCGGCCTGCTTCTCGTGCCGGGCGTGCCGGGCGTTGCGCGGCTCCGCGATCACGATGCCCTTGCACTCGCCCGGCAGGAAGCGCTCCTCGGCGTCCAGGCAGATCGCGTACATCGATACGGCCGGGCCTTCCTGCAGCAGCCGTACGACGCCGGGCATCGAGCGCAGCCGGCGCGAGCCGTCCCAGACGACGACGATGTCGGGGTCGGCGAAGCCCGCCTGCTTGTTCTCCCTGACGGCCTTCTGCCTGGCCTCGAGGATCTGGGTGAGTTCGCCGATGCGGGCGGCGACGGTCTCGGCGTCGTTGCCGATGAGGAGGTTGGCGTCCTGCGCCGTCGGACGGGCGTGCGGCAGCCAGCGGAGCCAGTCCCAGCCGGCCTGCGCGTGCGCCTCGGTGAGTACGTAGAACTGCACGTCCAGCGGGCTGTGCAGGGCGGCCGCCTGCGTCACGGACCACCGGGCCAGGCTGCGCGCGGTGTCGTCGGGACCCGCGTAGCCGATCACGCCGAGCTTGCCCAGGTGCAGGGTGACGGGGGTGTCGGCGATGTCCCAGGTGACCTGGCGGCGGTGGTCGTCCTGCTCGGGGTCGTCGAGGACGACGGCGGAGGGCAGCCGGCCGGTGCCGACCCGCAGCAGCAGGTGGTCGGCGTCGCTGCGGCGGCGCTCCCACAGCCGGGTGCGGGGGCCGGTGGCGTGGGACCAGATGGTGCCGGGGTCGGGGTGGTCGAGGTTGCGGTCGCCGCGCTCCAGGACCAGCGCCTCCTGCGCGTCGCGCTCGATGCGGGCCTTGTGCTCCTCGTACTCCTCCACCTCCTTGGCGTGCGACTTGCGGCCGTGCTTCTTGTCCCAGAAGTAGTTGGCGATCATGATGATCGGGCTGAAGACCGCCATGATCAGGTACGTCGCGCGCCCCATCACCATCGCCATGGTGACGGCCATGACGAGCGGGGACAGCGCCATCAGCCAGGGCAGCGGCCGGGCCTGGTGCTCCTTGGGGGGCGCCGGCAGGCGGAACTTGGTGGTGCGCTCCGGGGGACGCAGCCGCGGCGGGCGGTTGTAGTCGTGCGCGGAGCCGTCGTCGGACCACTTCAGGGCCGCGTCCGGCGGCGTGTAAGCGGCCACGTCGAGCAGGGTGTTGCCGATGGCGAGCTGGGAGCCGACGTGCAGCTGCTGCCCGTCGTACGGCTTGCCGTCGATGCGCAGCTCGCCGGACTTGGACTCCTCGCCTGCGGGCTGTCCGACCAGCTGCTGGCCCGGCGCCTCGCCGCCCTGTCCGGTACCGTGCACGGTCAGGCGGAGGTCGTCGACGGCGACCACGTAGAGCGTCAGCGCACGCTGCGGCAACTCCGGGTCGTTGACGAATACTTGACAGTTCGGGCCGGAGCCTATGTCGTACCGGCCGATGCCCAGCCGGTACACGGCGCCCGCGTCGGGTCCGCCGGCCACTCTGAGCTCGATGACACCGGGTTGCTCGCCGGGCAGGGTGCCGGAGGGGTCGTCCAGGCTCACCACCGCGCCGTCGCGCAGCGGGGAGGTGGTGACGGTGTGGGCGGGGTCCACGTGCTGGGCGTCGACGTAGAGCACCGGACCGGGCTGCCCCGCGAACGAGCCGACGCCGCCGCGCATCCGGGCCGCCAACTCCCGGGCAACGGCGTCGATACGGGTCTCGGGGTCGGCATCGAGGACGAGGTCTTTGCTGGCGTTCGCATAGGGGTCGACGACAGTCAGCTTCAAACGCACTTAGCTCCTCCTCGAAATGCCTTCTAGGAGAGAGACAATATCGTCCCGCAAGCTCCGTCGCGCACCCGCGGCATACCTCAAGAATGTCCCGATTTTAGGGGAGTTAATGGACGCCTCGACTGCCCTTATGTGCGCCTGTGAGAGCGAGCGGCTAAGGTGCCCAACGGCGCGCACCTGCTAACCGGTTCGCGCCACGCGTATGCCGGGAGGGGGACCTCGCGGTCGTCAAACGGAGGGAATGGGGAGCGTCATGGCTAAAGACCTTGATGTCACATATGAGGACATGCGGGCCGCCGCGAAGAAGATGAACCGCGAGAAGGAGCGCATCGAAGAGAAGCTCCAGGACCTGAAGTCCTACATCGACGGCCTGCTCGAGAACGGCTTCGTCACCCGGTCCGCGTCGAAGAAGTTCGGCCAGGACTTCGAGGAGTTCAAGCAGGGCATGTCGAAGACCAACGAGGGTCTCGACGGCCTGGCGCAGTACCTGGAGAAGGCTGCGGACTCCTTCGAGAACCTCGACCAGCAGCTCGGCAAGTAAGTCGCGACTGCCACGGCAGAGCCTGCTTGCGCACAGCGCCCGGGGGTGAGGGCGGTTCGGTCAGTATTGGCCGACACCGCCCTCACCCCCTTTTCGCTTCCTGCGGCATGGTGAGAAGAACTCAATGGGCGCCCGGACCACCACCCCGACACCCCACCCAAAACTCCCCCCATTCCTCTCCAATTCCTTTACATCCAGAAGACCATGAGGCGCCACAGCGCGCCGCGAGTCATAGGCCGCGGGGCTGCGGATCATGGATTGAAGAGGAAAGGCGGACGAGTCGGCCTCTACGCCGGGTTCTGTCTCCCGGGGCCCTTGCGGGCCGCGGGGAGGCGGCCATCCATCTAGGACTGCCGTTGCCGGCAGCCTCCAGCGGTCTACCCGCGGACTCGGGCGGGCAGCCCTCGATCATCCGCGCAGGGCCGTCAGCCGACGGCCCCTCTTGACCTTGCTCCAGGTGGGGTTTACCTAGCCCTCCGAGTCACCTCGGAGGCTGGTGGTCTCTTACACCACCGTTTCACCCTTACCGACGCCTTGCGGCACCGGCGGTCTGCTTTCTGTGGCACTGTCCCGCGGGTCACCCCGGGTGGGCGTTACCCACCACCCTGCCCTGTGGAGCCCGGACGTTCCTCGGGAGGACCCTGCTGGATCCCCACGCGACCGCCCGGCCGGCTCGTCCGCCGTACCGACCATGGTACCCGTAGGCCGCGGCGGCTCGTCCTCGCGCAGGCGGGCACGCGTATCACGCCGGTACGAAGTGGACCGAGGCGCGGCCCGGGTGGGCGGCGGTGAGGCGGACGCGGAGAGGGGCGCCGAGAGTCAGGGGTGGGGCCTCGGGGGTGGTTTCTACGCGGCCGATGACGGCCGGATCGCAGAGGTGGATGGTGCCCTGGTGGGGGCGCTCGTCGTGGACGTCGATGACGTAGCCGTCGAAGAGGTCGCCGATTCGGTTGTGCAGGACGGCTGCCTCGACCAGGTCCACGCACTCCCGCTCGACCCGGTTGGCGCGCCGTCCGCCCTCCGCCATCTCCTCCGGCAGCGCGGGCAGCGCCGCGCGCACCCACTCCGGTACCGGCTTCCCCGCCGCCGCTGCCAGGCACAGCTCGCCGACGTAACGGTCCGCCAGGCGCCGCAGCGGCGCGGTGGCGTGCGCGTAGGGCGCGGCGACCGCGGAGTGCAGGGCGTGCGCGGAGTCGGGCGGGGTGCCGTCGAAGACCGTGTAGCCCGCGCCGCGCAGCAGGGCGGTGCACTCCTGGAGGAACGCGGCGTGCGTGCTGCGGTGCGGGTCGAGGCCGCGGATCAGCTCCGCGTACGAGGTGTGGTGCGGCCAGTCGACGCCCAGCGCGCGGGCGGTACGCCGCAGCCGGCCGACCGCGCCGTCCGGTGCGGCGGGCAGCGTGCGCAGGATGCCGGTGCCGGAGTGGAGCATCAGGTCGGCCGCGGCCATGCCGGTGAGCAGCGAGAGCTGTGCGTTCCAGCCGTCGGCGGGCAGCGGGGCGCGGTAGGCGAGGCGGTACTGGCCGTCGCGCAGCACGATCTCCTGTTCGGGGACGTTCAGCGAGATGCCGCCGCGGGCCCGCTCGCGCTCCTCGCGCAGCTGGCCGATGTCGCGGAGGAGGGAGAGCGGCTCCTCGGCGGTGCCGCTCTCGATGGCGCGCTGCACGCCTTCGTAGTCGAGCCGGGCGCGGGAGCGGACGACGGCCCGGCGGACGTCGGTGGCGGCCAGCGCTCCGTACTCGTCGAGGTCCAGCCGCCAGAGGACGGCGGGCCGGTCCTGGTCCGGGAGGAGGCTGGCGGCGCCCTCGCTGAGGACGGGCGGGTGCAGGGGGACGCGTCCGTCGGGGAAGTACAGGGTCTGTACGCGGCGGTGCGCCTCCTTGTCCAGCGCGCTCCCCGGGGTGACGAACGCGGCCACGTCGGCGATGGCGTAGTACACCCGGAAGCCGCCGGGCGCGCGGCGCGCGAGGTACATCGCCTGGTCCAGGTCGGTCGAGCCGGGCGGGTCGATCGTGAAGAGCGGCAGGTCGGTGGCGTCCTCGGCCGGCATACGGGGGCCGCGCGCCACACGCGCCGCCTCCTCCCGCGCCTCGGCCGGGAAGTCGACCGGGATGTCCAGCCGCGTCCGCAGCTCCTGCAGCGCACCGCACAGCAGGGCCTCGTCCTTGTCGGTCACTCGCATCGGGCGACGGGGCATGGTTCGAGGTTAGGACGGCGCGGCGGGGCGGGCCCGGTGGAGCGGGCGACGTGGCGGCCGTCCGCAGGAAGCCGGTCAGTCCATGTACGCGGCCTCAGCCCTTGTACGCGGCCTCCAGGCGGCGGATGTCGATCTTCTTCATGTCCATCAGGGCCCGGATGACCCGCTGCGCGCCCTCCGCGTCGGGCCCGCCCAGCAGCTCGGGGAGCGCCCGCGGCACGATCTGCCAGGACAGGCCGTACTTGTCCTTGAGCCAGCCGCACTGGCCCTCCTCGCCGCCCTCGGTCAGCCGGGCCCAGAGCTCGTCGACCTCTTCCTGCGTCGCGCAGTCGACCGAGAGCGAGACCGCTTCGGAGAAGGTGAACGCCGGTCCGCCGTTGAGCGCGAGCAGTTCCTGGCCCGCGATCTCGAAGCGGATGACCATGACCGAGCCCTCGGGGCCCGGGCCGCTCGCTCCGTACCGCTGCAGGTCCAGGATGCTGCCGCCCCCGAAGACGGCATCGAAGACGGAGAGGTAGTGGTTCACGGCCTCCTCGGCCTGGTTGTCGAACCACAGACACGTCGTGATCTTCTGCATGGTGCGCTCTCCCGGTCTCAGGAACGGCGTCGTGGGCCGACGCTACTCCCGGCGGGGCGGCCGGGCACGGACGCGCGGCGGATAGGGTTCACCAGGGCCGCACCCGTACCGCTACCACCATTGAGGAGACCGCCGTGCTCGTTCTGCTGCCGCCGTCCGAAGGGAAGGCCGCAGGCCAGGCCGGGGACCCGCTGGACGTGGCCGCGCTGTCGCTGCCGGGCCTCACCGCCGCGCGCGAGACCGTACTGACGGAGCTCGTCGAGCTGTGCACGGCCGATGCGGGCAAGGCGCAGGAGGTACTGGGACTGAGCGAGGGCCTGAAGGGCGAGATCGCGAAGAACGCCGCGCTGCGGACGGCCGGTGCGCGCCCGGCCGGGGAGATCTACACCGGCGTCCTGTACGACGCGCTGGACCTCGCGACGCTGGACCCGAAGGCGCGTGCGCTCGCCGAGCGGTCGCTGCTCGTCTTCTCCGGGCTGTGGGGCGCGGTGGGCATCGCCGACCGGATCCCTTCGTACCGCTGCTCCATGGGTGTGAAGCTGCCGGCCCTGGGCGCGCTCGGCGCCTACTGGCGCGCGCCGATGGCCGAGGCGCTGCCGGAGGCGGCCGGGGACGGGCTCGTACTGGACCTGCGGTCGGCGGCGTACGCGACGGCGTGGAAGCCGAAGGACGAGGTCGCCGAGCGGACGGCGACGGTGCGGGTGCTGCAGTCGAAGATCGTGAACGGGGTCGAGAAGCGGTCCGTGGTCAGCCACTTCAACAAGGCGACGAAGGGGCGGATGGTCCGCGATCTGCTCACGGCGGGGCTTGAGCCGGCGGGTCCCGCGGAGCTCGTGGACGCGCTCGGCGAGCTGGGGTACGCGGTCGAGGCGCAGGCCCCGGCCAAGAGCGGCAAGCCGTGGGCGCTGGACGTGATCGTCACCGAGCTCTGACCGGTCTTCCGAGAGACCGGTGAAGAGACCGGTCCTCTCGAAAACCGAATACAGATATTCGAGATATTGCAGCATGCGCAACGCTCGTTGCGAAGAATGCGGCCGAGGCGCACTATGAACGCGTGACTAGTGCTGCCTCTGCTTCCGCTGCCGCTTCCCCTGAAGGCTCCGTCCTCGGGCTCGCCCCCGTGATCCCCGTCGTCGTCCTGGAGGACGCCGCCGACGCCGTACCGCTCGCCCGCGCGCTCGTCGCGGGCGGCCTGCCCGCGATCGAGGTGACGCTGCGCACCCCGGCGGCGCTGGACTCGATCCGGGCGATCGCCGCCGAGGTCCCGGACGCGGTGGTCGGCGCGGGCACGGTGATCACGCCCGCGCAGGTCCACGAGACGGTCGCCGCGGGCGCCCGCTTCCTGGTGAGCCCGGGGTGGTCGGCGCCGCTGCTGAGCGCGATGAAGGACTCCGGCGTACCGTTCCTGCCCGGCGTCTCGACGACGTCGGAGGTCGTGACGCTGCTGGGCGAGGGCGTCACGGAGATGAAGTTCTTCCCCGCGGAGGCGGCCGGCGGCACGGCCTATCTGAAGTCCCTCGCCTCGCCCCTCCCCCAGGCGCGGTTCTGCCCGACGGGCGGCATCACGGAGGAGAAGGCACCGTCGTACTTGGCGCTGCCGAACGTGGCCTGCGTGGGCGGCACGTGGATGCTCCCGGCGGACGCGGTGCGCGCCAAGGACTGGGCACGCGTCGAGCGGCTGGCGCGGGGCGCGGCGGCGCTGCGCCCGTAAGGGGCGCGGGGAACTGCG
The DNA here is from genome assembly GCF_040655775.1 of Streptomyces sp. NPDC050315. Taxonomy (NCBI): domain Bacteria; kingdom Bacillati; phylum Actinomycetota; class Actinomycetes; order Kitasatosporales; family Streptomycetaceae; genus Streptomyces; species Streptomyces sp. NPDC050315. The sequence continues at coordinate 528,155 of NZ_JBFAKN010000002.1, forward strand.
CGACCGGCCACGGCGGTGGCGCGGCCGGGTGACGGGCCCCCCGCGGGGGCCCGTGTCGATGGCCGGGCGCGCCACCGTTGCGCCTGCGGCGGGCGTCCTCAAACGCCGGACGGGCTTGATTCAGCGCAGGTGCGACGTGTCGTTCAGCAGCCGCACCGACGCGTTCCCGTCCGCGTAGTACGCGATCGCCGACAGGGACGCCGCCGAGAGTTCCATGCGGAACAGGGACTCCGGCGGTGCGCCGAGGGCCAGGCGGACCAGGGTCTTGACCGGGGTCACGTGCGTGACGAGCAGGACCGTTTTCCCGGCGTACCGTGCCTGCAGCCGGTCCCGGGTCTGCGCGACCCGTCGCGCCACCGCCGCGAACGACTCGCCACCGCCGGTCGGTTCGGCCTTGGCGGAGCCGAGCCAGGCGTTCAGGTCGTCGGGGTAGCGCTCGCGCACCTCGGAGAAGGTCAGGCCCTCCCACGCACCGAAGTCCGTCTCACGCAGGCCGTCCTCGATGCGGACGTCCAGGCCGAGCCGGTCCGCGATCGCCCCGGCGGTCTCCCGGCAGCGGCGCAGCGGGGAGCTGACGATCGCCTGGACCGTGCCCCGTACGGCGAGCGCCGCGGCGGCCTCACGGGCCTGCAGCCGCCCCGCTTCGGAGAGTTCGGGGTCCGAGCCGCCACTGCCGGAGAACCGCTTCTCCGGGGTCAGCGCGGTCTCGCCGTGCCGCAGCAGTACGAAGGTGGTCGGCGCGCCGAGGTCGGCGGGCGCGGCCCAGCCGGACGGCGGCGTGGCGGTAGCGGTACCGGCGGTAGTGGCAGCGGCGGCGGACAGCTCCGCGTCCGTCACCGCGGTGTCCGAGGCCGTCGCACCCGAAGGGCCCCGCACCCCCGCCGCCAGCGCCGCGCGGGACGCGCCCGGCTCCCACTGGCGGCCCGCCGCACCCGCGTCCATCGCTTCGTTGGCGAGCCGGTCGGCGTGCTTGTTCTCCTTGCGCGGGATCCACTCGTACGTGACCCGGTCCGGCGGGAAGACCGCCTTGGCGGTGGCCGCGAGCGGCTGCATGTCCGGGTGCTTGATCTTCCAGCGCCCGGACATCTGCTCGACGACGAGCTTGGAGTCCATCCGGACTCTGATCTCCGCCTCCGGGTCGAGCGCGTGGGCGGCCCGCAGCCCGGCCACCAGACCCCGGTACTCGGCGACGTTGTTCGTGGCCGTACCGAGGAACTCGGCGGCCTCGGCCAGCGTCTCGCCGGTCTCGGAGTCGATGACGACGGCGCCGTAACCGGCGGGCCCGGGATTGCCCCGCGACCCGCCGTCCGCCTCGACGATGAACGTCCGCGGCATCGGGCTTACAGGCCCGAGTCCGGCGTACGGACCAGGATGCGGCTGCAGTTCTCGCAGCGCACGACCTGGTCGGGCGCGGCGGCCCGCACGTCGTTCAGCTCGGTGATGTCCAGCTCCAGGCGGCAGCCCTCGCAGCGGCGCTGGAAGAGTCGGGCCGCACCGACGCCGCCCTGCTTCTCGCGCAGCCGGTCGTACAGCTTGAGCAGGTCGGCCGGGATGTCGGCGGCGGTCAGCTCGCGCTCCTTGGTGACCGTCGCGGCCTCGTCGTCGATCTCGGCGAAGGCGGCGTCCCGGCGGCTCACCGCGTCGGCGACCTTGGCCTGGATGGCCTCCACCCGCTCGGTCAGCTCGGTGACGCGCTCCTGCGCGGCCTCGCGGCGCTCCATGACCTCCAGGACGATCTCCTCCAGGTCGCCCTGGCGCTTGGCGAGCGAGGCGATCTCGCGCTGGAGGTTCTCCAGGTCCTTGGGTGAGGTGATCGCGCCGGAGTCCAGCCGCTGCTGGTCGCGGGCGGCGCGCTGGCGCACCTGGTCCACGTCCTGCTCGGCCTTGGTCTGCTCGCGGGCGGTGTCGCTCTCCTCGGTCTGCGCGGCGACCAGCAGGTCGCGCTGCTGGGTGAGGTCGCCCTCCAGGGTCTGGAGCTCGGCCAGCTCGGGGAGGTTGTTGCGCTTGTGCGCCAGCTGGGTGAGCCGGAGGTCCAGGGACTGGACGTTCAGAAGGCGGATCTGGTCTGCGGGCGCGGCGTTCAGTTGGGGGCTCCAGGTGATGAGTCGGGGGTCGGGGAGGACGCCGCGTGGGCGGTCCAGGGGTCGGTGACCGTACGGGAGACGTGCGTGCGCAGGCCCCAGCCGTGCCGGTCGGAGATCTCGTCGAGCTGCGCGGCCGCCTGCTCGCACCACGGCCACTCGGTGGCCCAGTGCGCGGCGTCCAGCAGCCCGAGCGGGCTCTTCTGGGTGGCCTCGGAGGCCGGGTGGTGGCGCAGGTCGGCGGTGAGGAAGGCGTCCACGCCCGCCGCGCGCACCTCGTCGAAGAGGCTGTCGCCGGAGCCGCCGGACACCGCGACCGTACGGACGAGACGGTCCGGGTCGCCGGCGGCGCGGATGCCCTGCGCGGTGGCCGGCAGCCGCTCGGCGGCGTACTGAGCGAACTCGGCGAGGGTCATCGGGTGGGTCAGCTCGCACACCCGGCCGAGGCCGCGGCGGCCCGCCGGGTCGCTCGCGTCCGGCACCAGGGGGCGCAGCACGCGGAGGTCAAGGGCGCCGGCGAGGGCGTCGGAGACGCCGGGATCGGCGGTGTCGGCATTGGTGTGCGCGACGTGCAGGGCGATGTCGTTCTTGATCAGCGTGTGGACGACCTTGCCCTTGAAGGTGGACGCCGCGACCGTCGTCGTCCCGCGCAGATAGAGCGGGTGGTGGGTGACGAGCAGATCGGCGCCGATCTTCACGGCTTCGTCGACGATCTCCTGTACCGGGTCGACGGCGAAGAGCACGCGCTGCACGGGCGCTTCGGGGTCGCCGCAGACGGTACCGACGGCGTCCCACGCCTCCGCCCGCTCGGCGGGCCACAGGGCGTCGAGGGCAGAGAGGACTTCAGACAGTGCGGGCACGGGTGGAAGGTTACCTCCCAGCCCCGGTGGAACGCCCGGCCCCGGTACCGGGCGACCCGGCTGGCACATCCGTCGCACCGCTCGCAGGCGAATCGGACAACGGCCACTCATACGCGTGAAGTGACCCATCACTCGTTGATCGACACGAAGTGCGAAAACTAGCTTCGGTCGTGACTGGAGGTGACCATTCCATGACTGCCTGTGCAATTGAGGGTGTCAGGACCGACGGGAACACCGAGGACGTACTCACCGGAGGGCCCCACCGCCCCGCCGCGCTGACGCTCGCCGCCGACGGGTCGTACGCCGCGCGGCTCACCCAGGGGCCGGGCGGCGGCTGGTACCCGGAGCGCTGGACGCTGGACGGCTGCGAGCCGTACGCCGTACCGCTCCCCGGCCGCCTCCCCGAGCAGCCGGACAGCGCACTGCTGCCGCTCACCGACGGCCGGGTACTGATCCTGCGCCGCGCGGAAGGCCACTGCACGGTCGCCCTCCTGTATCCCACGGGCCCGGGCACCGGCGAACTGCCGCTGGGCGCCGTGGAGACCGAGGAGCTGACGCTGCTGCCGCCCGCCCCCTGCGGCACGACGGCCCACGCCCTCGCCCCCGTGGGCGGCGACGGCGCACACCGGGCCACCGCGGTCTGGCTGCTGCACGGCGGTAGCGACGGTCCGCGGCGGATCGCCCTGGTGCCGGGCCGCTGCACCGGCGGCGCCTGGCTCGACAAGGAGGGCCGACTGCTGGCCCTGGACCGCGAGCTGGACGGCCGCACCAAGACCGTCGTGGTCGACCTCGGCCGGGGCGGCGAGGTCAGCCCGCTGCTGCAGATCACCGAGCACAGCAACGACCGGCTGCTGCTGGCCGACCCCGACAGCGGGCTGATCCTGCTGCGGTCGGACGCTCCCGGGTACGACCGGATGGGCTGGGGCGTACTGGGCAGCACGCTGCCGGTGCGCTTCCCCGAAGCGCTGCGCTCGGCGGACGCCGCGCTGACCCCCTTCGCCGTGCAGCCGGGACAGGCGCTGGCCCCGGAGAGCTGCGCGGTGGCCTTCCGGGTGGACGCGGCGGCCGGCACCTGGCTCGCCACCTGGCGGCCCGCGGCGAAGCGACTGCACCGGCAGTCCGCGCCTCCGGGCTGGCTCCCCGGTACGGGCCGCTGGACACCGGACGGCGAGCTGCGGCTGCCGTACGTGACGCCGGCCACCCCGTGCGGCGTGGCGCGAGTGACCGTCCCCAAGGACGCCGCGCCCCCCTCGCCCGCCCTCCCCGCACCGGTACCGGCGCCAGTCCCCGCATCGCACTTGCAACGCCTCACGCGCCTCCCCTGGAACACCGCGTCCGCTTTGCCGCCGACTTCCGGAATCCGCACGACCCCCTCCGGGTATCCGAACGACTGCACAGAATCCGCACATCCGAACCCGGTCGCGCGGGAACCGTTCGAGAGCCCGGCGCATCCCCAACCGTGCAGGCCAGTACCGCTGCAGCAGGCGCCACTGGCGGCCCGGGAGGCCCGGTAGAGCGACAAAGTACGCCCCGTTAGAATTCTTGTGGGGGCTACGCAGCCGGTTGACCCGGCCACCGACGGTGATGTCTGGGGGTACCCCCGGCGCAGCTGGGGGAGGTCCCGATGCGTATACCTGTAAGCGATCTGACGGAGTGACACTTTCCATGTCCGAAGCCCGAACCGACACGACCGAGGCGCGCCCGCAAGGGTCCTCCGCCCAGGCCGCCACGGCCGCAGGCTCCGGCAAGCACCGTGGCCCGGCAGCGAGCGAGGACGCGGCCACGTCCAGCGCCGGGCGGCACCGCCGGCCCAAGAACTCCCGGGAAGCCTGAGCACAACCGGCCATCCCGAGTCGGCCGTGGCCGCCACGAGAGACCTCTCTCGTGGCGGCCACGGCCGTCGTGTGTCCGGAGTATTCGAAGCGTCCGGAGTGGCTCAGCCCTTCTTGAGGCCCAGCACCTCCGTCGCCGCGAAGTTCTCCACCGGGGCGCGGTCCGCGAAGTACGGAGTCAGGATCGCGTCCAGCTCCTCGTACGTGAAGACCTCCTTGGCGGTGTCGAACTGTGCGGCGACCCGTGGCCTTTCGAGGAGCGCGGCCATGCCGCCGTGCACGACGAAGACCTGCCCGTTGATACGGTCCGCCGCGGGCCCGGCGAGGTAGCCGACCAGCGGCGAGACATGCTCGGGCGCCAGCGGGTCCAGGCCCCCGACCGGCTCACCGAAGCCCGCGAAGACGTCCTCGGTCATCCGGGTGCGGGCCCGCGGGCAGATCGCGTTGGCGGTCACGCCGTACTTGGCCAGCGCCGCCGCCGTGGAGGTCGTCAGGCCAACGATGCCGCCCTTGGCCGCCGCGTAGTTGGGCTGGCCCGCGGAACCGGCGAGGAACGCCTCGGACGAGGTGTTCACGATCCTGCCGTACACCGGGGCGCCGGCCGCCTTGGACCGCTCGCGCCAGTACGCGGCGGCGAAGCGGGTCGTGTTGAAGTGCCCCTTGAGGTGGACGCGGAGCACCGAGTCCCACTCGTCCTCGGTCATCGAGAAGACCATCCGGTCCCGCAGGATGCCCGCGTTGTTGACCAGGATGTCCAGCGCTCCGTACGTGTCCACGGCCAGCTCCACCAGGCCGCGCGCCGTCTCGAAGTCGGCGACGTCCCCGAGGTGCGCCGTGGCCTGCCCGCCGGCCGCCCGGATCTCGGCGACGACCTGCTCGGCCGGGGCCGCGGACGCCTCGCCCGAGCCGTCCCTGCCCGGCTGCCCGTAGTCGTTGACGATCACGTTCGCGCCGAGGCGGGCCAGTTCGAGCGCCTCGGCCCGGCCCAGGCCGCGGCCCGCCCCGGTGACCACGGCCGTCCTCCCGTGCAGTGTCATCCGTACGCCTCCTGATGCGTCGTGGCTTCAGAGCTCGATACAGGTACGCAGCGAGGTGCCGGTCCGCATCTGGTCCAGTGCGTCGTTGATGCCCGCGAGCGGCACGCGGTGGGTGATGAGGTTCTCCAGGTCGATGCGGCCGGCCCGCCACAGGGCGATGGCGCGCTCGTACGAACGGACCACGTCCCCGCCCCCGTACAGCGACGGCAGGATCTTCTTCTCGTCGAAGAACAGCTCGAACATGTTGACCTGGAAGAAGTCGTCCATCGCGCCCGCGCCGACGATGCACAGGGTGCCGCCGCGCCGGGTCGTCTCGTACGCGGTGCGGGCGGTGGCGGACTTCCCGACGACCTCGAAGACGTAGTCGAAGCCCTCGCCCCCGGTGATCCGCTGCTTGGCGTCGGCCAGTTCGTCGGGGGCCACCGCCTCCGTCGCCCCGAAGCGCAGCGCGGCCTCGCGCCGCGACGCCACGGGGTCCACGGCGACGATCTGCGCGGCGCCGCTCGCCCGCGCGCCCTGGATCGTGGAGATGCCCACGCCGCCGCATCCGATGACCGCGACCGACGAACCGGCCTCGACCTTCGCGGTGTTCAGGGCCGCGCCGAGCCCGGTGGTCACGCCGCATCCGATGAGCGCGGCGATGTCGTACGGCACGTCGTCCGGGATCGGCACCGCGCAGTGGGCGGCGACCACGACCTCCTCGGCGAAGGTGCCGGTGCCGGCGAAGCCGAAGACGTCCCCGTCCGGGCGCTTGAAGTTGGGGGTGCCGGCGTTCATGAACCCGGCCAGGCAGAGGTGGGTCTGGCCGCGCTTGCAGGACGGGCAGCCGCCGCATGCGGGCAGCCAGCACATCAGTACCCGGTCGCCCGGGCTCAGCCCCGTGACGCCGTCCCCGACGTCGAGGATCTCGCCCGCGCCCTCGTGCCCGGGGACGAACGGCGCGGGCTGCGGCAGCACGCCGTTCATCGCGGAGAGGTCGGAGTGGCACAGTCCGGCGGCCCTGAGCCGTATCCGCACCGTTCCCGGCCCGAACCCCACGGCCTCCACGTCGTCGAGGACGTCGAGCTTGTCCTGCCCTGTCTCGTGCTGTACGGCTGCGCGCATCTGCGGCTCCTCTCGTACGTACGACGACTAGTTGTGCTCGACCACCGTGTCCGCCAGGACCGGCGCGTCCTTCCGGTCGGCGGCCGTGACCACGACCTGGATGCGGTCCTGCGCGATCTCCCACATCCGGATCCGCAGTGCCTCGCCGGGGAACACCACCCCCGCGAACCGCGCCGCGTACGACCGGACGCGCGTCACGTCGCCGCCCAGCAGCGTGTCGACGACCGCCTTGAGCGTCACGCCGTACGAGCAGAGCCCGTGCAGGATCGGCTTGTCGAAGCCCGCGAGCTTGGCGAACTCGGGGTCGGCGTGCAGTGGGTTCCAGTCCCCCGAGAGCCGGTACAGCAGCGCCTGGTCGGCCCGGATCAGGCGGGTCACCGTGCGGTCCGGCGCGCGCTCCGGCACGTCCAGGCGGCCGGCCGGGCCGCGGTCGCCGCCCCAGCCGCCCTCGCCGCGTACAAAGATCTGCGTGTCGCTGGTCCACAGCGGCCCGTCCTCGTCCGCGGTCTCCGAACGCAGCACGATGACCGCGGCCTTGCCCTTGTCGTACACGGCGGGGACGGTCGCGGTCTGCCGGGCGGTGCCCCGCAGCGGGATCGGCCGGTGCAGGGTGATCTTCTGGGCGCCGTGCAGGACGGCCGCGAGGTCCACGTCGATGCCGGGGGCCGAGAGCCCGCCGACGACGGCCATGCCCGCGCCCGCGACGGTGGCGAAGCTGGGCAGCACGTGCAGCCGGCTCTCCAGGGTGTAGTGCAGCTCGTCGGGGTCGGTGGCGGCACCGGGCCGTTCCTCGGTGGCCGCGCCCGCGCCGACACCGAGGTGGTAGAGCTGGATGTCCTTGTGGTCCCAGGCGATGTCGGAGATGCGCGGCTCGGCGGCGATGGCCTTGGCGGCGTCGATGGGCATAGGGGCGGGGCTCCTTCGCCGTGCGGTGCGGGGACGGCGGGTCGGGACTCGGCAAGACCCCGGCCGTCCGTCCGCACCGTCGGCCGGCCGGGGTCGTCAGCGATCGGCGACGCGGCGGTGTGCGGCACGACCGGCACGGCCGTCGCCGCGCACTAGAACGCGTTCTACCGATGGGGCATGTATAGCCCATCCCGTGCCGACCCGGAAGACCCCTGACGGCCCGTCAGCTCCATAAGACCCGGACGCCACCGGCGGGCTCAAGTACGCAAGTACGACGCGCCGTTGACATCCAGTACCGTGCCCGAGCTCCACTGCGCCTCCGGGGAGGCCAGCCAGCGGACCGCCGCCGCGACCTCGGCCGGCTCGGCCACCCGGCCGAACGGGCTCTGCGCGCGGATCGCGGCGCCCTGCTCCCCGGCCAGCCGGTGGCCGACCCGTTCGGTGTCGATGAAGCCGGGCGCCACGGACGCCACCGCGATGCCGTACGGCGCGAGCGCGACCGCGAGGGACTGGCCGAGCGCGTGCACCGCGGCCTTCGTCGCGCCGTACGCGGGGTGGTCCGGCTCGCCGCGGAAGGCGCCGCGCGAGCCGACGTTGACGATCCGCCCGCCGCCGCCCTGCGCGATCATGCGCTGGGCCGCGCCGTGGCTGAGGTGCGCGGTGCCGAGCAGGTTGACCGCGACGTGCTGCTGCCAGGCGGCGGTCCAGTCGGCGTAGGCGGTGGTGGCGGGCGGATGCGGGGTGTTGACCGCGGCGTTGTTGACCAGTACGTCGATGCCGCCGAGCGCCGCATCGGCGTCGGCGATCAGACCGGCGGCGCCGTCCGGGTCGGCGATGTCCGCGTGGAGCAGTACGTGGCCGTCGCCGGGCAGCGTGGCGAGGGTGTCCTCGGCGTCCGCCCGGCGCGTGCCGTAGTGCACGGCGACCCGGTCGCCGTTCTCCGCGAACGCGTGCGCCAGGGCCCGGCCCAGGCCGCGCGAGGCGCCGCTGACCAGGACGCGGCGGCCGCGCGCGGGAAACGGCGGGGGGACGGGGGCGGGAGCGGTGTCAGCCATGCCCGCATCCTGTCAGCCACGCCCGCGCGCTCCCCCGGCGGTTCACGCGGCGTGCGCCGCCTCCTTCTCCCGCCCCGGCAGGGAGAACAGCATCAGTACGACGCCGGACAGCAGGACCGCGGCGGCGACCCGGAAGGCGAGCGCGTAGCCGTCGGCGAGCGCCACCGGGCCGCTGCCCACGACCCCGGCCGCGACGGTGGAGAGGACCGACAGGCCGAGCGCGCCGCCCATCTGCCGCGCGGTGTTGATCAGGCCGGAGACCAGCCCGGCGTCGCCCGCCGCCGCGCCCGACGTGCAGATCGCGGCGATCGGGGTGGCCGACAGGCCCGCGCCGAGCGCCATCATGACGCCCGGGCCGAGGATCGTGCCGAGGTACGTGCCGTGCGCGTCCATCGTGGACTGCCAGGCCATGCCGACGGCCGCGAGCAGCACACCCGCCACGGCCACGGTCTTCGCGCCGAGCCGGGGCAGCGCCATCAGCCGGGGCGCGGCCTTGGAGCCGATCACGATCGAGAAGGAGTGCGGGAGGAAGGACAGGCCCGCCTGGAGCGCGGTGTAGCCGAGGACGTTCTGCGTGTAGAGCGAGAGGAAGTACCACATGGAGAACATCCCGGCGCCGACCACCACCATCGCCGTGGTCGTCGCCCACACCGACCGCGGCCGGAAGACGCCCAGCGGCATCAGCGGCGCCGCGGAGCGGGCCTCGACCGCCACGAACGCGCCCAGCACGAGGAGCCCGGCGAGCAACGGCAGCAGGGCCCCGGCCGCCGTCCAGCCGCGCTCGCCGGTCTCCACGATGCCGTACGCGACGAGCGCGAGCCCGCCGGTGACCAGCAGCGCACCGGGTATGTCCAGCCGCCGGCGGCCGTCCTGCCGGCTCTCGCTCAGACAGAGCGCGGCGCCGACCAGTACGAGCGCGCCGATCGGCACATTGATCAGCAGCACCCAGCGCCAGGACAGGAACTGCGTGAGCAGCCCGCCGACCAGGCCGCCCGCGGCGCCGCCGCCCGCGCCCACCGCGGTCCAGGTGGCGACGGCCCGGGTGCGGGCCGGGCCCTGCGGGAAGGAGGTGGTGAGGATGGTGAGGGTGGCCGGGGCGAGCACGGCGGCGCCGACGCCCTGGACCGTGCGCGCCGCGATCAGCTGCCAGGGCTCCTGGGCGAGCCCGCCGCCCAGGCTGGCGGCGGTGAACAGCCCGAGCCCGACGAGGAAGACCCGCTTGCGTCCGAAGAGGTCGGCGGCGCGCCCGCCGAACATCAGGAATCCGGCGAAGGTGATCACGTACGCATTGACCACCCACTGCAGTCCCAGCTCGCTCAGGCCGAGCGACGCCCGCATCGAGGGCATGGCGACGTTCACCACGGAGACGTCGAGCACCACGAGGAACTGCCCCGCGCAGACCGCGAGCATCACCGCCCAGGCGGGCGGGGCCTTGCGGGCGGTCGTTCCGGACGGCTGCTGCTCGGTGGACGTGGGCGGGGGCATGAGAGCCATCGTGTCATCCGACCGGTGCCTCGGGCATCGGTTTAACGGCCCGGCGGGCCCGGGCCGGAAGACCTAAGACCACCCGGCCACAGGTCCCCGGTCCTGCTCACCGACGCGCTCTCAGATGAGGGGGCGCGGCTCGGGGTCCCTGGGCAGGCCGAGGAGCCGCTCCGCGACGACGTTGAGCTGCACCTGGGTGGTGCCGCCCGCGATGGTCAGGCAGCGGGACATCAGGAAGCCGTGCAGCGCCCGCTCCCCCGCGCCCTCGCGCAGCGCGCCAGCCGGGCCGAGGAGTTCGAGCGCCAGCTCGGCGACGGCCTGCTGGTGGCGGGTCTGGACGAGCTTGCGGACACTGGCGCCCGCGCCCGGCTCCAGCCCGGACACCTGCTGGAGGGTGGTGCGCAGCCCGATGCAGCCGAGCGCGTGCGCCTCGGCGGCCAGCGCGCCCACCCGGTCGCGGAGTGCGTCGTCCGTATCGGCCGCGCCCGCCCGTCCGATCAGCGCTTCGAGGCCCGTATCGAAGGTCATCTGGTCGGCCATGTGGACGCGTTCGTTGCCGAGCGTGTGCCGGGCGACCCGCCAGCCGTCCCCGACCGCCCCCACGACCGCGTCGGCGGGCAGCAGCACGTCGTCGAAGTACACCTCGTTGAAGAGCGCGTCGCCGGTGATCTCCCGCAGCGGCCGGACCTCGATGCCGGGCGTCGCCATGTCGACGAGGAAGTAGGTGAGCCCCTTGTGCTTGGGCGCGTCCGGGTCGGTACGGGCCAGCAGGATGCCGTACCGCGCCCACTGCGCCGCCGACGTCCACACCTTCTGCCCGTTGACCCGCCAGCCGCCGTCCTCGGTCCGCTCGGCGCGGGTCCGCAGCGACGCCAGGTCGGATCCGGCCTCCGGCTCGGAGAACAGCTGGCACCACAGCTGCTCGCCCCGGAGCGTGGGCAGCAGGTGGCGGTCCTGCTGCTCCGGCGTGCCGTAGGTGATCAGCGACGGCACCACCCAGGTCGCGATGGCGAGGTCGCTCACTTTCACCCCGGCCGCCCGCAGCTCTTCCTGCACGGCGAGCTGCTGCAGCGGCCCGGCGCCGAGGCCGTACGGCTCGGGGAGGTGCGGCGCGGCGTACCCGGTGGGCGCCAGCTCGCGGCGGGCGGCCGCCGGATCGAGCCCCGCGGCCTTCGCGATCGCCTCGCGGGCCGCGGTGCGGTAGCCGTCCGCCGCGGCCGGCAGCCGCAGGCGCAGTTCGCGCCGGGCACCCGCCGCCGCGTACCGGGCCGCGCGCTGCCGGTGCCCGGCCGGGCCGCCCAGCAGCTGCCGGGCCACGGTCGCCCGGCGCAGGTACAGGTGCGCGTCGTGCTCCCAGGTGAAGCCGATGCCGCCCAGTACCTGGATGCATTCCTTGGCAGAGGTGAACGCGGCCTCCAGGGCGGTCGCGGTGGCCAGCGCGGACACCAGGCCGCGCACCTCCGGCGCCTCGTCCATGGACCGGGCCGCGTCCCAGGTGAGCGCCCGCGCCTGTTCGAGCCGGACGAGCATCTCGGCGCACAGGTGCTTGACCGCCTGGAACTGCCCGATGGGCCGCCCGAACTGCTCGCGCACGGCGGCGTACTCGGCCGCGGTGCGCAGCGCCCAGGCCGCGGTACCGCACGCCTCGGCGGCGAACAGCGTCCCGGCCAGGTCCCGTACGAGCGCCGCGTCGACGGCGACCAGGCGGTCGGCGGGGACGCGTACGCCGTCGGCGGTGATCTCGGCGGCGAGGCGCGTCGGGTCGGCGCCGGGCGGCACCCGGACGGTGAGCCCGGCCGCCCCGGTGTCGACGGCCAGCCAGACCGTACCGCTGGCGGTCCCGGCGGCCAGCAGCAGCAGATCGGCGTCCCCGCCGCCGAGCACGGGCGGGGCCGTGCCGTCCAGGACGTACCCCTCGGCGCCCTCGACCGCCGTCATCGCGCCCGCGTCCAGCGCGACGGCGGCGATGCGCTCGCCCGCGACCACGGCCCGTACCAGGTCCGGCCGCCCGCCGCGGTGCAGCAGTTCGGCGGCCAGGGCGCTGGGGAGGTACGGGCCCGGCAGCCCGGCCCGGCCCGTCTCCTCCAGCACGACGGCCAGGTCCAGCAGCTCGCCGCCGCCCCCGCCGCTCGCCTCGGGCAGCTGCGGCCCGAGGAGGCCCAGGGCGGTCAGCCCGTCCCAGTGGGCGGGCCGCCCGCCGGAACCGTCCCCCTCGTCGACCTCGTCGGCCTCGTCGACGAGCTTGCGTCGCGCCTCCGTGGGCACGGCGCGCGTCGCCCAGCCCCGTACCGCGTCCGCCAACTCCCGCTGTTCCCGCGTGATCCCGATCCCCATGCGGGGCAGGCTAGAACACGTTTCAATCTGACGGAAGGTCAGATGCGTCAGATACGGAGTTACGGAAGGTCAGAAGTGGTGCCCGGCGCCACGGACCACGCCGGGCGGGGCGTACCCTCCAGTAACCCCGACCCTCAGGAGGCACCCACCATGGCCGCGACCGCCACCCCCCGCCCCCGGCCGGAGATCCTCGCCGCCTTCGAGGCCGCCAAGGGATTCATGCCCGCGGACGAGGGGCTCGCGCTGTACGCGGCGGCCGTCGAGGCGGGCGCGCTCGGGCTGCCGCTGATCGAGATCGGGACGTACTGCGGGCGCTCCACGCTGCTACTGGCCGACGCGGCGCGGGCCGCCGGGGTCACGGCCGTCACCGTGGACCACCACCGCGGCAGCGAGGAGCAGCAGCCGGGCTGGGAGTATCACGACACCGAGGTCGTCGACCCCGAGGTCGGGCGGATGGACACGCTGCCCGCCTTCCGCCGCACGCTGCACGCGGCCGGGCTGGAGGAGCACGTCCTCACGCTCGTCGGCCGCTCCCCGCAGGCCGCGGCCCTGTGGCGGGCCCCCGCCGGCCTGGTCTTCATCGACGGCGGGCACACCGACGAGCACGCCACGGCGGACTACGAGGGCTGGGCCCCGCACGTCGCGCCGGGCGGCCTGCTGGTGATCCACGACGTCTTCCCCGACCCGGTGGACGAGTGGACGGGCCAGGCCCCGTACCGCATCTACCTGCGCGCCCTGGCGTCCGGCGCGTTCACGGAGGTCTCGGACCACGGGTCGCTGCGCGTCCTGCGGCGCACGGGCGAGGGGATCTGAGCGTCGCCCCGGAGACGCCTGGGAGTCGCCCGGGAGACGCGCCCCCGCGGGAACACCGGCTTCCGGCCACCGGACGTTACGATCGCGCTGTGTCGAACGGCAGTACTCCCCCCGCCTCCCGCCGCCCCGCCCGTACGCCGCTGGTCGTGACAGCCGTACTGGCAGCCCTCTGCTGCGCCGGCTGCGGCGCGGTCGGAGACGCGGCGTCCCCGGCCAGGCCCGGCCCGGAGCGGCCCGCGGCAGGCGGCTCGCACACGCCCGCCGGTCAGCAGACCGGCCGGGGCGAGGACGACGGTAAGCAGAGCGACGGGAAGCAGGACGACGGGACCCGGAGCCACGGGGACAAGGGCGACCGGGACAAGGGGGACGGAGGCCGCCGGGGTGGCCCGCTCCAGGGCAAGGTCGTGGTGATCGACCCCGGCCACAATCCGGGCAATGGCGACCACACGGCGGAGATCGCGCGCCAGGTCGACGTCGGCAACGCCCGCAAGGAATGCGACACCACCGGCACCTCCACCAACGCCGGGTACGCCGAGGCGGCCTTCACGCTCGACGTGGCGCGCCGCGCCCGCGCGCTGCTCCAGAAGGAAGGCGTGAAGGTCGTCTTCACCCAGGACGGCGACCGCCCGTACGGCCCGTGCGTGGACGAGCGCGCCGAGATCGGCAACGCCGCGCACGCGGACGCCGCGCTCTCCATCCACGCGGACGGCGCCGGGGCCGGCAACCGCGGCTTCCATGTGATCCGCCCCGGCGTGGTGCACAGCGGCGGCGCGGACACCCGGAAGATCACCGGTCCGTCGCGGGACCTCGCCGACCACGTCGTGGGCCGCTTCGTCGCGGCGACCGGCAGCGCGCCGGCCAACTACATCGGCTCCGGCAAGGGCCTGGACACCCGTACCGACCTGGGCGGACTCAACCTCTCCCGGGTGCCGAAGGTCTTCCTGGAGTGCGGCAACATGCGCGACGCACAGGACGCCGCGCACCTCACCGACCCCGCCTGGCGCCAGAAGGCGGCCGTCGGCATCGCCGAGGGCATCACGGGCTTCCTGCGGCGCTGACAGCGCGCAGCCGGCGACGGGACGACCCGGCGGATGGGCCGGTAGGTTCCCCCTTACGATGGGGCCACCCCCGCGCCTCGCACCGTGCGCAATCGGCGACTGCACGACCCATGACGAAACACGGCAAAGGACTTCTTACGTGAACATCCGATCCCTCACACGAGGCGACGGCGTGGTGATCGGAGCAGCGGTGTTGCTGTTCATCGCCTCGTTCCTCGATTACTCCGGCGGCTTGGAGAGCTTCAACGCCTGGGACATGCTTCCGGTCGTCATGAGCATCTATCTGGCCGGTGTCATCGGTGCGGCGCTGATCGTCGTCCACCGGATGATGCCGCAGCCTCGCAAGATCGCCGGCCTCGAGCTGGGACAGTTCGGTGTCGCGATCACCATCTTCGCCGCGTGGACCGCGTTCTGGACGATCATCGGCGTCGGCAGCGCGGGCCCCGGCGTCATCATCGGCTTCATCGCCACGCTGATCCTCGCGGGCGCGGCCGTCGCCTCGCCGCTCGTCCCGGCGCTGAAGGGCCAGCTCATCACCGCCCCCACCACGACGCCGGGCGCGTACCCCACGGGCGCCAACGCCGGTTACGGCTACCCGGGCGCGCAGCAGCAGGTGCCGGGTCAGGGCTATGGCTACCCGGGCGCACAGCAGCAGGGCGGCCAGCCCTCGTACGGCGGCCAGCCGCAGCCCGTGCAGGGCGGTCACACCGGCCAGGCCGGGCAGCCGCAGGCGGCCGACCAGCAGACCGCCGCGCCGGCCGACGCGTTCGCGCCGTTCTGGTTCGCGGTTCCGGTCGCCCGTCCGCTGTACGGCGAGGACGGCGGCCAGACGCCGATCGCCGAACTGGCGCCCGGCACCTGGTACCTCGCGGTGGAGCAGCGCGGTCAGGCGCTGATCGCGCAGACCCAGGACGGCCGCCGCGGCGTCCTGCAGGACACCACCGGCATCCAGCGCGGCTGACACCACCCGCGCTCCCGGCCCCTCGCCCTCTTGGGCGGGGGGCCGTTGCCTTCCCGCGCCGCGCCCCGTACAGTCACCGCCGCACCGAACTGACGGTACGTCAGGTGTAGGTCAGGAGGCATCGGCATGCGGCTCGGACTGGCGCTCGGCTACTGGGGCCGCGGCCCCGACCCCCGCCACCTCGAACTCGCCCGCGAGGCGGAGGCGTTGGGGTACGACTCGGTGTGGACGGCGGAGTCCTGGGGCTCGGACGCGTTCACCGCGCTCGCCTGGATCGCCGCGCACACCTCGCGGATCGGGCTGGGCACGGGCATCGCGCAGATGGCGGCCCGCACGCCCACCGCCACCGCGATGCACGCGCTCACCCTGGACCACCTCAGCGGCGGCCGGATGATGCTGGGGCTGGGCCTGTCCGGCCCGCAAGTCGTGGAGGGCTGGTACGGCAGGCCGTTCCCCAAGAGCCCGCTGACCGCGACCCGCGAGTACGTCGACATCGTCCGCCAAGTGCTGCGCCGCGAAGGGCCGGTGACACTGGACGGCCGCTTCCACGCCCACCCGTACCGCGGCCCGGACGGCACCGGCCTCGGCCGCCCGCTCAAGCCGATCACCCATCCCCTCCGCGCCGACCTGCCCGTGTTCCTCGCGGCGGAGGGCCCGAAGAACATCGCCCAGACCGCCCGCATCGCCGACGGCTGGCTGCCGCTGTACTGGTCGCCGACGCGTACCTCTGTCTACCGGGCGGCGCTGGCCGACGCCCCGGAAGGCTTCCGCGTCGCGCCCATGGTCCGCGCGGCGGTCTGCGACGACGTCGCGGCGGGGCTGCTGCCGGTGAAGGCGATGCTCGGCTTCTACATCGGCGGCATGGGGCACGCGACCAGGAACTTCCACGCGGATCTGATGGCGCGGATGGGATACGAGGAGGCGGCGCGCCGCATCCAGCGCCTCTTCCTGGAGGGGCGCAGGGACGAGGCCGTACGCGCCGTCCCCGACGCCTTCGCCGACGAGATCTCCCTCGTCGGCCCGCGCGAACGCATCGCCGAACGCCTGAAGTTGTGGCGCGCGGGCCCGATCACCGACCTCCTGGTGACGGCCCCCGACCCGCACACCCTGCGCGCACTCGCCGAGCTCAACTCCTAGGGAGCTGCTGGCTGTCAGCCGAAGCTGACCAGCTCCAGCCACTCGTCCATCAGCGCGCGGTCGCCGATGACCGCCACGTCCCCGTCCTCGACGGACAGTCGCCGGTAGAACACCAGCAGCAGGTCCCGCATCGGTCCGCGCAGCGCCACCGCGGCCTTCTCGTGTCCCCGGCGCCAGGTGATGGCCTCGCCCGTGAGGTCGATCAGCCACTCGCCGCCGCCCTGGTCCAGGTCGGTGTCGGTGGCGTGCAGATGGATCGTCCGGCCCGGCCCGAGAAGCCGCGCCAGCTCCGGCCGCCGCTCCATCGTCTGCGGCAGGCTCCCGATCTCCAGCCACTCCTCCAGGGTGTCGGCGGCGACCTCCGGAGCGAGTGCATAGGGCACGTTGGCCGCGATCGCGGCGTCCGCGCGGTGGATCACGGTCTCGTGCACGGCCCGCCGCGCCCAGAAGTCCGTGCTCTGCTCGTCCGCCCAGGTCCACACCGCGGTATCCGGTCCGGCCGCCCGCAGCTCGGCGGCCACCAGCGCCGCGCTCTCGCCCAGCCAGGCGTCCAGCGCCGCCGGGTCGCCGTCCCCGGGCCCGGCCGCGTCCGGGATCGCGTCCTCGGCCACGGGCTCCTGGGCCCGGCTCCGGACGTTCGCCGCCATCCAGCGCAGCGCGCCACCCACATGCCGGGCCAGGTCCCCGATGCTCCAATCCGGGCAGGTGGGGACCGTCGCCTTCAGGTCCGCGCCCCGCAGCGCCGCACGGAACAGCCCGGCCTGCACCACGATCTCGTCGCAGTACCTCTCATACCCAAGACGCGTCATACCCGCACACTAGTGCGCATCCCGCACCCCGGCCCTCGAATCGCGGGAGCGGATCAGTCGCAGCAGTCCGGGTCCAGGCCCCTCGGAAGCGCCTCGCCACCGAAGACGGCCGTGGTGGCCTCGTCGCCGCCGAGCGCGGCCACCGCCAGCAGCAGCGAGCCCGCCGTCCACGACGTCAGCTCGCGCGGCCAGATCGCGTCGTCGTCGAAGACATAGCCGGTCCAGTACATGCCGTCCTCTGCGCGCAGGTGCCGGATCGAGCGGAGGATGTCCACCGCGCGGTCGGACTCGCCCATCGCCCAGAGCGCCAGCGCCAGTTCGGCGCTCTCGCCGCCGGTGACCCAGGGGTTCGGCAGTACACAGCGGACACCGAGGCCGGGCACGACGAAGTCGTCCCACTGCGCCTCGATGCGCTCCTTGGCGGCCTGGCCGCGCACCGCGCCGCCGAGCACCGGGTAGTACCAGTCCATCGAATACCGGGACTTGTCCAGGAAGCGTTCGGGGTGGTGCCGGATGGCGTGGCCCAGCCGGCCGACCGCCAGCTCCCAGTCCGGCTGCGGCGCGCCGCACTGGTCGGCGACGGCCAGGGCGCAGCGCAGCGCCTGGTAGACGGAGGAGGAGCCGGTGAGCAGCGCGTCGTTGACGGGCGTGCCGTCGTCCTCGCGCTTCCAGCCGATCTCGCCGCCGGGCTGCTGGAGTTCCAGTACGAACTCCACGGCGGCGTACACCGCGGGCCACATCCGGTCGAGGAAGGTGTCGTCGCCGGTGGAGAGGTAGTGGTGCCAGACGCCGACGGCCAGGTACGCGCAGAAGTTGGTCTCGCGGCCGCGGTCGGTGGGCCGGTCCGCGTCCCCGTCGGCGTACGCGGCGTACCAGGAGCCGTCGGACAGCTGGTGGTCGGCGAGCCACTGGTACGCGGCCTCGGCGCGCGCGTGCTCGCCGGCCGCGTCCAGCGCCATCGCGGCCTCGGTGTGGTCCCAGGGGTCGAGGTGGTGGCCCCGGAACCACGGGATGGCGCCGTCCGCGCGCTGGGTCGCGAGGATGCCGGCGACGGTGCGGGCGGCCTGCTCCGCGGTGAGTACTCCGGGCAGGACGAGTCGTTCGGTGCGCCCGGGGCTCGTCACAGGGCGGCTCGCGCGGGCTCGTCGTGCGCCTCAGTGGCGAGGGACTTGGGCTCGTGCGGCTTGGTGGCGTACGCGACGAAGCTCTTGCCGATGAGCGGGTTGAGCGCGTTCTCCGCGACTCTCGTGGCCAGCGGCTTCTTCATGATGTCCCAGACCAGGAGCTTGTGGTACGCCTTGACCGGCAGCGCCTTGTCGTTGTCCACGCCGAACGCGCACTTGAGCCACCAGTACGGGGAGTGCAGCGCGTGCGCGTGGTGGGTGCCGTAGGGGCGCAGGCCCGCCTCGCGCATCTTGCCGAGCAGTTCGTCGGCCTTGTAGATGCGGATGTGGCCGCCCTCGACCTCGTGGTATGCGTCGCTCAGCGCCCAGCAGACCTTCTCCGGGCCGTAGCGCGGCACGGTCACCGCGATCCGGCCGCCGGGCTTGAGGACCCGGACCATTTCGGCGAGCACGCCCTTGTCGTCGGGGATGTGCTCCATGACCTCGGAGATGATCACGACGTCGAAGGAGCCGTCGGGGAAGGGGAGGTTGAGCGCGTCGCCCTCCATGGCGGTGGCGGTGGCGCCGGCCGGGGCCTCACCGGCCTCCTCCATGGCGGCGAACCACTTGGCGACCTCGCGGATCTCCTCGGCGTTCTGGTCGAGGGCCACGACGTGCGCGCCGCGCCGGTAGCACTCGAAGGCGTGCCGGCCCGCGCCGCACCCCAGATCGAGTACGCGGTCACCCGGTGCGAGCGGGAATCGGGAAAAGTCGACGGTCAGCACGGCCTCTCAGCTTTCGTCCTGGGGTGTCCCCGGCCGCGGAGGCCGGCCGGGAGCGGTGTTCGTCAGGTCAGGGTGCGGCCGCGGGGGCGGCCGCCGGCGTGGTGGGGGCCGCGGCGGGCCGGTGCGCGGCGCGGGCCGCGATGGCCTCGCGGTAGCGCTCGGCGGTGCCGATGGCCGCCTGCCGCCAGGTGAAGCGGGCGAGGACCCGGGCGCGGCCCGCCGCGCCGAGCCGGCGGCGCAGCCCCGCGTCGCCGAGCAGCCGGTTCAGGCCCGCGGCGAGCGCGCCCGCGTCGCCGGGCGGCACCGCGAGACAGGTCTCGCCGTCGGGCCCGGCGACCTCGGGGATGGCGCCGCCGGTGGTGGCGAGCAGCGGCGTACCGGTGGCCATGGCCTCGGCGGCGGGCAGCGAGAAGCCTTCGTAGAGGGACGGCACGCAGGCCACTTGGGCGCCGCGGACCAGGTCGACCAGCTCGGCGTCGCTGATGCCCTTGACGAACTCGATGGCGTTGCCGAGCCCGTACTTCTCGATGGCGGCGGCCACCGGCCCGTCGTCGGCGCGCTTGCCGACCACGACGAGGTGCGCCTCCGGGTTCTCCGTACGGACCTTGGCGAGCGCCTCGACGAGGTGGATCAGGCCCTTGAGCGGCACGTCCGCGCTGGAGGTCGTGACGATGCGGCCGGGGATCTCGGGGACCGCGGGATCCGGCGAGAAGAGGTCGGTGTCGGCGCCGATGTGCACGACGTGGATGCGGTCCTGACGGACGCCCAGGTGGTCGGTGATCTCCTGGGCCGAGGAGCCGGAGACGGTGAGCACGGACGGCAGTCGGCGGGCGACCCGCTTCTGCATGCGGGTGAAGCCGTACCAGCGGCGGACCGAGGCGCGCCGCTTCCAGCCCTCGGCGGCGGCCAGGTCCAGCTGCCGGTCGACGGTGATGGGGTGGTGGATCGTGGTGACCAGCGGCGCGCCGAGGTCGCCGAGCAGGCCGTAGCCGAGCGTCTGGTTGTCGTGGACGACGTCGAAGTCGCCGCGTCTGGCGGCCAGATGGCGGCGCGCCCGCAGGGAGAAGGTGAGCGGCTCGGGGAAGCCGCCGGTCCACATCGCGCCGACCTCAAGGGCGTCGATCCAGTCGCGGTACTCGCCGCGCTTGGGCGTACGGAACGGGTCCGGCTGTCGGTACAGGTCCAGGCTGGGCAGCTCGGTCAGCGGGACGCCGCCGTCGAGTACGGGGTAGGGCTGGGCGCCGATGACCTCCACGGAGTGGCCGAGCCCGGCCAGTTCGCGCGAGAGGTGGCGTACGTAGACGCCCTGGCCGCCGCAGAACGGATTCCCTTTGTACGTGAGCAGGGCGATCCGCAGGGGGCGGTCGCCGGTGACCTCGGCGGAGCGAGCGGCGGCTGCCCGGACGGCCTCAGCGGACACTCTCGGCCCCTCTCTCACTGGACTTTCGCCGGAGCGTAACCGCTGGCGCTAATCTAGAACAAGTTACAGAACCGATCGGTTACCGACGAGTTCACCAGGCTTGAATCTACCGGTCGGGGCACTGGCGAAAAGAGCCGCACCAGGTGATTCGCGCCACGACCCACCCCCTGCCATGCTGAGCCGATCAGCAGATCGACAGCCCCCGCAGCACGGACGGACCGCCACGGAATGGGACACATGACTTCCGAACACCGGCCGGCGCTTCCCGCCACCCCTCCCTTGACCGAGCGCCAGGAAGCGCGCCGCCGCCGCATCCTGCACGCCAGCGCGCAGCTGGCCGGGCGCGGCGGCTTCGACGCCGTGCAGATGCGCGAGGTCGCGGAGCTGTCGAACGTCGCCCTGGGCACGCTGTACCGCTACTTCCCCTCCAAGATCCATCTGCTGGTGGCGACCATGCAGGACCAGCTGCAGCACATGCACGCGACGCTGCGCAAAAGGCCGCCGACGGAGAGCGATCCCGGGGCGCGGGTGGCCCAGACGCTGATGCGGGCGTTCCGCGCGATGCAGCGCGAACCGCACCTGGCGGATGCGATGGTGCGCGCGCTCACCTTCGCCGACCGGTCGGTGAGCCCCGAGGTGGACACCGTCTCCCGGCTGACGACGGCGATCATCCTGGACGCCATGGGGCTGGAATCCGCCGCCACTCCGGAGCAGCTCTCGGCCGTACGGGTCATCGAGCACACCTGGCACTCGGCGCTCATCACGTGGCTCTCGGGACGGGCCTCAATTGCGCAAGTGAAGATCGACATCGAGACCGTCTGCCGGCTCATCGAGCTGACCGGCCCGCAGCGCCCGGAATAGCCCGCTTTCCCCTCGCAATCCCCTTTCGCGGCCCCGGTGCGGCCCCGGTTTGATGCCGGTTTGGCGCCGTCACAGAGTGCATACATGCATCTCGCCGTGCATCCGTGCGCCCCCTTGCCCCCTCTTGGCCTGATCTGCGGCCCCACGGCGCGCCCTTTACAGGTATGAATTCGGGGTGGTTGCCAAATAAGGCCGGTACACGGGGGTCTGGAGGGGGACTGCAGTGATCCGGGTGCTGCTGGTGCACGACGTCTGCCTGTTTCGATGGGCGTTGGCCGAGGTGCTCAGCAGGGAAAACGACATAGAGGTGGCGGTGTCCACGCCGGAAGGCGCGGCGGGCCGGGTGCGCGCGCTGCAGCCGGACGTCTGTGTGGTGGATGTGGACTCCGCGATGCCGATCGGAGCGAATGCGTTGCGAAAGCTATCGGACAGCGGTGCCGCGCCAATGGCACATGCCGACGGTAGTTCCGCGAGAGAGGAAGCGGGATGGAGTGACGGTGCGTATCGGAGCACCGACGAGTACCGGAGTGCCGACGGGTACCGGAGCGGCTGGGCGCCGAGAGCGGCGGCCGGGGGGCACGGTGCCGTGGTGAGCGGTGTCGGCGCCGCCGCGAGAGGTGCCCACGCGGGTGGTACGCAGATGGGCGGTACGCAGACGAGGACGGAGGCGCACAGCAGTGCCGCGCACACCGTCCCGGTCCGCGCCACGCCCGCGCGCGGCCCCATCGCGCACATCCCGCAGCAGGTCAACAGATGCCGGGAGCACCCGGTGAGCGGCGCGGCGGAGGCCGCGCACTGCGGTGGGGAGCCCGGGGCCGGCGGGCCCAACGGGGCCTGCGGCGGCCGGGAGGGCGCGGCCGGGCCCGCCAAGGGGCCTGCCCTGCTGGTCCTCGGCTCGGCCCACCGGCCGGGCCCGCTGCGCAGAGCCTTCGAGGCCGACGCGCTCGGGTTCGTCGACAAGGAGGGCTCGCCCGGGCAGCTGGCCGTCGGCATACGGCAGGTCGCCGCGGGCCGGCGCTTCGTCGACGGCTCGCTGGGCTTCGGCTTCCTGCAGGCCGCCGAAATGCCGCTCACCCAGCGGGAACTGAGCGTCCTCACGCTCGCCGCCGAGGGCGCCTCGGTCGCCGAGATCGCCGGCACGCTGCACCTGTCCAACGGAACGGTGCGCAACTACATGTCGGCGATCACCCGCAAGACCGGCGCCCGCAACAGGGTCGACGCCATCCGCATCTCCCAGGGCGAGGGCTGGCTGTGACCCGGACCCGCGCACCGGGAGGGCGTCCCGGGCGCGGTCCGGGCCGCGCCCCGCTCACGGGGCGAGGGCCGGCTCCGCTTCGGCGTCCGCCCACTCCCCCACGAGGTCGCGGTAGAGCGCGGAGCGCCGCAGCAGGTCGCGATGGCGTCCGCACAGGGCGTACGTACCGTCCATCACCAGGACGCGGTCCGCACGGAGCGCCGAACTGATGCGGTGCGCGACGACGATCAGCGAGCCGCCCGGCCGGGCCGCGAAGGCCCGCTCCGCGCGGGCTTCCGCCGTCGCGTCCAGATGGCAGCCGGCCTCGTCGAGGAGGGCGAGCGGCGCGGGCGCGAGATGGGCGCGGGCGAGGGCGATCAGCTGGCGCTCGCCGGCGGAGAGCGTGCCGGGCGTGACCCGTGCGCCGAAGCCGCCCAGCCGCTGCACCAGGCCCGCGGCGCCCACGGCCACGGCCGAGGCACGCAGGGCCGTGTCCGGCACCTCCTCGGGGCGCGGGCAGAGGTACAGCATGTTCTCCCGGAGCGTCCCGGAGAACACATAGGCCTGCTGCGGTACGAGAACGCGCCTGGACCCCGCGCCGTTCCCGCCCAGCCGGATCTCTCCCCGATCGGGGACCAGTACCCCCGCGAGCAGCGCCACGAGCGTCGACTTGCCGATGCCGCTCGGCCCGACGACGGCCAGGTGCCCGCCGACCGGCAGGGTCAGCTCCAGCCCCTGCACCACGGGCGTCGCATGCTCGCCGTACGCGAAGGACACTCCCCGCGCCTCCAGGGCCAGCCCGCTGCCGGCGGGCGGCGTCGCCCACGCGGGCAGCGGTACGGGCGCCTCGACCGGCGCGTTGTCGGCGTTGCCCCCGGCGTACCCGCCCGCGCCCCGCGCCGACCGGCCGCCCGGCGCACGCCCCGGCACCGGGATCCCGCCGGGAAGCGTCAGCCGCTTCGGGGGCAGCGCGTGCCGCGGCCGCTTGGCGTGCCGCGCCCCACCGCCACGACTCGCGGGCACGGACGCCGACGCGGACGCCGGTGCCGACGCGGACGCCGGTGCCGATGCGGCAGAGGTGGCCGAGGCGGCCGGAGTGCCCGCAGGCAGCGCCGGCAGTTCGGGCACGGCGGGCAGCGCAGGCAGCGCGGGCCTGCCGGAAGCACTCTCGGGGCCGGGGAGCGCCGGCCTTCCGGTCGCTCCGGCCGCTCCCGACGCTCCGTCGCGGCGGGGCAGCGCCGGCCTCCCCGGCACTCCGGCCGGACCGGGGAGGGCGGGCCCGGCGGACACGGTGGGCTCGGGCGCCGTCCCGGCGCCTGCCGCTTCCGTGTCCGCCGGGCTCGTCGCATCCGTCGCGGAGACCGCGGTGTCCGCGGCGCTCCCGACGCCCCGCCCGGCCCCCGTCAGCCGGCGCAGGACGACGCCCAGCCGGGTGCCGGACGTGCCCAGGCCGTGCATCAGGGCCTGCAGCGCGGGCAGCATCGACTGCGTGAGGTAGGCCAGCGCGCCGACCAGCGCGCCCGGCGTCACCCCGTTCCCCAGCAGCCACGGCGCGGTGACCAGCAGCAGGACCACCGGCAGCCGTCCGCCCACGCCGAGCGCCACGTCCCGGCACACGCCCCAGCGCGCGAGCGTGCGCGACGCACGCCATTCGGCGTCGAAGCGCTCCCCCACCTCGCGCGCCACCCGCTCCTCGGCGCCGCCGGCCGTCACATCACGCAGACCGCCGACCGCCACGCTCACACCGCGCGCGATGGCCTCGTCGGCCGCCAGGTACGTCTCCTGACTGCGCGCCACCGGACGCAGCGTCACCGCGAAGAGGGCGAGGCCCAGTACGAGCGGCGGCAGGACGACGAGCAGCAGTACGGGAGCGAGCGCGCAGAGGCCGACCAGCGCACCGGCGGCGGTGAAGACGAAGCCCCGCACCACCATCACCAGCCCGCCGAAGGTGTCGCGGGCCATCTCCACCTGGTGCGCGGCGCGGGAGACCGCGCTGTCGTCGGCCTCCCGCAGCGCGCGGGTGACGACCCGCCGGAGCAGCTCGTCGCGGAGCGGCTCCACCAGGTCGGCGACGGAGCGGTAGACCCGGCCCGTGCCGTACGCGCCGGCCGCGACGGCCAGCGCGGCCGCGGCCAGCCAGCCCAGGCCCACGGCGACCCGGTCCGCGAGGAACCCGTCGTCGATCGCCCGAGCCAGCGCGAAGCCGAGCAGGAACGTCTGGGCGGCCTCGGCCACGGACCAGGCGGCCAGCCGCGCCACGACGACGCGCCGCCGGTCCAGGAACCGCCGGGCCCCGTCCCGCAGCCGCTCCTCGGGAGCGACGGCCGGGCGGCCGTCCAGCAGCGCGGTCCCCGTGCCCGCCCCGTACTCCGCGCGCGTCGGCGCCCCGTTCACTCTGCCCTCGCTCCCGCTCATGCCGTTTCCGCTCCCGCTTCCGTTCCCGTTCTCGTTCCCGCCGGTCACCGTCGTCCGTTCCGCTGCCCCGGCGGGCCGCTCCCCCTGAGCGGCCCGCGTCCCCTCCGGCCTCACTCGGCACCCCGCCGTACCCCGGCGGTCCCCTCGGAGGGGGCCCCGGCCGTCGGCCCGCCCTCCGCACGGGCCGACGGCTCACCCCGTACCAGCAGGTCGGCCAGCGCGCGCCGACGGCGCTGCGTCATGGGCATCCCCTGCGGCACCGGTATCCCCTCCGGCACGCCCCCGCGCTCCCCCGGCGCGAACCCGTCCTGCGCGGCGCCGTCGGTCTGCTCCGCGCTCCGGCCGTACGCCCAGCTGGGGACGCCCCCGGCGGCGGAGGGCGACGCCGGCCGCGGCGCCGCCACAGGCGTCAGCCCCTCCGGCCGCCCCGCGGGACGTTCCCCCTCGGCCCGCGCCCGCTCCGGCCGCGTCCCCTCCTGGCGCGTCCCCTCCTGGCGCGCCCCCTCCTGGCGCGCCCCCTCCGGCCGCGTCCCCTCCTGGCGCGGCCCGTGGCCGATCGCCCGCCGCGGCCGCGCGGCCCCCGCTCCGGCCGGCGGTTCCCCGGCCGCCGACGCCCCCGCCGACGCCCCCGTCGGCAGCTCACCCGCCACGGCCCGCTTCCGTACCGGCAGTTCCCCCGCCGCCGGCTTCCCCAGCGGCCGCCGCCGGACCTTCAGCCGGGCCGTCGGAACGTCCTGCACCCCCTGGCGCCGCGCCCGGTCCGCCGCCCGGTCCTCCGTGTCCGGCGCCTCCTGGTCGTCCGTGGCGAAGTCGTCCGGACCGAAGTCCTCCGGGCCGGAGTCGTCCGGGCCGAAGAGGGCCCGGTAGCGCGGGTCCTCCCAGAGCGTGTCGTGCGGCGCCAGCGCCCGGATGAAGCCCGCGTCGAGCCAGGCGACCAGATCGGCGCGGGCCGCGGTGGCGGCCCGGTGCGCGATGATCAGACGGGTGCCGGCGCGCACATCGCGCAGCAGCGCGCGGCCGACGCGGAGTTCGGTGACCGTATCGAGGCTGGACGTCGCGTCGTCGAGGATCAGCAGCCGCTCGGCGTGCGCGAACGCGCGGGCCAGGCCCAGGCGTTGCACCTCCCCGCCGGACAGCGGCACATCGGCGCAGGGCGTGGCGTACCCCTCGGGCAGCCGCCGGATGAAGGAGGCCGCGCCCGCCGCGTGGGCCGCCGCCTCCACGTCGCCAGGGCCCGGCTCGTACACCCCGTACGCCACGGTGTCGTGGACCGTGTCGCCCAGCAGCGCGGGCCGTTCGAAGGCGTACCCGATCGAGCGACGCAGCGCGTAGTGACTGAGGCGGCGCAGCGGCTCGCCGTCCAGCAGGACTTCGCCCGCGTCCGGTTCGATCAGCCGCCCGGCGACCGCGGCGAGCATGGACTTGCCGGTCCCGGAGCGGCCGACGACGGCCAACGTGCAGCCGCCGGGCACGCTGAGGCTGAGATCGTCCAGGACGGTGTGCCCGGCCTTCCGTACGGTGATGCCGCGGAGTTCGAGCGCCCCCGCGCACGTCCCGGCGCCCGCCTCCGCACGCGCGCCCGTCTCCTCCGGTACCGCCTCCTGGTCGCCGTACTCGATGGCGGGCAGGTCCTGGAGTTCGGTGAGGCGGCGGGCCGCGGCGCGGCTGTGCACCAGGCCGTTGAGGTGGCCGACGAGCATGCCGACGCCGGCCGCGAGCACGGCGTACCGGGAGGCGGCGAGCAGGTCGCCGACGCTGAGGGCGCCGTTGAGCAGCCGCAGCCCGCCGACGGCGAGCACCGCGATCTGCAGGAGCGGGATCAGCGCGGCGGCCTGTGCGGTGGACCGGCCCTGCACCCGCCACATGCGGTGGCCCTGGCGGGAGAGGGCGGGCAGCGGCGCGAGGATGCGGGCGGCCTCGCGCTCGTGGCTGCCGGCGGCGGCAATGGTGCGGGCGCCGCCGATCGCCTCCAGCAGCCGGCCCGCGATGTCGCCCTGTATCCGCTGGTACTGCGCCACGCAGTCCCCGGTGTCGCGGACGAAGGCGCGCATGAGCAGCGCCAGCAGCGGCAGTCCGATGACGAAGGCGGCCGCGGTCCACAGATCGAGCAGGGCCAGCGCCACCAGCGCGCCGACCGGGGTGAGCGCCGTCGCGGCGGTGGCGGCGAGCGCGGTGGGCGCGGTGCCGGCCGTGCCCGCGTTGCCGACGATGCGCGACACCAGGTCGCCGGGCTCGTGCCGTTCGGTCGCCGTGGGCCCTGTGGCCAGTACGCCGCGCAGCGCCCGGCGGCGCAGCCAGGCGGTGGCGCGGGCGTCCGTCGTGCCGGTGAGCAGCCCGTCCAGCGCGCCGATGAGGACGAGCAGGGCGGTGAGCCCGGCGACGGCGAACAGCCAGGGCCACGGCGCGGGGCCGCCGTCGAGCAGCAGGTCGAGGGTGTGGCCGAGGGTGGCCGGGAGGGCGAGACCGACCGCGGCGCCGCCGGTCGTGAGCAGCAGGACTGCCGAGGCCCGGGGGGCGCTGTGGCGCAGCGCGCCGAGCAGCAGCCGGTCGGCGGGTTTGGCGGTCACGGTTCTTCCTCCCGGACGAACTGGAAAGCTGTGAGCTGTACCTGACAGGCGGAAAGGCGAAGTGGTGGGGATGGTGTGCGTGCGGCTCCCCCAGGAGCCGCACGCACACCGGTTCGTCCCGGCGTCGGCCACCGGAGCAGGCCGGGCGGTGCGGGCGGCGTGCCGTGCCGGACCGGATCGGACCTCACGATCCGGGCCGGGCACGGACACCTCCCGTACCGCGGTCGGCCTGTATCACCTCCCGGTCCGCGGACGACGCGTACTGGGACGAACCTGATCAGGGGGGCGCTAGCAGAGGAGGAGGCTGACGGTGCTTGGCTCACACCCCGCCAACAGGCTGAGGTTGCTCTCCTGGCCCCCGCCGCCCTCACGCTCCGGGCCCGCCATCATCTGCAGATCGAGCAGTGCCACGAGGCACATCCTTCCGTTGACCGGTTTCACGTCGGTCGGTTTCAGATCCGCAGCCCGTTCGGCTCCGGCAGCGGCGGCAGGAACGGCAGTTGTACGGGTTCCTCGTGCAGCGCCGAGCCCAGCGCGAGCAGGCAGCCGGCCGTGCCCGTGGACAGGTCCATGGAGAGCCGCATCATCTGATCGCCGGGGAACGCCAGTTCCCCGCGGTACGGCATGGCGTACCAGCTCAGATCGGCGATCTGCGCGGCGAGCGCGGCCTCGACGTCGGGGTCGGGCGTCGTCGTGCGGGCCAGGTGCAGCACCATGCCCGCGCGCCCCCGGAAGAGGCCGGGCTGTGCGTAGAAGCGGGCCTGGGTGGCCGGCAGGATCGCGGCGCGCGCCTCCTCGAACTCCGCGTCGGCGCGGTGCGTCAGGTAGTCGTCGAGCACCATCGCGATGCCCGCCGAGCCCCCGCCGAGGTACGGCATCGTGCGCCAGCCCTCGTCGACCAGCAGCGTGCCGCGTTCGTTGCGTACGCACCGGGCGAGGTCGCTGCGCAGCGCCTGCGCGGCGAGATCGAGCAGCCCGGGGTCGCCGGTGCCTTCGTACAGCCGCAGGAAGAGCAGCGCGGGGCCGCTCGCGCCGCGCAGCAGCCCGGCCCGGTTCGCGCAGCTCTCCAGCCGGTCGGCGGCGTGTCCCGCCGCCTCCAGCGCCCGGTCGCGCAGCTCGCGTTCGCCGCGCTGTCGCGCCAGGTGGTCCAGGGTGAGGCCGATGCCGGCCAGCCCGCCGTACAGGTCGGGCGCGAGCCGGTACCACTTCTCGGCGAGCACCCGCTCGATCAGCTCGTCGGCCCGTTCGCGGTGGCCGAGCCGGTCCAGTACGTAGGCGACGCCGGCGAGTCCGTCGTAGCACCCGAGGGGGGTGCCGAGGGGAGGCGGAGCGGTCTGCCGCAGTAACCACTCCTCGCCCTCCTCGAACCCCTCGGCACCCGTCTCGTGGAGCGCGTACAGGACTCCGGCCGCCCCGTGGGCGATGCCGAGTCCGCCGCCGTCGGCGAACTGGGCGATGTCGCCGGGGAACAGGCGGTCCGTGCGCTCGGGCGTGGCCGAGGCGAGGATGCCCCGGACCATGGACTCGCGGCTGCGCGGCCAGTCGGCCGGGTCGCAGACGTACGGTTCGCGGGTGTCGACCGCGACGAGGTGGCGGGCCTGTGCGGGGCGCCGGATGCGCGGCCTGGCGGGCCGGTGCGCGCAGATCGTCCGCACGGCCTCCTCCAGGAACCCGGCCGGTACGCCCGGGAATTCGCGGACGACGATCTCGGCCAGGTCCGCCGCCTTGTCCCGCTCGATGGCCAGCAGCGTGGTCATCGGCAGGAAGAGCGCGAGGCGCAGGCAGGCCAGCGCGTACCGGTCGACGTCGTAGCCGGTGCGGTCGCGCGGGGCGACGAAGCCGGGGTGCGCGAGGGACGGGCGGCTGCCGTCGCCGGCGTCGGTGGCGGCCTCGAAGTCCAGCAGGGTGACGCTCATTTCGTCGGGCGCGACCATGACGTTGAACATGTGCAGGTCGTTGTGGACCAGCCCGCGGCGGTGCACCGCGGCGACGGCCTGTTCGACGGCGTTGTACATGCCCAGGGCCCACTCGGTGTACGAGGTGAGCGCCGCCGGGTCGGGGTCGGGGGTGAGCAGCGGGTGGCGCTCGGCGAAGAAGGAGTTCAGCGGCTTGCCGGGAATGTGCTCCAGGACGAGGAAGCGGTGGTCGCCGGCGGTGAAGAAGTCGCGCACCTCGGGGGCCACGCCGAGGCCCGACAGCCGCTCCAGCGCGGCGCGTTCGCGCTCCAGCCGGGTGACCGCGTCGGCGCGGTCGGCGGCGAGGCCGGCGTACGGCCTCGCCTCCTTGAGGACCACCCGCTCCCCGGTGCTCCGGTCCCGGCCGACGTAGACGCCGCCCCCGTTGGAGAAGTGCAGCGCCGACTCGATGGCGTACGGCAGGTCGGCGACGGTCGTGGCGTTGCGGGCCGCGAGCTGCGGGACCAGGAAGCCGGGCAGCGGCACCCACTCCGGCGTGCGGAAGGCGGGCTCGCGCCGGTCGGGCACCAGCCGCCCGTCGGCGTTCTCGATGGCGGGCACGAGCGCCCCGGTGCCGTCGACGCAGTACCGCCGGGCGAAGCCGCCGTACCGCACGTACAGCGGCCCGTCGTTCCACCGCAGGTCGCTCAGGATGTACGGGCCCGGCTCGCCGTCCAGCAGCGAGCCCAGCTCCTCCAGAATGCGGTGGCATTCCGCTTCGTCCAGCGGGTAAATGGTGGCGAATTTGCCGCTGGCGGCCCGGTCCGCGTACTTGGAATTCCGCAGGTGCAGCGGGCGCGGACCCGGCACGAATTTGAACGGAATGGCCCGGGCCACGCAGTAGTCCCAGACCTTGGACGCTATCTTCTCCGCATTGTCCGGGCAGGCCGACACATGTATCTTCCACCCCTGCTTCGGCCTGCCCGGACGCGGGTTCCCCTCGCTGTCCACGGGATTTACGTGGAGCCAGTCCCCGGAGAGGAAACAACGCCACCCTTCGGGGACTGCGCGCTGCGCCGCTTCGTACACCGCACTGTCGTCAGCCGCGGCACTCTCCCCGACGGACAAACGGTCCGGGGTTTCATAGAAATACCTGTCAGCCAGGCAGTACACCTCGTACCGCTTGTCCATCGTCTCCCCCCTCGGCGGCGTGGAATAGAGATTTCCACGCAAGGGGAGGGACGGACAGTCACAGACGTCATGAGGTCACCGTGAGGAACGCACAAGTAACTCTAAGTACGAACCAGCAGGTCGCACGGGTGTTCGCCTGACGTCACTCCTCCGGCGGGAAGACTGCTTCCCCGGAGTTGGCCTCCGTAATCACGATCGCCTCGACCGGACAGCCCTCGGCGGCCGCCAACACCGCTTCCTGGGCGTCCACTTCGTCCGTCACGGGGTGGGACTGGCGCGCGGTGTCCAGCCGAAACCCGCCCGGCGCCGCGCTCGCGCACAGCCCCGAGCCGATGCAGACCCCGCGGTCCACCTCCACCTGCCAGCGGTCACCCATGCGCTCACGCCCCCGCCGGCAGGTGGATCATCTTGTGCTCCAGGTACTCGCCGTACCCCTCGGGCCCGAACTCCCGCCCGATGCCGCTGTTCTTGTAGCCGCCGAACGGCCCGAGCATGTCCAGGCTGAAGGTGTTCACGGAGTACGTGCCGGTGCGCACCCGGCGCGCCACCTCGATGCCGCGCTCGGTGTCGGCGGTCCACACGGAGCCCGACAGCCCGTAGTCGGAGTCGTTCGCGATCCGTACGGCCTCGGCCTCGTCCTCGTACGGCAGCAGGCAGATCACCGGGCCGAAGATCTCCTCGCGGGCGATCCGCATACCGGGGGTGACCTCGCCGAAGAGGGTCGGCTCGACGTACCAGCCGGTGTCCAGGCCCGCCGGACGGCCGCCGCCGGCCAGCACCTTGGCGCCCTCCTGCTGCCCTGACGCGATGTACTCCAGCGACCGGCGCCGCTGCCGCTCGGCGACCAGCGGGCCGACCTCGGTGGCGGCGTCCATCGGGTCGCCGACCTTCAGGGCGGAGGCCGCGGCGGCGAACCGTTCGGCGATCTCGTCGTAGTGCGAGCGCGGTGCGAGGATGCGCGTCTGCGCCACGCACGCCTGCCCGTTGAGCATCCACGCGAAAGGCGTGATCCCCGCGACCGCCGCGTCCAGGTCGGCGTCCGGCAGAATCACCGCGGCCGACTTGCCGCCCAACTCCAGTGTCACACGGGTGAGATGGCGCGCCGCCACCTCCATGACGCGCTTGCCGGCCGCGACCGACCCGGTGAAGGACACCTTGTCCACGCCCGGGTGCCCGACCAGATACTCACTGACTTCGCGATCCGCCGGGAGAATGGACAACACCCCCTCCGGCAGCCCCGCCTCCGTGGCAATCTCCGCCAGCAGATAGGCATCCAGCGGCGTCTCCGGCGACACCTTCAGCACCGCCGAGCACCCGGCCAGCAGCGCGGGGGCGAGCTTGGCGGCGGCGGTGAACTGCGGGACGTTCCACGGCACCACGGCCGCGACCACCCCGACCGGCTCGCGACGGATCAGCAGCGGCCCGAGGACGCCCTGCCGCCGCTCCTCGTAGACGAAGTCACGGGCGACGGTGATCGCCGCGTCCCACGCCATCATCGCGGCCAGCGACTGCACCATGACGCCCGCGGTGTACGGGGTGCCGTTCTGCGCGCTGATGAGCCGCGCGAACTCCTCGCTCCGCACGGCGAACGCGTCCTTGATCCGCGTGATGACCGCGATCCGCTCTTCGAGCGGGGTGTCGGCCCACACCCCGGAGTCGAAGGACGTGCGCGCCGCCGTGACGGCGCGGTCCACGTCGGCCCGCGAGGCGTGCGGCACCCGGCCGATGACCTGCTCGGTGTGCGGGGAGACGACCTCGATGGTGTCCCGGCCGGCCGGATCGACCAGCCCACCGCCTATGTAGAGCTGTCCGTGCTCGATCAGATCGGCCATCGACTCCGCCTCCCAGGGCATCACTACGTGACGTACATCTGACGCTGCATCAGAACTGATACCAGTTCTAGTTATGCTGGACAATGCACGCGACGGCGTGCGGTTGGTTCGAGAGGGGCATGGCATGCCGCACGTGATCGACCACCGGGGCGGGGTGTGGAGCATCGCCGTTCCCATACCGGACAACCCGCTGGGGCACACGCTCGTGCACGTACTGGAGACGGACCGCGGGCCGGTGCTGATCGACACCGGCTGGGGCGATCCGGACTCCTGGGACGCGCTCGCCGCCGGGCTCACCGCGTGCGGCACCGACGTCACCGAGCTCCACGGCGTCCTGGTCACCCATCACCACCCCGACCACCACGGCCTGTCGGCCCGGGTCCGGGAGGCGTCCGGCGCGTGGATCGCGATGCACGCCGCGGATACGGAGGTCGTGCGCCGCACCCGTGAGGCCGAGCCGGGCACCTGGTTGACGTACCTCATCGGGAAACTGGGCGCGGCGGGTGCGCCCGAGGAGCACCTCGCGCCGCTGTACGCGGCCCGTGCCGAGGGGCGCACGCGCGGGCTCCCCGACGAGCGCCCCGCGCTCCCGGACCGCGAGATCGTCCCCGGCGAGCTGCTGGATCTAGCGGGTCGGCGGCTGCGCGCGATCTGGACGCCGGGCCACACACCGGGCCACGTCTGCCTGCACTTGGAGGAGGCGCACCCGGCGGCGCACCCCGGCAACGGGCGCCTCTTCTCCGGCGACCATCTGCTGCCGGGCATCAGCCCGCACGTGGGGCTGTACGAGGACCCGGACGACGCGACGGTCACCGATCCCCTCGGCGACTACCTCGACTCCCTGGAGCGGATCGCGCGGCTGGGCGTGGCGGAGGTACTACCTGCCCACCAGCACGCCTTCACCAGCGCCGCCGAGCGGGCGGCGGAGCTCGTCGCGCACCACGAGGAACGGCTCGGCGGGCTGCGCGCCCTGCTCGCCGCCCCGCTCACGCCCTGGCAGCTCGCCGAGACCATGACGTGGAACCGCCCGTGGGCGGAGATCCCGTACGGCTCGCGCACCATCGCCGTCTCCGAGGCCGAGGCGCATCTGCGGCGCCTGGTGAAGACGGGGCTGGCGGAACCGGTGCCGGGCTCGGACCCGGTGGCGTACGTGGCGGTGTGACGCAGGCGCCGGAGGCCGGGAGCTACCCGCCGGTTAAAGTATTGCGGACACGTTCATTCGTGCCCGACCGGGGGAAGCCGGTGGAAAACCGGCGCTGACCCGCAGTCCTGCGCCCCCGGCGCGGCACCGTCGAGGTATCGCGCACCCCGCGAACCGACCGAGAGGCACCGACCCCATGGCCATCACGGCCCGCTCCCTCGCCGCCCCGGCGCGCCGCTGCGCCGCGGCCCTGGCCGCCGCCGTGCTGTGCGCGGCCGCTGCCCCCGCCGCGTTCGCCGCCGACCCCGCGCCCGCCGCGTCCCCGAAGCTCCCGAAGGGCCTGTACGGCAGCACGGACCCGAAGTACGACGGCGTCTGGCGGCAGTCGCTGGCGCTGCTGGCGCAGGACACCACGGGCGTGCGCCCGGCGGACTCGGCGGTGGACTGGCTCGCCGGACAGCAGTGCGCCGACGGCGCGTTCACCGCGTACCGCGCCGACCCGAAGCGGCCCTGCGACGCGAAGACGCTGCGGGACACCAACCAGACGGCCGCCGCCGTGCAGGCGCTGGCCGCGGTCGGCGGGCACGCGGACGCGGTGCGCAAGGGCGTGTCCTGGCTGAAGTCCGCGCAGAACGACGACGGCGGCTGGGGCTCCGCGTCCGGCGCCCCCAGCGACGCCAACTCCACCTCCGTGGTGATCGGCGCGCTGGCCGCCACGGGCACGAAGCCGGAGTCGGTGACCGCCAAGAAGGGCGGCAAGACGCCGTACGAGGGGCTGCTCGCCTTCCGGCTCGGCTGCGACGTGGAGAAGAAGGACCGCGGCGCGTTCGCCTTCCAGGCCAAGGACGGGAAGCTCGCCGCCAATGAGGACGCGACGGCCGCCGCCGTACTGGGCGCGCTCGGCAAGGGCTTCGTCGTCGAGCAGGGCGCGGGCGCCGCGAAGTCCGCGTCCTGCGAGGCCGCCGCGAAGGACGCGCACGCTGCCGCCGGTGGTGCCGCGGACCAGCTCGGCTCGGTACTGGACGCGCACGACCACCATCTGATGTCCGCGATGCCCGGTGCCGAGTCGCAGCCGGACGTCGGCAACACCGCCGACGCCGTCGTCGCGCTGGCCGCCGCGGGGCGTGCCGACGCGGCGAAGCAGTCGCTGGGCTGGCTGCGCGAGCACTCGGCGGCCTGGGCGAAGCAGAGTGGCCCGGCCGCGTACGCACAGCTGATCCTCGCCACGCACGCCACCGGCGGCGACCCGCGCGACTTCGGCGGCACGGACCTGGTGACGAAGCTGAACGCGACCGGCCCGAAGCCCGCGTCCGCCGCCTCGGACCAGCAGGCCGAGAAGGACCAGAAGGAGGACGAGGGCGGCGGCTCCGTGTGGTGGGTCGTGCTCGTCGGCCTGGCGGCGGGCGCCGGCATCGGCTTCCTGCTGAGCGGCCGCAGGAAGCAGAACCAGCTGTGAGCAGCGCTGTTCGTCTCGCGCGCGGCCTCGGCGCGCTGGCCCTGGCCGGTACGGTCACGGGGCTGGCCGCCGCGCCCGCGCACGCCGAGGAGTACCGCTACTGGTCCTTCTGGACGGCAGACGCGGCGGACCACGGGGGCGGCGGCTGGACGTACGCCACCGAGGGGCCCGCGACGGCGCGCCCCGCCGACGGCGGCGCGGCCGGCTTCCGCTTCACCGTCAGCGCCGATTCCGCGCGCGCCGCGAAGCCGCGCGCGGCCGCCGACTTCGACGCGGTCTGCGGCGGTACGAAGGCGGCGGACGGCCGCAAGCGGGTCGCCGTCGTCCTCGACTTCGGCACGGCGGCCGACGCTCCGAAGGGCGAGACGCCGCCGACGGCCCGTACGGAGTGCGCGCGGGTGCCCGAGGACGCGAGTGCGGGCGACGCCCTGGCCGCGGTCGCGGCGCCGCTGCGGTACGACTCCAGTGCGCTGCTGTGCGCGATATCGGGCTATCCGAAGACGGGGTGCGCGGAGCAGGCGGGCGGGTCCTCGAAGCCGTCCGACGGTGCCACTGAGTCCGCGGCGCCTGATGGCGGCGCGTCCGACTCCGGTGCCGGTGGGCCTTCCGCCGGACTGATCGGCGGTCTCGCCGCGGTCGCCGTGCTCGGCGCCGCCGCGGTGTGGCAGGCTCGGCGCCGGCGCGGATGACCGGGGGCCGGGGAACCGTGACGGACGATGTGACGGGCGCGCGGCCGGGGCGTCGCGTCCCAGTCCGGTTGCGCGCCCCAGCCCGGCTCCGCGCGCCATCCCGGCTCCGCGCGCCCCTCGGCACGCGGGGGCGCGCGCTGCACGCCGGCGCGTGGTGGCTGTGGGCGCTGGGCCTGGCAACGGCCGCGTCCCGCACCACCAACCCGCTCCTCCTCGGCCTGCTCATCGGCGTCGCCGGATACGTGGTCGCGGCCCGTCGCTCGGACGCCCCCTGGGCCCGGTCCTACGGTGCGTTCGTCAAGCTCGGCCTGGTCGTGCTCGCCATCCGGCTGGTCTTCGCCTTCGTACTCGGCTCGCCCGTCCCCGGTACGCACGTCCTGGTCACGCTCCCCGAAGTACCGCTGCCCGACTGGGCGCGCGGCGTGCGGATCGGCGGCCGGGTCACCGCCGAGGGCATGCTCTTCGCGCTGTACGACGGGCTGAAGCTGGCCACGCTGCTGATCTGCGTGGGCGCCGCCAACGCGCTCGCCAACCCGGCCCGGCTGCTGAAGTCCCTGCCCGGCGCGCTCTACGAGGCGGGCGTGGCCGTCGTCGTGGCGATGACGTTCGCCCCGAACCTGGTCGCGGACGTCCAGCGGCTGCGCGCCGCACGCCGACTGCGCGGCCGCCCCGACCGCGGCGTCAAGGCACTGCTCCAGGTCGGACTGCCGGTACTGGAGGGCGCGTTGGAGCGTTCGGTGGCGCTCGCGGCGGCGATGGACGCCCGCGGGTACGGACGTACCGCGCAAGTCCCGCGCGCCGTCCGCCACACCACCACGGCCCTCACGCTCGGCGGCCTCCTCGGCATCTGCGCCGGTACGTACGGACTGCTCGCGGCCCAGGGCGCCGGGTACGGGCTGCCGGTGCTGGCCGCCGGGCTCGCCGCCGCCCTCGCCGGGCTGTGGCTGGGCGGCCGCCGCTCGGTCCGCACCCGCTACCGGCCCGACCGCTGGGGCCCGCGCGCCTGGCTGGTCGCGGGCTCCGGCGTGGCGGTGGCCGCGCTGATGATCCGCGCGGGCTCGTACGCACCCGCGGCCCTGCACCCGCCCGCCGTTCCACTGACGGCGCCGGAACTCCCGCTCTGGCCCGCGCTGTCGGTGCTGGTGGGGCTGGTACCGGCGTTCGTCGCTCCGGTACCGCCTGTGGAGCGGCGTACGCAGAACGCGAAGCAGCACCCGCAGAACCCGAAGGAGAGGACGACGTGATCCGGTTCGAGCAGGTGTCGGTCACCTACGGGGACGCCGCCGCGCCCGCCGTCCAAGGGATCGACCTGACCGTCCCCGAGGGCGAACTCTGCCTGCTGGTCGGCCCGTCCGGCGTCGGCAAGTCGACCGTACTGAACGCCGTCTCCGGCCTCGTACCGCACTTCACCGGCGGCACCCTGCACGGCCGGGTCACCGTCGACGGCCGCGACACCCGCACCCACCGGCCGCGCGAACTGGCCGACGTGGTCGGCACGGTGGGCCAGGATCCGCTCGCCCACTTCGTCACCGACACCGTCGAGGACGAGCTGGCGTACGGCATGGAGTCGCTCGGGCTCGCCCCCGACGTGATGCGCCGCCGCGTCGAGGAGACCCTCGACCTGCTCGGCCTCGCAGGGCTGCGCGACCGGCCCATCGCCACCCTCTCCGGCGGCCAGCAGCAGCGCGTCGCCATCGGCTCCGTCCTCACCACGCACCCCAAGGTGCTCGTCCTGGACGAGCCGACCTCGGCGCTGGACCCGGCCGCGGCGGAGGAGGTACTGGCCGTACTGCAGCGCCTCGTCCACGACCTCGGTACGACGGTCCTGCTCGCCGAGCACCGGCTGGAACGCGTCGTCCAGTACGCGGACCAGGTCATCCTGCTGCCCGCGCCCGGCGCCGCGCCCGTCATCGGCGAACCCGCCGAGATCATGGCGGTCTCCCCGGTCCACCCGCCGGTCGTCGCCCTCGGCCGGGCGGCGGGCTGGTCGCCACTGCCGCTGACCGTACGGGACGCCCGCCGCAGGGCCGGTGGGCTGCGGGAGCGGTTGGCGGGGCGGAGCCCGGCGGCTTCGGCGTCTCCGGCGGGCGCGGCGGGCGCGGCGGGGGTGGCCGGCGCGCAGCCCCAGCCGCCCGTGCCGCCCGCACCGTCCGCGCCGTCCGACGCCCCGGTCGCCGAAGCCAACGCCCTCTCGGTACGCCGCGGCCGCATCGACGCGCTGCACCGCGTCGACCTGTCCGTGAGCCCCGGCGAGACCGTCGCCCTGATGGGCCGCAACGGCGCGGGCAAGTCCACGCTCCTCAACACCCTGGTCGGCATGCACGAGCCGGCCGCCGGCTCGGTACGGGTGGGCGGCGCCGTGCCGCACCGCACCGGGCCGCGCGACCTGCTGCGCCGCGTCGGCCTCGTACCGCAGGAGCCGCGCGACCTGCTGTACGCGGACACCGTCGGCGCCGAGTGCGCGGCGGCGGACGCCGACGCGGGCGCCGCGCCGGGCAGTTGCCGGGCGCTGGTCACCCGGCTGCTGCCGGACGTTCCGGACGGCACCCACCCGCGCGACCTCTCCGAGGGCCAGCGCCTCGCCCTCGCGCTCGCCGTGGTACTCACCGCACGGCCGCCGCTGCTCCTCCTCGACGAGCCGACCCGTGGCCTGGACTACGCGGCCAAGGCCCGCCTGGTGGAGGTCCTGCGCGGCCTCGCCGCCGAGGGCCACGCGATCGTCCTCGCCACCCACGACGTCGAACTGGCCGCCGAACTCGCCCACCGCGTCGTCATCCTCGCCGACGGCGAAATCGTCGCGGACGGCCCGACCGCCGAGGTCGTGACCGCCTCCCCGGCCTTCGCCCCGCAGGTCGCCAAGGTCCTCGCGCCGCTCCCCTGGCTCACCGTCCCCCAGGTCACCCGCGCGCTGGCCGAACTGGAGCACACGGCATGAGTCCGCGGACGGGCAGGAGGGTGCGGGCGGTGCGGCTCGGGCCGCGGTCGGTGGCCGCGCTCGTACTGGTCTCGGCGCTCGGCGTGATGGCCTTCGGCTGGCCGCTGCTGGCGGACTCCGCGTCCGGCCTCGCGCACTCCAAGGACGCCCCCTGGCTCTTCGCCGCGCTGCTCCCCCTCCTCCTCGCCGTGGTCGTGGCGACCATCGCCGATGTCGGCCTGGACGCCAAGGCGATCGCGATGCTCGGCGTACTCGCCGCGGCCGGCGCCGCGCTGCGCCCCCTCGGCGCGGGCACGGCCGGTATCGAGCCGATGTTCTTCCTGATGGTCCTGTCGGGCCGGGTCCTGGGCCCCGGCTTCGGCTTTGTGCTCGGCGCGGTCTCGATGTTCGCCTCCGCCCTCCTCACCGGCGGTGTCGGCCCCTGGATGCCGTTCCAGATGCTCTCGATGGGCTGGGTGTCGATGGGCGCGGGGCTGCTCCCGGGGCCCGACCGGCTCCGCGGTCGCCGCGAGATGCTGCTGCTCGCGGTCTACGGCACGCTCGCCTCCCTCCTCTACGGCCTGGTCATGAACCTCCAGGGCTGGCCGTACATCGCGGGCCTCGCCTCCGGGGTCTCCTTCGTCCCCGGCGACCCGCTCCCCGACAACCTCGCCCGCTTCGTCGCGTACTGCCTGGCCACCTCCCTCGGCTGGGACCTCCCCCGCGCCCTGATCACGATCGTCCTCACCCTCACCGTCGGCCCCACCGTCCTGAAGGCCCTCCGCCGCGCCACCCGCCGCGCGGCCTTCGACGCCCCGGTGGCATTCACGGCGGCGGACGACGGCCGGGGCGGGCGTTCCTTGTGAAGCCACGCACAAGGACCTTGGTCACTTACGAGGCCCGGTAGCAGGAGCCGGCGCGGGCCCCGCCCCGGTTTCCGGCCCGGGTCCCGCGGCCGGGTACGAAGCGGCTACGTACCCCGTACACGCCGGTGGCTCTTGCACGCACCCCGAGCCACCTCCCACGGTGAAGTGGTCGCCGGGTCCGCAAACCTCACCGCGCCCGGCGACTCAGCTCGCCCCGCGACCCGTCTCGCCCCCGCGACTCAGCTCGCCCCCGTGACTCGTCGCGCCATCGGCGACTCCCCCTGTTCCCGTCGGAAGGTCCCTCCCCCGTGCTGTCCCCCGTGTCCTCGGCCGCCGGCCGCGTCGCCGGCCGTACCGCTCCCCGTTTCGTCACCCGCCGCCGGGCCGCAGGCGCCGCCGCCGTCGGTGCCGTGGCTCTTGGCACCGCCGCGGCCGCCTTCTCCGCGACCCCGGCGCACGCCGCCGAGCGGGCCGGTGCGAGCCAGGCCCAGGCCGCGGCGCACCAGCAGATCCCGGACGCGCGGCAGTTCCAGTGCTTCAGCAACATCGTGGAGCGCGAGAGCGGCTGGAACCCGCAGGCCACCAACGCCTCCTCCGGCGCGTACGGCCTGGTCCAGGCGCTGCCCGGCTCGAAGATGGCCTCGGCCGGCGCGGACTGGAAGACCAACCCCGCCACCCAGGTCAAGTGGGGCCTGAACTACATGAACGAGCGCTACGGCAGCCCCTGCGGCGCCTGGTCCTTCTGGCAGTCCCACAACTGGTACTGAGCAACTGGTACTGGGAACTGGTATTGGGCACGAGCGGCTCCCCTGACGCCGCTCCCCCTCCCCTTTCCCCCTCGCCCGACGGCGTGCCCGGGTCCTAGAGCCCGGTCGCGCCGTCGATGCGTTCGCGGAGCAGGTCCGCGTGGCCGTTGTGCCGGGCGTACTCGGCTATGACGTGGACCAGGATGCGGCGGAGGGACACCGGCTGACCGCTCGCCGCATGGGTGCCGGTGACGTCCAGCGACGGCGCGGCGGCGACGAGCTTGCGGGAGTGCGCGCACTCGGCGCGCCAGAACGCGAGCTCTTCCTCGACGTCCCCCTCCAGCATCTCGAAGTCCTGGTCGGGGTGGTCGTCCGAGTAGTACGGGAAGTCGTCCCGCTCACCGGCGAACTGCACGCGGAACCACCAGTGCTCGACACCGGCGAGGTGGCGGATGAGGCCGTGCAGGCTCAGGCCGGACGGCGGGACGCTCTTGTCGGAGAGGCGCTCGGGCGGCACCCCGGCGCACTTCAGCTCGAAGGTTCTGCGGTGCCAGTCCAGGAACGAGGTGAGGATCTCGCGCTCGTCGCCGACCAGCGGCGGGGCGGGGCGCTCGTCCGGCCCCGCCCAGACCGGCGGCAGGTTCTCCGGAGGGATCTTCGGGCGGTCCGCCGAGCCCGCCGGTTCTGTCGATTCTGTCGTCATGGCAGGAGTGTGACACGCACCACTGACAACGGCCGTCGACCAGCGCTGCGGCCGGTCCGTCACAGCCGCTGGATGATCGTCCCCGTCGCCAGCGCCCCGCCCGCGCACATCGTGATCAGAGCGAATTCCTTGTCGGCGCGCTCCAGTTCGTGCAGCGCCGTGGTGATGAGGCGGGCCCCGGTCGCGCCCACCGGATGGCCGAGGGCGATGGCTCCGCCGTTGACGTTCACCTTCTCCAGGTCCTGCTCGAAGACCTGCGCCCAGGACAGGACGACGGACGCGAACGCCTCGTTGATCTCGACGAGGTCGATGTCCTTGAGGGACATGCCGGCCTTGCCCAGCACGGCCCGGGTCGCGTCGACCGGACCGTCCAGGTGGAAGTGCGGGTCGGCGCCGACCAGCGCCTGGGCGACGATGCGCGCCCGCGGCTTCAGCTTGAGCGCCCGCGCCATCCGCTTGGACGCCCACATCACGGCGGCGGCCCCGTCGCTGATCTGCGAGGAGTTGCCCGCCGTGTGGACGGCGGTCGGCATGACCGCCTTGAGCGAGCCGAGCGCCTCCATGCTCGTATCGCGCAGCCCTTCGTCGTGGTCGACCAGCCGCCACATGCCCTGCCCGGCCGCCTGCTCCTCCTCCGTGGTGGGCACCTGGACCGCGTACGTCTCGCGTTTGAAGCGCTCCTCGGCCCAGGCCTGGGCGGCCCGTTCCTGGGAGATCAGCCCGAGCGCGTCGACGTTTTCCCGGGTCAGGCCGCGCTTACGGGCGATGCGTTCGGCCGCCTCGAACTGATTGGGCAGGTCGACGTTCCACTCATCAGGGAAGGGCTTGCCGGGGCCGTGCTTGGAGCCGCTGCCGAGCGGTACGCGGGACATCGCCTCGACGCCGCAGCCGATGCCCACGTCGATGACGCCGGCCGCGATCATGTTGGCGACCATGTGGTTGGCCTGCTGGGAGGAGCCGCACTGGCAGTCCACGGTGGTCGCGGCGGTCTCGTACGGCAGGCCCACGGCCAGCCAGCCGTTCCGGGCCGGGTTCATGGACTGCTCGCCGGCGTGGGTGACCGTCCCGCCGACGATCTGCTCGACGCAGTCCGGCTGTATCGCCGTCCTCGCCAGGAGTTCGCGGTATGTCTCGCCCAGCAGGTAGGCGGGGTGGAGATTGGCGAGCGCGCCCCCGCGCTTGCCGATCGGCGTGCGGACGGCTTCGACGATGACGGGTTCAGCGGCCATGACTCGTCCTCTCCTGGCTGTCCGGGCGGCCCGGCACCCGGGCAGAACTAGTACGCGTTCTAGTTCCGCGCCCAGTCTCACGAGCCTCACGCGCCCGCGCAAGGGTGCCGCGTCACCCGTACTCGCAAGCATTTCCCGCGTGAGCCTTGCCACTTGTAGAACTCGTTACTACCTTCGCGGCAGATTCTGATGGCTCGTCAGGAGGAAATTCAGGACGAGTTCGTCGGAACGAGCAGGCAAGCCGGACACAACCGGACCTGGAGTCGCCGATGCCTTGTCCCGCGCTGCCCGACGGGTTCGACTTCACCGATCCCGACGTCTACCAGGAACGCGTACCCCTCCCCGAATTCGCCCGGCTGCGGCGGACCGCGCCCGTGTGGTGGAACGCCCAGCCGCACAACATCGCGGGCTTCGAGGACGACGGCTACTGGGTGGTGACCCGGCACGCGGACGTCAAGGAGGTCTCCACCCGGCCGGACGTCTTCTCGGCGAACCGCAACACCTCGATCATCCGCTTCAACGAGTCGATGACCCGGGACCAGATCGACGTCCAGAAGCTGATCATGCTGAACATGGACCCGCCCGAGCACACCCGGGTCCGCCAGATCGTCCAGCGCGGCTTCACGCCCCGGTCCATCCGCGCTCTGGAGGACGCGCTGCGCGAGCGCGCCACCCGGATCGTCGCGGAGGCGAAGAAGAACGGCCGCGGCGACTTCGTCACCGACATCGCCTGTGAGCTGCCACTTCAGGCCATCGCCGAGCTGATCGGCATCCCCCAGGAGGACCGTTCCCGCATCTTCGACTGGTCGAACAAGATGATCGCGTACGACGATCCCGAGCTGGCGATCACCGAAGAGGTCGGCACCAACGCGGCGATGGAGCTCATCTCGTACGCCATGAACCTCGCGGCGGCGCGCAAGGAGTGCCCGGCGCAGGACATCGTCAGCCGGCTGGTGGCCGCGGAGGACGAGGGCAATCTCGGCAGCGACGAGTTCGGCTTCTTCGTGCTGCTGCTGGCCGTGGCCGGCAACGAGACCACCCGTAACGCGATCACCCATGGCATGCACGCGTTCCTCACCCACCCCGAGCAGTGGGAGCTGTACAAGAGGGAGCGCCCGGCCACCGCCGCAGAGGAGATCGTGCGCTGGGCGACCCCGGTGGTCTCCTTCCAGCGCACCGCCACCTGCGACACCGAGCTGGGCGGCGCGCACATCAAGGAGGGCCAGCGGGTCGGCATCTTCTACGCGTCGGCCAACAACGACCCCGAGGTGTTCGACCGGCCCGAGATCTTCGACATCACCCGTGACCCCAATCCGCACCTGGGCTTCGGGGGCGGCGGCCCGCACTTCTGCCTCGGCAAGTCCCTCGCGGTACTGGAGATCGACCTGATCTTCCGGGCCATCGCCGACACCCTGCCGGACATCGCGCTGACCGGCGACCCGCGGCGGTTGCGCTCGGCATGGCTGAACGGCGTCAAGGAGCTGCGGGTCAGTTACGGGTAACTCCCGTTTCCTGTAAGGGTGGTGGGCGTCGGACTCCGGCGCCCACCACCCTTCCCTTTTGGCGGAAAACCGTCTGCCGCGCAACCTTGCCAACGCCTACTGGCGCACTTACATTCAACTCAACTCGCCAGTAACACCGGCGGTAACACCAGGCTCGCGGCTCGACCCGCCGCGCTCTCCTCCCCACGCGCCTCGCTCTTCTCTCGCTCCCCCCACTCATCGATCCCGCACGCATCGAAGGGGATATATGCTATGAAAGACGCACACGGCAGACCGGTCACGGGACGTGTCAGCGCGCGGAAGTTCGCCGTGCTCGCCGTCCCGGCCTTCGCGGGCACGGCGGCCCTGGCCATCGCCCTGGCCAACGGGGCGCTGGCGGCGTCCTTCGCCGTATCGGGCCAGCAGTTCAAGGTCTCGGCGAGCAGCCTCGACGGGGACGGCTTCGCGCAGTACGGGGGCGTGGACACGAACGCCCGCGGCGAGTTGCTGCCGGTCGCGGTGACCGCCATCAAGAAGGCGGAACTGAACAACCTCTGCCAGTCGGTGGTCACCAAGCTGCCCGTACTGGGCAACATCTCGCTCAACCTGACCGCGGGCAAGGGCGGCAAGCCCGTCGAGGCCGAGAACCTCTATGTGGACGCCACCCAGCTCTCCGG
This sequence comes from Streptomyces sp. NPDC050315, assembly GCF_040655775.1. Taxonomy (NCBI): domain Bacteria; kingdom Bacillati; phylum Actinomycetota; class Actinomycetes; order Kitasatosporales; family Streptomycetaceae; genus Streptomyces; species Streptomyces sp. NPDC050315. Next base: position 572,832 of record NZ_JBFAKN010000002.1, read on the forward strand.
AAACGCCTCGTTCAACAACATCGAGATCGGCCGGGACGCCTCCACGCTGGACAAGGGGCCGGCCGACGCGCAGGGCATGCAGGACGCGTTCGCGCAGCAGGCCGATGACGTGCACATCACCGATCTGAAGCAGACCGCGTGGGCGACCAACGCGGGCACCTTCAAGCTCTCCGGCCTGAGCATGAAGATCAGCAAGGGCAAGAAGGAATGCTTCTGACCCGGCGCCCGGCACGCCCGCGGTCCGCCTGGTGGCGCTGGCGCAAGGGCCGCCCCTTCTGGGGCGGGCTGGCCACGATCCTGGCGGGCGCCGAGATCTGCGTGCTCCCGCTCGCCCCGCTGAAGATCATGCTGCAGCAGGGCATCGCCGGCATCCCGTCCGTACTGCTGGGGCTGGTACTGATCGTGCTCGGCCTGGCCGCCTGGATCGCGCCGCAGTACCGCGGGCTGGCAGGCGTACTGACCGTCCTGCTGGCGGCCGCCGCGCTGGTCATGTCCAACCTCGGCGGCTTCCTGATCGGCACCCTGCTCGGCATCCTCGGCGGCGCGCTGATGTTCGCGTGGCAACCCCTGCCCGCCGCAGAGGACCCTGCTCCGGCCCCGTCGGCCCCCCTCGACCCACCCCCCGCACCTCCGCACCGGTAACCGCACGTTCCCCCGCAACAACGGCAACCGTGAAGGAGTTCCCCCATGAGACACCACCTCAGACCCGGCACGCCCCGCCGCGCCTCGGCCCGTACCCTGCTCGCCGCCGGCACCGGCATCGCGGCCACGGGCGCACTGTGCCTGGCCGTCACCGCCCCCGCCACCGCGGCGGCACCCGCCGCCGAGGTCGCGGCCGGGTCCACCACCGTCACCCCCGCCGGCCACGCCTTCGCCGCGAAGCTCAGCGGCAAGGCCACCTTCAAGGCCGGTTCCGTGACCGTGACCTGTACGGTCTCCAACGCCACCGGCAAGGTCCCGGACGCGCCCGCGAACCACAACGACGCGGGCGCGGTGGCCAGTACGATCACCGCTCCGACGTACAGCTCCTGCACGACGAGCATGGCGGGCGTCAGCGCCACCGTCACCACCAGCGGCAGCTGGGGCGTGGCCATGCAGAACGGCGCGCCCAGCACGGCCGCCATGAACATCCCGCAGGGCGGCGTCGTCGTGAAGACCAGCGGCCTCGCCAGCTGTACGGTCACCGCGGCGCCCAGTGGGCCCGCCACCGTCAACGGCACGTGGGCCAATGGCGCGCCGTCCACGCTCACCTTCTCGGGCGCCACGGTCCCGGTGACCGTCACCGGCGGTTTCGGCTGCCCGACCAGCGCGACCACCTCGACGTTCGGTGCCACCTATACGGTGTCGGACACGACCGACCCGGCCGCACAGATCACCGTCACCAGCTGACGCCCGTCACCGGCTGACCGACCGGCCCGGCTCCGCCCGAGTGGCGCGACACCGCCGCCGGGCGGATGCTGGACGGGCGACGATCCGACGGCGCGGCACTCCCCGGAGTACCGCGCCGTCCACGCGCGCCGGGCCACAGGACCACGTGCGCCAGGCCACAGAACGGGCCCCAGTTCCGCCGGATCGCAGCGACAAGGATCACAGGCATACTTTCGCGATGTCCGGTTTGGCACCGACGTCGCCCCTGCAATGCAGCGGTTTTCGTCGATTTCCTTATGCAACCGTGCACACTCCGTGACGATCCGTTCTGCCCCTATGGTCGTTGTTCGCCCGTCGGAGGCCCGGCGGGCGAATGTTTTGCAGTCGTCCCAGAGAGCGCAGGCGAGCGAACACGTGCCGACGCACACTTCCGTCGCACCCGGCCCGGATACCCGCACGAAAAGTCGGTCCAGCACTTCGGTGCACGGGGCCACGGTCGTCGACCCGGCCATGGCGAAACGGGCCGTTTCGGCGGCCGCGCTCGGTAACGCGATGGAGTGGTTCGACTTCGGCGTCTACAGCTACATCGCGGTCACCCTCGGGCAGGTGTTCTTCCCTTCCGGGAACCCGACCGCGCAGTTGCTGTCGACGTTCGGAGCGTTCGCGGCGGCCTTCCTCGTGCGGCCCATCGGCGGCATGATCTTCGGTCCGCTCGGCGACCGTATCGGACGCCAGAAGGTCCTCGCGATCACCATGATCATGATGGCGATCGGCACCTTCGCGATCGGCCTGATCCCCTCGTACGCCGCCATCGGCGTCTGGGCCCCGGTACTGCTGCTGATCGCCCGCCTGGTGCAGGGCTTCTCCACCGGCGGTGAGTACGGCGGCGCCTCGACCTTCATCGCCGAGTACTCGCCCGACAAGAAGCGCGGCTTCTTCGGCAGCTGGCTCGAGTTCGGCACGCTGGCCGGCTACATCGGCGGCGCCGGCCTGGTCACCCTGATGACCGCGCTGCTCAGCCACGACGACCTGCTCTCCTGGGGCTGGCGGATCCCGTTCCTGATCGCGGGCCCGATGGGCATCATCGGCCTGTACCTGCGGATGCGCCTGGAGGAGACCCCGGCCTTCGCGGAGATGGAGAAGGAGGCGGCGGAGCAGGAGAAGGAGCGCCGCGCCGCCGAGAAGAAGACCGGCCTGCGCGAGATGATCTTCGGTCAGTGGCGCGCGATGCTGCTCTGCGTCGGCCTGGTCCTGGTCTTCAACGTCACGGACTACATGCTGCTGTCGTACATGCCCAGCTACCTGACCTCGGAGCTGAAGTACGACGAGACGCACGGTCTGCTGGTCGTGCTGGCCGTGATGGCGCTGATGATGTGCGTCCAGCCGTTCGCCGGCCGGGCCTGCGACCGCTTCGGCCGCCGCCCCGTGATCGCGACGGGCTGCATCGGCTTCTTCGTCCTCTCCATCCCGGCGCTGCTGCTGATCCGCCAGGGCTCGCTGGCCGCGATCGGCCTGGGCATGGCCGCGCTCGGCCTGCTGCTGGTCTGCTTCACCTCGTCGATGCCGTCCACGCTGCCCGCGCTCTTCCCGACGAAGGTCCGCTACGGCTCCCTCTCGATCGCCTTCAACGTCTCCGTCTCGATCTTCGGCGGCACGACCCCGCTGATCGTGACGGCCCTGATCAGCGCGACCGGCGACAAGATGATGCCCGCGTACTACATGATGGCCGCCGGCGTCATCGGCGGAATCGCGGTTTGGAAGATGACCGAAAGCGCCGGCCGCCCCCTCCCGGGCTCCAAGCCCGCGGTAGCCAGCGAGGCCGAGGCCCGCGAACTGAGCAAGGCGGCCTGACCCGCGGCTTCCCGCGCCGACTGCACGAGAGAGCCCCCTGCCCCCGCGGCAGGGGGCTCTCTCGTGCGCGCGGGCCGATGCGGCAGGATGACCGCATGAGTATCGTGAAGATCAATGTGCTGACCGTTCCCGAGGAGCAGCGGGAGGTGCTGGAGAAGCGCTTCGCCTCGCGTGCCGGTGCCGTGGAGTCCTCGGACGGCTTCGAGTGGTTCGAGCTGCTGCGGCCGGTGGAGGGCACCGACCAGTACCTGGTGTACACCCGCTGGCGCGACGAGGAGTCCTTCCAGGCGTGGATGGAGGGGCCGATGAAGGCCGCGCACCAGGGCGGCGGCGAGGGTGCCGAGCGTCCGAAGCCGGCCGCTTCCGGCTCGACCGTGTGGTCCTTCGAGGTCGTCCAGCAGGCCGCGCCGAAGCAGGGCTGAGCCACGTGACGGGGGAATGCGCGACATGACGGGGGAATGCGCGACCGGTCGCCGGGTGTGGACGGTCGGAGAGACGCTGGTCGCCTCGCCCGAGGCGGCCGGCGTGCTGCGGGACTACCTCGCCGAGGTGGCCTCCCGCTGGTACGGCCGCCCGGCCACCGACGAGGAGCTGGACCGGGCCGTCGCCGAGGATCCGGTCGACGACCTGATGCCGCCCCTCGGGGTGTTCCTGCTGGCGCGGTACGGCGACGCGCCGGGCGGCTGCGCGGGCGTACGGCTGCTGGCTCCGGGCACGGCCGAGCTCAAGCGCATGTACGTCCGGCCCGAGCTGCGCGGCAGCGGGGGCAGCGGGGCGCTGCTGGCCGCCGTGGAGGCCGCCGCGCGCGGCATGGGCGCCCGGCGCGTCCGGCTCGACACCCGGCTCGACCTGGTAGAGGCGATCGGCTTCTACCGGCGGTCGGGGTTCGTGGAGATACCGGCGTACAACGAGGGTCCGTACGCGCAGATCTGGTTCGAGAAACGGCTGGACTGAGGGCCTGTGTCCCAGCCCTGGTCGGACGGACACAGGCGCTGAGCCGCGGGCTCTGGGGGCGGGCCGGGGTCAGGGCGCCGGGTAGGCCCCCGTATGGCGGTGTACGGGCCTGGCGTCGCCGTTGCGTGGGCGTTCGGCGTGCGAGCCGCCCATTTCGGCGGTCAGTTGGCGGACGAGTTCGGTCAGGTCGGTGGGGCGGTCCTTGGTCCACCAGTCGCCCAGGAGGTCGGCCAGGGCCTCCTGGCGGGCGGCCGCGAGGCGGTGGGCGGCCCGCCGGCCGGCCTCGGTGAGGACCATCGGCATCCCCTCTCGCTCCGCGAGGCCGCGCTCCTCCAGCTGCCGGGTGGCCTCGGAGATCACACCGAGCGGTACGGCGCTGCGCTCGGCGAGCACCGCGGGCTCGACCGAGCCGTAGCGGTTCATCCGCAGCACCATCCAGCTCGCCGCCGGTTTCAGATCGAGACCGGCGCGCGCGGTGATCGACTCGTACAGCTTCTTGCGGCCCTCCAGGGAGCCGAGTTTGCTGAGCGCGCGGGCGCACTCGTCGTGCGAGGAGCGTTCGACGGGGTTGGAGGAGAGGACTTCCGTGGTGTCCGGGGCGGTGACCGAGCCCCGTAGCGGCTCTTCCTTGAGCAGCCAGGCCAGCGCGAAGGCGAGCAGGACGACGGGCACCGCGTACAGGAAGACGTTGGTGATCGACGTCGAGTAGGCGTCCAGCACGCCGGTCGCCTCGCCGGGCGGCAGCTTCGCCACCGCGCGCGGGTCCTCGGCGAGCGTGCCCGGGTCCACGCCGGGCGGCAGCCGGCGGCCGGCGAGCGCGTCGGCGATCCGCGGGCCCAGCATGTTGGCGAAGATCGTGCCGAAGATCGAGACGCCGAAGGACGCGCCGATCGAGCGGAAGAAGGTCGCCCCCGAGGTGGCCACGCCCAGGTCGGCGTACGGGACGGCGTTCTGCACGATGAGCACGAGGACCTGCATGACCAGGCCGAGACCGAGGCCGAAGACGAAGAAGTACCCGCTCATCTCCGCGACGCTGCTGCCGCGGTCGAGGTTGTGCAGGAGGAGCAGGCCCACGGCGGTGACCGCGGTGCCGGCGATCGGGAAGACCTTGTAGCGCCCGGTACGGCTGACCAGCTGGCCCGAGAGCGTGGAGGAGAGCAGCATGCCGACCACCATCGGCAGCATGTGCACGCCGGACATGGTCGGTGAGACACCGTGCACGACCTGGAGGAACGTCGGCAGGTACGTCATCGCGCCGAACATCGCGAAGCCGATGACGAAGCCGATGGCGGAGGTGACCGCGAAGGCGCGGAGCCGGAAGAGGCGCAGCGGCAGGACCGGCTCCGCGGCCCGCCGTTCGACCAGTACGAAGGCACCGAGGAGCAGCACGCCGAGCACGCCGAGGCCGATGATCTGCCAGGAGCCCCACGGGTAGCTGACCCCGCCGAGCGAGGTCATCAGTACGAAGCAGGCGGCGACCGCGGCGATCAGGGCGGTGCCTGGGTAGTCGATGCGGTGCGGGGTGCGGCTGGACGGGATGTGCAGCACGGCGGCGATGACGATCAGCGCGACCGCGCCGATGGGCAGGTTGATGTAGAAGACCCAGCGCCAGCTGAGGTGGTCGACGAAGAGCCCGCCGAGCAGCGGCCCGAGGACGCTCGTCCCGCCGAAGACCGCGCCGAACAGGCCCTGGTACTTGCCGCGCTCGCGGGGCGGCACGATGTCGCCGACGATCGCCATCGACAGCACCATGAGACCGCCGCCGCCCAGGCCCTGGATCGCGCGGAAGGCGATGAGCTCCGGCATGTTCTGCGCGATGCCGCACAGCACGGAGCCGATCAGGAAGATGCAGATCGCGGCCTGGAAGAGTTTTTTGCGGCCGTACTGGTCGCCGAGCTTGCCCCACAGCGGGGTGGCCGCCGTGGAGGCCAGGAGGTAGGCGGTGACCACCCAGGAGAGGTGGTCCAGGCCGCCGAGCTCGCTGACGATCGTGGGCAGCGCAGTGGCGACGATGGTCTGGTCGAGCGCCGCGATCAGCATGCCGAGCAGCAGCGCGCCGATCGCCACCAGGACGGTCCGCTGCGGCCGGTCCTCGGCGGGGGCGGCGGGAGCGCTGGTGTCCTGCGCCATGGACGTCTCCTTAGGTCGGAACCGCGGCGGGGAGCGCGTTCGGGCCCCGGGCAGCGGCCGAGGAGCGGAGCCGCACTCCCCGTCCGATCATTTTGCCCCGCTATGGCCGGTCGGGCGACGTGTCGGTCTCCGGTTGTTCACGTCCGGGGGCCCTGTGCAGGAGGCGGCGGCGACTGGATAATCGCAGCCGACGACGAGGGAGGGGACCCGCACGTGGAGGCCAGGAACTGCCCGACCTGCTTAGCCCCCGCTCGTACCGACGGCCGACCGGGCTGCCGGTGCGAGCAGGCGGCAGCGCCGGATTTTGACCCCTTGCACATCCGCCCGTACATCTCGCTGCCGGACGCGCCCGACCCGGACGATCCGCCGGACCCGCCCCGCAAACCCCGTGCATTCACGGTGCGGGCCCACTGTCCGCCGGCGTTCCCGCCGCCTTCGTACGTCCGGGTGGAGCGGCCGCCGTACGCGCCGCCGCCGTACACCCCGCCACCGGCCCCCGAGCCGTACGCCGCGCGGACCGACGAGCCGGTCCCGGAGCCGTACGCCGGGGAAGCCCCCGCGCCGTACTCCGTCGAGTTACCCGGCCGCCGGGCCGGGCTCCCGCTCGCGGGGCCGGTCGCCTTCATGGACTCGCCGCCGGAGGCCGCTCCCACGGCCGCGACACCCACGCCCGCGTCCCGGCGGCGCGGCCGCCCCGCGCTGCTGGCCGGGCTCATGGTCACCGCGGCGGCCGGTTCGGTCTGTGCCGCGCTCTTCGGCGGTGAGCTGCGGCCCGCGGACGGTACCGGTCAGGCGCTGCCCGACCTCGGCGGGCGTTCCAGCGCCGACCTGCCCACCGAGGAGGCCGGGGAAGCGGGGGAAGCGGGGGAAGCCGCGCAGGTCGGGGAGGCCGCGCAGCCCCGGCCCACCGCCTCCGCGCCGGCCTCCCGCTCGGCGGCCCGGCTGCCCGGCCCGCGGGCCGTGGGTACGGGACTGCTGGCCGAGGGCACGAGCGGCCCGGAGGTCGTGGAGCTGCAGCGGCGGCTCGCACAGCTGGACCTGTACGGCGGCGCGGCGGACGGCCGGTACGACGCCGGGGTGACCGCCTCGGTGGCCCGTTACCAGCGGTTGTACGGCGAGACGGCCGACCCGTACGGCGTCTACGGGCCCGCCACCCGCGAATCCCTGGAGTTCCTCACCCAGCCCTGACCGGGCCTTTCGCAAGCCCCTTTTCCACTCCGTACCACTACGCCCCCTTGGTCCTGTGACCAGGGGGGCTTGGCGTGTGGCGCCCGCTCTTTGTATCGTGGATGAACAAAGTGGTTCCGCCCGTTTCCCCTGACCGGCGGGCGGAGCCGCTCTGTTCCGCACCACTCAGCCCGCCAGCCGAGGAGCCCGCCGATGACGGCATCCCGCACGCTCACCGCCCGCGCGCTGCTGCTGGACATGGACAGCACCATCGTCAACTCCGAGGCCGTCGTCGAGCGCTGCTGGCGCCGCTGGGCCGCCGAGCAGGGCATGGACGCCGAGGAAGTGCTGAAGGTCGTGCACGGCCGCCAGGGCTGGGCCACCATGGCCGCGCTCCTCCCCGACCGCCCCATGGAGCTGAACCACGAGGACAACCGGCGGATGCTGGCGCAGGAGACCGCGGACACCGACGGCGTCGTACCGGTACCGGGCGCGCCCGCGTTCATGGCCGCGCTCGACGGCGTGCCGCACGCCCTGGTCACCTCCGCTGACGTCCCGCTGGCCACGGCCCGGATGAACGCCGCCGGACTGGCGATGCCGGCCGTACGGATCACCGCCGAGTCGGTGAGCGCCAGCAAGCCGGACCCGGAGGGCTTCCTCAAGGGCGCCGCCGAGCTGGGCTTCGCTCCCGAGGACTGCCTCGTCTTCGAGGACTCCGAGGCCGGCATCCGGGCCGGCCAGGCCGCCGGGATGCGCGTCGTGGGCGTGGGCGAGCGGGCCGCGGCCTTCGCGCCGACGGTGCAGGTGGAGGACCTGACGCAGGTACGCGTCGAGGTGCTCCCCGAGGGCGGCGTACGGCTGCACTTCACCGCCTGAGCACGGCAAGTACTGACGAGGGGCGCCACCCGCACGGGTGGCGCCCCTCAGCGCTGTCACGGACGCCTCAGCCCACGATCGCCTCGTACAGGCTGAAGCCCGCGAGCACGATCATCACGCAGGCCGCGATCTTCGTGATGAGCTTCAGGGGGACGAACCGCATCAGCGTGCGCCCGCCCAGAATGCCGAGCGCGGCCACCGCCCACAGGGCGAGCACGGCGCCGATGCCGACGGAGACGGGGTCGCCGTAACGGGCCGCGAGGTTCGCCGTCATGATCTGCGTCAGGTCGCCGAACTCCGCGACCAGGATCATCATGAAGCCCGCCCCGGAGACCTTCCAGAAGCTCTGGTCGGCGGGCTTCTTGATCTCTTCCTCGTCGTCGTCCTTCTTGAAGAGCAGCACGGCGGCGCCCGCCAGGAAGAGCACGCCGACGATCGCCTGGACCAGCCGGTGCGGCAGCAGCGTGAGCACGCTGCCCGCGGCGATGGCGAGCGCGACATGCACCAGGAACGCCGCCGCGACGCCGACGAACACGTACGACGCGCGGTAGCGGGTGCCGAGCATCAGCCCGGCCAGTGCGGTCTTGTCGGGCAGCTCGGCAAGGAAGACGACGCCGAAGACGACGGCTGCGACGGTAATGCTGAACACGGGGTGGAATACCTCGTTCGATAGGGCCGCGCCGAAAGGGGCCCGGGAAAGGGGTCGCTTCGGCACGGCAGCGTCGGACACTGCGGCCGAAGGTCTCGCTGACGTACGGACAGGATCTGTCCCTACGCTCCGGGCGCCGGCGCGCCACGAGGGCGCGCAGTATGTCGACGGTCCGGCGGAGAGCTACTCCCCTTCTGCTGGGCTCAAGGGTACGCGGTGCAGTCGGCCGCACGCGACCAGCTCCAGTACCACCGATACCGCGACCGCCTGCACGGCCAGCAGCGCCACCAGGACGAACAGCTGCACCGCACCGGCCTGAACGGGTGAAGCGCCGCCCAGCAGCATGCCGACGAACGCGCCCGGCAGTGTGACCAGTCCCACCGTCCGGGTCTGGTCCAGCCCCGGCAGCAGCGCCTCGGAGGCGACCGGCCGGGCCACCTCCAGCCGCGCCTCCCGGTCCAGCAGCCCGAGGGCCAGCCCCGCCTCGACCTCCCCGCGCCGGGTCTCCAGCTCGTCCAGCGCGCGCCGCCCGCTCAGTACCGTCGCGGTGAGCGCACCGCCCATGAGGATGCCGGTCACGGGGATGAGGGTGATCCCGCGCGGCGGCACCAGGCCGGTCAGCAGCAGCGCGGCGACCACCGGCAGCACCCCGGCGGCGATCGGCGCGGCCGCCCACCACCAGGTGCGATTGCGGGTGATGCGGCGGCCCGCCGTCCGCACCGCCACCGCGAACATCAGCAGCAGGAAGCAGACCAGCAGCGGGACCGCGCGCACCACCCAGCCGATGAGGAAGGAGACGGCGGCGAGCTGGGCGGCGGCGCGCAGGCCCGCGACGGCGATGCCCCGGGCGTGATCCAGCCGGCACAGCGCGGCGACCGTCACGGCGGCGACGAGCAGCAGCGCGAGCACGACCGCGAGAGTGGTGTTGACCGGCAGCAGCACACGATCACCTTAAGGAGTCGGGGTCGGCCTACGGGGCCAACGGACGTACGTTCGGCGCGTGCTGGCGGCGCGTCACCTCTTGATCTGACGTGAGCATGTCGTCACTCTGTTACCTGGAGACCGCACGGCGGAAACCCCCACTCGCCATCGTGTGGCCCGACCGATCGCACCATCGACCGATCGACCGATCGCTCGCGACTTCCCTTCCCCCCACAGCAACGGGAGTTCCGATGTCCAAGGTCATGTCCAGGGTCTACGCGCGTCGTGCGTCCCTCGCAGCCGGCTCGGCCGCCGCGCTCGTCGCCACGCTGCTGCTCGGCGGCCAGTCCGCGCAGGCCGCGCCGCCCACGCCGCCCGATGCCGCCACCGCCCGTACGTATCTCGCCGAGATCAAGGAAGCGGCCGAGGGCCCGCAGGACGGCTACAGCCGCGACAAGTTCCCGCACTGGAGCGACCAGGGCGACAGCTGCAACACCCGCGAGGTCGTCCTCAAGCGCGACGGCAAGGACGTCGAGACCGACGGGAGCTGCGCCGCGACCAGCGGTTCCTGGACCTCCCCGTACGACGGCGCGACCTGGACGCAGTCCTCCGATGTCGACATCGACCACATGGTGCCGCTCTCCGAGGCGTGGAAGTCCGGCGCCGCCGACTGGACCACCGACCGCCGCGAGCAGCTCGCCAACGACCTCACGCACGCCCAGCTCCTCGCGGTCACCGACAACGTGAACCAGGAGAAGGGCGACCAGGACCCCGCCGAGTGGCTGCCGCCGACGGCCTCGTACCACTGCGAGTACGCGCGCATGTGGGTATGGGTCAAGCACGAGTACGGCATGACCGCCGACTCCGCCGAGAAGGGCGCGCTGAAGAAGATCCTCGACGGCTGCTGACCGGCATCCGCCGACCGGCTGCCGATGGGCAGCCCCACCTACCGGGCGGCTCCGCCTTCCATCCCCATGCCCCGCGGAGCCGCCCGACCTCCCGCCGGCCGCCCGGCCACCGCCGCACCGCGCGGAGTACTCCTATCCTCGGACCGAGGCGCGGGCAGCCGCCCGTACGAGGGCGGGCGCACGGGCCCGCGCGAGGGAGGACCGCGATGACCGGACTGCGGCTCGGACCGCTGCTGCGCTATGTGGACGAGGACAGCGCGACGGTGTGGGTGGAGACCGAGGCGCCCTGCGAGGTGACCGTGGCATGCGGCAGCGGCGTCACCGGCGCCGACCGCACCTGGCAGGTCGCCGGGCACCACTACGCGCTGGTCCCCGTCGAGGGCCTGGCGCCCGGCGCGGAGACGCCGTACCGGGTCCTGCTGGACGGGGAGCAGGTCTGGCCGCTGCCGGACAGTCCGTACCCGCCCTCCGTCATCCGCACCCTGCCGCCCGAGGGGCACGGCCCGCTCTCGGTGGCGTTCGGCTCCTGCCGCTGGGCCGCGCCGCCCTCGGGGAGCAGGAGCCACCTGGCGGCGGTGCCGGGCGTGCCGGGCGAGCACCACGACCCGGCGGGCCCGGACGCGCTGGACACCCTCGCCGCCACGCTGGCCGCCGATCCGGCCCGGCCCCGCCCCGACGTGCTGCTGCTCCTCGGCGACCAGGTCTACGCCGACCAGACCTCCGAGGCGACCGCGGCCCTGCTGGCCCGCCGCCGCGACACCTCACGGCCGCCGTGGACGCAGGTCGCGGACTACGAGGAGTACACCCACCTCTATGAGGAGTCCTGGCTGGACCCGGAGGTGCGCTGGCTGCTCTCCACGGTCCCCAGCTGCATGATCTTCGACGACCACGATGTGATCGACGACTGGAACACCTCGGCCGCCTGGCTGACCCGGATGCGCGCGACCCCGTGGTGGCACGACCGCATCCTCGGCGGCCTGATGTCGTACTGGGTCCACCAGCACCTGGGGAACCTCTCCCCCGCCGACCTGGCGCGCGACGAGCTGTACGCCCGGGTGCGCGCGACGGCGGACGGCACGGACCTCGTACGGGACTTCGCCGTGGCGGCGGACGCCGATCCGACGTGCGCGCGCTGGAGCTACCGGCGCGACTTCGGCCGGGTACGCCTGGTCATGATCGACACGCGCGCCACCCGCGTCCTGGAGGAAGGCAGCCGGGCGATGCTCGACGCGGCGGAGGCGAAGTGGCTGCGGCAGGAGGTGCTGGACGGTCCCGGCGGCTACGACCACCTGCTGATCGGGAGTTCACTGCCGTGGCTGCTGCCCCATCTGGTGCACGACGCGGAGGTCTGGAACGCGGCGCTGTGCCGCGGCGTGCGCGGCCCGGGGTGGGCCCGCCGCGGTGAAGCGCTGCGCCAGCGGGCCGATCTGGAGCACTGGGCCGCCTTCCCGGAGTCCTTCGCGGCGCTGGCCGACCTGATCTCGGAGGCCGCCGACGGGCCGGGCGCGCCCGCGACCGTGTGCGTCCTGTCCGGCGACGTGCACCACGCGTACGTGGCCGAGCCGCACTGGCCCGAGGGCGCGGAGCCGGCGGGCCGCGTCCTGCAGCTGACCTGCTCGCCGGTGCACAACAGCATCCCGGCGGCCCTGCGCGCCGGCTTCCGCTTCGGCTGGAGCCGGGTGGGCCGGTGGCTGGGGCGCGCGCTGTCCCGGCACGTGCGGGCCGGCCGGCCACCGGTGTCCTGGCGCCGCACCGGCGGCCCGTGGTTCGGCAACCAGCTGATGACCCTCACCCTGACCGGCCGCGAGGCCCGGCTGAGCCTGGACCAGGCGCGCGAGGTGAGGGACGGGCGCGCGGGGAGCGGACGGCGGTCGGCGCGCCTGGAGCGCGTACTGGAGCGTTCATTGACGTGATCGCGCGTGCGGCAATCGGGGCGTGCGCTTCCTCTTGACGAGTCCATTGGTCTGGACCATGGTGACGGCACGGCAAAGGTTCAGACCAATCTCAAGCGAACGCTTGAACTTGCAAGTACCAATAAGGCACGCCTAACCTTCAGCTCTCTCGGTTACGTCCCCAACCGCAGGAGTCCTGTCATGCCCACGCCCCTCCCCCCGTTCACGGAACGCGCCCGCCCCCACGTGACGGCCCTCTTCCGCATCGTCATCAGCCTGCTCTTCGCCTGCCACGGCGCCTCCTCGCTCTTCGGCGTCCTCGGCGGCGCAATGGGTCAGGGCGGCACCGTCCCGGCCGGCACCTGGCCCGGCTGGTACGCCGCGGTCATCCAGCTCGTCGGCGGCCTCCTGGTGCTGCTCGGCCTCGGCACCCGCATCGCCGCCCTGATCAGCTCCGGCTCCATGGCGTACGCGTACTTCGCCGTCCACCAGGGCGAGGCGCTATGGCCGATCCAGAACGGCGGCGAGCCCTCCGCGCTGTTCTGCTGGGCCTTCCTCCTGCTGGCCTTCACCGGCCCCGGCGCCTGGGCGCTGGACCGGGTCTTCTTCGGCTCCGGCGACCGGGACGGGAGCGCCGCTCCGGCCGCGCCCCGGCGGGAGCCCAGCGCCGTCTGAGCCGCCGCTCTCCGCTCAGCCCTTGAGGGCCGCCCGTCCCGGCGGCCCTCAAGGTCGTTTCCGCCGCTACTTCACCGCGTGCTTGAACGGCACCGAGAGGCAGCCCAGCCGGTCGCCCGCCATGCCGGCATGGCCCTGCCCGGTGTGCGTCTTGTGGTCGTGGATCACCACGGACCGGGCCTCGCCCTGGCGGAACCACCACCAGTGCTTCGACGACACCGAGGCGTCACCGTCGGAGTCCGTGGTGAAGTCCAGCCACACCTCGTTCTCCGGGTTGGCGTACTTGGGGTCGGTGGACGGCTGCCGCGGGTCCTTCCGGTTCTGGTAGTGCGGCCCGGAGGAGTCCGGCTGCACACCGCACGGCTTGGTGTGGACGTGCGAGCCGTAGGTGCGGTGCGGCTGGAGCCCCTTCACCTTCAGCCGGATGGTCATGCCCTGATCGTTCTTCCACTGCGCGACCACGATCCGCGCCTTGGCGGGCACCTTCTTCGTGTCGTACGTGACCGCGTCGGACGGGTCGAACCGCGACACCGGAGTGAACCGGCCTTCCTTGCCCACCGCCAGGTCCCCGCCCCCGGGCGTGCCGCCGGGCGCGGGGGCCGCCACCGCCGGCGCCGCCAGCAGCAGCGCCGCCACCGCACCCGTCACCATTCCTGCCGCCATCCCACTTCCTCCTCGTCGCTCCCCGTACCGGAGGCGCGCGGGCGCGCGCCGGATCCACGGTGTAGCCCAGCAGGCGATCTCACCGGCAGGAAACGCGTGATTCGGACAACACCTGCCGCCCCGGGCTCCGATCTCCGGACATCCCAGGCGTACGCTGTACAGCTGTACGAGCGACAAGCCGCCCCTGCCGCTGCCATGCGACGTCGCGGCCGGGGACGACTTGGAGTGACGAGGTGCTGGACAGTCTGGGGGCATTGGCCGATCCCCCCTGGATTTATCTGATCGTCGGGCTGTGCGTACTGCTCGACGTCTTCGTGCCCTTCCTGCCGAGCGGCGTGCTGCTGATCGCCGCCGCGACGGCCGCCGGCACCCGGTCGGCCGCCGTCGGCGTCTCGCCGGTGCACGGCGACTCCGGCCTGCCGGACCTGCTCGCGCTCGCCCTGTGCGCCGCGACCGCTTCGGTACTGGGCGACCTGGCCGCCTATCGGGTGGCCTGGCGCGGCGGCGACCGCTTCGACCGCGCCATCGCCCGCTCGCGCCGCCTGACCGCCGCGCAGGAACGTCTCGGCACCGCGCTCACCCGAGGCGGCGGGACCATCGTGGTACTGGCCCGCTTCGCGCCCGCCGGGCGCTCCGTGGTCAGCCTCGGCGCGGGCGTCGCGCACCGTACGGTCCGCGAGTTCCTGCCCTGGTCGATGGTGGCCGGGGTGGCCTGGGCGGCGTACAGCGTGGCCCTGGGCTACTTCGGGGGCCATCTGCTGGGCGCCACGTGGTTCAGCACCGCGGTCTCGTTCCTCGCCCTCGTCGCCGCCGGCTCCGCCGCGGTGTACGTGATGCGCCGCCCGGAGCGCGAGCCCGCGCACTCGGGCTGACGGCCGCCGCTTCGTACGCCTTCGTACGCCTAGTCGCTCTCCTCCCCCGCCTCCTCCGGCACCACCGCGATCGGGCACAGCGCGTGCAGCAGTACGGCGTGCGCGACCGAGCCCAGGCGGCGGCCGATCCGCAGCCTCCGGCGGTGCCGCCCGACCACCACCAGATCGCTCTGCTCGGACGCCTCGACCAGCTGCCCGGCCGCGTCCGCGGGGCGCAGCGCGGCCTCCACCGCGACCTCCGGATACCGCTCCCGGTACCCGGCGAGCGCCTCCGTCACCTGCCTGACCAGCGCTTGCTCGTACTCCCGCTGCGTCGTGTCGTACGCGACCACATAGTCGAAGGCGGTCGGCACGACCATCGGCCACATGTACGCGGCGATCACCTGGAGGGCCGCTCCGCGCCGGGCCGCCTCCTGGAAGGCGAAGCCGATCGCGGCACTGTCCCGCGCCTCCTCCGCCGTCGGGTCGATGCCCAGGGTGACGCGGCCGTGTGCCGGTCCCGGCCGGTGGCCGACGCCGGGCCGGGCGGCGCCGCCGTCCGCCGCCGCCGTCCGCGCGCCGCCCCGGTCCGGGCGCGGCACGACCACGACGGGGCAGGCGGCGTGCGCGGCGCAGGCCATGCCGTTGGAGCCCAGCAGCAGGCTGGCGAAGCCGCCCCGGCCGCGCGAGCCGAGCACCAGCAGCTGCGCCTCGTCGCCGAGCGCGGGGAGGATGGTGTCGGTGAGGCCGTTGAGGCTCTGGAACTCGACCTCCTGCAGCCCGGCCTCTCCGGCGAATCGCTGCCGCAGCTCTTCCAGTACGGGATCGCCGGTGCCCGCCTCGGCGTCGGCGGCGCGCTCCGCGGTGAGGTAGGGCCAGACGTGCACGACCTGCAGTGGCGCGGAGCGGAGCCGGGCCGCCTCCGCCGCCCAGTGCACCGCGCGCTCGCTGTCCGGGGACCCGTCCGCCCCGACGATGACCGGCCTGCTGTCCATGTCTGCCTCCCTGCGTTCCGCCGGCGGGCCGTGGCCGCTCCACTGCGATCGTTACACTCCCGGAGAGGATGCGGCAGTACGGATTACCGGCGATACAGCCCTGCATTCCACTCATTCCGTACAGTCGTCGGCACGATCAGCAGAAGGCCGGGTGTCCCGGAGCCGGTAAAGTCGAACGTCCTCGCACCGCCCCGCTCCTGGGGCGTGCCCCTCACTCCGGGACGCGCCCTCAGCCGGCCGTGCCGCCTGATCCGGGACGTCATGAACGCACCCCAGCTGAACGCCGCCGCCGCTGACCCCTCGTACCCCGTCCTCACCTGGGAGGAGTCCGGAGTACGCCGCTCCGCCCGCTGGCGTTCGGAGAACGGCGCGGCGCCGCCGCGGCGGGTCGAGATCGCCGACGACCGGACGAAGGCCGACGCGGCGTACAAGCTGGTCTGCGAGGGCACCGCACTGCTCTGGCGCGGCGACTTCCACAACGCCCGCCAGCTGCTGGCCGCGCTGGCCCGGCGGATCGACCGCCGCCCCCGCAAGCCGGCCCCCGCCGACGACCCGGCCCGCGCCTTCCACCTGCACCGCGCCGCGCAGAGCCAGCGCGCCCGCATCCTCGGCATGCTGCTGGTCCCGCTCGACGCCCAGTACGGCGTCCCGCTGCACCGCGCCCCCGACGTCCGCGCGGCCTGCGAGCTGGCGTACGGCCCCGCGCCGGAGGACGGCGGTGCACCGGACGGTACGGATTCGGTCGTCTCCCTGCGCGAGCTCCTCGGGCTCGTCGGCGCGTACGAATGGCACCGCAAGGGCGTCGAGATCCCCGCCCTCGGCGGCGAGCGCGTCCACCCGGACTACGGCGTCTTCTCGCCCCAGCGCGGCGAGTACGTCGACCTGGTCGCCCGGGCGCCGCTGCCCGGAGAGCCGCCTGCGCTGGCGTTCGACATCGGCACGGGCACCGGCGTACTCGCAGCCGTACTGGCCCGGCGCGGCATCCCGCGCGTCATCGGCACCGACCAGGACCCGCGCGCGCTGGCGTGCGCGCGGCGGAACGCCGAGCGGCTGGGCGTCGCCGACCGCGTGGAGATCGTCGAGGCCGACCTCTTCCCCGCCGGGCGCGCCCCGCTGATCGTCTGCAATCCGCCCTGGGTACCGGCCAAGCCGACCTCCTCCGTGGAGTACGCCGTCTACGACCCCAACAGCCGGATGCTGCGCGGCTTCCTCGCCGGGCTCCCGGCACACCTGACACCGGGCGGCGAGGGCTGGCTGATCCTCTCCGACCTCGCCGAACACCTCGGCCTGCGCACCCGCGCCGACCTGCTCGCCCTCTTCGAAGCAGCCGGCCTGACGGTCCTCGACCGGCTGGACATCGCTCCCCGGCACCCGCGCGCCCGCGACACCACGGACCCGCTCCACGCGGCTCGCGCGGCGGAAGTCACGTCCCTGTGGCGACTGGGCGTGGCGGCGCAGCCGTAAAAGTGACCGACTCCGCCCGATTCCCCCTCCCTTCCACCATCCATGGCAAAAGTGTGATCATGGCACCATGAGCAGCGATATGAGCGTGCCCGCAGGCATCGAGCCGGGCGTCGAGTCGGGCACCGCCCCCGTGGCGGGCGGTGAGCTGTACTACGAGGCGGCGGGGGCCGGGCCTGCGGTGGTGCTGCTGCACGAGGGCATGCTCGATCTGAGCATGTGGGACGAGCAGTTCGGGTGGCTGGCGCGGTCCGGGTACCGGGTGATCCGGTACGACGCGCGGGGGCACGGCCGCTCCTCCGGTGTCGACGGGGACTACGCGCACCACGAGGATCTCCGGGCGCTGCTCGACCGTCTCGGCATCGCCCGCGCGACGTTGGTCGGGCATTCGCACGGCGCGCGCGTCGCGCTGGACAGCGCGCTGGCGTACCCGGACACCGTCGCCGCTCTCGTACTGGCCGCGCCCGGCATCAGCGGCCGCGCGTTCGCCGACCCGTTCCTGCTGCACCACATCAGGGAGCAGGTGACGGCGGTGAGCGCACCGGGCGGCGTGAAGCTCTTCATCGAGCACTTCCTGCGGATGTGGGTGGACGGCCCGCACCGCGAACCGGCGTCGGTCGACCCCGGCTTGCGCGAGCGGATACGCGCGACGGCCGATGCCACCGTGCGGGCGCACGCCGAGGGGATGGGGCGCGGCATGGCCCTGGAGGTCGGCGCGGCGGACCGGTTGGCGGAGATCAGGGTGCCGACCCTCGTCATGGACGGCGACCTCGACAGCACCGACATTTCGGCCAACGCCCATGCGGTCGCCCTCGCGGTACCGGGTGCCCGACGCGCCCGTATCCCGGCCGCCGGCCACATGGTGAACCTCGAGAACGCCGCACAGTTCGACCGCGAACTGGCCGAATTCCTACGGGGCGCCGCGTACTGACCGCGTACTGGGCGCGCATTGACCGCGTACTAGTGGGGCGCGTCGTCGTCCGCCTGCTCGATCAGCTCGAAGGGCTCGCGCAGGGCGGCCAGTTTGAGCAGGCGGAGCACGATGGGCCGGAGATTCATCAGCGCCAGCCGGCCGCCCCGGGCCGTCACCTGGTCCCGCAGCCGGCAGAGCAGGTCCAGTCCGCTGCAGTCCATGAACGTGACGTGCCGCAGGTCGACCACCATGGCCTTCTCGCCGGGCCTGGCGCTCCGCCCGCCGGCCTCGCGGCAGGCCGCGAACACGCCGGGCACCCCGTCGAACCGTACTTCGGGAAGAAATCCGGGAAGGGAAACCGGAAGGCCGCTCGACAACGGAATCATTTCCGCGGGCGCTCCGGGCCGGACTTCGGGATGCACGTCCGGATGGTCGGGATGGCCTTCGGTCCGGACTTCCGACTGAACTTCCGAACAGGCCTCCGGAAGAGTCTTCACGCGCGGCAGTATCCGCGGAATCACCCTCGGCTGCCTCGGCATCGTCCGGGCCCGCGGAGCGGGAAATATCGCCGGCCGCCGCAGCGCGTACAGCGCGTGGAGTGCCAGCAGGACGTCGGCTTCGATGCGCAGTGCCATGGCCAGGTCGAGTTCGCCATGAAGTGCGAGAACGACCATGTCGCCACCACGGCGGACGGTCACCTGCACATCGGCGTCGCTTCCCCCCACGTCACCCCCAGTTGTGCTTCAGGCCGTATCACGAACACGGCGATGGGCCGGTACGCACCAGGGTCTGGGATGCACAGGCACCGTAACCGCGCCCTGCAACGCAGAATCGATCAGGCATGACAGAACGCCACTGACGGGTGAATTTTATCCATATCGCTTGACGGCAGGCCAGGCTCAGAAGGTGGCCGAATGGCGCCGTAAAACACCGCGAGAGGAGCAGAGCTCTGCATTTATGCAGGAAATCTCCGGCCATCGGAAAGCATAAAGCAGAACGGTGAACGGTCAACCCTCGGCGGCCATATCCGTGGTGACGGCCCCGGGCCTGCCGCAGCCCCCGGACGCGCGCGGCACGACCGGCAGCGGAACGACGTCCGCCGGACCCGCCGACTCCGGTCCGCTCGGCGCGAGTTCCGCGACCACCGGGAACGGCCGGCGGAAGGACACCGTGAGCGAGCCGTCCGTACGGTGGTGCACGCACAGCCGCCCCGCGTCCCCGGCGCCCGGCAGTTGCCCGCTCCCCTCGTCCCCGGCGTCCTCGTCGACCCGTACCGCGCACTGTCCGCCGTCGATCTCGATCGTGAGGCGGTACGCGTCCGCGCTCCCGTGGGTCAGCACGTACGCCGTGGCCCGGGCCAGGTCCGAGACCAGGGACGCGCTGCCCTCCCCCGGCACGCCGAGCGCGTCCAGCACCGCGCAAGCCAGCACGGTGGCCTCCTTGTCGCTACCGGGCCGTCGTCGTGCGCTGAGCGCCCAGCGGAACGCGGGGGCTCGGCCGGCGGCCGGGGACATACGGGAGGCGGCCGTACTCTGCTCCATGGCCGGACCCTGCTCTCCTTCGGAAGTGGACTCGGGGCCTGCTGCCGGGGAATCCCACCGGCACTCCGCCACTGAAAGGGCGCGCTGAACAGGCGCGACCGGGGTCCGGGGCCACTCCGCTTCACCATAGAACTCACGATCGACGCGGAACCCGCCAATTCCGGCCACTTCGCCCCTCGGCAACCTCACGCGGGCACTGCTTCCGCCGCCCGTCACACACCCCCCTTCCGCACCGTTTCCGGCGCGGTAAGTCACCACGCCTGCATAACCGACAGAAAGGACACCGGTGTCAGAGCTTGTGTCCGTTCGGGCCGGCCGGCGGGAAGGCGGCATCGGTGGCCTCCCGCAGGACCCGGTAGCAGCTGCAGGCCGTGGCTTCCAGGCGCTCGCGGTCGAGGATGGTGATGACGCCGCGGCTATAGCCGATGCAGCCCTCCTCGGCCAGCGCGCCGGCGACCTCGCTCACGGAGGACCTGCGTACCGCGAGCATCTGGGCGAGGAATTTCTGGGTGAGCTTGAACTCGTTGCTGTGCACCCGGTCGGCGGTCATCAGCAGCCAGCGGGCGCACCGTTGCCGGATGCGGTGGCTGCGGTTGCAGGCCGCGTTCCGCGCGATCTGGGTGAACATGGCCTGGGCGTACCGCTGCATCACCTGCTGGAACACGCCGTCCATGACGGCGATCTCGTGGCGGAACCGGTCGGCGTCCATCCGCAGCCCCCACCCGGCGACCTGGACCGAAGCCCGCTCGGTCGGGGTGCTGACACCGAGGAACACCGGGAGCCCGACCAGGCCTTCGTCGCCGACGGTGGCGACCTCCACGCTCGTCCCGTCCAGATCGGCGACGAGCGAGCACACGCAGCGCAGCGGGAACCACAGGGAGTCGATCCGTTCGCCGGGCTTGTACAGCTCTTTCGCGATGTCCATCTCGACCAGTTCGAGCCCGCCGCGGATGCGTTCTCGTTCCGGCTCGGGCAGGGCGGCGAGGACTCGGTTGCCGCGGAGATCGTCGCGACCGGCCGGGCTGCCTGCCATGAGGCTCGCCTTTCATCCAGTGGTCAGGTGGCGACCGCCGGCGGAATCACCGCCGCCCAGGGCGGCAGCGAGACCCGCATCAGGCCCGCGGCACCCGGCACCATGACCAGGCTGACCAGCGCGTGCGCCAGTACTGGAAGGGGAAGTACGAAGTCTACGCAGCCGGTGGCGATGGCCGCGCTGGGCATGCCGAAGGCTTCCGCCGTTCCGGCGTCCTGGGCGAGCACCCGGCCCCCGGCGCCCCGGATGTGCCGCACCCCCAGCGCCCCGTCCTCCATCCGCCCCGTCAGCACCGCGGCCAGCACCCGCGGCCCGAACGCGGCGGCGGCCGCGGTGAAGGTCGGGTCCGCCGTCCGGTGCCCGTCGGCGGCGGACAGCGACACGCCGCCCGAGGGTGTGAAGGTGGCCATGCGCCCCGCCGGCACCACATGCACGACGCCGGGCGAGAGCCGGTCCGTGTCGCTCAGCAGCCGCACCGGTAGTGCCGACCGGTAGGCCAGCACCTTGACCAGGGAGTCCTCCGACCGCACCGGCCGGTGCTGCACCAGCACCACCGCGGCGGGGAAGGTCTCGGGCAGCGACGCGAGGACCTTGCGATAGGCGCTCACGCCACCCAGCGACGCGGCCAGACAGACCACGTCGAAGGCGGCGACGCTCCTCTGCGCAGTACCGAACACAGCATCAGCGTAATGCCCGCTACCGAACACAAGCACGCGAACGCCGCCTGTTCGCACGCCGATCATGGAAGCCCCGGAACGCCGAAGACCCCCCGTCAAGATCGACGAGGGGTCTTCGCGCTGGTGGGCACAACAGGATTTGAACCTGTGACATCTGCTTTGTAAGAGCAGCGCTCTACCGCTGAGCTATGCGCCCGGATGAACCGACAGACTACCTTGCCTGCGGGGATGGTTCGCAAACCGGTGGGGCTCTCGGTCCGGATGCTGAACCTACCGGCCGGTGTGTTCGTCCGTACTGGGTGGGAGAATGGCTTCGGGCCTGGGGCGACGCGAGCGGGAGAGGGTTGTGACGGCGACACACACGCGGCCGTACGAGCAGCGAGCACGTCGTCGGTGCCCGCGCCGGCCGCGACGGCAGTCGGTGGGGGGATGATGGCGTTCGCCGGTGGCGGTACGAGACGGTGGTTCGGGCGCGGGGAGAGTCAGCGGGCGGAGGCGCAGGCGGCGAAGGACGCCGCGGCGGCCGCGTTCTACGAGCTGGACACCGCGCAGCGGGACCTGCGGATCTCGATCGAGACGATCACGGCGGTGGACGATTCGCCGGGCGCGCGGCGGGCCGCCGAGGGGTACGCGCAGCTGGGGCGGCGGATCGACGAGGTCAGTCACACCTACATCGCGGCCGTGGACGCCCATGATCTGGACCGGGACGATCTCGACGGTGCCACGGCCTCCCGGGCGCGCGCCGATCTGGCCCGGGCGAAGGACGAGCTGACGGCGGTCGGCAAGGAGCTGGAGCGGTTCGCGCAGAGCCTCGGGCCGCTGCTGCAGACCGCGGAGACGCAGCTCGCGCGGCTGGCGCCGGCGGTGGAGCGGGCCCGGCAGGCGCTGCTGGCGGCGACCCGGGCGCTGGACGCGGTGCGCGCGGACGGCCTGAAGGCCGATGATCTCGCGGCCCGGCTGGCGGCGCTCTCACCCGAGCTGACCAAGCTGAACCAAGGGGCCGGGCAGCACGGCGTACAGGAGACGATCCAGCGCGCCGATGACGTGCTGCGCCGGGCCGAGGCCATCCGTACGGAGGCGGAGCGGCTGCCGGAGAAGGCCGCCGACATCGGCAAACGGCTGGTGTCGCTGCGGACCCGGGCGCAGGCGATCACGACGCGCGCGGGGAACGTCGATCCGGTACTGAGCGAGCTGCGGCGGCGGTACAGCGCGGCGTGCTGGCAGGACCTGCAGCAGGTGCCGCAGCAGGCGGCGGACGCCGTACGGCAGGCGGAGGACAGGCTGCGGGAGGCGCAGCGCGCGCGGGACGAGCAGCGGTGGGCGGACGCGACGGCTCTGCTCGCCACCGTACGGGCGCTGCTGAACACGACGGACGAGGCGGTGTCGGCGGCCGGGGACCGGCTGCGGCGGCTGGACGAGGTGTCCTTCGACCGGAAGCGGGAGGTCGAGCGGACGCGGTTCGCGATCCGGGACGCGCAGCGGCTGGCGATGGCCGGCCGCAGCACGCCCGATCCGCGGCACGCACGTCCGCTGGACGAGGCGGTGGCCCGGCTGGAGCGCGCCGAGGCCGGGCTGGAAGGCAGCCGACACCCGGACTGGTGGCACTTCCTGACCGAGACGGACGCGGTACGGGAGACGGCGGCGCGGGTGGTCCAGGCGATCCGCGAGGAGCGGGGCGGCGGGAGCTAGGACACACCCACGCCCTGGGCCGTTCCCTTCACTGGGGTTCCGGGGCGGTGCTGCACGGGGCCGAGGGGCTGGGCGGCGGTGTGTGGGCCTTGGCGACCGCGACCCTGAGCTGATGGTGCACCGCGTCGGACAGCGTGCTGCCCTGGGTGGTGCCCACCAGGTCCCCGGCCAGGCGGTGCAGCTTGGTGTTGGTGTTCTGCGAGGCCGCCACCAGGACGTCCCAGGCCGCCTCGGGGCTCAGCCCGAAGGAGGCCATGAGGATGCCGCGGGCCAGGTCGATGGTCGGCCGGGTCTGCATCGCCCGCCGCAGCTGCGCGACCAGAGTGCGCAGCTCCTGCTCGGTGTCCTCGGGCGGGCTCACCTGGTGGGCTTCGGGCCCCTCACCGGGAAGGGGCTGCCCACTGTGCCCAGGCTCCGGCATGGCCTCTCCCTCTCCCTCGTGTGTCTGCTGTCCGTCTGCGGTCCCAGGCTGCCTTCCCCGCTCATACACGTCAACTAATACATGAAATGCAGTGCGTGTTTTTGAATACACGCATGTTTGGTCGCTACGGTTGGGGGATGGATGGAGTGCCCGAGCCACACGCCGGATGGACGTTTGTCACCAACCATGCGCGGGTGCTGGCAGCCATCGCCGACAACCGCAGCGCCCGCATCCGTGACATCGCCGCCCACTGCCGACTGACCGAACGAGCCGTACAGAAGATCATTGCCGACCTGGAGCAGGACGGTTACCTCTCCCACACCCGGGAGGGACGCTCCAACACCTACCGGATCGATCCCAGCAAAGTACTGCGGCACCCGGCCGAATCCGGGCTGACCGTGGCCGCACTGCTCTCCCTGCTCGTCCAGGACGAAGCCCACCGCTCCCCGTCCCCCGACGAGGGCAGCCGGCGCCGCGCACCGGCCTGATCCGCACCGCCTGCTTGCTGTCGTGGGATGGCGTCCGGCCGCGCCGGGGCGGAAGCTGGAGGGAGGTACGGCGGTACGGCCCCTGGCGGTCACTCTGTGCAAAGGAGGCCGGACATGACTGCTGGCCACGCCCTTCACGGGTCCTCCCACACCCCGCGGCGGCACGCTCCCCGGCGGCACACCAAGCTCGACGAGCACCTCCCCGTCGACCACCGGCTCAGTACGGTCTACCGGGTCGGCGCCGGGCTGATGGGACTGGTGCTCCTCGCCTTCGGCATCCTCGGCCTGATCGACCGGATCGGCTTCTTCGACACCGGCGGCGACACGGTCGCGGGCCTGAACACCAACGGCGCGCTCAGCGTGCTGTCCATCCTCATCGGCCTGCTGCTCTTCGTGGGGATGGTGATCGGCGGAAACTTCGCCTCCACCCTCAACACCGTGCTCGGCCTCGCCTTCCTGCTGAGCGGCTTCGTCAACCTGGCGATCCTGGAGACCGGCTTCAACTACCTCGCCTTCCGCCTCCAGAACGTCCTGTTCAGCTTTGTGGTCGGGCTGATGCTGCTGGTCTTCGGCATGTACGGCCGGGTCAGCGGCGGCCTGCCGCACAACAACCCGTACTGGCTCGCCCGGCACCCGGAGGCGATGCGCCGTACCTCCCGGCTCAACCCGCAGCAGGCCGCGCTGCTGCGCAAGGCGTCGCACGACGACGCGCTGCACCGTGGCGGAGCGCGGCGCGGAAAGGGAGCATGACGGGGTCGTAGCGGGCCGGCCGGAGGAGGACATCGTTGGGTGCGGGGCGGATTGCGCGGGTCGAGACGTTTCTGGCGCCACCCCGGTGGCTCTTCGTGCGCGTCGAGACCGAGGACGGCGTCGTCGGGTGGGGCGAGCCGGTGGTCGAGGGGCGCGCGGAGCCGGTGCGCGCGGCGGTCGGCGTGCTCGCCGAGTACCTGGTCGGGCGGGAGGCCTCCCGCATCGAGGACCACTGGCAGGTGCTGACCAAGGGCGGCTTCTACCGGGGCGGCCCGGTGCTGTCCTCGGCCGTCGCCGGGCTGGACCAGGCACTGTGGGACATCAAGGGGAAGACGTACGGCGTGCCCGTTTACGAGCTGCTGGGCGGCGCGGTACGGGAGCGGGTACGGGCGTACGCGTGGGTCGGCGGGGACGAGCCGGCCGAGGTGCGGGACGCGGTATCGGCGCAGGTGGCGGCCGGTTTCACGGCCGTGAAGATGAACGGCTGCGGGCGGCTGACGCCGGTCGCGACCCGGGCCGAGGTACGGGAGTGCCTGCGGCGGGCCGAGGCCGCGCGCGAGGTGCTGGGGGACGAGCGGGACTTCGGGCTGGACTTCCACGGCCGGGTCTCGCCCGCGAACGCGCGCCGGCTGCTGCCGCTGCTCGCCGAGTACGCGCCGATGTTCGTGGAGGAGCCGGTGCTCGCCGAGTACGCCAATGAGGGGACGCTCGCCGGGCTGGTGAACGCGGCCGGGTCCGGCATCCCGATCGCGCTCGGCGAGCGGCTGTACGCGCGGCGGGAGTTCCTGGAGCCGCTGCGGGCCGGGGTGGCGATCGTGCAGCCGGACGTGTCGCACGCGGGCGGGATCTCGGAGCTGCGGCGGATCGCGGCGCTGGCGGAGACGTACGGGGCGCAGCTCGCGCCGCACTGCCCGCTGGGCCCGGTCGCGCTGGCGGCCAGCCTGCAGCTCGCGTTCACCACCCCGAACTTCCTCATCCAGGAGCAGAGCATCGGCATCCACTACCACCGGGCGGCGGACGGGCGGCGCGGCACCGAGCTGCTGGACTACGTCGTCGAC
Organism: Streptomyces sp. NPDC050315; assembly: GCF_040655775.1. NCBI lineage: Bacteria > Bacillati > Actinomycetota > Actinomycetes > Kitasatosporales > Streptomycetaceae > Streptomyces > Streptomyces sp. NPDC050315. The sequence goes on from NZ_JBFAKN010000002.1 coordinate 598,763, forward strand.
CCGGAGCCGTTCCGCTTCGAGGACGGCTGCCTGCTGCGTACGGAGCGGCCGGGGCTGGGCGTGGACGTCGACGAGGCGGCCGTCCGGGCCGCGGACCGCAGCGGGCACGCCTGGCGGAACCCTGTGTGGCGGTACGCGGACGGGTCGTTCGCGGAGTGGTGAGACAGGCTGTCGGGCCAGGTCAGGGGCCCGCGTCCGTCGGCGAGGCACCGGGTGATCCAGAATGGGCGGCAGTACCGCCCACGCCGCACCCACCGGGAGAACCATGGACTTCAGCGCAGCGCTCCGGGCCGGACGGCTCGTCGCCATCATCCGCGGCAAGGACCCCGAGGCCTCCTTCCGTACGGTCATGACGCTCGCCGAGGAGGGCGTGCGGCTCGTCGAGGTCTCGCTCAGCGGTACGGACGCGCTCGGCGTCATCCGGCGGGCCCGGCAGGAGCTGGGGCCGGACGCGTGGCTGGGCGCGGGCACGGTCACCACCGCTGAGGACGTCGAGCGGGCCGTCGAGGCCGGCGCGAACCTGGCGGTCACGCCGGGCCTGGGCGCCGGCGTGGACGAGTGCGTGCGCCGCGGGCTGCCGGTGGCGGCCGGGGTGCTGACGCCGACCGAGGTGATCGCGGCCGAGGCGGCGGGCGCGACGGCGCTGAAGCTCTTCCCCGCATCGTTCGGCGGCCCGGCGTACCTCAAGGCGCTGCGGGCGCCCTTCCCGGAGCTGCCGTTCGTGCCGGTGGGCGGCGTGGACGCGGCGGCGGCCCGCGCGTACCTGGCCGCGGGCGCGGTGGCGGTGGGCGTCGGCTCGCCGCTCATCGGGGACGCGGCGGACGGCGGCGACCTGGACGGTCTGCGCCGCCGCGCCGCCGACTTCCTGGAGGTCTGCGCCGAGGGCGCGGAGGGGCTGGCGTGAGCGGTACGGACGCGGCCGGGCCGCAGGTGCTGACCCTCGGCGAGACCATGGTCGCGCTGCGCGGCAGCGGGCCGCTGAAGCTGGGCGGCACGATGCAGGTGTCCGTCGCGGGCGCCGAGAGCAACGTGGCCATCGGGCTGGCCCGGCTCGGGCACCGGGTGCGCTGGGCGGGCGCGGTCGGCGACGACGAGGCGGGGCAGCTCGTGCTGCGGACGCTGCGGGCCGAGGGCGTGGACGTTTCGGGCGCGTCGACGGACGACAGCGGTGCGCCGACCGGGCTGCTCATGTTCGAGCCGCGGCTGCCCGAGGTGACGCGGGTGCACTACTACCGGGCGGGCTCGGCCGGTTCGCGGCTGCGCGCGGACGCCGTGGAGCGGGCGTTCGCAGCCGCGCCGCCGCGCGTACTGCACCTCACCGGCATCACCCCCGCGCTGGGCCCCGAGGCGCGTGGTGCGGCTGAACGGGCCCTGCGGCTGGCCCGCGCGCACGGCAGCACGGTCTGCCTCGACGTGAACTTCCGGTCCCGGCTGTGGAGCGCGGAGGCGGCGGCCGAGGTGCTGAGCGCCTGGGTGCCGTCCGTGGACGTACTGATCGCCTCGGAGGACGAGCTGCCGCTGTGCCTGCCGGACAGCGCGGCGTCTCTGGAGGCGCAGGCCGCGCTGCTTCTGAAGGCCGGCGTCGGAGAGGTGGTGGTCAAGCTCGGCGCCGCAGGAGCCACGGCATACACCGCCGACGGGCCGCTGCACGCGCCCGCGAAGGCCGTACGGGCGGTGGACGCGGTCGGCGCGGGCGACGCCTTCGTGGCCGGGTACCTCTCGGCCCTGCTGGACGGCGAGCCGGTGGCCGGGCGGCTGGAGCGCGCGGTCACCACGGGCGCGTTCGCGGTCGCCTCGCCCGGTGACTGGGAGGGCGCCCCGACCCGCGCCGAGCTGGGCATGCTGGGCGCGGCGCCGGGCACGGTCGTGCGCTGAGCGCCTGTGCGCGGGCGGGCCGCCGCCCGGCCGCGCGTCGTATTCTTTGGGCCATGCCCCGATACGAGTACCGCTGCCGCTCCTGCGAGACGACCTTCGAGGTCAGCCGCCCGATGGCCGAGTCCGCCGCGCCCGCGCCCTGCCCCGAGGGCCACGCCGACACGGTGAAGCTGCTGTCGGCCGTCGCGGTCGGCGGTACGGCGGCGGCGCCCGCCCCGAGCGGGGGCGGGGGCGGCGGCTGCTGCGGGGGCGGCTGCTGCGGCTGACCCGCCGGCGGCTCCCCACGTCCGCTTTACGGCTGAGCGCCCACGTCCGCCGTCTCCGCCAGGAACGCCCGTACGATCTCCTCCCCCGCCGCCGCGCCACGCTCCTCCAGCGCCGTGACGTGCGGGGCCGTCCACCCCGCGTCCGCCAGTTCGCCGTGGCCCGGGCGCCAGCCGCGGTCCGCCGCGAGCAGCAGGTCCGCGTCGAGGAGCGAGTCGCCGGCCGCGAGGATCCGGTCGGCGCCCGCACGGCGGGCGGCCTCGCGGACCGCCGCGCTCTTCGTGAGCGGCTTCGGCACGGCGTAGACCTTGCGGCCCTGGAGGGAGACGGTCCAGCCGCGCCCCTCCGCCCAGCCCGCGAGGTCCTTCACCCAGGTCTCCGGCAGCTGTGCCCGGTCGACGACCAGGTACGCGAAGAGGTCCTCGGCGGTACGTTCCTTCAGCAGCCAGGACGGGTCCGCGGTGCGCAGGAGGTGCGCCCGTACCTCGTCGAGCGGGGCGCACTCGGCGGCCAGCCGGGCGGCCACCGTCCGCTGCCAGTCCCGGTCGGACTCCCCGTTGACCAGCAGATGGCCGCCGTTCGCGCAGACCGCGAACTCCGGGACGGGGCCCGGGAGATGGATACGGGCGTACTGCTCGCGGGTGCGGGTGGTGGCCGGGACGAAGCGGGCGCCGCGCGCTGTCGCCAGGGTGGCGAGCAGCGCGGCCGCGGTCTCGGTCAGGTACGACAGCGGCTTGTGGTCGTACACCTCGACGCAGAGCAGGCGCGGCGCCTGCGCGTCGGGCATCGTCAGGCCGAGCGCGGCGGCGGAGTAGATGAGCGTGCGGTCGAGATCGCTGGCGATCAGCGTGGGCATCGGCGATCCGGTCACTTGGCCGCCACCGCCCTGCCGTCGGCGCCGGTCGCCCCGCGGGTGTAGCGCGGGTGGATCAGCCCGACGCAGCTGTACGGCAGGCCGTCGGTCTCCTCCACCGGCACCCCGCGCTGCTCCGCCAGCAGCCGGATGTGTTCGAGGTCCGCGCCCGCGCCCTTGCGCGCGAGGATCTTCCAGGGCACGCGGCGCAGCAGGACGCGAGTGGTCTCGCCGACGCCCGGCTTCACGAGGTTCACGTCGTGGATGCCGTACTCCTCGCTGATCCGCTCCACCGCTGCCCAGCCCTCCCAGGTGGGCGCGCGGTCGGCGGCGAGCAGCGCGGCGGCGTCGGCGCGCGCTTCCGCCGCGACCTCGTCGAAGCGGGCCGCGACGGTGTCGAGGAAGTGCCGCGAGACATCCGTGTCCGCCAGCTCGCGGTAGAACTTCGCGCCGTGGAAGTCGTCCGGGCCCACCAGGTCGGCGCGGAGCACCGTACGGGATATCAGGCCGGACACCGTGGAGTTCAGGCAGGCGGAGGGGATGAGGAAGTCGTCGCGGGTGCCGTAGGTGTCCACGCAGCCGCCGGGGTCGGCGAGCACCGCGATGCGCGGGTCGAAGGCCGCGCCGGGGAAGTCCCGGAGCGCCTGCGCCAGTTCGCGGGTGATCGCGCCCTTGCCGGTCCAGCCGTCGACGAAGACCACGTCGGCCGGGTCGTGGTGCGCTGCGAGCCAGCGCAGTGCGGTGGCGTCGATGCCGCGGCCGCGGACGATCGATACGGCGTAGTGCGGCAGGTCCAGGCCGTGTGCGTGCTGTGCCCAACGGCGCATCAGGATGCCGACGGGGGTGCCGGCGCGGGCGAGGGAGACCAGCACCGGGCGGGGTGACCGCTCGGCGAGGACCGTTTCGGTGACGGCGCCGACGGCCCGCGCGATGCGCGCCGCCGAGCTCTCCAGCGCGGCCCGGAAGAGCGCCTGGTACTCCTCGCTGGGCTGGTACTCCACCGGCAGCGATTCGGCGTAGTGCGCGCCGCCGCGCTGGATCGCCTCCTCGCGCTCCTCGGTGGGGGCTTCGAGGGTGACGTCGGAGAGGTCCTGCAGCAGCCAGCCGACGTCCTCGGGGGCGTAGGAGCCGAAGGCGGGGCCGCGCAGCGGTCCGGCGCCCGGTCTGTACGCGGGGACGACGCCGAGCAGAACCTGGTCCGTGTGCGCGGCGAGGGACGTCAACAGGCCGCCCGGCGCGTGCAGTTCGGGGGTGTCGCCGGCCGAGTCGACCAGCGCGACGACCGCGTCGAAGCGGCGGCCGGGGTCCGTGCCGGGCGCGACGTTGTACGCGTACCGCTCCCCCGGGCCGTCCGCCGGGCGGTCGTGCGCCGGGAAGGCGAGCTTCGTACGGATCGCGTAGCCGGGATCGTCCACGGCGAGCACCGGGGAGCGCGTCGTGGTGGAGAACCGGACCTCCGCGGGCAGCGCCTCGTCGAGCGCGCAGGCCAGCCGCAGCGGCGCGTACATCAGCTCTTCGGTGCCGAGGACGAGGACGCGGGCGTCCTTACGGAGCCCGCGCTCGCCCAGTGCGGACGCGATGCGGGCCGCCATGGCCGGCAACGCGGCCTCCAGCCGGGCGCGGTGCTCCGGGGTGAAGCCGTGCCGGCCGCCGTCCGGCAGCCCCGCGGGCCAGCCGAGGTCGACCCGCACGGTCTCCGCGCCCGGGGCGTGCCGGGGCGCGGGCACCGTCTCGTACGCCGTCTCATGCTGGGCCACCAGCTCCTGGCCCCGCTCCAGTACGCCGTCCGGGAGCCCGACCGTGCCCGCGGCGAGCGCGACGAGGTCCACCCGCGCGCCCAGCTCGGCCGCGAACTTCTCCAGCCGGGCCCGGTCCGCCGGTGACCGCATGTCGACCAGCGCGACGATCACATAGCGCTCGCGCGGGTAGCGCGCGTGCAGGGCGGCGATGGTGTTGAGGACCGTACGGCCGGTGGAGAACTCGTCGTCGACGAGGACCAGCGGCCCCGCACCGGCCAGCAGGTCCCGGTCCTCGGGCAGCAGCAGGTGCGAGGTGGCGTGGCTGTGCTCCTCCTCGAAGCCGCCCGCCTGCTCGACGCCGGCCACCGGGCGCCGGGTGGAGTGCACATACGGGGCGAGCCCCACGCCGTCTGCCACGCTGTGCCCGAGCCCGGTCGCGGTCTCGGCGTATCCGAGGACCACGGCCCGCGCGGCGGCCGCGTCGCCGAGCAGCTCCCGCACCCGCCGGCCGAGGCCGTGCCCCGCGTCGTACACCACCGCGGGGCGCTGCGGGACATGCTTGCCCAGCACGTTCGACACCAGCAGATGGGCCCGCTTGGGGTTGCGCCGCAGCGCGAGCCCCAGCAGGCCGGGCAGCTCGGCCGCGCCGTTCAGTTCGACTCCGAGCCGCTCCGCGACCCACTCTCCGGTCCACACCACGCCGTTGATCCCTTTCTCACGCATGCGGCACGCTCGCCGCCAGCAGTTCCACGAAGCTGACGCCCTCGCGCGCGACGCCGAAGACCTCGGCGCGCAGCAGCGTGCGCTCCGCCCAGGCGCGGTGCGGCTTCACCTCGTTCATCTTGTTCGTGTACGCGGAGCGCAGCACGCCGCCGCCGTCGCGCTCGGGGCGCAGGATGTCGGCCGCGTCGCTGAACTCCTCGTGGCTGACGACCGACAGGGCGTGCACCGGGGGGACGTGCGAGGGGTGGATGCAGGTCTTGCCCTGCAGGCCGTTCGCCCGGTCCAGCTCGATCTCGCGCAGCAGGCCGTCCATGGCGTGCTCGATGAGGGAGGTGCGCAGCTCCTCGGCGCGGCCCCGGAAGGGGCTCTGCCGCAGCTGCGGCTTGAACATCCGCTCGTGCAGCCGGAAGTACTCCCAGACCGGCCCCGTGACGGTGAAGCCGCTGCCGTCGGCGCGGCCCAGGACGTTGACCACATCGGCGATCACGGATGCGACGATCCGTACGTCGTACGCGGTCATGTCCGGCGCGCGGCGCAGCCCGTACGCGGAGCAGAAGTCCGTGACGCCGAGGCGCAGCGCGAGGACGCGGTCGCGGTAGGCGTCGACGGTGCGGGCGATGCCCTGCAGGGTCTCCGTGCGGCTCTCCAGGTGGAGCAGCTCGGGCGACTCCAGCACCGGCATCGCGAACAGCCGCCGCCCGCAGGCCGCTTCGGCAGTGGTGAGGGCCTCCAGGAACGGCACGCCGCGCAGCGCCGTGAACTTCGGCAGCACGAATCCGGAGAGCAGCCGGACGGCCGGGCCGAGCCGCCGGGTCAGGTCCGGTATCTGGTCGGGGGTGCGGACGCGGACGAAGAGAAGAGGAAGCGGACTTTCCGGGTCCTTGGCGGTCATTTCGGCCAGCTCGCTGAACTGCCGTACGAGATTCTCCTCGCCGGCCGCCACATCGCCGTCACCGATGGAGTCCTCCAGGCACAGCACCATCGACACGACGCCGCGCGCGGCCTGCTTGAGCACGTCGGCGGCCAGCTGTGGCCTGGTCGCGGGGCTGTAGAGGGTGGCGCCGAGCGCGACGGCGAGCAGCCGCTGCGGGGAGTCGGCACTGAACTCCGCGGGCTCCTGGTGGAACAGCGTCGCACGGAGGCCGGGCGGCAGGTGTCCGAAATGACGCATACAACTCCCCGAGTGCGGGCGGGATTCGGCCACCCCTGCGGTGATTTCCCCGGCTTCCGGTGTCTGGATCCGGTCGGTAATCGTACGTGTGGACCCCTAGGGAAAGTTCCCGCGCAGGTGAAATTCACGTGTCGCGCGCCCGGCCGGAGGGGGCCACGCACGCGGTCGGAGACCGGCCGTGCGCGCCCCCGCGTTGTCCGGCACCCCGCTCAGCAGGCAGGATGACGTCATGACGCACGCCATGCAGAAGGGGTCGAACGTACCCCTGGACGCCACTGCCGTACGCGCCGTCCTCCGCTGGACGCCGGGCACGGGAGTGCCCGACGTGGACGCCTCCGCACTGCTGCTGGGCGCCGACGGACGGGTGCGCTCGGACGCGGACTTCGTGTTCTACAACCAGCCGCGGCACCCCAGCGGAGCGGTGCGTCATCTCCCCAAGAAGCGGCTGTCCGACGCGCTGACCGACACCGTCGAGGCGGATCTCGCGGCGCTGGACCCGTCGGTGGACCGGGTCGTGGTGGCCGCTTCGGCGGACGACGGCCCCTTCGGGCAGGTGCCGGATCTACGAGTGGTGCTGTACGACGCGACCGGGAGCGACGGGGAACCACTGGCGGTGTTCGAGGTGGAGCCGGAGACCGGCGACGAGACCGCACTGATCTGCGGAGAGCTGTACCGGCGGGCGGACGCCTGGAAGTTCCGCGCGCTGGGCCAGGGGTACGACAGCGGCCTGGTGGGGCTGGCGACGGAGTTCGGGATCTCGGTGGACGACGGCGAGGACGCGGCGGACGACGCCGCGCAGCCGTTGGGCGCCGCACAGGGGGCCGACGGGGCGACGGTGGCGCACGGCGCCGTGCCGGGCCCCGACGCGGCGACCCAGGCGGTGCCCGGGCCGCCGCCGGCCGGCTCCGAGGACGTCACGCGTGCCGTGCCGGACCCGGTGCCGTTCCCCGAACCGGCCGCCGGGGTCACCGAGCCCGTCGCCGCGGCGTTCGCGCCGCCGACGCAGCCCACCGGCGCTCCGGCGCCCGGCCCGGGCGGCTACGGCTACCCGGAGAACGTGCCCCCGCTGCCGCCCATGCCGCCCGGCCCGCCCGCGTACGGATATCCGGGACCGCCGCCCGAGCAGTCCCCCGGGCCCGCCTACGGCTACCCGGGCCCGCAGCCGGGCCCCGGCCAACCGCAGCCCGCGTACGGCTATCCGCAGCCGCAGACCGCGGCCACCGGCTACGGCTACCCGCCGCCCGCGCCCGACGGAGCGCCCACCGGGCCGGTGCCGCCGGACAACGGGCCGCTGGTACTGCCGCCGCAGGGGCCCCAGTTCCAGCGCCGCTGAGCATCCAGGAGGGCCGGGCTCTTGCAGCCACGCCCGGCCCTCACACCTGGCTCTTGTAGCCGCGCCCCCACTGCAGGCCCCAGCCGTACAGCCGGTCCAGCTCGGCCTGGAAGCCGTAGACGTACTTCACCTCGCGGCGCACGGTCAGCTCGCCCTTGACGTTCTCCAGCATGAAGACCGCGCACGAACGGGCCTGTGGCGCCCGCTCGTCGAGCCCGATCTCCACGCGCGGCCCGCTGCTCGGGTAGAGCGTGATGATGGCGTGCGTGCGGTCGAAGGCGGGCGTGCCGTCGTAGATGTAGACGAAGATCAGCAGGCGCTTGAACTCGTCCTGGTGGTCGAGGTTGATGTAGAGCGTCTCGCCCGACCCCGAGCCGAACCGGTCGTCGCCGCTGAGCTGGACGTACGGCGGGCTGTTGATCTCACCGAGGAAGTTCCCCAGCGGCTGCACGACGCCCTTCGTGCCGTCCTTGAGCTCGTACATGCACGCCAGGTCGAGGTCGATCTTCACGACCGCCGGCCCCTGCGCCTGCACCACTTCGGGCTTGAAGATCCGGCCCGGGTGCCGCCACAGGCTCTGCCGCTTGTTCGCGTACTCCGCGAAGTCCGTGGTGCGCATCTGCCAGGAGAGGTTGACCCGGAGGTTACCGCTGGCCGCGCCCTGTTTGGTCAGCGAGACCACGGGATCGCGTTTGGTCAGTTTGACGACGTACGACGCCCCGCCGTTGTCGAACTGCGGCGCTCCGCCGCGACGCCAGTTCCCCAAGAACGACACTTCGCCCCACCCCATAGATCAGCACTCAGATACAGCCGCGGGGCGGCCGGAGGCATTCTGCCTCGTGGCCGCCCCGCAGAGAGCGTTCCTCAATCAGCCCGGGGTCACACCCCCGAGCTGACCTCGGGTTTCGAGGAAGATCCCGCGCTCGGCCTTCCTTCGGCCTTGTTCTTGCGCAACGAGGACCAGAAGGAGAGTGCGATGAGGAGGACGCCGATCCCGCCGGTGATGACCTCGTTGATCTCGTACTTGATGGTGACGAGGAGGAGCACCGCCAGCGCGCCGATGGCGTAGTGCGCGCCGTGCTCCAGGTAGACGTACTCGTCCAGGGTGCCCCTGTTGACGAGGAAGACGGTCAGCGACCGGATGTACATCGCGCCGATGCCCAGACCCAGCGCCATCTCGAAGATGTCGTTGGTGATGGCGAAGGCGCCGATGACGCCGTCGAAGGAGAAGGACGCGTCGATGACCTCAAGGTAGAGGAACATGAAGAACGCGGCCTTGCCGGCCAGGCCGACGGCCGAACCGTTTCCGTTCTTCTTGGCGGGCGCGCTCTCCTCGCCCTCCGCCGCCTCGTCTTCGGCGTCCTCCAGCTTGTCCTCGAAGTAGCCGGAGATGCCGCCGACGAGGAGGTACGTGAGCAGGCCCGCGACACCGGAGAGCAGCACCGTGGCGCTCTTGTCACCGGCGCCGTGCGCCGCGTTGGTGGCCACGGTCATGGCGGTGACCAGCAGCACGACCAGCGCGATGATGATCGAGAGGGTCTCCAGCTTGCCGAGCTTGGCCAGCGGCTTCTCCAGCCAGGTCAGCCACTTGTGCTCCCGCTCCTCGAAGATGAAGTCGAGGAAGATCATGAGCAGGAACATGCCGCCGAAGGACGCGATGGCCGGGTGAGCGGCCGTGACGAGATGCTCGTACTGCGCCTTGTCGTTGATGGCGAGGTTGACGGCCTCGATCGGGCCCAGCTTGGCCGTGACGGCCACGATGACGACCGGGAAGACCAGCCGCATGCCGAACACGGCGATCAGGATGCCGATGGTCAGGAAGATCTTCTGCCAGAAGGCATTCATCTTCCGCAGGATGCCCGCATTGATGACGGCGTTGTCGAACGAGAGCGAGATCTCCAGGATCGAGAGGATCCCGACAATCGCGAGCCCCCGCCACCCCCAGAGGACGCCGGCCAAGGCCAAGCCCGCCACCGTGACGGCGAATGACCAGCCAAAGGTTTTCAGGAGCACTTCCTACCCAATCCCTTGTTGTTGGGGTCCCCCGCGCACGGGCGGACGGCGCTTTACGAAACGTTGACCCCGAAGTCTAGAGCGATGCCGCGCAGGCCCGACGCGTACCCCTGCCCGACTGCCCTGAACTTCCACTCCCCGCCGTATCGGTAAACCTCACCGAAGATCATTGCGGTCTCCGTGGAGGCGTCCTCGCTGAGGTCGTAGCGCGCCAGCTCGGTGCCGTCGGCCTGGTTCACCACCCGGATGAAGGCGTTGCTGACCTGCCCGAAGCTCTGGCCGCGCGCATCGGCGTCGTGGATGGAGACCGGGAAGACGATCTTTTCCACTTGGGCCGGGACCTTGGAGAGATCCACGAGCAGCGACTCGTCGTCGCCCTCGCCCTCACCGGTGAGGTTGTCCCCGGTGTGCTCGACGGAGCCCTCCGGGCTCTTGAGGTTGTTGTAGAAGATGAAGTACTCGTCCCCGAGCACCCGGCCGCTCGTGCACAGCAGGGCGCTGGCGTCCAGGTCGAACGGCGCGCCGGTCGTGGACCGCGCGTCCCAGCCGAGGCCGACCATGATCTGCGTGAGATTGGGAGCGGCCTTCGAGAGGGAGACGTTGCCCCCCTTGGCGAGTGTGACGCTCATGTTCTTCGCTTCCTCCCCGGTGTCGGTGCTCTGCTCTCAAGCGCGCCCGGCGCCGCACTCCCCAGGGGGCGTACGGCGCCGGGCAGGTGCGTCCTCGGTCAGACGTTCACGCCGAAGTCCTGCGCGATGCCGCGCAGGCCGGAGGCGTAACCCTGGCCGATGGCCCGGAACTTCCACTCCGCGCCGTTGCGGTACAGCTCGCCGAAGACCATGGCGGTCTCCGTCGAGGCGTCCTCGCTCAGGTCGTAGCGCGCCAGCTCCGTGCCGTCGGCCTGGTTCACCACGCGGATGAAGGCGTTGCGCACCTGGCCGAAGCTCTGCTGCCGGGTCTCGGCGTCGTAGATCGACACCGGGAACACGATCTTGGCGACGTCGGCCGGCACACCGGCCAGATTCACCTTGATCTGCTCGTCGTCGCCCTCGCCCTCACCGGTGATGTTGTCCCCGGTGTGCTCGACCGACCCGTCCGGGCTCTTCAGGTTGTTGAAGAACACGAAGTTCCCGTCATTCCCGACCTTGCCCTGGTCGTTGGCCAGCAGCGCGCTGGCGTCGAGGTCGAAGTCGGTACCGGTGGTGGTACGCGCGTCCCAGCCCAGACCGACGATGACCGCGGTCAGATTGGGGGCTTCCTTCGTCAGCGAGACGTTGCCGCCCTTGCTGAGGCTGACTCCCACGAGTCCTCCCATAGTTCGAGGGGTACGCATTCGCCCCCGTCGTGCATGGCATCAGAACAACGAATTGATCCTAGTGACCGGTTCCCGCCGATGACGTGTTGTCGACTCGGAGGGGTGTCGAATCAGCAGCTGCCGGTGCGGAGCGGGCCGCCTCAGAGGGCGCCGAGCGCCTTGGCGTACTCGTTCAGGTCACGCGCGTCGGGCAGGCCGTTGACGACCGTCCAGCGGACCACGCCCTCCTTGTCGATGATGAAGGTGCCGCGCACGGCGCAGCCCTTCTCCTCGTCGAAGACGCCGTAGGCGCGGGACACCTCGCCGTGCGGCCAGAAGTCCGACAGCAGCGGGTACTCCAGGCCCTCCTGCTCGGCGAAGACGCGCAGCGAGAACGGGGAGTCATTCGAAACGGCGAGCAGCTGCACGTCGTCGTTGACGAACGTGGGCAGCTCGTCGCGCAGGGCGCACAGCTCGCCGGTGCACACGCCGGTGAAGGCAAAGGGGTAGAAGAGCAGCACGACGTTCTTCTCGCCGCGGAAGTCGGAGAGCTTGACGGTCTCCCCGTGCTGGTTCTTCAGCTCGAACTCCGGAGCCTTCGCGCCGACCTCGATCGCCATGGGTCTGTTTCCCTTCGCAGATGCTGGACAGATACCCGCCAACCCTACGGGCGGCCCGCCGGCCGGTACGCATCGAGCCCCCGCGGGCCAGTGGCCCGCGGGGGCTCGAAGGGTTTGTCCGGACCGCCTCTCAGGGCGGGCCGCGTCGGGGACGGAGGCTCAGCGCTTGCCGGCCTTCGCGGCCTTCGGCGTGGCCAGGCGGCTGCCCGACCAGTCCTTGCCCGCATTGACGCTCTTGCTCGCGGTCAGGCCCGCGGTGGAAGCGGCGTCGCTGATCTCACTCGGCTCGACATAGCCGTCGCGGCCGGTCTTCGGAGTCAGCAGCAGGATCGGGGCGCCTTCCTCGATGTACGCGATCGCGTCCACCAGTGCATCGGTCAGGTCCCCGTCGTCCTCGCGGAACCAGAGCACCACGGCGTCGGCCACGTCGTCGTAGTCCTCGTCGACGAGCTCGCCATCGTCACCGATGGCCTTCTCGATGTGCTCGCGGAGCTCCATGTCGACGTCATCGTCGTAGCCGATCTCCTGGACCACCTGCCCGGGCCGGAAACCCAGCCTCTCGGCCAGGCTTGTCCGCTCCTCCGCGTGGTCCGCGGTCGCGCTCACGGATTGCCTCCTGTCATGTCTTGTGGATATGCCTTACACCTCGCGCGTGCGCGGGGCATTGGGCGTAGTCCACACGGGCGGGGCGAATCGCGCAAGTACCCGGCCCTCCAGACCGCCAAAACGGTGACGGATACGGCCGTCTCGCCGCAACTACGACCCCTTCTACCCCGCGCCGCGGTGATTCACGCCACAGCGTCGGGCTGGTCTTGTGGGGTACACGCGCGCGACCGGCCCCGGCGAGGGGCACGGACAGCCCGCATGCGGGTGTTCGATAACCGTACGGCCGGCCGCCGGGGGCGCGCGACATGGGCGTATGGTTGCGATTTGGTCTCCCCGGGGGCGCGCCTACCGGCGGCCGTCCACCAGGGACGGTTACCAGCAGGTAGAGATGACGTATCCGCGTGCCTCGGTACACGATGGAAGACGGCGCGACACCAGCAGAGACAGAAATCTGACCTCGTACTCGGCATTGCATGGACCTCACATGCGTGCAAAGTACGACACGACCAGAACAGTGAAGGAACAGCGTGGCTTCCGGATCCGATCGCAACCCGATCATCATTGGCGGCCTTCCCAGCCAGGTCCCGGACTTCGATCCTGAAGAGACCCAGGAATGGCTCGACTCGCTCGACGCAGCCGTCGATGAGCGAGGCCGGGAACGTGCCCGCTACCTCATGCTCCGCCTCATCGAGCGGGCCCGCGAGAAGCGCGTGGCCGTGCCGGAGATGCGCAGCACGGACTACGTCAACACCATCGCCACCAAGGACGAGCCGTTCTTCCCCGGCAACGAGGAGATCGAGCGCAAGGTCCTGAACGCGACCCGGTGGAACGCGGCCGTCATGGTCTCCCGGGCCCAGCGCCCCGGTATCGGTGTCGGCGGCCACATCGCCACCTTCGCCTCCTCCGCCTCCCTGTACGACGTGGGCTTCAACCACTTCTTCCGGGGCAAGGACGACGGCAAGGGCGGCGACCAGATCTTCTTCCAGGGCCACGCCTCCCCCGGCGTGTACGCCCGCGCGTACCTCCTGGACCGGCTCTCCTCCGACCAGCTGGACGCCTTCCGCCAGGAGAAGTCCAAGGCCCCCAACGGCCTCTCCAGCTACCCGCACCCGCGGCTGATGCCGGACTTCTGGGAGTTCCCGACCGTCTCGATGGGCCTCGGCCCGCTCGGCGCGATCTACCAGGCCCGGATGAACCGCTACATGGAGGCGCGCGGCATCGCCGACACCTCCGACAGCCACGTGTGGGCGTTCCTCGGCGACGGCGAGATGGACGAGCCGGAGTCGCTCGGCCAGCTGTCCATCGCCGCGCGCGAGGGCCTGGACAACCTCACCTTCGTCGTCAACTGCAACCTGCAGCGCCTGGACGGCCCGGTCCGCGGCAACGGCAAGATCATGCAGGAGCTGGAGTCGCAGTTCCGCGGCGCCGGCTGGAACGTGATCAAGCTGGTCTGGGACCGCTCCTGGGACCCGCTGCTCGCGCAGGACCGGGACGGCGTGCTGGTCAACAAGCTGAACACCACGCCGGACGGCCAGTTCCAGACGTACGCCACCGAGACCGGTGCGTACATCCGCGAGCACTTCTTCGGCAGCGACCACCGGCTGCGCAAGATGGTCGAGAACATGACCGACGACCAGATCCTGCACCTGGGCCGCGGCGGTCACGACCACAAGAAGATCTTCGCGGCCTACGCGGCGGCCAAGGCGCACAAGGGCCAGCCGACCGTGATCCTCGCGCAGACCGTCAAGGGCTGGACGCTCGGCCCGAACTTCGAGGGCCGCAACGCGACCCACCAGATGAAGAAGCTGACGGTCGACGACCTGAAGATGTTCCGCGACCGGCTGCGCCTGCCGATCCCGGACAAGGACCTGGAGGACGGCGTCCCGCCGTACTACCACCCCGGCCGGGACTCCGAAGAGATCCAGTACATGCACGACCGCCGCAAGGAGAACGGCGGGTACGTCCCGACCCGTGTCGTGCGCGCGAAGCCGCTGCAGCTGCCGGGCGACAAGGCCTACGCGACCGCCAAGAAGGGCTCGGGGCAGCAGAAGATCGCCACGACCATGGCGTTCGTCCGCGTCCTGAAGGACCTGATGCGGGACAAGGAGATCGGCAAGCGCTTCGTGCCGATCGCGCCGGACGAGTACCGCACCTTCGGCATGGACGCGTTCTTCCCGACCTCCAAGATCTACAACCCGCTGGGCCAGATCTACGAGTCGGTCGACCGCGAGCTGCTGCTGGCGTACAAGGAGTCGCCGACCGGCCAGATGCTGCACGACGGCATCACCGAGGCCGGCTGCACGGCGTCGCTGATCGCGGCGGGCTCGGCCTACGCCACGCACGGCGAGCCGCTGATCCCGGTGTACGTCTTCTACTCGATGTTCGGTTTCCAGCGGACCGGCGACCAGTTCTGGCAGATGGCCGACCAGCTGGCGCGCGGTTTCGTCCTGGGTGCGACCGCGGGCCGTACGACCCTGACCGGTGAGGGTCTGCAGCACGCCGACGGCCACTCCCAGCTGCTGGCCTCGACCAACCCGGCGTGTGTCGCCTACGACCCGGCCTTCGGGTACGAGATCGCGCACATCGTCAAGGACGGTCTGCGCCGCATGTACGGCGAGAACAGCGAGGACATCTTCTACTACCTCACGGTCTACAACGAGCCGATCGTGCACCCGGCCGAGCCGGAGGACGTGGACGTCGAGGGCATCCTCGCCGGTATCCACAAGGTCGCGAACGGCTCCGCTGGCTCCATCCCGGCGCAGATCATGGCGTCCGGCGTGGCCGTGCCGTGGGCGCTCGAGGCCCAGCAGATCCTCGCCGAGGAGTGGAACGTCAAGGCGGACGTCTGGTCGGCGACCTCCTGGAACGAGCTGCGCCGCGAAGCCGTCGAGGCGGAGGAGCACAACCTCCTGCATCCCGAGGAGGAGCAGCGCGTTCCGTACGTGACGCGGAAGCTCTCCGGCGCCGAGGGTCCGTTCGTGGCCGTCTCCGACTGGATGCGTTCGGTTCCCGACCAGATCGCCCGCTGGGTCCCGGGGACGTACCAGTCCCTCGGCGCGGACGGCTTCGGCTTCGCCGACACCCGTGGCGCGGCGCGCCGCTTCTTCCACATCGACGCGCAGTCGATCGTCCTGGGCGTGCTCACCGAGCTCGCCAAGGAGGGCAAGATCGACCGCTCGGCCCTGAAGCAGGCCATCGACCGCTACCAGCTGCTGGACGTCACGGCAGCGGAGGCCGGCGAGGCCGGCGGCGACGCGTAACCGCTCCGCGGTGGTGATTCCGGGATGAAGGGCCCGGGCAGCATGGCTGCCCGGGCCCTTCGCCCTTCCGGGCGGCGCGTTTCACCGCTCCGCGATCCGGAACGCCCGCACCGCGTACGGCGCGTCCGGCACGTACGTCCCGCCGCCCGGATACGTATCGAACTCGCCGGTCTCGGCGCACTCGGCACTCTGGAACGTGGTCACGGGCCGCCCCGTGCGGTTCGCGAAGGACCGCGCGGGGCGACCGTCCGGCAGCGGCACACAGCTCTCGATATCGGTATCGGAGAGCTCATGGGTGTTGCGCGGGCCTTCATAACCGGCCTTCGGCCAGAGACAGAGCTGCCCGGCGGCACACCCGCCAGAGGCCGCGTCCGCGGCAAAGGTCGTGCTGAGCAGTGCGGCGGTGCCGAGGGTGGCGGCAAGGATGTACGTACGCATGGGCGCCACGCTGACGCCCCCGGCGGTACGTGGATAAGACAATCGGCCCCCGTCCACCCCGACGGGGTAAACGAGAGCCGAAAGGTTGCCGCGGCCAAGGCACGACCTAGATGTGCCCGACCCCCGCGCCGGCCTCCGCATTCGCCCCACGCTTGGTGAGGACCGCAACCGCCGCCGCCACGATGGCGACACCACAGGCAACCGTGAACGCGAGCCCCATCCCAGAGATGAAGGTCTCGTGGGCGACCGCCGTGATCTTCTCCGCGAAGGGAGCCGGCGTGCCCTTCGGCACCGGCGCCATACCGACGGCAACCGCATCCGCGGCCTTGTCCAGCTGCGCCGCCGGAATGGGCGGCAAGTGCGCACCATTCCAGTTCCCGGGCAGCTCATTGCTCACCCGAGAGGCCATCACCGCACCCAGTACGGCCGTACCAAGGCTCCCGCCGACCTGCATCGCGGCCTGCTGCAGCCCACCGGCGACGCCGGACAGCTCCATCGGCGCGTTGCCGACGATGACCTCCGTCGCGCCGACCATGACCGGCGCCAGGCCGAGGCCCAGGAGGGCGAACCAGAGGGACATCGCGCCGGTACCGGTGCCGGTGTCCAGCGTGGACATCCCGTACATCGCGACGGCGGTGAGGACCATGCCGCCGACCAACGGCACCCGCGGCCCGAACTTGGTGATCATCGCGCCCGCGAGCGGCGAGCCGACGATCATCATGCCGGTGAGCGGGAGCAGGTGCAGACCGCTGTCCACCGGGCTCATCCCGTGCACGTTCTGCAAGTAGAAGGTGACGAAGAACAGGCCGCCCATGAAGGCGAAGGCCATCAGCACCATCAGGACCGTGCCCGCGGTGAGCGGTACGGAGCGGAACATGCGCAGCGGGATGAGCGGCTCGCGGACCTTGCTCTCCAGCACCGCGAAGAGCGCGAAGAGCACGATCGAGCCGATCAGGAAGCCCCAGGTCTTCCCGTCGCCCCAGCCCCACTCGCCGGCCTTGATGAGCGCCCAGATGAGGCAGAACATCGCGCCGGACAGCAGCACGATGCCGGGGATGTCGAACGAGCGCGGCGCGTTCTTCGCGCGGTGGTCCTTGAGGATCACCAGGCCCAGTGCGAGGGCGAGGACGCCGACGGGCACGTTGATGAAGAAGACGGACTGCCAGTTGACGTGCTCGACGAGCAGGCCGCCGACGATCGGGCCGCCCGCGGTGGACGCGCCGATGACCATGCCCCAGATGCCGATGGCCATGTTGAGCTTCTCGGCCGGGAAGGTCGCGCGCAGCAGGCCGAGCGCGGCCGGCATCAGCAGCGCGCCGAAGAGGCCCTGCAGAACGCGGAAGACGATGACCAGCGACACCTCGCTGGAGAGGCCGATCGCCCCGGAGGCGAGGGCGAAGCCGACCACGCCGATGAGGAAGGTCTGCCGGTGGCCGAAGCGGTCACCGAGCTTGCCGGCCGTGATCAGCGCGACGGCGAGCGCGAGGAGGTATCCGTTGGTGATCCATTGGACGTCGGCGAGCGTGGCACCGAGGTCCTGCTGGATGGCGGGGTTGGCGATGGCGACGATGGTGCCGTCGAGGGCCACCATCATCACGCCGATCGCGACGGAGAAAAGGGTCAGCCAGGGATGGCCACGCAGCCCCCTGCGCGGCTCCGGGGTCGGTATGTCCGGTATCGCCTCGGCTACCGGGGTCTGTGAGCTCATACGGCGACAATAATGTCAGCCACTGACAGTTGACAAAGAGATTCGTTCGTCAGTAACTGTCAGTTAGCTCACAGGTATCGTGAGCAGCAGTGATCCACCAAGGAGGGCGGCGCATGAGGGCCGAGATGACGCCGCGTGAGGGGCTGCGGTGCGGACTGCGCGAGCGGAAGAAGCGGCGTACGCACGACGCGCTGATCCGCGCGGCGCTGGAACTGTGCACTCAGCAGGGGTACGACCGCACCACGATCGACGAGATCGCCGAGGCGGTCGACGTCTCCCAGCGGACGTTCTTCCGGTACTTCACCACCAAGGAAGACGTGGTCTTCGCCGTCCAGGAGATAGTGGAGGCGCGCTTCCTGGAGGCGCTGCGGGCCCGCCCGGCCGCCGAGGCCCCGCTGGAGGCGCTGCGTAACGCCGTCCTGCTGGCCTGGGACGACCTCGGCCAGGTGATCGAGTCGATCATCCCGGTCGAGCTGCACATGCGGACGTACCAGATGATCGAGTCGACGCCCGCGTTGGTCGCCGCGCATCTGCGGCGCAGCTCCGAACTGGAGGAGCTGATCGCCACGGTGATCGCCCGGCGCGAGGGCCTGGACGTGGAGACCGATCCGCGGCCGCGGATCGTGGTGGCGGCGTTCAGCGGCGTGATGCGGCTGGCCGGGCGGTTGTGGGGCGAGGCCGGGGAGTGCAGCGTGGAGTCCATCCGCGCGACCACCGAGCAGCATCTGGACGGCATCGTTCCGGCGATCGCCGGTGAGTGGCGGAAAACCGCCCCTTAGCGCGAGCACCTGAGCATGCCACCGCACGCGTGAGCAGGACAAATGGGCGTGAAGTGTCCGGTCTGACCCTAATGACCCACACTGAAACGTGAGTTGTCTCACCCAATCCACGGCCGCTGCATACCGTCTCCTAGGCTGTCCCGCGGTGACTTCTTTCTCCGAGCTCGGCGCTCCTCCCGGTTTTCTGCAGTCCTCCGCCTGGCGTGCGGCACTCGCCCTGGCGGTGGTGTTCGTAATGCTCGCAGTGACCGGCTGGACGGGCATCAGAGGTACGAAGGGCGACACCAACCCCCTGGCCAGCTCCCGGGCCGCCTGGGCGGGCGGCACCTTCCACGGCCACCGGCTGCCCGACCCGGCCGCGGGACCGCACCGCATCGCCAAGTTCTTCGCCAAGCTGCGCAAGGCCGACCGGCTGCGGCTGGCCGACCGCTATCCGCTCGCCGTCGGCAACATGGCCGGCGCCCCCGCCACGCTGCGCTACCAGGCCAACCGCAAGGCCATGGACCAGGCACGCGACGTGGCCGCGCGGCGCTCGCACGACGCGCGGCTGACGCCGGAGGGGCGCCAGGAGGCCGGCCGGCTGATGCACCGCCTGGACTCGATGATGCGGCCCGGGCGGCAGATCCTCTCCTTCGACCCGGCCGCCGGCGGCCGCGCCGCCGAGGTCTTCGGTGATCTCACGCACGCCCGCCGGGTGTCGGTCGTGGTGCCCGGCGTGGACACCAATCTCGTGAACTTCGAGCGCACCAAGCAGGCCGTCCGGGCCCCGGTGGGCATGGCGTCCTCGCTGTACGACGCGGAGCGCGCGGTGCGTCCCGACGCCCGTACGGCCGTGATCGCCTGGGCCGACTACACCGCGCCCGCCGGCGTCGGCGTGGACGCGGCGGCCGGTCAGATGGCGCAGGCGGGCGCGCAGCGCCTGGAGTCGATGATCGGCGCGCTGCCGACGAGCGCCGATGTCTCGCTGTTCTGCCACAGCTACGGCTCCGTGGTGTGCGGCGTGGCCGCCCGCGAGCTGCCCTCCCGGGTCGGCGACATCGTGGTGGCGGGCAGCCCCGGCATGCGCGCCCAGAACGCCGCCGCGCTGCACACCACCGCCCGGGTGTGGGCGATGCGGGACTCCGGCGACTGGATCCAGGACATCCCGAACCTGGAGTTCGGCGGGCTGGGGCACGGTGCCGACCCGGTGGACCCGGCGTTCGGCTCCCGGGTGCTGTCCGCGGCGGGCGCGGACGGGCACGCGGGGTACTTCGCCCGCGGGACGCAGAGCCTGACCAACTTCGCGCTCGTCGGGGTCGGCGCGGTCGCGGGCGTCAGCTGCGCCACCGACGACGGGGACTGCGCGGCCGACCTGGCGTGAGGGCCGGCCCGGCGCCGTACGGGGCCGGCGGCCGCCCGTAGCCGCCAACGGGGCCGGGGAACGGCGTGACGCGCGTAGCACAGTGCTGTACGGAAGGGGGACGGGCGGGCTGCCCGCCGCTTACGATGAACCGCATGGGTGATGTGCTGGCCGGTTTTCATGCCGTCTGGGAGTTCGACACGGACTCCGTGCTCATCCGCTTCGAACGGGGGATCCGCAAGCCCAAGCTCTTCCAGGCGCTCGGCGAGCGCCGCATCCCCTACGAAGCGCTGAGCTCGGTGCGGCTCTCGCGGGGCAGGCGCGGGACGGTGGTCCTGCATGCCCGGCCCCGGCCGGGCGCCGATCCGCTGATGGACGCCGCCGACGGACAGCTCAAGGACGACGCCGACCCGTACCGCCTGGTGCTCCCCGCCGACCGGGCCGACAGTGCCGAGTACTACCACGAGCAGCTGACCGGCTTCCTCGGCCCGGACGCGGCGAGCCCCGCGGAGCAGCACCTCGTGGCGGCCCCGGAGCCGCCGCTGACTTTCAAGGCGTACGACGGCAAGGCGTCCTTCGACGGCAGCTCGGTGGCGTTCCGCTGGTTCTGGACCGGCGCCTCGTCCGCGAAGTGGAAGTCCGGCGACCAGAGCTTCGCGATCGACGGGCTGTCCGGCGTGGTGTGGCGCTCCCCGGAGAACGGCAGCTCCGCGACCACCCCGTCCGGCACGTGGCACAACGGCTATCTGCGGCTGCTGGCGCACGGCGCCGAGGAGGAGAGCCGGGACGGCGCCGAACAGGACCCGGCCTCGGTGATCTTCGGCCTCGGCTACGGCCCGGTCCACGAGTCGCTGCCGTTCGCCGCGGCCGTCCTGCAGGCCGTACGGTCCGCGGGCCCGGCCCCCGCGCCCGCGCCGCAGTGCCGTCCCCTGGAGCCGCACCGCGGCCCCGCCGACATCGCCGACCGCATACGCCAGCTCGGCGAGCTGCACGATGCAGGACTGCTGACGGACGCCGAGTTCAGCGCGAAGAAGGCCGAACTGCTGGCGGAGCTGTAGGGGTTCGTACGGTGCGGCGCCGGGTCCCGTACCGCAGCGGGCCGATCCCTCGTACGGCGAACGCGCGAGTCCTGCTGCCGCGGAGTGCCGGGCTCGCGTACGGCCGCGCCTCATACCCCGGTATGACCCCGGACCGACGACTCCGGTATGACGCCCCGGCGGACCCGGTCCGCATACGCTGATCCGGCGATGTCCACGTCCTCCTCCCCTTCCCCCGAGCCCCTCTTCGGCGCCGGCCGGCCGCGCCGGCTGCGATGGCTGCCGCACGTCGTCGCCTTCGGGTTCACCGTCTCGCTGCTGCCCAGCACCATCGTGGTGCTGAGCAACGACTACGGCATGAACGGCGGGCTGGCCGGTGCGCTCGGCGTCGCCCAGACCGCCCCGCTGCTGCTGGCGGTGGCCCGCCCGCTGCAGGCGTGGTGGGTGATCTTCACGGCCGACCTGGCCGCCGCGCTGGTCCTGGCGGTCGTCCCCGCCGCCCAGGGCACCAGCTGGCCCTGGCCGCCGCCCACCATCGTGGGGTACCTCGCCCTGGCGCTCGCCCTCGGACTGCGCGAGCGTCGCCGCGTGCTGCTCGCCGTGTGGCTCGCCACCGGCGGGGCCGGCATCCTCTTCAGCCTCCTCCGGCCCGCCCGCGCCGACACCAGCTGGCTGCTGCTCTTCGTACTCACCGGCGTGGTGCTGCTGCTGGCGGGCGCGCTGCGGGAGCGGGGCGACGCACGGCGGCAGTTGGCGGCGCAGGAAACGATCAGCGAGGCGGAACGCGCCCGGCGCACGCTGCTGGAGGAGCGCACCCGTATCGCGCGCGAGCTGCACGACGTGGTCGCGCACCACATGTCGGTGATCACGGTGCAGGCGGACAGCGCGCCGTACCGCCTCCAGGGGCTCCCGCCGGAAGCCGCCGAGGAGTTCGGGACGATCGCCGCGACGGCGCGCGAGTCGCTGGGCGAGATGCGCCGGCTGCTGGGCGTGCTGCGCAGCGAGGAGAGCGAGCAGCACGGCGGCCCCGAGAAGGCGCCGCAGCCGGGCCTGGATCAGCTGGAGCGGCTGGTGGAGGGAACCGTACGCGCCGGTGTGCCGGTGGAATTGTCGCTCTCCCGGGCGCTCGGCGAACTCCCGCCCGCCGTCGGCCTGTCGGGGTACCGGATCGTGCAGGAGGCGCTGTCGAACGTCGTACGGCACGCGCCCGGCGCGCGCACCCGGGTCTCGGTCGCGCCGGACCGCACCGGCCTGACGGTCCTGGTCGTCAACGGCCCGCCGCCGCGCGCCGCCGAGCCGCTGGAGACGACCGGGACCGGCCACGGGCTGATCGGGATGCGCGAGCGCGTACGCCTGTTGAACGGCACCCTGGACACCGGCCCGCTGCCGGACGGGGGTTACCGTGTCGCCGCCCGGCTCCCGCTCACGGAGCCCCCGACGGGGAAGGACCCGACACGCGCATGACCACCCGCGTGATCATCGTTGACGACCAGGCCATGGTGCGGGCGGGCTTCGCCGCGCTGCTCGCCGCGCAGAGCGACATCGACGTCGTCGGCGACGCGGCGGACGGGGCGCAGGGCGTCGAACTGAGCCGCCGCACCCACCCCGACGTGGTGCTGATGGACGTCCGGATGCCGGAGATGGACGGCCTGGAGGCGGCCCGGCAGCTGCTCTCCCCGCCCCCGGGCGTCACGCACCGCCCGAAGGTGCTGATGCTCACCACCTTCGACGTCGACGACTACGTATACGAAGCGCTGCGCGCCGGCGCGTCCGGCTTCCTGCTGAAGGACGCGCCACCGGCCGACCTGATCTCCGCGGTACGGGTCGTGGCGGCGGGCGAGGCGCTGCTCGCCCCCTCGGTGACCCGCCGCCTGATCGCCGACTTCGCGCGGCAGCGCCCCGCGTCCCGTAAGGACCGCGCCGCGCTGCGCCTGAACGGCCTCACCGCGCGCGAGACCGAGGTACTGGAGCTGATCGCACGCGGCCTGTCCAACCAGGAGATCGCGGCCGAACTGGTGCTGGCCGAGCAGACGGTGAAGACCCACATCGGACGGGTGCTGGCCAAACTGGCCCTGCGCGACCGCGCCCAGGCCGTGATCTTCGCGTACGAGTCGGGCTTGGTGACACCGGGCGCGCCTTAAGGGGGGGCTGCGCCCTTAAGGGGCGCGGGGAACTGCGCGCCCAGCCACAACGGCGCCGCACCCGGCCACCGACCACGTCCCCCACCCCCTACCCCGGTATCACCGACCAGTTGCCCCCGTGGTGTGACGCCGCACCACCCACCCCCTTCCTAGGTTTCCCTCCGCCAGATCACCTGGAGAGGGAGACCATCGATGCCGCCGCGCACACCGCTGCGTACCGCCGAGCCACGTACCACCGACGCCGCCGACACCACCGACGCCGCCGTCGAGTCGCGCAACGGCGCGCGGACCGGTCTCGCTCCGGCCCGGACCCGGCGTCGCCGCCGCCGCGGCCTGGCCGCCCTCGCCGCCGTCATCGCCCTGGCCACCGCCACCGGCGGCTGGGCAGCCGGTGCCGAGCAGCCCGCCGTCACCGGCCCCGCCCCCGGCGCCGCCGCCTGGCGCGCCGACCACACGCTCGGCCGGCCGCTGCCCGACCCCGCGACCGCCTCGCCCGCCGCGGTGGCCCGCTTCTTCGCCGGTCTGCCCGAGGCAGACCGGCAACGGCTCGCCGACCGGCACCCGATGACCGTGGGCACCTTGGACGGCGCGCCCATACAGCTGCGCTACCGCGCGAACGCCCGCGCCCTGCGGGCCGAACGCGCCCGCCAGTACGCCCGCGCGGACGACCCCTCCCGTACTGCGGAGGAGCGCAGCCGGGCCCGCGCGCGGGCCGCCCGCTGCACCGAACTCCTCGCGCCCGGACGGCAGATCCTCTTCTTCGACCCGCGCGGCCGCGGCCAGGTCGCCGAGGTGTACGGAGACCTCGGCGCGGCCCGGCGCACGGCGGTGGTCGTGCCCGGCTCGGACATCGACCTCGGGTCGTTCGACCGTGAGCGGGACCGGTACGGCACGCCGACCGCCATGGCAGCCTCGCTACGCGCCCGGATGTCCGCCGAGGAGCCGGCGACGCCCACCGCGGTGATCGCCTGGGCCGGTTACACCACGCCGGTCGGGCTCGGCCCGGACGCCGCGACGGGGCGGCTCGCGGAGGCCGGCGCGCCGCGGCTGGCCCGGCTGCTGACGGGACTCGCCGCGACCGGCGCCCCGGCGCCCGCCCTGCTCTGCCACAGCTACGGCTCCGTCGTCTGCGGCCTGGCGTCGCCGCGCGCCGGACGGAGCGCGGTCGGCGACGTGGTCCTCTTCGGCTCGCCGGGGGCTCGTACGGAGCGCGCGGCCGACCTGCACGCCGGCGGGCGGGTGTGGGCGGCCCGGGACGCCTCGGACTGGATCGGCAACATCCCGAACGTCGAGGTGCTGGGCCTGGGCCACGGCACCGACCCGACCGACCCCGCGTTCGGCGCGCGCCGCGTCGCCGCCGACCGCGCCGAGGGCCACACCGGCTACCTCGTGCCCGGCACCGACTCCCTGGACGGCTTCGCCGACATCGTGCTCGGCCGCCCCTCCCGCGTGCGCTGACCGCGCCCTCACCCAAGGACACCGCCATGACCCTCGCGCTACCGAACCCCGGTGCCGAACCGGCCACCGGTGCCGCCGACGGCGGACTCCGGACCGGACGGACCGACCTGACCGACCGGACCGAACGAACCGAGCAACAGGGCCCGCTCCGCAGGGCCGTGGCCGCCATCGAGGCCCGCACCCCCGCGCATCGCGACCGCGGGATCGACGGGCTGCGGGCGCTCGCGCTGCTCGCCGTGCCGACCGGGCACTGGCTGGCCGGCGGCTTCACGCGGGACGCCGACGGCGCGCTGCACAACGCCAGCGCGCTGTCCGCGCTCGGCTACCTCGCGCCGGTGAGCTGGGTGCTCCAACTGCTGGGGATCTTCTTCCTGGTAGGTGGATACTCGTCCGTCCTCTCCTACCGGCGCGCGAGCGGGCGCGGGGAGTCCACCGCGCGCTGGCTGGGCGGCCGACTGACCCGCCTGGGCCGCCCGGCGCTCGCCGTGACGGCCATATGGGCGCTGCTGATCGGGGTGCTGTCCGCCGCCGGGGTGCCCGAGGCGACGCTGCGGACGGGGGCGACGCTGGTCGTGCAGCCGTTGTGGTTCGTGGGCGTGTACGCCGGGGTCACGGCGCTCACGCCGTACTGCGTACGCGCCGCGCGTCGGCTCGGGCCGTGGGCCGCCGCTCCGCTGTTCGCGGCCGTCGCGGTGGTCGACTTCCTGCGGTACGGCCCGTACGCCACCGCCGTACCGTCCTGGCTCGCCCTGCTCAACCTGCTCCCCGGCTGGCTCTTCGCGTACCAACTCGGCGTCTGCTGGGGCGAGGGAGACGCCCCGACGCGGTACGGGCAGCGGGCGGGGCTCGGCCGACGCGCCGCATGGACGCTGCTGACCGGCGGCGCGGCCGTATTCGCCGCCCTCCTCCTGCTCTTCCACTACCCCGCAAGCATGGTCGGTGTCCCCGGCACCGCCCGGACGAACTCCCACCCGCCGTCGCTGCTGGTCCCGGCGCTGGCTGCGGCGCAGTGCGGAGCCGCCGTCCTGCTGCGCGACCGGATCGCCGCACTGCTGCGCCGGCCGGCGCTGTGGGCGCCGGTCGTGGTCGTCAACCTCTGCGCGATGACCATCTTCTGCTGGCACCAGACCGCGATGCTGGCAGTGGCCGTCCCGTCCTCGTACTTCGGCCCAGTCCCCGGCCTGACCACAGCCCCCGACTCAACGACCTGGCTCCTGACCCGCCTGACCTGGCTGCCGGTCTTCGCTCTGCTGCTGGTGGGCATCGGGCTGCTCACCCGGCGCTTCGAAGCGCCGTGGGGCGCGGGGCGCGCGCTTCGCGGCGGCGCCGCGGTCCTCTCCACCGGCTTCACCCTCTTCGCCCTGGGTATGGGATGAGTGGGGCCCTCCCCCACCGCACAAGTAGGCCCCCACCCCCGCCCCCAAACCCCAGCCCCCGTCCCTCAATCCCCGTCCCTCAGCCCCCGCTCCCCAGCCCCCGCTCCTCACCCCTTCCCCCTCACTCCCGCCCCGCCGAAGTGAACGCCATGTCGGCGTAGCGGTCGCCCGCTACTCGGGACGCGATGGGGTCCAGGCGGGAGAGTTCTTCGGGGGTGAGGCGGAGGAAGGTCGCGGCGGTGTTCTCCGTGACGCGGGCGGCGCGGCGGGTGCCCGGGATCGGGACCACGGCGAGGCCGCGGACTTCGGCCTGCTGCTGCACCCATGCCAGCGCGACCTGACCCGGCGTCACTCCACGTGCCTCGGCGATCTCCCGTACGGGTACGAGCAGTTCGGCGTTGGCGGCCGCGTTGTCACCGGTGAAGCGCGGCTGCGTGCGGCGGAAGTCGTCCTCGGTCAGTTCCTTGTCGGCGCTGACGAACGAGCCGGTCAGGAAGCCGCGGCCGAGCGGCGAGTACGGCACGAAGCCGACGCCCAGCTCGGCGGCGGCCGGCACCACGCCCGCTTCGACGTCCCGGCTGAACAGCGACCACTCCGACTGCACGGCCGCGATCGGGTGCACGGCGTGCGCGGCGCGCAGTTCCTCGCCCGTGACCTCGCTCAGGCCCAGGTGCTTGACCTTGCCCTCGGTGATCAGCTCGGCCATCGCGCCGACCGTCTCCTCGATGGGGACATTCACGTCGCGGCGGTGCATGTAGTAGAGGTCGATGGTCTCGACGCCGAGACGGGCGAGGCTCGCCTCGATGGCCTGGCGGATGTACGGGCGGTCGTTGCGGATGCCGCGCTTGTACGGGTCGGACGGGTCCATGATGATCGAGAACTTGGTGGCCAGCACGACCTCGTCGCGGTGGGCCCGGATGAAGGGGGCGATGAGTTTCTCGTTCTCACCGGCGCCGTAGGCGTCGGCGGTGTCGTACAGCGTGACGCCCAGTTCGAGCGCGCGCTCCAGCGTCCCGCGCGTCTGGGCGGCGTCGGAGCCGGGGCCGTACGCCCAGCTCATGCCCATGCAGCCGAGGCCCTGGACGCCGACGCGCGGTCCCCCGTTGCCCAGCTCGACGGATGCGATCTGCTCAGCCATGTTCCAGCTCCCTCTCCGACGCCAGGCGGGCGTCGGCGTACAGGTCGATCTTGTAGTCGAGGACGTCCAGCGTGTCGCGCAGTTCGGCGATCCGCTGCCGGACGTCCTCGCGGTGTGCCGTGAGGAGCCGTTCCCGGGCGGCGAACGTCGCGGGGCCTTCGCGGACCATTTCGGCGTACCGGACCATGTCGGCGACCGGCATTCCGGTCAGCCGCAGCTTGCCCACCAGGTCCAGCCAGTCCAGGTCGCGGTTGGTGAAGCGGCGCTGCCCGGTGTGGGTGCGGTCGACGTGCGGCATCAGGCCGATGCGTTCGTACCAGCGCAGGGTGTGGGCGCTGAGTCCGGTGAGGCCGACGACCTCGCTGATCGTGTACCGGTCCTGGCCGTCCGGCCGCCGCGGTCCGGACCGCAGGCCGGCGCAGTTGCGCGGCTTCGTCGGCGCCGTGACCGGAGCGCTCTCGATGACCGTCATGCCGTCTCTCCCGTTCGCCGTACCGCTCGCCGTGCCGTTCGCTGTTCCGCTCGCCGCTTTGCTCGCCGTTTCGCTCACGACGCTGACAACGCTAGAGAGCTGGAGTGCACTCCAAGCAAGCGAAGACTTGGCGGAATCTTGAGGAAGTTACGCTGGGCGCCATGGAGAGCCTGCGGATGATCGAGAACTGGCCGGTGCCCACTGCTGCGGCGGTCGTCGTACGAGCCGACGGCACGGTGGCCGGTGCGCACGGGCCGCAGGAGCACCGCTTCGCATTGGCCTCCGTGACCAAGCTGCTGGCCGCGTACGCGGCGCTGCTCGCGGTGGAGGAGGGCGCGGTGGAGCTGGACGAGCCGGCGGGCCCGGACGGCGCCACGGTACGGCATCTGCTCGCGCACACGTCGGGGCTGGCGTTCGACGAGGACCGGGTGATGGCCGCGCCCGGTACGCGGCGGATCTACTCCAACGCCGGTTTCGAGGCGCTGGGCGAGCACCTCACGAAGGCCACGGACATCCCCTTCCCGCAGTACTTGAAGGAGGCCGTGCTCGATCCGCTGGGCATGACGGCCACCGAGCTGCCGGCCGACGGCTCACCGGCGAAGGACGGCGTGTCGACCGCCGCCGACCTGGCCCGGTTCGGCGCCGAGCTGCTGGCGCCGCGGCTGCTGGCGCGCGCGACGCTGGACGCGGCGACCTCGGTGGTCTTCCCCGGGCTGTCGGGTGTGCTGCCGGGGTACGGCAACCAGAAGCCGAACGACTGGGGGCTGGGCTTCGAGATCCGGGACGGGAAGGCGCCGCACTGGACGGGTGCCGGATCGTCGCCGCGTACGTTCGGGCACTTCGGGCAGGCCGGAACGTTCCTGTGGGTGGACCCGGACGCGGGCGCCGCCTGCGCCGCGCTCGCGGACCGCGCGTTCGGGCCGTGGGCGATCGAGGCGTGGCCGCCCTTCACGGACGCGGTACTGGCGGATCTGCGGGCGGCCTGAGACCGGGCCGCGAACCGGGCGTCAGCCCGTACATGGGCGTAAGCCGTGCACACCCCGGCATAAGCCGCACACAGGGCATCAGCCGTACGTGGGTTCCTCGCGCATCTCCCACATCAGGAGCTCCGCCGGGGACTCGGCGGTCAGCTCCAGCTCCTTGGCGTCGGTGACG
Source organism: Streptomyces sp. NPDC050315 (assembly GCF_040655775.1). Taxonomy (NCBI): domain Bacteria; kingdom Bacillati; phylum Actinomycetota; class Actinomycetes; order Kitasatosporales; family Streptomycetaceae; genus Streptomyces; species Streptomyces sp. NPDC050315. Next base: position 627,555 of record NZ_JBFAKN010000002.1, read on the forward strand.
CGCGCCGCGTCGCCCGCCTCCAGCAGCGCCGGGCCGCCGTCGGTGAGCGCGTCGCCGAGGCGTACCGCGCCGCGTACGACGTGCACGTAGATCCGCGCGCCGTCCGGTACGGCCGTACGGTCGCCCGCCGCGAGCCGCCGTACGTGCAGCATCGCATCGGCGCGCGGCACGGCGTACGGGGTGCCGTCGGCGATGCCGCGCACCACTTCGTAGTCGGGCTCGCCGCCGAAGGCGGTGGGGGCCAGCCACATCTGCACGAAGCACAGCGGCCCGTCGGAGTCGTTGCGTTCGACGTGCCGTACCCCGGCGGCGGAGCTGAGCCGCTGCACGTCGCCGGCCCGTACGAGCGTCTCGTGCCCTGCGGTGTCGCGGTGGGTCAGTTCGCCCTCGACGACCCAGGTGACGATCTCGGTGTTGCTGTGCGGGTGTTCGTCGAAGCCGGCGCCCGGGGCCAGCCGCTCCTCGTTGCAGGCGATCATCGCGCCGAAGCGGATGTTGTCGGGGTCGTAGTGGTGGCCGAAGGAGAAGGCGTGCCGCGTGTCGATGCCGGCTTCCGCGTCCCCGCCCCGGTACCGCTCCTCGCCTCTGCGTACCTCGATCACCCGTGTCCACCTCTCCTGATCCAAGCCGGCCGGCCCCGGCAGAGGCCTCGGCTGGGGGCCCGAGGGTCACCCCCCGGATCAACACAGCATTCAGCCACCGTAGCCCCACCGCGCCACCACCCCGCCCCGATGAGGCAGGCTTGTCCCCGTGTCTGAACCCGCATCGCACGACGCCCACCCGCACTCCGCGACCCTGCGCCGCCTGGAGAAGTCCTCCGGCAAGCTCGCGGCCCATGCCATCGCCCGCATGGACGAGACACTGCCGTGGTACCGGGCGATGCCGCCGGAGAACCGGTCCTGGATCGGCCTGGTGGCGCAGGCGGGCATCGCGGCCTTCACCGAGTGGTTCCGGCATCCGGAGACCCCGCAGGCGATCTCCACGGATGTTTTCGGTACGGCGCCGCGCGAGCTGACGCGGGCGATCACGCTGCGGCAGACCGTGGAGATGGTCCGCACCACGATCGAGGTCATGGAGACGGCGATCGACGATGTCGCCGCTCCGGGTGACGAATCGGTGCTGCGCGAGGCGCTGCTGGTGTACGCGCGGGAGATCGCCTTCGCGACCGCACAGGTCTACGCGCAGGCCGCGGAGGCCCGGGGCGCCTGGGACGCGCGGCTGGAGTCGCTGGTCGTCAACGCCGTGCTGTCCGGTGAGGCGGACGAGGGCGCGGTGTCCCGGGCCGCGGCGCTGGGCTGGAACTCCCCGGAGCATGTCGCGGTGGTGCTCGGTACGGCGCCGGACGGCGACAGCGAGCTGACGGTCGAGGCGATCCGGCGGGCCGCGCGGCACGCGAAGCTGCAGGTGCTGACGGGTGTGCTCGGGACCCGGCTGGTGGTGATCGCGGGCGGTTCGGACGAGCCGCTGAAGGCGGCGAAGGCGCTGATCGGGCCGTTCGCGGCGGGTCCCGTGGTCGCGGGTCCGGTGGTCTCGGACCTGCTGGCGGCGACGCGGTCGGCGCAGGCAGCGGCGGCGGGCCTGAAGGCGTGCGCGGCGTGGCCGGACGCGCCGCGGCCGGTACTGGCGGACGATCTGCTGCCGGAGCGCGCGATGGCCGGAGACCCCGCAGCGCGCGATCAGCTGGTGGAGGAGATCTACAGACCACTGGAGGAAGCAGGCAGTGCCCTCCTCGAAACGCTGAGCGTCTATCTGGAGCAGGCGAGCAGCCTGGAGGGGGCGGCGCGGATGCTCTTCGTGCACCCCAACACCGTGCGCTACCGGCTCCGACGTGTGACCGACGTCACCGGGTGGTCGCCGTCCGATGTCCGCTCGGCGTTCACCTTGCGTATCGCCCTCATCCTGGGGCGCCTGGCCGACGGTGAGGCGCAACCCTAAGCTTTTGTTGGACACCCACAATTACCCCGATGGTTCTTCGTCCCTGTCCCCACGGGCGGGCGGGACCTCCCACAAGAGAGAGTGTGAGAGTGCTCGTACTCGTCGCTCCCGGCCAAGGCGCTCAGACGCCCGGCTTCCTGACTCCCTGGCTCGACCTTCCCGGTGTCGAGGACCGGCTGCGTGCCTGGTCCGACGCCATCGACCTCGACCTGGTGCACTACGGCACGAAGGCGGACGCGGACGAAATCCGTGACACCGCCGTCGCCCAGCCGCTGCTGGTCGCCTCCGCCCTGGTCTCCGCGCGGCAGCTCTTCGCCACGCCGGAGGACTTCGCGTCGCTCGTCGGCGCCGCGGCCGGGCACAGCGTCGGTGAGCTGGCCGCCGCCGCGCTGACCGGTGTGCTGCCGGACGAGGCCGCCATGGGTCTCGTACGCAAGCGTGGTCTGGCCATGGCCGAGGCCGCGGCCGTCACCGAGACCGGCATGTCGGCCCTGCTGGGCGGCGAGCCGGAGACGGTCCTGCCGCACCTGGAGAAGCTGGGCCTGACCCCGGCGAACGTGAACGGCGCGGGCCAGATCGTGGCCGCCGGCACCGCCGAGCAGCTGGCGGCGCTCGCCGAGGACAAGCCGGAGGGCACCCGCCGGGTCGTCCCGCTGAAGGTGGCCGGCGCGTTCCACACGGTGCACATGGCCCCGGCGGTCGCCACGCTGGAGTCCGCGGTGGCCGAGCTGTCCCCCGCCGCTCCGCACACCCGGTACGTCTCGAACAAGGACGGCCAGGTCGTCACCGGCGGCCAGGAGGTCGTGCAGCGGCTGGTGGGCCAGGTGGCCAACCCGGTCCGCTGGGACCTGTGCATGGAGACCTTCAAGGAACTGGGCGTCACCGCGATGATCGAGGCGGCCCCCGGCGGGACCCTGGTGGGCCTCGCCAAGCGCGCGCTGCCCGGTGTGAAGACCCTCGCGCTGAAGACGCCGGAGGACCTCGACGCGGCCCGCGAGCTGATCGCCGAGCACGCTTCTCCCGCTGCCGAGAACTCGGCCGGATAAGGAGACCGACAAGCATGACCTCGAAGATCAAGCCTGCGCAGGGCGCCCCGTACGCGCGGATCATGGGCGTGGGCGGCTACCGCCCCGTCAATGTCGTGCCGAACGAGGAGATCCTCAAGTACATCGACTCGTCCGACGAGTGGATCCGGTCGCGCTCGGGCATCGCCACGCGTCACTGGGCCGGTCCCGAGGAGACCGTCGCGGCGATGTCGGTGGAGGCGGCGGGCAAGGCGATCGCCGATGCCGGTCTCACGCCGGAGCAGATCGGCGGCGTGATCGTCTCCACGGTCTCGCACTTCAAGCAGACCCCGGCGGTCGCGACGGAGATCGCGCACCGGATAGGGGCGGGCAAGCCGGCCGCGTTCGACATCTCGGCGGGCTGCGCGGGCTTCGGTTACGGCCTGACCCTGGCCAAGGGCATGATCACCGACGGCTCGGCCGAGTACGTGCTGGTCATCGGCGTGGAGCGGCTCTCGGACCTGACCGACCTGGAGGACCGCGCGACGGCCTTCCTCTTCGGTGACGGCGCGGGCGCCGTGGTCGTGGGCCCGTCGCAGGAGCCGGCCATCGGCCCGACGGTCTGGGGCTCGGAGGGCGACAAGTCCGAGACCATCAAGCAGACCCTGAGCTGGGACGTCTACCGCCGCACCCCGGTGCCCGGCGGCAACGGCCCCGCCGACCAGCTTGCCTTGGACGAGATCCGCTACCCGGCGATCACCCAGGAGGGCCAGGCGGTCTTCCGCTGGGCGGTCTTCGAGATGGCCAAGGTCGCCCAGGAAGCCCTGGACGTGGCCGGCGTCAAGCCCGAGGATCTGGACGTCTTCATCCCGCATCAGGCCAACATGCGGATCATCGACTCGATGGTGAAGACGCTCAAGCTCCCCGAGTCCGTCACGGTCGCCCGTGACGTGGAGACCACCGGCAACACCTCGGCCGCCTCGATTCCGCTCGCGATGGAGCGGCTGCTGGCGACCGGTCAGGCCAAGAGCGGCGACACCGCACTCGTCATCGGGTTCGGGGCGGGTCTCGTGTACGCCGCCACGGTCGTTACTCTCCCCTAGGCAAGATCTACGCAGCGCCGACGTCTCCGGACGATCCAGCGGCTGTACGGAACTTCACCGCAACGCACAGTTTCACTCGAAAAACACCGAAGGAGCGCCAACATGGCCGCCACTCAGGAAGAGATCGTCGAAGGTCTCGCCGAGATCGTGAACGAGATCGCCGGGATCCCCACCGAGGACGTCAAGCTGGACAAGTCCTTCACCGATGACCTGGACGTCGACTCGCTGTCCATGGTCGAGGTCGTCGTCGCCGCCGAGGAGCGCTTCGACGTCAAGATCCCCGACGACGACGTCAAGAACCTCAAGACGGTCGGCGACGCCACCAAGTACATCCTCGAGCACCAGGCCTGATCCAGGCCGGCATGTCGCCACCCCGCGGTGGCGCCGTCGATTCTCGACCCCTCTACCTGTGGAGACAAGAATTTCCGTGAACGCGACCAATCGCACCGTGGTCGTCACCGGTATCGGCGCAACCACACCGCTGGGTGGCGACTCCGCTTCGACCTGGGAAGGTCTGATGGCGGGCCGCTCCGGCGTGCGACCCCTGGAAGACGAGCGCTTTGCCGACCTGCCCGTCCGGATGGCCGCCACCGCAGCCGTCGAGCCGGACCAGGTCCTGCCGCGCCCCGTCGCCCGCAAGCTCGACCGCTCGGCGCAGTTCGCGCTGATCGCCGCGCGTGAGGCGTGGGCCGACGCCGGTTACACCGGCCCGGCCGGCGAGGACACCGCCGAGGACGGCTCGGCGCTGATCGACCCGGACCGTCTGGGCACCGTGATCGCCTCCGGCATCGGCGGCGTGACCACCCTGCTCGACCAGTACGACGTGCTGAAGGAGAAGGGCGTACGCCGCGTCTCCCCGCACACCGTGCCCATGCTCATGCCCAACGGCCCGTCCGCCAACGTCGGCCTGGAGGTCGGCGCGCAGGCGGGCGTGCACACCCCCGTGAGCGCCTGCGCCTCCGGCGCCGAGGCCATCGGGTACGCCGTCGAGATGATCCGCACCGGCCGTGCCGATGTGGTCGTCGCGGGCGGCACCGAGGCGGCGATCCACCCGCTTCCCATCGTCGCCTTCGCGAACATGATGGCGATGTCGAAGAACAACGACGAGCCGCAGAAGGCGTCCCGTCCGTACGACACCGCCCGGGACGGCTTCGTCCTCGGTGAGGGTGCGGGCGTAGTGATCCTGGAGTCGGCGGAGCACGCGGCCAAGCGCGGCGCCAAGGTGTACTGCGAGGTGCTGGGCCAGGGCCTGTCCGCGGACAGCCACCACATCGCGCAGCCCGAGCCGACCGGCCGGGGCATCGCGGCGGCCGTGCAGAACCTGCTGGACGCCACCGACCTCAAGCCGGCCGAGCTGGCGCACCTCAACGCGCACGCCACGTCCACCCCGCAGGGTGACATCGCCGAGATCAAGGCGCTGCGCCGGGTGCTGGGCGACGACGTGGACCACATCGCGATCTCCGGTACCAAGTCGATGACCGGCCACCTGCTGGGCGGCGCGGGCGGCGTCGAGACCGTCGCGACGGTCCTCGCGCTCCACCACCGCCAGGCCCCGCCGACCATCAACGTCGAGAACCTCGACGACGAGGTCGACGCGGACATCGTCCGTAACGAGCCCCGCCGGCTGCCGGAGGGCACGATCGCCGCGATCAACAACTCGTTCGGCTTCGGCGGCCACAACGTGGTTCTGGCGTTCCGTACGGTCTGACGCCGGCCGTCGTACGTGGTGAGGGCCCGCCCGGCTGAACCGGGCGGGCCCTCGTCTTGCCCGTCGAACGCCGCAACCATTAATTGAGAAACCCAGGCGGCGAGCAATTGGGTCCGCGAGAGCGGCGGCGGTTCAGCCGCAAAAAGAGGCGAAGTACGCGGCGGCGCCGTCCTTGTCGCCGTGGCCCGCCGCCTCCGCCCTGCGGAAGCGTTCGGCGGCGGCCGCCGCCAGGTCCATCCGTACGCCGGCGCCCTCCGCGGCCGTCGCGATCAGGGCCGCGTCCTTGCGGCCCGCGGAGACCGTGAAGCTCGCCGGGTAGTCGCCGGAGAGGATCAGCTCGGACTTCATCCGGAGGTACGGCACGTCGAGGGGGCCGCCGGCCACCGCGTCCAGGAAGTCGCGCGGGTCCACACCCAGGCCCTCGGCGAGCGCCAGCGCCTCGCCCGCGCCGTTGATGATGGTCAGTACCCAGCTGTTGGCGACGAGCTTGAGGCGGCTGCCGGCGCCGCTCGCGCCGTCCTCACCGGCCCACAGCGTGCGCTGCCCGACGATTCCGAAGACCTCCTCGGCGGCCTTCCGTACGTCCTGCGGTCCGGCCGCGAGGACGGTCAGGGCCCCGTTCTCGGCGGGCTGCTTGGTACCGAGGACCGGGGCGTCGACGAAGGTCAGACCATGTGCGGTCGCGAACTGGGCGAGCGGCGCCAGCGCCTGGGGGCCGACCGTGCTCATCTGCAGCCACAGCTGCCCGGGGCGCAGCGCGGGCTCGGCCTGCCGTACGGCGTCCAGTGCGGCGGGCCCGTCGTGCACCATCGTGAGCAGGATGTCCGCGCCGTCCACCGCGGCGGCGGCGGTGTCGGCCACTCGCGCGCCGTCGGCGGCCAGCGGTTCGGCCTTGGCGCGGGTGCGGTTCCATACGCGGACGTCGAGGCCGGCGCGCGCGAGGTTGCGGGCCATGGCGGCCCCCATGATTCCGGTGCCCAGTACGGCCACTGAGGTCTTGTCAGCCATGAACGGCACGCTACGTCTTCGAGCGAGCTCGAAGACAAACGCGCCGCGCCCTCACACGACCTGGTGCAGCCACCGCACCGGCGCGCCCTCGCCCGCGTACCGGAAGGGCTCCAACTCGTCGTCCCAGGGCTTTCCGAGGAGCCGGGCGACCTCGGCGGCCAGGTCGGTCTCGCCGCGCGCGGAGCGGGCCACCGCGGCCCGCAGCCGGTCCTCGGGGATCAGGATGTCGCCGTGGATGCCCGTGACGGCGTGGAAGATGCCCAGGTCGGGCGTGGAGCTGTAGCGCTCGCCCTCGGCGGCCGCGCACGGCTCGGCGGTCACCTCGAAGCGCAGGAGGTGCCAGCCGCGCAGCGCGGAGGCGAGTTTGGAGGCGGTGCCGGACTCGCCCTGCCAGGAGAACTCCGCGCGCCACGTGCCGGGCGAGGCGGGCTGGCGGATCCAGTCGAGATTGACGCGCACGCCGAGGACGCCCGCGACGGCCCATTCGACGTGCGGGCACAGCGCGCGCGGAGCGGAGTGGACGTACAGAACTCCACGTGTCGTCACCGGGACCTCCAGTACGGTTCGAGGTTCGCCTTCCCCAGCGGCCTCGTGCCCGTTCCGGTCGCGGCCGGGACAGCTGCTGACATTCTGCCCCAATGATCACTTCGGCACCAGCACGCGAGGTTACCTACAGTAAACACCATGGGGCTCAATTCGCCACAAAAGGGACAGGAAATGACGTGTTGTAATTTGTTCGTACGGGAGTGCGCTACTCCTCCAGGTCGCCGCCCGACGGCCACGGGGCAAAGCTATCGCGCTGTGACCGCCGAGGAGTGACGTACCGTCGCTCACGGAAGAGATATCACTCGCACGTCGGAGGGGGACAGAGGATGGCAAAGATCAACTGGGCCACCGGACGCCCCCGCCGGCGACCGGTCACCGTGCCCGCGATGCTCGCCGCCGCCCTGCTCCTCGCCGTCCCGGCCTGCGGTTCCGGCGACGCCGGCGACAACTCCCCGGCCTCGCGCGGCCGCACGGAATCCGCCCGTCCGCACCCGGCGCCCCCACCGGTTTGGGACACCCGTCCGGATTCGGTGGCCGCGCTGGGTGACTCGATAACGGCCGGCTTCGACGCCTGCGGACTGCTGGCCGACTGCTCCGCCGCCTCCTGGGCCACGGGCACGGATCCGGCCGTCCGCAGCCTGGCCGAACGCCTCCTGACGGACCCGTCCGGGCACGCCTGGAACTACGCCCGCACCGGAGCGCTCATGGCCGATCTGCCTCGCCAGATCGACCGAGCGATTCCGCACAAACCCCAACTTGTCACGATCCTGATCGGCGCCAACGACGCCTGCCGGAACAACGCCTCCGCCATGACACCGACGGCTGAATTCCGCGCCGGTTTCCGGACGTCCCTGAAGAAGCTGCGCCGCGCGCTGCCCCGTACGCAGGTCTACGTCGCCGCGGTGCCCGACCTGATGCGACTGTGGTCGCAGGGCCGCCGGAATCCGGTGGGCAAGCAGGTGTGGAAGCTCGGGATCTGCCAGTCGATGCTGCACGGCGCGGACGACGTCTCGCGCGCCGCCAGTGACCGCAGGGAGGGCGTGCGGGACCGGGTGGTGGCCTACAACACGGCGCTGCGCGAGGTGTGCGAGCAGGACCGCCGTTGCCGCTTCGACCAGGCGGTTTTCGACTACCGCTTCACCGGCCGGGAGTTGAGCGAGTGGGACTGGTTCCACCCGAGCAAGCGCGGCCAGCGGGAACTGGCCGGGATGGCCTACCGCACCGTCACCCGCCCCGAAGGCCGCGGCTGACCGCGCACCGTCTTCGGGACGCGCGGGCATAGGCTCGCCGCCATGAGCGCGACCCACGTCGCCGAAGAGCCCTTCGGCACCTTGAAAAACGGCAGTATCGTCCACCGCTGGACACTCGAAGCAGGCGCAGTCCGGGTACGGATCCTGACGTACGGCGGCATCGTGCAGAGCATCGAGACACCCGACCGGCACGGCGCCCGCGGCGAGATCGCGCTCGGCCTCCCGGACGCGGCCGGGTACGAGGCGCACGGCGAGTCGTACTTCGGGGCGCTGGTCGGCCGGTACGCGGGCCGTATCGGGGGCGCCGCGTTCACCCTTGAGGGCCGGCGGTACGCGCTGCCCGCCAATGACGGCCCGAACTGCCTGCACGGTGGCGTCGCGAACTTCTCCACGGCCCTGTGGGACGCCGCGCCGTGCCCAGGAGGGGTGGAGCTGCGGCGCACCAGTAGGGACGGCGAGGAGGGCTTCCCCGGGGCGCTGGACGTCCGCGTCCGGTACACCCTCTCCCCGGCCGGCGAGCTGGCCTGCGACTACCTCGCCACCACGGACGCGCCGACCGTCCTCAACCTCACCAACCACACGTACTTCGACCTCAGCGGCGACGGCAGCGGCAGCGCGGAGACCCACCGGCTGCGGATGGCCGCCGACCACTACCTCCCGGTCGACGTGACCGGCATCCCGGCCGGTGCCCCGGCCCCCGTCGCCGGCACCCGCTTCGACTTCCGGGCGCGCCGCACCGTAGGGCGCGGGTACGACCACACCTTCGTGATCGGCGACGGCTCCGGGACGCTCGGCGGCCCCGAGGACCGGGCCCCGGAGCCGCGCCCGGTGGCCGAGCTGAGCGACCCCGCCTCGGGCCGCGTCCTGCGCCTGTCGACCACCGAACCGGGCGTACAGCTCTACACGGCCGAGCACTTGGACGGCTCGCTTACGGGCAGCACGGGCCGCCCCCTCCTGGCGGGCGGCGGAATCGCCCTGGAGACCCAGCACTTCCCCGACTCCCCGAACCGGCCGGACTTCCCCTCTACGGTGCTGCGGCCGGGGCGGGTGTTCCGGTCGCGGACGGTGTGGGGATTCGGGGTGGAGTAGGCGGCGCCTACGGGGGCGGCCACCCGCTTCGGGGGCGCCACCCGCTTCGGGTGCGGCCGGCCGTGCCCGGAGGGCCGGCGGTTGCCCTCTACCGACACCTGCGCCCCTCCCGCTTTACTCGCCCCATGAGACGCATACGTACCAGGCTCATCGCCCTGGGGACCGCGCTGACGGCCGCGCTTCCCCTCGCCCTGACCGCACCGGCGGCCGCCCAGGAGGGGACCGACGCCCCGTCACCCGTCGCGGTCGAGGAGGGACGCCTTGGGCTCGCCGCGCCGCGGGAGATCCTGCGGCGCAGCGGTTTCGACGAGGTAGGGCCCGAATTCGCCCGGGGGCTTGCCGCGACGCGCTCGGAGGGGTCGGCGAAACGGTACGTCGTACGGGCCGGGCGGGCGCTGTGGGACCGCGCCGTGGACCGTGTCCAGGGGCGCGGCCCCATGGGCGGCGAGCTCAGCCGGGACGACGACCGGCCGCTGTACTGGGCGCGGCTGGAGATGACCCGGGCGCTGCGGGAATGGCAGCCGTCCTTCGAGTTGTCGGCCGAGCGGCGCGCGGTGCTGTACGGGGCGCTGGAACGCGCGTCCCGGGGCGAGGACTCGATCGAGCTGCCTCCGGGGCGGGGCGTCACGCGCGTCCTGGTGACGGGCTTCGACCCGTTCCAACTGGACGCCGATCCCCGGCGCAGCAACCCGTCGGGCGCGTCGGCGCTCGCGCTGGACGGGACGACGCTGCGTACCTCTTCGGGGCGGGCCGTACGGATCGAGACGGCGGTCTTCCCGGTCCGCTGGTCGGACTTCGCCGCGGGAACCGTGGAACGCACCCTGCTGCCGCACTTCCGCCCGGGACCGCGCCAGGTCGACCTCTTCACCACCGTCAGCCAGGGCCGCCCCGGCCGCTTCGATGTGGAGCGCACCAACGGGGCCTGGCGCGGCGGCTACCCGGACAATGCGCGGGAGTCGCGTACGGAGACGGTGCCGATCCCGGACGACGTGCCGACGGTCCGGCCGCAGCCCCAGTGGACGCGCACGACGCTGCCGTACGAGGCGCTCGCCGGCGGCGCGACCGGACCGTACCCGGTGCATGACAACACCGAGGTCACCGAGATCCCGGCTGGCGGCACCGAGCCGGTGAAGCGCCCGGACGGCCCGACCCCGGGCTCCACGGCCCGCGCGGGCGGTGGCGGCGACTACCTCTCCAATGAGATCGCCTACCGGGCGACGCTGCTGCGGGACGCGGTGGCCCCGTCGCTGCCGGGCGGCCATCTGCACACCCCGGTACTGGAATTCGGCTCCGGCAACACCGACCCGAAGACCGGCACGGTCACCGACCCGGCCTTCGTCCGCAACCGGCTGGCCATCGTCGGCCAGCTGCGAGAGCTGGTGCGGACGGCGGTGACGGCCGGTTGTCAGTGGCCGGGTGCATGATGGGCAAATGATCCTCGCAGCAGCGCAGTTCATCCCCGTCCCGCTGGACGCGGCCGCCAACGCGGCGCGGATGGCCGGGCTGGTCACCGAGGCCGCGGAGCGCGGCGCCGGGCTCGTCGTCTTCGCCGAACTGGCCCTGACGGGGTACGAGCTGGACGCGATAGCCGCAGCGCCGGAGCGGTATGCGTATGCACCGGACGCCCCGGTCCTCGCGCCCGTCGTCGCGGCCTGCCGGGCGACGGGCACGGCCGCGGTGGTCAACTGCCCGGCCCCGGCGCCGGACGGCGGCCTGGCCCTCACGTCGTACGTCTACGGCCCGGACGGCGCGCTGCTGACCCGCTACGACAAGCGGCATCTGCACGGCCAGGAGAAGGCGGTCTTCACACCCGGCCGCACGGACGGCAGGTGCACGCTCGGCGGCCTCCGCATCGCGCTGGCCACGTGCTACGACACCGCGCGCCCGGAGGTGTGGGAGCGGGCCGCGGCGGACGGCTGCGGGGTGCTGCTGGCGAGCGCGTTCCACGACTCGGCGGAGCGGACGGAGGGGTACGCCGCAGCCGCCCGGGAGCACGGCCTGCATGTGGTGCTGGCCAACTGTCTCGGCCCGGGCAGCCCGGGCATCGGCTGTGGGCTGAGCGGCGCGTGGTCGCCGGAGGCCGGCCGGATCGCCGACGCGGGAGCCGAGGCCGGGCTCGTGCTCGCCGACCTCCGGGAGCGGATCACGCTGATGTCGAACCCGGCGGTGGCTGCCGTGCCGGTCATGGAGTGCGGGGAGCCGCTGCTCGACGTGCGAACGGCGGCGCCGGAGCTGCGGATCTCCGGGACACGGCAGGACGCGCCGGGCGCCTTCGCGCAGCTGCGTACGGGCGTGGTGGAGCGGCTGCTGCGCGCCCAGAAGGCACTGCCCGACGGCCTACGGCTGCAGCTGGTGGAGGGGTACCGCCCGCCGGCCCTGCAGCGCCGGTACTTCGAGGAGTACGCCGCCGAGCTGCGGACCGCGCATCCGGAGTGGCCGCCCGCGCGCATACGGGACGCCGCCAGCCGGTATGTCTCGCCGCCGGAGATCGCCCCGCACAGCGCGGGCGGCGCGGTGGACGTACAACTCGTCACGGCCGACGGCGCGGAGGTCGACATGGGCTCGCCGGTCAACGCGAGCCCCGAGGAGAGCGCCGGCGCCTGCTACACGCACGCGCCGGGGCTCACCGCCGAGGCCCGCGCCCACCGCCGCGTCCTGAGCGCGGCCCTGGAGGGAGCCGGCCTGGTCAACTACCCCACGGAGTGGTGGCACTGGTCGTACGGCGACCGGTACTGGGCCCTGATGACCGGCGCGGAGCACTGCCGGTACGGCCCGAAGGAGGTCAGCCCTCCGGCAGCTCCTCCTCCGTCGGATACGACGGCTGCGCACCAGCCTTGGTGACGGCGGCGGCACCAACCCGCACCGCATACCGCGCGGCCACCGCCAACGACTCCCCCCGCGCCAGCCGAACCGCAAGCGCGCCGGTGAAGGCGTCGCCCGCCCCCGTGGTGTCCACGGCCTTCACCTTCACGCCCGGTACGGCCGCTTCCCCGTCCGCGTCCAGGACGTACGCGCCGTCGCCGCCGAGCGTGACGACGACCGAGCGGGCGCCCAGGTCGCGCAGCGCGCGGGCCCAGTCCGCCGGGCCTCCGTCCGCCGCGCCGGAGAGCCGCCGTGCCTCGTGCTCGTTGACGACCAGCGGGTCGGCGGCAGCGAGCAGTTCGGAGGCGAGGCTCTCGGGCGCCGGGGAGGGGTTGAGGACGACGCGGGTGCCGGCCTCGCGCGCCGTGGCGGCCGCGGCCGCCACGGACTCCATCGGGATCTCCAGCTGGAGGGAGAGCACGGCGGCGCCCGCGATCACCGCGTGCGCCGCGGCGACGTCCTTCGGGGTGAGCGCCGCGTTGGCGCCGGGCGAGACGACGATGCTGTTGTCACCGTCCGTGCCGACGATGATCATCGCGGTGCCGGTGCGGGCCTCCGGATCGGCGATGACATGCCGTACATCGGTACCGGCCGCGCGCTGGGCGTTCAGCAGCAGCTCGCCGTACGCGTCCCCGCCGATCCGCGCCAGCAGCGCCACCCGGCCGCCGAGCCGGGCGGCGGCGGCCGCCTGGTTGGCGCCCTTGCCGCCCGCCGACTCGACCAGGTCCGTACCGAGCACGGTCTCGCCCGCGTCCGGCCGCCGGTCCACCCGGACCGTCAGGTCGGCATTGGCCGAGCCCACCACCAGCACGTCGTAGTCGTAGCCGTGGCCGGTGTCTTCGCTGTGGTCGTCGTTGTGTGCGTGCACGTCCGCCGTTTCCATTCTTCGTTCACTGCCGGGCGGCGGTGTGCCACCGCCCGGGTCCTGCTGCCGCACCGCGGTCATCCCTCGTACCGCACCGCGGTCATCCGTCGTACCGCACCGCGGTCATCCGTCGTACCGCGCCGCGTTCTTCTCCGTCACCAGTACCACCGGCACCTTCACCTGCTTCGGCAGCGGCTGGTGCCGGGCGGCCTTCAGGGCCCAGTCCACGGCCTGCTTGCCGAGCAGCTTCGGCTGCTGCGCGACGGTCGCCGTCAGCGTGCCATTGCGTACCGCCTTGATCCCGTCCGGCGTGCCGTCGAAGGCCACGACCTTCACGGCCCTGCCCGACTTCGCGCCCAGCGCCTTCGACGCGCCGAGCGCCATCTCGTCGTTGGCGGCGAAGACGCCGGCGATGTCGCGGTGCGCCTGGAGCATATTGGACATCACGTCCATGCCCTTGGTGCGGTCGAAGTCGGCGGGCTGCCGCGCGACGACCTGGATACCGGGGTACTTCTTGATGCCCTCCTCGAAGCCCTGGCCGCGCTCACGCGCCGCCGAGGTGCCCGGCTGGCCTTCGAGGAACGCCACCTTGCCCTTGCCGCCGAGCGATTCGGCGAGCGTCTTCGCGGCGAGCCGGCCGCCCGCGACATTGTCGGAGGCGATGGTCGAGCCGACCTTCCCGCCGTTGACCCCGCGGTCCAGGGAGATGACGGGGACATCGGCGCGGTTGGCGACGCCGACGGCCGGTACCGCGGCATCGGAGTCGACCGGGTTGATGATCGCGGCCTTGACGTTCTGGCTGGTGAACGTCTCCAGCTGATTGATCTGCTGAGTGGGGTCGTTCTGCGCATCGGTGATGTTGATCTTCAGTCCGCGGGCTTCCGCCTCGGCCTGCGCGCCTTCCTTGATGCCCACGAAGAACGGGTTGTTCATGGTGGACAGGGCGAGGCCGAGGTCGGTGTTCCCGCCGCGGTCGCAGCCACTGAGGGCGACGGCGGCCAGTACCGAAGCCGCCACCGTGAGGGCACTCGTACGCATCCGCCGCGCCCTCACCGCGCGCTCCGCCGCCGCAGCGTGTCCAGCAGGACCGCGAGGGCGATGACCAGACCGGTGGCGACCTGCTGCCAGAACGCCGAGACGCTCAGCAGGTTCAGGCCGTTGCGCAGCACCGCGAGGATCAGCGCGCCGATGAGCGTGCCGGACGCCTTGCCGGAGCCGCCGGAGAGGCTGGCGCCGCCGATGACCACGGCCGCGATGGCGTCCAGTTCGTAACCGGTGGCGGCCTGCGGCTGCGCGGAGGTGAGCCGGGCCGCAAGGACGATGCCCGCGACGGCGGCGAACAGCCCGGACAGCGCGTAGATGACGAGCTTGCGCTGCTTGACGTTGATACCGGAGAGCCGGGCGGCCTCTTCGTTGCCGCCGATGGCGAACATCGCGCGCCCGGTGTACGTACGGGCCAATATCAGCGCCGCGATCAGCCCCATCACGATCATGACGAGCACGGGCACCGGCAGCCAGCCGCCGAGCGTGTCGCCGAGCTTGCTGATCGAGGCGGGGAACGCGATCGGCGAGCCGCCGGAGATCACCAGCGCGAGGCCGCGGCCGACGGACAGCATCGCGAGCGTGGCGATGAAGGCGGGCAGCTTGCCGTACGCGACGAGCGCGCCGGACAGCAGGCCCGCCGCGGCGCCGACCACGAGGCCGAGCAGTACGGCGACGATCACCGGCAGCCCCTCGGTGGTGGCCGCCCAGGCCACCACCGTCGCCGAGAGGGCCGCGACCGAGCCGACGGACAGGTCGATGCCGGCCGAGACGATCACGAAGGTGACGCCGAAGGCCAGGATCGCGGTGACCGACGCCTGGACACCGACGTTGAGGAGGTTCTGCCCGTTCAGGAAGTCCTTGGACAGCACCGCCATCACCACGACCAGCGCGATCAGGCCGCCCAGCGGCCCGTTGCGCAGCACCGCGCGGGAGAACCACGGCCCGAAGCCGTCCCGGTCCGGTGCCTCACCCACCGCCTCGGCGGCGGCTCCCGTCTTCACCTCAGCGGACATCGGAGCCCTCCATCGCGCTCTCGTCATTGTTCGTCGTGTGGGCCGTGGGGTCGGTGGCCGGCTGGAGTGCCAGTTCCATCACCGCGTCCTGGGTGGCCTCGGCCGCCGGCAGCTCGCCGGCCAGCCGGCCCTGGGACATCACCAGCACCCGGTCGCTCATGCCGAGCACCTCGGGCAGATCGCTGGAGATCATCAGGACGGCCCGGCCGGACGCCGTCAGTTCGTTGATCAGCTGGTAGATCTCGACCTTCGCGCCGACATCGATGCCGCGCGTCGGCTCGTCGAGAATCAGCAGCCGAGTGTCGGTCAGCAGCCACTTGCCGATGACGATCTTCTGCTGGTTGCCGCCGGAGAGGGTGCGGGCGCTCTGCCCGAGCCCGCTCATCCGTACCTTCAACTGCCCCGCCACCCGGGCCGCTTCGCGCCGCTGCGCACCGCGGTCCACCAGGCCGCCGCGGGTGTCGCGGTCCAGCCGGGCAAGGGTGAGGTTGTCCTGCAGGGTCGCGTCCAGGACCAGGCCCTGGCCCTTGCGGTCCTCGGGTACGAGGCCGAGCCCGGCACGCATGGCGGCGCGGACGTCGCCGCGGGCCAGCTCCTTGCCGTCGATCTCGACCGTGCCCGCGTCGTACGCGTCCACGCCGAAGATCGCCCGGGCGACCTCGGTACGGCCCGCGCCCACCAGCCCCGCGAGGCCGACGACCTCCCCGGCCCGCACCTCGAAGCCGACGTCCTGGAACACCGGCAGGCCCTTGGGCCCGTTACGGGTCAGCCCGCGCACCCGCAGCAGGGGCGCGCCCGGCTCCTCGGGGCGCTGCCGCGGGTACTGCTCGGCGATGTCCCGGCCGACCATGAGACGGATCAGCTCGTCCTCGTCGGTGGACGCGGGCACCTCGTCGACGGACCGGCCGTCGCGCAGCACGGTGACCCGGTCGCCGAGCGCGCCGATCTCCTCCAGGTGGTGGGTGATGAAGATGATGCCGACGCCGGACTCGCGCAGCTCGCGGACGAGCCCGAAGAGCGTTTCCACCTCCTCGGAGGTGAGAACGGCGGTCGGCTCATCCATGATCAGAACACGCGCTTTCAGGCTCAGCGCCTTGGCGATTTCGACCATCTGTAGGCGGGCGATGCCCAGTTCGGCGACAGGAGTGTTCGGGGAGACATCCAGCCGTACGCGCTTGAGCAGCTCGGCGGCGCGCGCCCGCATGGCCTTCTTGTCGACCAGGCCGAGCGCGGTGCGCGGCTGCCGGCCGAGGAAGATGTTCTCGGCGACGGTGAGGCCGGGGACGAGGTTGAACTCCTGGTAGATGGTGGCGATGCCGAGCCGTTCGGCGTCCTGGGCGGACCGGATGTGCACCTCGTGGAGGCCGTCGTGCGAGCCGTCCTGCCCGCCGTCGGCCAGGAGGCGGCCTTCGTCGGGGCGGTGCGCGCCGGAGAGCATCTTGATCAGGGTGCTCTTGCCCGCGCCGTTCTCGCCGAGGAGTACGTGCACCTCGCCGGCGCGCAGGCTCATGTCCACGCCGTCCAGGGCGCGCACACCGGGGAACGACTTCGTCACCCCCTCCACGCGCAGCAGTTCGCGGCCGCCCGGCAGGTCGCCCGGCACGTCGTCGTTGACGCCGGTCATGCGCTGCCCCTCTCGTTGTGGGTGTCGTCCTCGGTGTGGGTGTGGGTGTGGGTGTGGGCGTGGGTGTCTTCGGTGTTGCTGTCGTGGGTGGTGCGGGGGTCGTCGGTGGCGCGCGGGGCGTCCGCCGGTTCGGGCGCGCGGGGTGCGTGCGCCGGTGCCGACTCGTGGGGTGCGTGCGCCGGTGCCGGCTCGTGGGGCGCGCGGGCCGGTACCGGCTCGTGGGACGCCTGCTCCGGTGCCGGTTCGCCGCAGGAGCGGCGCGGTACGAGGCGGGCCGGGAGCAGTACGGACTCCGCCGGCCTGCCCTCGATCCGCTCCAGCAGCGTGTGCACGGCGGCCCGGCCCAGCTCGCGGGTGGGCTGCGCGATGGCGGTCAGCGGCGGGTCGGTGTGCCGGAACCACGGCACGTCGTCGTAGACCACCAGCGCCACGTCGTCCGGTACGCGCAGGCCGCGCGCCCGGATTTCGTCCATCGCGCCGAGCGCCATCAGGTTGTCCGTGGCGAGCACCGCGTCCGGCGGCTCGGGGAGGTCCAGGAAGCCGCGCATGACCCGGCGGCCGCCGGTGGGCTGGAGGTCGGGCGTGGAGCCGACCCGCTCGTCGGGCAGCTCGATGCCGTACGGGCGCAGCGCCTCCCGGAAGAACCGCAGCCGGTCCGCGCCGGTACGGGTGCCGGCCGGCGCGACGATGATCGCGGGGCGGCGGCGGCCGAGCGCGGCGAAGTGCGCGGCGAGGTCGGCCAGCGCCGCCCGGCCGTCGGCCCGTACGCAGGGCACGTCGAGCCCGTCGACGGCGCGGTCCAGCAGGACCAGCGGGGTGCCGGCCGCGGCGATCTCGCGCAGTACGGGCGAACCGGTGCCGGCCGAGCTGACCAGCAGGCCGTCGATCCGCCGGTCGATCAGCGTGCGGATGTGGTCGTCCTGCTGCTGCGGGCTCTCGCCGGCGTTGCCGATGACCAGGCTGTAGCCGAGGCTGCGGGCCTCGTCCTCGACGGCGTCGGCGAGTTCGGTGAAGAACGGGTTGGTGAGGTCGCCGATGAGCAGCCCGAGCGCCCCGGTACGGGCGGTGCGCAGGGCGCGGGCGACGTTGTTGGGCCGGTAGCCGAGCTCGTCCACGGCCGCGAGCACGCGGTCGCGGGTGGCCGCGACGGGCGAGTGCCCGTTGAGCACGCGGGAAACGGTGGCCACGGAGACGCCGGCCCGCTCGGCCACGTCCTTGATGTTCGCCATGGCGCCCTCGCCCTCACGCTGTCGTCCGGTGGTCGCGGGTAATGCGTGTAATCGATTACTCGCGCTGCAGTGGGGCTACGTAATCGATTACACGGGCGCGGCGTCAAGGTGTCGTAAGTGTCGGCTGCGTCACATGCGGCTGGGGTGAGGCGGGACCGAGGGCCGGGACGATGGCCGCCGTGGGCGGTGGACGCGGCTGACGGTGCAGGTGAGAGGCGGGAGCGGGACCGCCGCAGACGGCGAAGGGCCGCACCCCCACCGGGGTGCGGCCCTTCTTACGGCGCGCGGCGCTTCTTGCCGCGTGCGCCGCGCGTCACGGGTCAGGCGACGGTCAGCGTGACCTCGATGTTGCCGCGGGTGGCGTTCGAGTACGGGCAGACCTGGTGCGCCTTCTCGACCAGCGCCTTCGCGGTGTCCGCGTCGACGTTCGGGATCGAGGCCGCTATCTCGACCTTGAGGCCGAAGCCGCCGGCCGGGGTCTTGCCTATGCCGACCTTGGCGGTCACCTGCGAGCCGGAGACGTCCGCCTTCTCCTGGCGGGCCACGACGCTCAGCGCGCCCTGGAAGCAGGCGCTGTACCCGGCGGCGAAGAGCTGCTCGGGGTTGGTGCCGGCGCCGCTGCCGCCCTGCTCCTTGGGCGGGTTGACGACGACATCGAGCTTGCCGTCGTCGGAGGCGACACGGCCGTCACGGCCGTTCTCCGCCGTGGCGACAGCGGTGTAGACGACGTCGACGGGCTGGATGGACATACGGATTCCTCCTGTACGTACGCCGCGACTCGCGCCCACGATCGCGACGGCTTGCCCCGAGCCTAACGGGCGGCCACAAGGGGGCCACGAGCAAGGGGGCTTGACGAATTTCTCGGCTGCCGGTAGGGCGACGGCGCTCTCCCGCGGCTGCGGCGCGCCGCCGTGACGCGTCAGGCGGGCAGGCTGACGACCATCTTGCCGGTGTTCTCACCGCGGAGCAGGCCCAGGAACGCCTCGACGCCGTTCTCGATGCCCTCCACGAACGTCTCGCGGTACTTGAGCTCGCCCGACCGCACCCAGGCCGAGACCTCCTCGACGAACTGCGGCTGCAGGTCGTAGTGATCGCCGACGAGCAGGCCCTCCATGCGGAAGCGCTTGGCGATGATCTGGGCCAGATTGCGCGGGGCCGGGGTCGGCTCGGTCGCGTTGTACTGGGAGATCATGCCGCAGACGGCGATGCGGCCGTGCAGATTCAGCGTCGCGATGGCCGCCTCCAGGTGGTCCCCGCCGACATTGTCGAAGTAGACGTCGATGCCGTCGGGCGCGGCCTCCTTGAGCTGGTCCTTCACCGGGCCGTTCTTGTAGTTGAACGCCGCGTCGAAGCCGTACTCCTCCAGGAGGACCTTGACCTTCTCGTCCGAACCGGCCGAGCCGATCACCCGGGACGCGCCCTTGAGCTTGGCGATCTGGCCGACCTGGCCGCCGACCGCGCCCGCCGCGCCGGAGACGAAGACGGCGTCTCCCTCCTTGAAGTCGGCGACCCGCAGCAGACCGGCGTAGGCGGTCAGGCCCGGCATGCCGAGCACGCCGAGGTAGGTGCTCAGCGGGGCGGTTTCGGCGTCCACCTTCACCGCGGACTTGGCGTTGACCGTCGCGTACTCGCGCCAGCCGAGGAAGTGCAGGACGTGGTCGCCCGCCTCGAAGCCCTCGGCGTTGGAGGCGATGACCTCGCCGACCGCGCCGCCCTGCATGGGCTTGTCCAGCTCGAACGGCTCGACGTAGGACTTCGCCGTGCTCATGCGGCCGCGCATGTACGGGTCGACGGAGAAGTGGATGTTGCGGACCAGGACCTGGCCCTCGCCGGGCTCGGCGACCGGCGCCTCGCGCAGGGCGAAGTCGGCCGGGGTCGGCCAGCCCTGCGGGCGGGCGACGAGGTGCCATTCGCGGCCGGTCGTGGGGAGTGCAGACATGCCCGGAGCCTCCTGATGCGGCAGATGTTTCATGTACTGAAACAACCATGCTCCTCAATATTTCAGGTTGTCAAGCAACGCGGTATCCTCTTCTGTATGACGCCTCGCACCGACCCGTTGACCCTCGAGGTCGTGGAACTGATCGGCACCGTCGTCGCCCGTTACCACGAGGAGTACGAGCACGCGGCCGCCGAGCACGCACTCACGGGTGCCCAGGCCCGGGTGCTGGGCCTCCTCGCGAGCGAGCCGCTGCCCATGCGCCGCATCGCGCAGCGCCTGAAGTGCGAGCCGTCGAACGTCACGGGGATCGTGGACCGCCTGGAGTCCCGCGGCCTGGTCGAGCGCCGCCCCGACCCGGCCGACCGCCGCGTGAAGCTCGCCGCGCCGACCGAAGAGGGCCGGAGCACGGCGGAGGAGCTGCGGGCCGCGCTCGGCTTCGCGCGCGAGCCGCTGGGCGGGCTGACGTTCGCCGAGCGGACGGTGCTCAAGGAGCTGCTGCGGCGGATGCTGGGGATGGACGCCGACGACGGCACGGAGGACCCGGCCGGTGCCGCTGACACCGACCCCGGAGGCCGCTGATACCGGCCCCGTAGAGGGCGCCGCGCCTCTACGGTGAGGCCATGAGTACCGAAAACAGCCGCCCCGCCGTCGATTTCTACTTCGACCCGCTCTGCCCCTTCGCCTGGATCTCCTCCCGCTGGATCCTCGAAGTGGAGCGCCACCGCGACCTGGACCTGCGCTTCCGGGTCATGAGCCTGTCCGTCCTGAACGAAGACCGCGAGGACCTCCCCGAGCAGTACAAAGAGCTGCTCGAACGGGGCTGGGGCCCGGTCCGCGTCTGCATCGCCGCGGCCCAGCAGCGCGGCGAGGAGATACTGCGCGACCTTTACACCGCGCTCGGCACGCGCATCCACAACGAGGGCCGCGGCGAGGAGATAGACGCCGTGATCGCGGAGGCGCTGGCCGAGGTGGGGCTCCCCGCCGAGCTGGCCGAGGCGGCCCGCAGCACGGCGTACGACAAGGCGCTGCGCGCGAGCCACCACGAAGGCATGGACCCGGTCGGCTACGAGGTCGGCACGCCCACGATCCACATCGACGGCGTGGCCTTCTTCGGCCCCGTACTGTCCGCGATCCCGCGCGGCGAGGAGGCGGTACGGGTCTTCGACGGCGCCCGCCTGCTCGCCGGTTACGACAAGTTCTTCGAGCTGAAGCGCACCCGTACCGGGGAGCTGGACTTCAGCTGACCGTACGGCGCGAGGCCGGCCCCGTAGGCGCGACGGCCGGCCCCGTAGGCGCGGCGCCCCGCACCGGGCGGTGGCGCCCGCCTACCCGCCGGTCCGTTCGAAGGTGACCAGCGGAACGTTCGGCTGCTCCGGGGTGGCGTCCAGCGCCGCGACGGCGCCCAGGCCCGCGCCGACGGCCAGCGCGGCGGCGGCCAGGCAGGTCAGGGCGGCGGCGAGCAGTCGTGGCATGGCGCGGCGAACCCTTCGTCGTGGTACCTCGCCGCCAGGTGCGGCGCCCAGAGTCTCGGCGGGCGCTGACGGGGTGTCAAGGCGCGTCTACTGCGCTCGGCCCAGGGCCGAGTACGGCCGCCGGTGCGGTTTCGGCCCGCTTCCGTGCCCGTTCGGCCCACCTCCGGGCACCGGCGCCCGGCCCGGCGGGCCCGCCGCTACGGTGTGCCGCTCGGAGCCCGACACGGGCTCCCAGGGAGTGCCCCGTGCCCGCGCCACAGGAGTGCCCGTATGCGGAAGACTGCCTCACCCCTGTCCCTGGCCCTGCTCGGCAGCGGCGTGTTCCTGCTGGTCCTGGCGGCAATGCTGACCTGGTACGTCGAACCGCGGGCGAAGCGGACCCCCGTGGACGTCGACGTCACCACGGTGCTCACCGGCACCGGGCGCTACTTCGAGACCGAGGACCTGGAGACCAGAAAGGGCCGTCTCACGATCACCCGGCACGTGCTCGGTGACGTGGTGGACAGCGAGCGCACCGGGCGGGCCGTCTGGGACGTGTCCACGACCATCGATACGCCGCGGACGCTGCGCCTGAAGGACCCGCGCAAGGCGCTCCTGTGGACCACCGGACGCTGGGTGACCGACCGGCGGACGAACGCGCCGGTGCACTGCTGTGCCGAGTCCCCGACGCGCTACGAGGGCGAGGCGTACCTGAAGTTCCCCTTCGATGTGCAGCGGCGCACCTACCGGTGGTGGGACGACACGCTCCGGGAGGCGGTGCCGCTCCGGTACACCGGAACGCGGCGGGTGGCGGGGTACCGGGGCTATGTCTTCACCGGCTCGGTGCCGGCGGCCAGGACCGGTACCCGCCAGGTGCCGGGCAGGTTCGTGGACCGGCCGCGGCAGCCGCAGATCCAGGCCGAGGAGTGGTACGCCAACGCCGGGATCCAGCTGGTCGTCGACCCGTTGAGCGGCCGGATCATCGACGCGGTGACCTCGCCGCGCAGGACGCTGCGGCCGCCCGGCGGGCAGCGGGACGTGGTCACGCTGCTGGACGGCCACCGGCTGCGCTACACGCCCGCCACCCGCCGGGCCCAGGCGGCCCTGGCGGAAGCGGACGCCACGAAGCGGGAGCTGGCCGGTGAGACGGTTCCTCTGTGGGCGGCACGAGCGGGCGGCGTACTGGCCCTGGCGGGCGCGGTACTGGTCGCCATCGGGCGACGGCCGCGGCCGGAGGCCGCCCCTCGTGCCGGCGAACCCGAAGGCACGGAGCCGGAGTTCGTCGCTCCGGCGTCCGGCCCCGATGAGGGACGCGGCGCACACTGACCGCGCTCGGGCCACCGGCGCTTTCCGGTCGGCTCGTTC
Source organism: Streptomyces sp. NPDC050315 (assembly GCF_040655775.1). Classification (NCBI taxonomy): domain Bacteria; kingdom Bacillati; phylum Actinomycetota; class Actinomycetes; order Kitasatosporales; family Streptomycetaceae; genus Streptomyces; species Streptomyces sp. NPDC050315. Next base: position 650,590 of record NZ_JBFAKN010000002.1, read on the forward strand.
CGCGCGGCTCAGTACGCGGTGCGTCCCCCACCCTGGGTACCGCACCCCGAGACGAGTGGGAGCGCAGATGCCCCAGCACGTGCCACCGCTGCCGCACGCCCCGGCTCTGGAGCCCGTACGCCCCTGGCACGAGCCGCTGCGCCCGCACGCCCGCAGAACGCCTCAGACAGCGCCACAGCCCTTTCCACGCCGCATCGTCTTCCTCGCCCGCCGGGACCTCGGCAACCCCGCGGCGGGCGGCTCCGAACTGCTCGTCGACCGCCTCGCCGACGGGCTCACCGCCCTGGGCCACCAGGTCACCCTGCTGTGCGGCGGACCGGCCGCGCATCGCAGCTACCGGGTGGTCTCGGCGGGCGGCGACGCGAGCCACTTCCTGCGTGCCCGCGGCCGGTTCGCCCGCCGAATCGGCGGCTGCGACCTGCTGGTGGAGGTCTGCAACGGAATGCCGTACCTGGCGCCCCTGTGGCACAGCGGCCCAACCCTCTGTCTGGTCAACCACGTCCACACCGACCTGTGGGGGCTGCGCTGCCCGGCCCCCGCCGCCTTCCTGGGCCGCCGCCTGGAGCGTTGGGCGCTGGCCGGCACCCACCGCGGCAACCTGATGGTCGCGGTGTCCGGGTCGACCGCCGAGGCGCTGCACGGTCTCGGTGTGCCGCGGGACCGCGTCCGGCTGGTCCACAACGGCGTCGAGCAGCCGGATCCGCTGCTCCCGAAGTCCCCCGAACCGCTGTTCCTGGCCATGGGCAGACTCGTCGAGTACAAGCGGATCGGCCTGCTCCTGCGGCTGTGGGAGCGGGTACGGCCGGTCACCGGCGGCCGCCTGGTCATCGTCGGGGACGGGCCCGAGCGGCGCCGCCTGGAGGCCCTGGCGGGCCCCGACGTCCGCTTCACGGGCCGCGTCAGCGAGCGGGAGAAGCACGAGCTGCTCTGCCGCTCCTGGCTGCTGCTGCACCCCTCACTGGTCGAGGGGTGGGGCCTGGTGGTCATGGAGGCCGCGGCCCGGCGCACTCCGGCCGTCGGCTTCGACATACCGGGCCTGCGCGACTCCGTACAGGACGGGGTGACGGGGCTGCTCGCACAGGGGGAGAGCGCGTTCGCCGCCCACTGGTGCGCGCTCGCCTTCAGCCCGGAGCGCCGCCACGCGCTGGGCCGCGCGGCCGAGTTGCGCGCCGCGCGCTTCCGGTGGAGCGCCACGGTCAGCAGCTTCCGCGCGGTGGCCGCGGAGGCCGCGTACACGGCACGGGGGCGGTGAAGCGGCGGTGCGCGATCCTTCGCTGCGCAGGTCCCTCGCCCTCCTCCGCGCCTTCCGGCACGAGCAGACCGACCCCGAGGGCTGTTACGGGCTGCTCGCCCGGGACGCGGCCGACCAGCTCGAACGGTACGTTCCGCTGGCCGGGGCCGTGGTGGCCGATGTGGGCGGTGGCGCGGGGCACTTCACCGAGGAGTTCCGCCGCCGCGGCGCGCTCGCGGTGCTCCTCGAACCGGACCCGGCCGAACTGTATGCGCGCGGCGCCCCGCCAGAAGGCGCGGTGCGCGCCGACGGCTACCTGCTGCCGCTCGCGGACGGCGCCGTGGACATCTGCTTCTCCTCCAACGTCCTCGAACACGTCGCCGACCCGCGTACGTTCCTCAGCGAGATGGTGCGGGTGACACGCGCCAATGGGCTGATCTACGTCGCCTTCACCAACTGGCTGTCCCCCTGGGGCGGCCACGAGACGGCGCCCTGGCACTACCTGGGCGCGCGCCGGGCCCGCGACCGCTACCGGCGGCGCACCGGGCGCAGCCCCAAGCACGTCCTCGGCGAGAACCTCTTCGCTCTCCATGTCGGGCCCACGCTGCGCCAGGTACGGGCCCGTCGGGACATCGAGGTGCTCGCCGCGCGGTCCCGATATGCGCCGTTCCTGGCCGGCGCCGTCGCCCGCCTGCCCGGCGTGCGCGAGGTCGCCACCTGGAACCTCCTTCTCATACTCCGGCGGTTGCCATGACCCAGACGCATCCCACCTCGCGCTCTCCGGGCTCCCCCGACCCGGGGAGCACCCCGACGACCGCGCCCGAGGGGCCACCACCGGAGCGGCCACGGCGGCGGAGCTGGCTGCTCGCCTTCTGGGCGGCCGCCTTCGTCGCCTTCCTGGCACCGTCGCCGGGCCGGATGACCTTCGAGACCAAGCTCGGCGTGGCGCTGGCCCCGTGGCGGTTCCTCGTCGACCTCGGGGACCTGTGGCACGACCGGGCCGGGTTCGGCGGCCTCGCCGACCAGTACATCGGCTACGCCTTCCCGATGCTCCCGTACTACGCGCTGGCCGACCTGGCGCATCTGCCGGTCTGGATAGCCGAACGGCTGTGGCTGTCCCTGGTGGTGACCACCGCCTTCTGGGGCGCGCTGCGGCTGGCCGAGCGCCTGAAGGTGGGCAGCCCGCCGTCCCGGTTGCTGGGCGCCGCCACGTATGCGCTGTGGCCCGCCTTCACCATCGTCATCGGCTCCACGTCCGCGGCCGCGCTGCCGGGCGCGGTCCTCCCGTGGATCCTGCTGCCGCTGGCGGACCCGCGCCGCACCGCGCGGCTGTCCGCGGCCCGTTCGGCGCTGCTGATCCCCTTCATGGGCGGCGTCAACGCCGCCTGCACGCTCGCCGCGCTGATGCCCGCGCTGCTGTACGTGCTCACCCGTACCGGCGCCCGGAGGTGGCGGCTCCTGGCCTGGTGGCTGCCGGGCGTGGTGCTGGCCACCGCATGGTGGTCGATACCGCTGCTCCTCCTGGGCCTGCACGGCGAGAACTTCATGCCGTACATCGAGCAGGCCGACACCACCACCGCCACCATGTCGGCCACCGAACTGCTGCGCGGCGCCGGCAACTGGGTCGCGTACCTGAACTTCGGCGAGCCCTGGCTGCCCGCCGGCTGGACGCTGGTCGCCGGGGCCTTCACGGTGCTCGGCACCGCGCTCGCCGCCGCGCTGGGCCTGGCCGGACTAGCCCGCCGGGACCTGCCCGAGCGGCGCTGGCTGCTGCTGACCGTGCTGGCCGTCGTGGCGGTCGCGCTGGCCGGGTACGGGGGCGCGCTGGGCGGCCCGCTGCACGAGCAGGTGCGCGGCTGGCTGGACGGGCCGCTGCAGCCGTTCCGCAACGTCTACAAGTTCGCGCCGGGCCTCGCCCTCGCGCTGGCGTACGGGCTGGCGCACCTCACGGGCGCGGCATACGGGCCGCGCGAGCGCCGTCCGGTACGCGGCGGCCGGTGGTACGTACCCCTGATCGTCGCGTTCCTGCTGCTCCCGGCCCTCGCCCTGCCCTACCTGAACGGCACGGTCCTGCAGTCCGGCGCCTTCACGCGGCTGCCCGCCCACTGGCAGCGCACCGCCGACTGGCTGAAGGAGCACAGCCCCGACGACCGCGCGCTGGTCGTCCCCGCCACCGCGCACGGCCTGTACACCTGGGGCTCCCCCATCGACCAGCCGCTGGACGTGCTCGCCGAATCCCGCTGGGCGCAGCGCGACTTCGTCCCCTTCGGCACGAAGGGCTCACGGCGCGCTCTGGACGCCGTGGAGCAGGCACTGATGACCGGGACCCAAGTGCCCGGCCTCCGCGACTTCCTGGCCCGCTCAGGGCTCTACAACGTCGTGGTACGCAACGACCTGGACCCCGACCAGATCGGTTACGTCCCCCCGCAGACCGTCCGGCGCACCCTCGTGGCGTCCGGCTACCGCAAGGTCGCCTCCTTCGGGCCACTGACCACCAGTGGCCGGATCGCGGACGACACCCCGGTCCAGGTGCAGGGGCTGTACCCGAGGCAGCGCGCGGTGGAGATCTACGAGCCGGTGGACACCCCGCGGCCCGGGCCCGTCACCGTGAAGGCCGCGGCCGATACCGCGCAGCTCAGCGGCGGCCCCGAAGGGCTGCTGCAGTTCGCCGCCGACCCCGGGCTGCGCGACCGGCCGGCCGTACTGACCGGCGACGCGCACCCCGGTGTCGACACCCCGGCGCTCCAGCTCACCGGGGACGGCCTGCGCCGCGCCGATACCCGCTTCGGCCTGGTCAACACCAACACGTCCTACACGTACACCCGTCGCGAGCGGAACGGCCCGGACAGCGTGCAGGACCCCGGCCGCCCGCCGCGCCAGATCCTGCCCACCCATGGCATCGAGCACCAGACCACCGCCGTGCTGCGCGGCGCCCGCGCGGTCACCACGTCCTCCAGCGGCAGCTGGCTCTTCCACCTCCCCCAGTACGACCCGGTGCACGCCTTCGACGGCGACCCGGACACCGCCTGGGCGGAGGGCAGCGCGGGCGACCCGGTGGGCCAGTGGCTGCGGATCGCCTTCAGCCGCCCCGTGGACGTCCCCGCGACGCTCTCGCTGACTCCGCTGCCGGGAGACGGGCTGCGCGCCGCTCCGACGGCCGTACGCGTCACCACGGACCGCGGCAGCGCGGTCAGCCAGTTGCGCACCGACGGGCGGCGGCAGTCGGTCAAGGCACCGGCGGGGCGGGCGAAGTGGCTGAAGGTCACCCTCGTGGGGGCGGAACAGCCGCGCCCCGGGGTCTCCGGCGCGGGCATCTCCGAGGTGACCATTCCCGGCGTCCGGGTCACCCGGTTCCTCCGGCTCCCGGCGGATTCCACGTACCCCGACGCGCCCGCCACCACGTACGCGCTGCACCGGGGCAGCGACCCCGGCGGGCTCTCCCCGGGCTCGGCCGAGACCGGGCTGCACCGCCAGTTCCGTACCGGGGCCGACGGCTCGTACCGGATCTCCGCCGAGGCGCTGGCGGTCCCCGGCCGCGCCCTGGACGCACTGCTCACGAAGGCCGCGCCCGAACAGCGCCGCCGGATCACCGCCACCGCCGACTCCACCAGCAGTACGGGGCAGTCGCTCAGCCCGCGCAACCTCGTGGACGGCGATCTGACCACCGCCTGGATCGCCGGGGACGCACCCACGGTCCATCTCCGCTGGCCCGGCAAGAAGAAAATCGACACCATCGTGCTGGCCGCCGCCGGCGGCATCTCGGCGCGCCCCGAAAAGATCCGGATCAACTCGCCCTACGGGGCGGCCACCGCCGGGGTCGACGAGAACGGCGCGGCCCACTTCGACCCGATCACCACCGACCGCCTCGACATCACCGTCTCCCGGGTCGCGCCGCTGACCCTGCACAACCCCGTCGCCGGACAACCGCTCCAACTGCCCGTCGGACTCAGCGAGATCTACATACCGGCGCTCAAGAAGTACCGCACCCCGCCGCCCCCACGGGACGCGCGCTTCTCGCTGCCGTGTGGCCGGGGCCCGGACCTCACCATTGACGGCGTCCCGTACGCCACCAAGTCCAGCGGCCTGGTCCGCGACCTGGTGCAGCGCCGCCCCGTCAAGGTCGAGCTGTGCCGTGCGGAGGGCGGCCGGGTCGCGCTGTCCGCCGGGCGGCACCGCGTCGAGGCCGACGACCGCGGGCCGCTCGCGCTGACCGACGCGACGCTCCGCCGCGGCACCGCGACGCCGACGGCCGTTGCGCCGCGCCGGGTCATCGCGGGCGCGGACTGGTCGGGCGACAGCCGGGACGCCTACGTCGGCCCCGGGCGCGCCGTCTACCTCCAGACGTACGAGAACGCCAACGACGGCTGGCGCGCCACCCTGGACGGCCGCCCGCTCACCCCGCTGCGAGTGGACGGCTGGCAGCAGGCGTTCCTGATCCCGGCCGGCGGGGGCGGCACGGTCCACCTGTACTACGCGCCGGCCGCGCAGTACCGAATGGGGCTGATCCTCGGGGGCGTTGGCGTGCTCCTGGTGGCGGCGTGCGCGCTGATACGGCAGCGCAAGGAGGCAGGCGAGGTACCGGTACCGGTGGCACCGCCCGCGCCCTCCTGGGTGCTCGGCGTCATCATCCTCACCGCCGTACTGGCACTCGCCACCGGACCGTACGCCGCGGCCGTACCGGTGCTCGCACTGCTCGCCCGCATTCGCCCGGGCCTCCTCGCGCCGCTCGCCTTCCTCTCGATGGCGGCAGCCGGCATCCTCGCGTCCTTCGGGGCGGGCTCCCCTGCCGCGCTCGGCCGCGGCCCGTTCAGCGCCCCGGCCCAGGCCCTCGCCCTGCTCGCCCTGGCGGCGGCGCTCGTAACGGTGCCACCGGGACGGCTGTGGCCGGCGTCGTGGCGACTCCGACGGAAGCGGAGGGCGCCGGCACCGGAGCCGGAGGAAGCTGCGGCTGAGGAGGGAGCCGCTGAGGAGGGCGCGGCTGAGGCGGGCCCGCCCGCCCAGGAGCCCGCCCCCACCCGGCCGCTCCCGGCCGACGGCGGCGCCCCGCCCGGCTCCGAGGACGACACGGCGGTCCTGCCCCCCGTACCCGCGGAGGAACGGCCTCCGGAGACGAAGACACCGCCTCCCGAGAAGCGGGCGCCCTCTCCGAAGGAGGAGACGCCCCCACCCGAGGAGCAGCCGCCGCCCCGCCAGGAGGAGACGCGGCCTCCGCTGCCGCGCCGGAAGAAGCGCGACAGCGAGCCGCGCAACAACGAGCCGCGCGAGGAGAAGGACGGGGAGGAGCCCGGCCCATGACCCCCAGGACCCTCATGACCTCCAACACGCCTCTGCACCAGCCCAGGGCGCCGCACACCGCCGTGCCACCACCCCACCCGGCCCCCTTCTCCCTCGTGGACGAGATCGCCCGGCACTGCGCCCAGGAGGCCGAGCCGGAGACCGTACACGTGGAGGTGCACCTGCCGGGAGTCGTGGACCACCCGCGGCTGCGCGCCGCCTTCGGGCGGGCGCTGGCGCGGCACCCGAGGGCGCTGCTGCGGCAGGCCCCCATGCGCTGGTGGCACCGGCGCTACCTATGGGAGCCGGCCGGCACACCGGACCTCGCACCGGTGTCCTTCGCCGGACCGGACCCGGGGGCGCTGCGCCGCGCCCGGGACCGGGCACTTGCCGAGTGCCCGCCCCCGGACGCCGGGCCGCCCGTACGCCTGGAGGTGATCGAACAGGCCACCGGAACGGGCACCGGCAGCGTGCTGCTCCTCACCGCCCACCACACCGCACTGGATGCCCCGTCCTGCCTGCGCCTGCTGGCCACCACCGCCGAGCTGTACGGCGGCGCGGCCAACTCCCCCGCACCGCCTCCCGTACGCGCCCCGAAACCGGCCACCCGGCGCACCCGAAGGAACAGCGCGGCACCCGTAAGCACCGCGCTGCGCCGACCGGCCCGCATCGCCGCCGCCCGCGACAACACCGCCCCCGGCAACGGCGACGGCAACGGCATGCTCCTGACCGAACTCCCCGTACCGGCCCGGCCGCCCCGCGCCCCCGGGGCGGCCAGGCCCGCGCACACGGTCAACGACCAACTCCTCGTGGCCGCCTTCCTGATGGCGACCCGCTGGAACCGCCTGCACCGCACTCGCGCCGCTCCCGTGGTGCTCACCATGCCGGTCGACGACCGGCCGCGCGGTACCGAGATGCCGCTCGGCAACGGGACCCGGCTGGTCCCGGTGCGCTTCGGACCGGCAGACCTCCGGGACGCGGCGCAGACCGCCGCCTCCGGGACGCCGGACCCGGCGGCGGTCACCCGGCTGCTGCGCCGCACCGCGGCCCGCACGCACGCCCTCAAGGCCGCACCGGGCCGCCCCCTGGGCCTCGCGGGCGCCGTCCTGACCACGCCGGTGCTGCCGGTCGGCGTACGGGCCGCCGTCACCCGCCGCGCGCGAGCCGCCGCCGCGCCCTGGACGTCCACCGCCCTGCTCTCCAACATCGGCCGGGTGCCGTACCCGTTCGACTTCGGCGAGGCGGGCCGGGCCACCGGGGTGTGGTTCTCCGCGCCGGCCCGTATGCCGCGCGGGCTGTCGCTCGCCACCGTCTCGACCGACGGCCGGATCCAGCTCACCCTGCGCTGGTCCCGGGCGCTGCTGGACGACGCGGCGGGCGCCACCCTGTGCGCGCTCTTCGAGGAGTCGTTGGCGGCGACCTCCTGGAGCGGCGCATGACCACGACAGGCGCACGGCACGGCCACGGGGGCCTGCGGTCCTTCTACGAGAACCCGTCGGTGCCCGTCGCCTCCGGGGCCGAACGGGCGCGGCGGCAGGCGCTGATGCTCGCGCGAGCGCTCGGCCCGGCCGATGACGGGCGGGCCCCGGCCACCGTCCTCGATGTCGGCTGCGGTGACGGTTCGGCGGCGGCCACCGCCGCGCCGTACCTGTCCGGTCACCGTCTCGTGGGCGTCGACTGGTCACAGGACGCGCTGCGCCGCGCGGCGATGCGCCTCCCGTATGCCGTGCGTGGCGAACTCACCGGAGCTGGGCTGCCCTTCGGGGACGGCGTGGCCGACGCGGTGCTCTTCAGCGAGGTCGTCGAGCATCTCGTGGACCCGGACACGGCCCTCGACGAGCTGCGCCGCGTCCTGCGTCCGGGCGGCCATCTGCTGCTCTCCACGCCCAATCTCGCCGCCTGGTACAACCGCGGCCTGCTGCTGGCCGGCGTGCAGCCGATGTTCTCGGAGGTGAGCCTGCGCGGCATTCACGGCCGCCCGGGCAGCCAGGTCGTCGGCCATCTGCGGCTGTACACCGCCCGTGCGCTGCGCGGTTTCCTGACGGCTGCCGGGTTCGAGGTCGTACGGATGGCGGGGGCGCCGTACCACGATGTGCCGCGCCCGCTGCGGCCGTTGGACCGGGCGCTCTGCCGGTTTCCGTCGCTGGCGTCCATCCTGCTGGTGCACGCCCGTCGGGCGGGGCGGTAGCCGCCATGGACCGGAGGACGACGGCCGCCCCTGTTCCGCGACCGCACTCGTACGAGGAGCTGATACATGAAGCCGGACGACCCGCTGCTGCGCTTACTCGCCTGTCCGCTCGACAAGGGGCCGCTGGCCCTGATCGCCGAGGAGGGCGTGCTCTACAACCCCCGGCTGCGCCGCCGCTATCCGATCCTGGACGGCGTGCCGCAGCTGCTGCCCACTTCGGGGGAGCAGGTCTCCCCCGAAGAGCACGAGCGGCTGCTGTCCCGTATGCAGGCGGCGGGCGGGGCACACGGTGCGGCGGACGCCCCCGAAGGCGGGGCCCGGCCGTGACGCTCGCCGCGCGGCTCACCCCGCACCTGCCCCCGCGGCTGGTCTCCGCCGCCGCGACGCTGCTCTACCCGCGCTTCGAGCCCGAGCTGCGCCGGCTCGCCGACTTCTGCCGGCCCGGCGGCACCGCCGTGGACGTGGGCGGCTGGTACGGGCCCTGGGCGCGCCATCTGGCACGCCGCGCCGACCGGGTCGTCACCCTGGAGCCGGTGCCGCATCTGGCGCGGCTCCTGGCGGCCGCGACGCCCGACAACGTCGAGGTGGTGCGGGCCGCGGCCGGCGACCGCTCGGGGACCGCGACGCTGTGGCTGCCCTCCGGGGGACGCGGCGACCGCGGCGTCTCCTCACTGGTGCGCCGCCGGCTGCACCACAGTGCCCTGGAGGTGCGCTGCCTGGCCCTGGACGATCTGGAGCTGTCCGATGTGACGCTCATCAAGGTCGACGTGGACGGCGCCGAGCCGGCAGTGCTGCGTGGCGCCGAACGCACCGTCGAGCAGTACCGGCCCGCCCTGTTCGTCGAACTGGAGACCCGTATCCAGCCGCTCGGCCCGGTCCTGGAGTGGATCGCGGCGCGCGACTACAGAGGCTGGGTGCTGCCCGGCGACCGCTGGCTCCCCTTGGCCGCCTTCGACCTCCCGGGGCATCAGGCCCGCACGTCCTATGTGGCCGAGCACGGGCTGCTGCGCCGCACACTGGTGCCGCACCGCCGCTACGTCAACTCCGTGCTCTTCCTGCCACGCGGCCGCGGCCCCGGTGATCCCGCGTACCGTACGAACCCGGCCGCCACCCGCCCCGTACTGCGCGACGATATGCGGCATGAGCCCTACGGATGAGCCCGGAACCCCACGCGCACCGCGGAGCCGGCTGCAGGGGCCCGCAGAAGGGCCGCAGGGGCCGCTCGGCGTGCCGGGCCGGCTCGGCTTCCAGCTGGTCCTGCTGCGCCGGATGGCGGACCACCAGCCGGGCCTGGTGGAGGACGCGCTGCGCACTCTGGGCGTGACCCGCCCGGAGATGCGCGAGGCCAACCGGCGGTGGCAGGCGATGAGCCGCTCACCCCGGTCGCGCGGCGCCCTGCAGCGGTACCGCTCGGTCCTGGGCCCTCCGGAGACCGACACCGCCCGCCGGGTGGGCGACCTGACGTGCCGGGCGCTGACCTGGCCGGTACCCCTCTGGCCGGATCTGCGCTTCGAGGTGCTGGCCGCACCCGGGGGCGCGGTGTGGAACGAGTGGCTGATCCGCGCCCCGGGCGCGCCCGGTCCCGTACTCCGAACGGCCGACGATCTGGTGCCGTGGTCCTGCACCGTCGACGAGGTCGCACGCGCGTTCCCTCCGGCCCGCCCGATGGAGGGCTCGGCGCCCACCCGCTGGCGGCTGGGTTTCACCGCTCCGGACGCCCCCTCCGGCCGCCCCGAGCCACGGGTCGCGGAGTTCACCTGGGGCCTGCTGCAACGGCTGCTGGACTGACCGGGAGCACGGCGCGCCGCCACTCGCACGGCCCCGTTCAGCGGGCAGCCGAGGGCGTACGGCAGAAGGATGACGGTCGAGAGGTGTGCTGCCGCTCCTGCCCCTATCGGCCCACCCGCGGAGGAATCCCATGACCACCAGCGTTGGGCAGCTGCGTCGTTGCTCGGTCGCCGTCGACCTCGGCGCGGCGCGCACCCGGGTGTACGTGAAGAACCACGGCCTGATCGTGGACGAACCGACCGTTACAGCCGTCAACAGCCGTACCGGCGCGCTCATAGCCGTCGGCGCCCGCGCCGAGTACATGGCGGGCCGGACCCCCGACCACATCCGGGTGGTCCGCCCGGTCTGCCACGGCACCATCGTGGACATCGAGATGGCCCAACGGCTGCTGCGACAGCTCGTGGGCGACAAACTGCGCCGCGCGTGGCGGCGCAAACCCACCATGCGGGCGGCGGTCTGCCTGCCCGCCGGAAGTGAGCCGCTGACCCAGCGGGCCGCCGTGGAGACGCTCACCGGGCTCGGCGCCCGGCGGGTGGAGCTGGTCGACACGATGGTGGCCGCCGCCGTCGGCTGCGGAATGCCGGTCGAACAGCCGGAAGCGACGATGATCGTGGTCTGCGGGGCCGGCACGACACAGGTCGCCGTGTTGTCCCTCGGGGCCATCGTGGCCTCCACGACCGTCCCCGTAGGCGGCGAGGCCGTCGACCACGCCGTCGTACAGCATCTGCGGCTGCACCACGAGCTGATGGTGGCCAGCCAGAACATCCGTCCGCTGCATCTGGCGCTCGCCGGAGACGACGGCCACGAGCCGGCCCCGGTGGAGGTGCACGGCCGGGACGTGGTCAGCGGCGAGGCCCGCTGCGTCCTGGTGGAGCCCGAACGTGTACGCCGCGCCATCGCCGCCCGGCTCACCGGCGTCCTGGACGGCATCAGTGAGGTGCTGCGGCGCTGCCCGCCCGACCTGGTCGCCGATCTCGCCGAGCGCGGCATCATGCTGGCCGGCGGCAGCGCGCTGATCCCGGGCCTGGAGCCGATGATCCGGCAGGGCACGATGATGCCCGTCCAGGTGGCCGAGCGCCCGGACACCTGCGCCGTACAGGGGCTGGCCGCGATGATCGAGGGCCATGTCTCCCCTCTGGAGCTGGCGCCGCTGACCCCCTGAAGCGCGCACGGCCCCCTACAGCTGCACGGCCCCCATACAGACGGCGGAGCCCGCGCGCCAGAAGGCGCGCGGGCTCCGTACGTATGCGGGAAGGGCCGGCCCCCTTCAGGGCGTCCGGGTGTTCCAGGCCACCACCGCGGGGCGGTCGTGCTCCGTACCGAGCACGCCGATCGCCCCCGTCTCGAAGGTGAACAGCGCGCCCGCGGACGCGGGCAGCCCCAGCTCTCGGGCCGCCAGCACGCGCAGGAAGTGCGCGTGCCCGACCAGTGCGACGTCCCCGTCGGCCGCCGCCCGCCGGGGCGCCAGCCGGGCCAGTACGCGGTCGGCGCGCGCACCCACCTGTTCGGGCGTCTCGCCCGGATGCCCCTCGGGGCCAGGGGTGACGCCGTCGGTGAACAGGAACCACTCGGGGCGGGTCCGGTGGATGTCCGCCGTGCGCACGCCTTCGTAGCCGCCGTAGTCCCACTCCACCAGGTCGCTGTCGACCTCGGCGTCGGCGAGACCGGCCAGCTCGGCGGTCCTGCGGGCCCGGATCATGGGGCTGACCAGCGTCAGCGCCACTTTCCGGCCGGCCAGCAGCGGGCCCAGTTCACGGGCCTGCTCGACGCCGCGCTCGGTGAGGGGGAGGTCGGTCCAGCTGGTGTGCTGACCCGAGCGGCTCCACTCCGTCTCACCGTGCCGGATCAGCAGGAGTTCACTCACCGCCGCCCTGCTGCTCCTTCTGGGCCTCCGCGACGGACGCGCGGACCTCGTCCATGTCCAGGTTGCGGGCCTGGCCGATGACGTCCTCCAGGGCCGCCTCGGGCAGCGCGCCCGGCTGCGAGAAGACCGCGATGTTGTCCCGGACGATCATCACCGTGGGGATCGACTGGATCTGGAAGGCCGCGGCCAGCTCCGGCTCCGCCTCGGTGTCGACCTTGGCGAAGATCAGGTCCTCGTGCTTCTCGGAGGACTTCTCGAAGACCGGCGAGAACTGCTTGCACGGACCGCACCACTCGGCCCAGAAGTCGATGAGGACGAAGTCGTTCCCGGAGACGATCTCGTCGAAGTTTTCCTTGGTGAGCTCTACCGTGCTCATGTGCTTTCCCTGCTTCCGGTCCGGTCGTCGGTGTTCAGCCGCGTCAACGGGAGACGCGGAGAGGCGTATTCCACCAGGGTGTCCCACATACCGTGCTCCGATCCCGCGCCACGCGGCCGTCGGGCACCCCTGCCCACGTTGCGCCGTCCTAGACATACGCATTCGACCTGATCGGGAATGGGCCGTTGCCCGGGCGTGTCGCGGCCGCGGCACCAGGTGGCCGGCGCCGCACCCCGGGGCGGTCAGCCCCGCTGCACCCGTAGGCCGTCGAAGACCATGGTGGCCAGCGCGTCGGCCAGTACCGGGACGGAGAGCCCGCCGTCCGGGCGGTACCACTCGATCAGGGAATTGACCGTACCGAACAGCAGCCGGCTGATCAGTCCCGGGTCGATGTCACCGCGTACCCCGCCCTCGGCCGCCGCCTGCCGCACCAGCTCCGCGACCCGGTGATCGAAGTCACGCCGCCGCTCCAGGGCCCGCTTCTCCGCCTCGCTGTTCCCGTGCACGCGGAGCAGCAGCGTCACGTAGGGCAGCTCTGCGGCCAGGGTCTCCACGCTGCGCCGTACGGTGTGCTCCAAACGGGCGGTGGCGTCCGCGTGCGCGCCGCACGGCTCGTCGAGTACGGCGAAGAGCGCGTCCAGGGCCCGGCCGACCGCCAGGTCGAGCAGCTCTTCCTTGCCGGACACGTGGTGGTAGATGGAGGACTTGCTGATGCCCAGCCTGCGGGCCAGCTCCTCCATGCCTGTGCCGTCGTAACCGCGCTCATTGAACACCGCGACCGCGACCTCCACGAGGGAGTCGCGGTCGTAGGTGGTCCGGCCCTGCCGTGCCCCCGGGTTCCGGTCGGGTCGTCTGATCATGCCCTCACTGTGACACGGGGCGCGCCCGCTATAGGTGGCGGGCGCCCGTAACGGGGCGCGCGGGCCTCAGTCCCGTTCGCGCACGTCCACGATGCGCTTGAGCTTGCCGACCGAGCGCTCCAGCGTCTCCGGGTCGACGATGTCGACGCTCACGGTCACGCCGACGCCGTCCTTGACGTCCTTGGCGATCGACGCCGCGGCCGCCGCACGGGCCTCCGTACCGGCGTCGGCGCGCGCCTCGACCCGTACGGTCAGGTGGTCCATCCGGCCGCGCCGGGAGAGCTCCAGCTGGAAGTGCGGGGCGACCGCAGGGGTGCGCAGCACGATCTCCTCGATCTGGGACGGGAAGAGGTTCACCCCGCGCAGGATGATCATGTCGTCGCAGCGACCGGTGACCTTCTTGATGCGGCGGAAGTTCGGCCGGGCCGTGCCGGGCAGCAGCCGGGTGAGGTCACGGGTGCGGTACCGGACGACCGGCAGCGCCTCCTTGGTCAGCGAGGTGAACGTCAGCTCGCCCTCCTCGCCGTCGGGCAGCGCCTCTCCGGTGACCGGGTCGACGATCTCGGGGAAGAAGTGGTCCTCCCAGACGTGCAGCCCGTCCTTGGTCTCCACGCACTCCTGTGCCACGCCCGGGCCGATGACCTCGGACAGGCCGTAGATGTCCACCGCGTGGATGTCCATCCGCTCCTCGATCTCGCGGCGCATCTCCTCGGTCCACGGCTCGGCACCGAAGATGCCGATTTCCAGGGAGGTCGTCCGGGGATCGACGCCCTGCCGCTCGAACTCGTCGAGGAGGGTGAGCATGTACGAAGGCGTGACGAGAATGATCTCGGGCCGGAAGTCCTGGATGAGCTGGACCTGACGGGCGGTCATGCCTCCGGAGGCGGGGATGACCGTGCAGCCGGCCCGCTCGGCACCGTAGTGCGCGCCGAGCCCGCCGGTGAACAGGCCGTACCCGTAGGAGTTGTGGACCTTGTGGCCCGGGCGGCCGCCGGCCGCGCGGATCGAGCGGGCGAACACATCGGCCCACATGTCCAGGTCGGCCTCGGTGTACCCGACGACGGTGGGGCGGCCCGTCGTACCGCTGGAGGCGTGCAGCCGCCGGACGTCCGCCATGGGCACGGCGAACATCCCGAAGGGGTACGTGTCGCGCAGGTCGGCCTTGGTGGTGAAGGGGAAGCGCACCAGGTCCGCCAGGCTGCGGCAGTCCTCGGGACGGACGCCGGCCGCGTCGAACTTCTTGCGGTACAGCTCCACGTTGTCGTATGCGTGCCGTAGCGTGGCCTGAAGGTTCTTGAGCTGCTGCGCCCGCAGCTCGTCGCGGCTCAGCCGTTCGCCCGCGTCCAGGAGCTCGTCGGGGAGCGGGGTACCGGTCTTCCGGCGCTCGGCCGCCGTGGCCGTCGGGTTGCTGACCATGCTGCTCATTCCTCCACACCTCGGATCACGCGGCTTCGCCCCCGGAACTCCGCGATGACTTCCCCGCCCCGCTGGACGCTCACGTCGTATATGCCGCTCCGCCCGTACCGCGTGCGTTCCTCGGCCCGCGCCAGGAGGACGTCGCCCTGCTTGGCCGGGGCCACGAAGGTCACGTCGGCGCCGGCGGCCACGGTCACCGGGCCGTGGCTGTTGCAGGCGCAGGCAAAGGCCGTGTCGGCGAGCAGGAAGAGATAGCCGCCGTGGGCGATGCCGTGCCCGTTGACCATGGTTTCGCACACGGTCATACGCAGCAGGGCCGACCCCTCGCCGGCCTCCAGCAGCTCGATGCCGAGCCGCTGTGACGCCTGGTCCGCGGCGAACATCCGCTGAGCGGAACCGGAGTTATCCACAGGCCATCAACCACCCTTGCTGCCCGACCGAACATTCGGTTAGCGTTACGACGCGGTTAAACAATCAGCATCTGAAGTGCCTGTCAAGAGGTGGACTGCCTTGTCCGAGAGCGTCACTGACCGAGCCACCGACCGATCCTCCGGTCGCGCCACTGATCGAACCGACTTCTTCCTCCGCCACAAGGACCTGCTGGAGCGCGCCGTCACCGCGGCCGGTGACCGCGACCACTGGTCACCGCACCCCGAGTCGCCGAGCCCGAAGGTGTACGGCCCGGAGGCGGCGCCCGCCGGCGAGGCCGCCTTCCGCGCCCACCTGGGCTCCGCCTTCAAGCTCCCCGGCCATCCGCAGAGCGGCACGGTCGCCGTCGGCGAGCGCTCTCCGTACGGCCTGCCGCTGGACGTCGAGTACCCGCAGGTCACGCCCGAGGAGGCGGTGGCCGCGGCGAAGGCGGCGGCGCCTGCCTGGCGCGCGGCCACGCCGGACGTCCGCGCGGGCGTCGCCACCGAGATCCTCGCCCGGCTGAATGCCACGAGTTTCGAGATCGCGCACGCCGTGCACCACACGACGGGCCAGCCCTTCGTGATGGCGTTCCAGGCGGGCGGGCCGCACGCGCAGGACCGCGGCCTGGAGGCGGTGGCGTACGCCTGGGCCGAGCAGAAGAAGCTCCCGGCGGTCACGCGCTGGACTAAGCCGCAGCGCAAGGGCGAGCCGCTCGTCATGGAGAAGACCTTCACGCCCGTGGGCCGCGGGGTGAACCTGCTCATCGCGTGCAACACCTTCCCCACGTGGAACGGCTATCCGGGCCTCTTCGCCGGCCTGGTCACGGGCAATCCCGTGATCGTCAAGCCGCACGCGGGCGCCGTGCTCCCGCTGGCCATCACCGTGCGGATCGCCCGCGAGGTGCTGGCCGAGGCCGGCTTCGACCCGGACGTGGTCCTCCTCGCCGCCGAGACCGCCGACCAGCGCACCGCCGCCGAGCTGGCGCTCCACCCGGACGTCCGGGTCGTGGACTTCACCGGCTCCAAGGAATTCGGCAACTGGCTGGAGGAGCACGCCCGCCAGGCCGTCGTCTACACCGAGAAGGCCGGCCTGAACACCGTCGTGCTGGACTCCACCGACGACTACAAGGGCCTGCTGCGCAACCTCGCCTTCGCCCTGTCCCTGTACAGCGGCCAAATGTGCACCACCCCGCAGAACCTGCTGGTGCCGCGCGACGGCTTCCGTACGGACCAGGGCACTCGTACTGCCGCGGAGTTCGGCGAGGACCTGGCGGCCGCGCTGGACAAGCTGCTGGGCGACCCGGAGCGGGCGGCGGGCACGCTCGGCGCGCTCGTCAACGACGGGGTGCGCGCACGCCTGTCGGAGGCGGCGGGCCTGGGCCAGGCCGTGCACCCCTCGGGGACCGTCGACCACCCCGAGTACGACGGCGCCACGCTGAGCACGCCGCACGTGGCGCTGCTGGACGCGGCCGCCGACGCCGAGACGTACACCCGCGAGTGGTTCGGCCCGGTCTCATTCGTGATCGCCACCGACTCCACCGAGCACAGCCTGCGGCTCTTCACCGAGACGGTGCGGGCGCACGGCGCGCTCACCGCCACCGTGCACGCCACCGGCGAGGACGTACTGGAGGCCACTCGGGCCGCCGCCCTGGAGGCCGGCGCCCACCTCTCGGAGAACCTCACCGGCGCGGTCTTCCCCAACCAGACCGCCGCGTTCAGCGACTTCCACGGCAGCGCGGCGAATCCGGCCGCCTCCGCCACGCTCACCGACTCGGCCTTCATCACCGGCCGGTTCGACGTGCTCCAGTCCCGCCGCCACGTGGCCCCCGAAGCGGCCACCGCCACCGAGGGGAACTGACGTGTCCGACGAGGTCTATCTGGTCGACGGCGCCCGTACGCCGCAGGGCCGGTACGGCGGCGCGCTGGCCTCCGTACGCCCCGACGATCTGGCCGCCCTGGTGGTCGGCGAGGCGGTGCGCCGCGCCGGCGCCCCGGCCGAGGCGGTCGACGAGGTCATACTCGGCGCGGCCAACCAGGCCGGCGAGGACAACCGCGACGTGGCGCGGATGGCCGTACTGCTGGCCGGCCTGCCGCACACCGTCCCCGGTTACACCGTCAACCGCCTGTGCGCGTCCGGTCTGACCGCCGTCGCCTCGGCCGCGCAGGCCATCAGGGCGGGCGAGGCGGACCTGGTCGTGGCGGGCGGCGTGGAGTCGATGACCCGCGCGCCCTGGGTGATGGCCAAGCCCGGCACCCCCTGGGCGAAGCCGGGCGAGGTGCACGACACGTCACTGGGCTGGCGGTTCACCAACCCCAGGTTCGCGGCTGCCGACCGCGAGGTGGCCGGGTCCGGCCCCGATACGGCCAAGACGACGCTCTCCATGGGCGAGACCGCCGAGGAGGTCGCGGCGCTCGACGGCATCACGCGGGCCGAGTGCGACGCCTTCGCGCTCCGCAGCCACCAGCGGGCGGTCGCCGCGCAGGAGGCCGGCCACTTCGACCGGGAGATCGTTCCGGTACCGGTCAAGGGCGGCCGGCAGGGCCCGGACGGCGAGGTGACCCGCGACGAGGGCCCGCGCCCCGGCACGACCCTCGACAAGCTCGGCACGCTGCGGACGATCTTCCGCGAGGGCGGCGTCGTGACCGCCGGCTCCTCCTCGCCGCTCTCCGACGGCGCGGCCGCGCTGCTGGTGGCGAGCGCCGAGGCGGTGCGGCAGCACGGCCTGACGCCCCGGGCCCGCATCGTCACCTCCGCCTCGGCGGGCCTCCAGCCGAACCTCATGGGCCTGGGCCCGGTGCCGGCCACGGAGAAGGCGCTGGCCCGCGCGGACTGGAAGATCTCCGACCTGGACGCGATCGAGCTGAACGAAGCCTTCGCCGCCCAGTCCCTGGCCGTCACCCGGCGGCTCGGCCTGGACGAGGACAAGGTCAACGCCGACGGCGGCGCCATCGCGCTCGGCCACCCCCTCGGCTGCTCCGGCGCCCGCATCCTGCTGACGCTGCTGGGCCGCCTGGAGCGCGAGGACGCCCACAAGGGCCTGGCCACGCTCTGCGTGGGCGTCGGACAGGGGGTCGCGATGCTGGTGGAGCGGATATGAGCGAGACGACAGCGACGACTCCGGGCCACCCGCCGGTAGGCACCAGCCGCACCGCGGCGGACGGGCCGTACGAGACGCTGCGCGTCGAGGAGCGGGACGACCGGGTCGTGGTGACCCTGTGCCGACCCGAGGCGCGCAACGCCCTCAGCGGCCTGATGATCTCCGAGCTGCACGCCGTCTGCGACCTGCTGGAGCGCGACCCGAGGCTGCTGCTGCTCACCGGGCACGGCGGCGTCTTCGCGGGCGGCGCGGACATCGCCGAGCTGCTGCGCCGCGGCCGGGACGACGCGCTGCGCGGCATCAACAGCCGGCTGTTCGAGCGGGTGCGCCGGCTGCCGATGCCGACGCTGGCCGCGGTGGACGGCTGGGCGCTGGGCGGCGGCGCGGAGCTGAGTTACGCCTGCGACCTCCGGATCGCCGGGCCGGACGCGGTGTTCGGGAACCCGGAGCCGGGGCTGGGCATCCTGGCCGCGGCCGGCGCGTCCTGGCGGCTGCCGGAGCTGGTCGGCGAGTCGATCGCCAAGCAAGTACTGCTCGCCGGGCGGAACTTGGACGCACCGGCGGCGCTCGCCGCGGGCCTGGTCATGGAGGTCGTACCGGCCGACGAGCTGCTGGACCGGGCACACGCCGTACTGGACCGCATGGCGCGCTCCTCGGCGACGGCACTGCGCCTGACGAAGCTCGTGGTGGACGCACCCGGCGCGCATCCGGTCGCCGACGACCTCGCACAGGCGGTGCTCTTCGAGGGGCAGGACAAGCAGGACCGGATGACGCGGTTCTTGGAGAAGAGGGGCCCGGCGAAGAAGGGCTCGGAGATGAAGGGGGAGCGGTCATGAGCGCGGGAGTGGAGGGTACGGCGGCGGGCGCCGCCGCACCGGAGACGAACGCCGTCGTGCCGGAGGCCGTGGCCGTCATCGGGGGCGGCCGGATGGGCGCCGGCATAGCCCAGTCGTTCGCGGCCATCGGGTCGCGGGTCACGGTCGTCGAGAGCGGCGCCGAGGCCGCGGCCGCCGCGCTGGACCGGGTGGCCACCGGGCTCGCGCGCGCCGCCGAGCGCGGCAAGCTCGCCGAGCCGGCGGAGACGGTACTGGCCCGGGTCGCCACGGCCGCGTCCCCCGAGGAGCTGCCCGCCGGCATCGAGCTGGTCGTCGAGGCCGTACCGGAGGACGCCGCGCTCAAGGCGAAGCTGCTGGCCGCGGCCGAGCAGGCGGTCTCCGACGACACCGTACTGGCGACGAACACCAGCTCCCTGTCGGTCACCGAGCTCGGTGCCGCGCTCCGGCGCCCCGCCCGCTTCCTCGGTATGCACTTCTTCAACCCTGTACCCGCCTCGGCGCTGATCGAGCTGGTCGTCGCCCCGGAGACCGCGGACGCCACGCTGCAGTCGGCGCTCGCCTGGACGCACGCGCTCGGCAAGACCGACGTCGTGGTCAAGGACTCCCCCGGCTTCGCCAGCAGCCGGCTGGGGCTGGCGCTCGGCCTGGAGGCGGTGCGGATGGTCGAGGAGGGCGTGGCGGAGCCCGCCGCGATCGACGCCGCGATGAGCCTGGGGTACAAGCACCCCATGGGCCCGCTGAGGCTGACGGACCTGGTCGGCCTGGACGTCCGCCTCGCGATAGCCGAGTACTTGCAGGCCACGCTGGGCGAGCGGTTCGCGCCGCCGGCGCTGCTCCGCGAGAAGGTCGCCCGCGGCAAGCTGGGCCGCAAGACCGGCCAGGGGTTCTGCACCTGGGACTGAGCCCGGCGAGGAGCCCGGCGGAGCCACCCGCCCACCGCCGGCCCCGGCCCGCCTTCGAATACCGCCGAACGATTCATGGCCGCCTCTTGCCATACACGCCGCAATACACGAGACTAAGTAACCGAACGAACGGTCGGTTGGGAAGGATGGACATGCCAAGCTCTGCATCCTCGTCACCGGGCGACACCGCGGCGCCGCCCCAGGAGCCCGCGCTTCGGGAGAACGATCTCCAGGAGCCCGAGCTCCAGGCGCACTTCGACCGCACGATCGCCCGTGACCAGCGCGTCGAGCCGCGGGACTGGATGCCGGAGGGGTACCGCAGGACGCTGATCCGGCAGATCGCCCAGCACGCCCACTCCGAGATCATCGGCATGCAGCCGGAAGGCGCGTGGATCACTCGCGCCCCCTCGCTGCGCCGCAAGGCGATCCTCTTCGCGAAGGTCCAGGACGAGGCAGGGCACGGCCTGTACCTGTACTCCGCGGCCGAGACCCTGGGCGCGGACCGCGACGACCTGACCGACCGGCTGATCGAGGGCCGGCAGAAGTACTCCTCGATCTTCAACTACCCCACCCCGACCTTCGCCGACGTCGGCGTGATCGGCTGGTTCGTGGACGGCGCCGCGATCTGCAATCAGGTCCCGCTGTGCCGCAGTTCGTACGGCCCGTACGCACGAGCCATGGTGCGGGTCTGCAAGGAGGAGTCGTTCCACCAGCGGCAGGGCTATGAGCTGCTGCGGACGATGATGGCGGGCACGCAGGCGCAGCGCGACATGGTGCAGGACGCCGTGAACCGCTGGTGGTGGCCGTCCCTGATGATGTTCGGCCCGCCGGACGACGACTCGCCGAACTCCGCGCAGTCGATGGCCTGGCGCATCAAGCGCCACTCCAACGACGAGCTGCGCCAGAAGTTCGTCGACATGACCGTTCCGCAGGCCGAGCTGCTCGGCGTCACCCTCCCCGACCCCGAGCTGAAGTGGAACGAGGAGCGCGGCCACCACGACTTCGGCACCCCCGACTTCAGCGAGCTGATGCGGGTCATCAAGGGCGACGGGCCGTGCAACGCCGAGCGGATGACCCGGCGCCGCACGGCCCACGAGGAAGGCGCCTGGGTGCGCGAAGCAGCGGCGGCACACGCCGCCAAGCAGGCCGAGCGGGCCCGCGAGGACGAGAAGGAGCGCGCGGCATGAGCGAGACGCAGGGCCACCCGGAGGCGGCACAGCACCACCCCAAGGGCCAGTGGCCGCTGTACGAGATCTTCGTACGCAGCAAGCGCGGCCTGAACCACGTGCATGTCGGGTCGCTGCGCGCCGCCGACGACCGGATGGCGCTCACGCACGCCCGCGACCTCTACACCCGGCGGAACGAAGGCGTCTCCCTCTGGGCCGTGCGCAGCGACCACATCGTGGCGTCCACGCCCGACGAGAAGGACCCGTTCTTCGAGCCCAGCGGCGACAAGGTCTACCGCCACCCGACCTTCTACGACATCCCGGCGGACGTCCCGCACATCTAGGGGGCACGCGAACCGGCCGAGCCCGCGAACAGGATCGATCAGGAGCAGCTAGGACATGGCAGCCGACATGAGTGAAGCCCGCGAAGCGGCCGACGAGCACGTGTACCTCTCGCTGGCCGACGGCGACGAGGGCGACGCCCGCTGGGCCTTCGGCACGGGCTTCGCCGACCCGCTGCACGGCGTGCCGACGGCGCTTCCCGAGGGCGTGGACGCGGCCGCGCTGGCGGCGGTCTGCGTGGCCCTCGGGGACGACGCGCTGATCACCGCGCAGCGGCTGGCCGAGTGGTGCACCCGCGCCCCCGAGCTGGAGGAGGAGATGGCGCTCGCCAACATCGGCCTCGACCTGCTCGGCCAGGCCCGGCTGCTGTACGCCCGCGCCGGGCAGGCCGACGGCACGGGGCGCGGCGAGGACGCGTACGCCTACTTCCGCGACGCGGCGGACTTCCGCAACGTACGCCTGGCGGAGCTGCCCCGCGGCGACTTCGCGTGCTGCGTCGGGCGGCTGCTGGCCCAGTCCGCGTGGCGGCTGGCCCTGTTCGAGCGGCTGGCCGGCTGTGCCGATCCGGTGCTGGCGGCGGTGGCCGCGAAGGGCGTCAAGGAGCTGACGTACCACCGGCAGTACGCGGCGGAGTGGGTCGTCCGGCTCGGTGACGGTACGGACGAGTCGCACCGCCGGATGCAGGCCGCCTGGACGGAGCTCGCCCCCTGGCTGGACGAGCTGTACGCGGACCGGACCGCCGAGGGCTTCGGCGCGCCCGCCGAGGAGGTCGCCGAGGCCACCCGCGCGGTGCTCGCGCAGGTCGCCGAGGCCGCCGGACTGACGACTCCCGCGCAGGTCATGGCCATACCGGGCGCGGGCCGGGACGGTGACCGCACGGAGCATCTGGCGCCGCTCCTCGCCGAGCTTCAGGTCCTCGCCCGCGCGCACCCGGAAGCCGCGTGGTGACGATGGCCGCGACCCTGCACGTTCTCCACGGCGACCGCGACGGCGGCGCGCCGGAGACCGCCGCGGCCCACGCCCGGCGAATAGCCGCCGAGGTCGTCGACCCCGAGCTGCCCATGGTCACCCTCGCCGAGCTGGGCGTCCTGCGCGCCGTCGAGGTGGCGCCGGACGGCTCGGTCACCGCGACCATGACCCCGACCTACTCGGGCTGCCCGGCCATGGCCGAAATGCGGGCCACGCTCGCGGCCCGGCTGCGCGCCGCCGGGTATGCGGACGTACGTATCGAAACGGTGCTGGACCCGCCGTGGACGACGGACTGGATCTCCGAGGAGGGCCGCCGCAAGCTCGCCGAGCACGGCATCGCGCCGCCCGGCCCGGCCCCGCGCCGCACCGGCGGCCCGGTCCTGCTGGACCTGTCGCCGACCCGCCGGGCCGTGCCCTGCCCGCGCTGCGGCTCCGCCGACACCGAGGAGCTCTCCCGCTTCGGCGCCACCTCCTGCCGGGCGCTGCGCCGCTGCCGCAGCTGCCGGGAACCGTACGAGCACGTCAAGGAGATCTGATGACCGCCCCCACCGCGCCCGCCTCGCCCGCCCCGGCGGCGGCCCCGGCCCGCCGGCGTCCGGCGTTCCACTCCCTCCGCGTCGCCGCGGTCGAGCGGCTGACCGACGACTCCGCCGCCGTGAGCTTCGAGGTACCGGAGGAGCTGGCCGAGGAGTTCGCGTTCGCGCCCGGCCAGTCGCTCACCCTCCGCCGGGAGATCGAGGGCCGCGACGAGCGCCGCTCGTACAGCATCTGCGCGCCCGTCGGCGACACCCCGCGCATCGGCGTCCGCGTCGTGCCCGGCGGCCTGTTCTCGTCCTGGCTGGTGGACGAGGTGCGCCCGGGGGACACCGTCGAGGTGATGGCGCCCACCGGCTTCTTCACGCCCGACCTCACCGTCCCCGGCCATCACGTCCTGATCGCGGCCGGCTCCGGGATCACCCCGATGCTCTCCATCGCCGCGTCCGTGCTGGCCGCCGACGACAGCTCGCGCGTGACGCTCTTCTACGGCAATCGCCGCACGGCGACGGTGATGTTCGCGGACGAGCTGGCCGACCTGAAGGATCGTTACCCCACCCGCTTCCAGCTCGGTCACGTCCTCTCCCGGGAGCCGCGCGAGGCCGAACTGCTCTCCGGGCGGCTGGACGCCGACCGCCTGTCCGCGCTCATCGGCTCGCTGGTCGACGTGGCGGACGCCGACCACTGGTGGCTGTGCGGTCCGCACGGCATGGTCCGCGACGCGCAGCAGGTACTGGCCGACCTGGGCGTGCCCGAGGACCGCGTGCACCAGGAGCTGTTCTACGCCGACGACGAGCCGGTGCGCGAGGCGCGGCATGAAGAGGCCGCGGCCGACGGCCCGGTCAGCGAGGTCACGATCACCCTCGACGGCCGGACGACGACCCAGCCGCTCCCCCGCGACCGCGCCATACTGGACGGCGCCCAGCAGGCCCGCCCGGACGTCCCGTTCGCCTGCAAGGGCGGCGTCTGCGGCACGTGCCGCGCGCTGATCCGCGGCGGCGAGGCCGACATGCGCCGCAACTTCGCCCTGGAGACCTCCGAGGTCGAGGCCGGCTACGTCCTCACCTGCCAGACCTTCCCGGCCTCCGAGACCCTGATAGTCGACTTCGACAGCTGACGTCCCTCCGCTGGGCGGCTCTCAGGTCCGGCCCCGCAGTTCCAGCCACGCCGCCAGTCGTACGTCCGGGTCGTCGAGGTCCAGCGGGAACAGCTCGCGGATGCGGCGCAGGCGATGGCGCAGGGTGTTCGGGTGCACCGTGAGGCGGGCCGCGGCCGAGGCCACGTCGCCGACCGCGGCCAGCCACGCCGTGAGCGTGCCCGCGTAGTCCGTGCCCTGCTCGCGGTCGTGCGCCAGCAGCGCGGTGACGCCCGGCAGCCGCAGCCAGGGGTCGCGGTCCAGCTCGTCCCCGAGGCGGTCCAGCAGGATGCGGTGGCGGACGTCGCCGGCCGTGGCCGCCGGGCGCGCGTGCCCGTCGCGCGCCGTCGCACGCAACACGTCGTCCGCCTCGCGGCGCAACGCCGCGGGCTGCAGCAGGTCGGTGTGCGCGCGGGTGACCGCAGCGCGTACGCCGTCACCGACCGCCGCACGAACGGCCGCCAACGCCGCGTCGGCAAACCGCCGGGCCGCCGCCTCCCCAGTACCCGGCAGCAGTACGTGTACGGCGTCGACCGTGGCGGCCACGGTGGCCGTGTCCCGGTGCGCGGCACAGTGCCGCACCAGCACCGACTCGAGGTGCCCCAGCAGGGCGGCCTCGGTAGCCGTACCAGTACCGGTACGGGTACGGGTACCGGCCGAAGCTGACCCGCCGAGCGGAGCGGCACCGGCGCCCGCGGTGCCGGACCCACCGAGCCCGGCGGTCCGTCCGCCGGCCGAGCCCGACCCGGACCCGGCGCCCGGCCCGAACCCCGAGCCCGGCGCGAAGGCCACGCCCGGCGCGAAAGCCGCCACGCAGAACTCAGTACCGGGGCGCAGCCCCAGCCGCGCCGCTGCCTCCTCCGGGGGCGGGCCCGCGTCGTGCAGTACGGCGCGGAAGGCGTCCCGGCGCAGGCGGCGCTCCGTTTCCGGTGAGTGCAGTGCGCGCAGCAGGTGCGGTGCGGCGAGCCGGGCGGCGTCCTGGAGGGCCGCCGCGGCGTCGTCGGGCAGCCCGCCGGCCGGTTCGATCGCCCAGAGCGTGCCGAGCGGCAGCGCCCCGGCCCGTACGGCGACGGCGGCCCGTGCCAGCTCGTCGCCGTCGGCGGGGAAGCGGACGACGCCGGGTGCGCCGAGCACCTCGCGGTACTGGCGGCGCTGTTCGGGGATGTCGGGGACACGGCGCTGGAGGATGCCGCGCTCGCGCAGCGCGTCGATCCGCTGGCCGGGAACCTTGGAGTACGCGACGACGTTCTGGTCCAGGTCCTCGATGGCCACCGAGCCGCCGGTCACGGCCGCGAGGGTGTCGGCGAGCGCGAACAGCTCCTCCCCGCCGGCCGGTGCCGCGCCGACCGCGCCGCCGATCCCGTACGCCGCGAGTGCGCAGCTCAGCTCCGCGTCCACCTGCCGCCACGGCACCGCGTCCGCGGCCGCCAGTACCGCGATCCCGCAGCCCGCCGCCGCCTCGGCCAGCCGCGCCGGGTCCTGGCCGCGCTGCTTGACCACGACGGCGGTGAACCCCTGCGCGGCCGCCCGCCGCAGCACCGCGCACGCCTCCGGGTCCGCCACCTCGGTGCCGACGAGCAGCAGGAGCGCGGCGGGCGAGGGCGGCAGCGGGTCGCCCGGATCATGGATCACCGTGCCGCGTACGGGGGCGCCCAGGCCCGCCGGCGCAGCCAGCACCCGCACGAGAACGCCGGGCGCCCCCTCGACGAGCAGCCGCAACGTGCCGGCGGCCCGCTCACCCAGCGGCCTACCCGGCGCGACGACGGGCGCGGGCGTAGACGCGGGCGCGAAGTCCGGCGTGGACGCAGGCGCGAAAGCGGGCGTGAAGACCGGCGCAGACGCAGGCGGAGGCGCGGGCGTGGAGGCCGTCGGAGGCGCAGACACGGAAGCGGAGCCCGACCCCGCCCCGGACGCGAAGCCCGACCCCGTCCCGGGAGCAGACCCCGTCCCGATCCCAGACCCCGCCCCCGTCCCGGAAGCGGCACCCGCCCCCACCCCCGACCCCGTTGTGGAATCCGACAACGCCCCCCTCATTTCCTGCGTCGATCGGCCGGAGCGCCGGCCCCTGTGGGCTGCCACGATAGCCCGCGCAGTCCGCCGGAAAACGCCCCCTCCAGTGACAGGAGCCGCACCCGTGACCGTGTCAGCGCGCCCCGCCCCGGCCCCCGCAACCGACCTCGTAGGGCTCTTCCCGCCCGGCTCCCACCTGGACCGGGACGGCGAGCTGGTGGTCGGCGGCTGCCGGCTGACGGACCTCGCCGCACGCTTCGGTACGCCCGCCGTGATCGTCGACGAGGCCGCCCTGCGCGACCGCGCCCGGCAGTACGTACGGGCCCTCGCCGCCCATTGGCCGGACAGCCAAGCCGTCTTCGCCTCCAAGGCGTTCCCCTGCACCGCGGTGATCCGCGTGCTCACCGAGGAGGGCCTGGGCGTCGATGTCGCCGGAGGCGGCGAGCTGGCCGCCGCGCTCGCCGCCGGCGCCGACCCGGCCCGCATCGTCGTGCACGGCAACGCCAAGACCGACGAGGAACTGGCCATGGCCGTCGAGGCGGGCGCCGGGACGGTCGTGGTGGACAACGAGGACGACATCGACCGCCTGGAGCGCCTCGTCCCGAGCGGCTCCGAGCAGCGCGTCCTGCTCCGCGTCATACCGGAGGTCGAGGCGGACACGCACGAGGCGATGGCCACCGGGCACCGCGGCTCCAAGTTCGGCCTCGCGGTCCCGGACGCGGTCCGTGCCGCCGCCCGGCTCCGGACGAGCGACCGGCTCCGCCTGGACGGCCTGCACGTCCACGTCGGCTCGCAGCTGCTGGACACCGCGCCGTTCGCCCGCGCCGTGGAGGCGCTGGGCGCGCTCGGCGAGCTGGGCGCGCACGCGGTGTACGACCTGGGCGGCGGCCTCGGCGTGCGCTACACCTACGACGACGCCCCGCCGAGCATCGAGGAGTACGTCCGCACCCTCACCGACGCGGCCCGCGACCGGCTCCCGGCGTCGGCCCGCCTGCTCATCGAGCCCGGCCGCTCCCTGGTCGCCGGCGCCGCGCTCACCCTCTACCGCGCGGTGACCGTGAAGCCGGGGCCGCGCACGCTGGTCGCGGTCGACGGCGGCATGGGCGACAACCTGGAGCCGATGCTCTACGGGCAGCGCTTCGAAGCCACGGTCGCCGCGCGCGTGGGCGGCGGCGAGCCCTGCGACCTGGTGGGCCGGCACTGCGAGTCCGGCGACACCCTGATCCGCGACGTCCCACTGCGCGCGCCCCGCGTCGGCGACACCATCGCCGTCCCGGTCACCGGCGCGTACTGCTACTCCCTGGCCAACAACTACAACGGCGCCCGCCGCCCACCCGTCGTCTTCTGCCACCACGGCACGGCCCGCGAGGTCGTCCGCCGCGAAACGTACGAGGACCTACTGCGACGGGACGTAAGCGAGCCCGCACAGCAGCCTTGAGAGCCCCCGCCCCGAACACGCAAACGGGCCGCCACACGTCTCGTGTGACGGCCCTGCAGCGGTGCGCTCCCCGGTCAGATCGTTTCTGCTCAGGTACGGGCGGTGGGGCGGGTGGGACTCGAACCCACGGCCGACGGATTATGAGTCCGCTGCTCTAACCGGCTGAGCTACCGCCCCCGTAACGGCGCGCCGCGCACATTTGTGCGCGCCGTCTGCCGCAGCATAGCCGCTCATACGATCTGCTGCCCGTGAGGGTGGGTGTCGAGCGCGGAGCGGCCCGCTGCGTGCGGTCGTGAAGACTGCGATCACCCACCGTTCGGTTCCGCCCAGAGGATCACTCTTTGGAGTGGTCCGGGTGTTCGATTCCCGACGCCGCCCCAACTCCGCTCCCGGCGCCGCCCCGGACGGTTCCGGACACGAAAAAGGACCCCTCGCGGGGTCCTCTTCCTCCTGCTCCCCCGACTGGACTCGAACCAGTAACCCTCCGGTTAACAGCCGAATGCTCTGCCAATTGAGCTACAGGGGACTGCGCTCCCCCGACTGGACTCGAACCAGTAACCTGCCGGTTAACAGCCGGCTGCTCTGCCAATTGAGCTACAGGGGATTGATCTGTGTGCCTCGAATGCACTCCGGTCCGGGCTTCCGGGCGGCGTGCGCTCGCTGCGACACATACATTAGCGCAAGCAGGGGGGTGCTTTGCCAATCGGTATGCCCATGGGTGATCACCCGGGCCCCGGGTACCGGTGAGAGCAGTACAGCCAGCGGCTCGCCGCTCCGACGGGAGCACCCCGGAGCGGGACCGACAGACAGAGAGGTGGAGCGATGCGCTACCGGCTCACGTTCATCGCGGGACTGGCCATCGGATACGTGCTCGGCACCCGGGCCGGGCGGGAGCGGTACGAACAGCTGCGCAAGAGTGCGCAGCGGGTCGCGCAGAACCCCGCCGTCCGCAACACCGCCGAGTCCGCCGCGCAGACCGGCCGGCAGGCCGCGAACAAGGCGTACGACGCGGTATCGGCCAAGGTCGGCGACAAGATGCCGAACTCCGTGACAGACCGCGTGCGTTCGCTGCGCGAGCAGCGTTCCGGCGCGGACGACGACTGGGGCACCAGCAATACCTGACCCACACAGCCGGTCGCACGGCCGGACCCGCCGGTCTCGCCGGGCCGCCGCCGCGCGACCCGGGGAGACCGGCTTTCCGTACCTCCCGTCTCATACGGCATCATCAGGCGCATGGGGATAGTCGCCGGGTTGGACAGCTCGTCCGCAAGTACACGCATCGTCGTCTGCGACACCGAAACGGGTGCCGTCGTCAGGCAGGGGTACGCCCCGCATCCTGACGGGAAGGGGCCCGATGTCGATCCGCAGACGTGGCTGATGTCACTCGGTGAGGCGGCCGCCGACGGGCTCCTGGAGGGCGTACAGGCGATCGGCGTCTCGGCGCAGCAGCACGGCCTGCTCCCGCTGGACGCCGACGGTGCGCTGGTCCGGCCGGCCCTCATGGGCAACGACAAGCGGGCGCAGAGCGCGGCGGCCGACCTGATCGACGCGCTCGGGGGGCGCTCGGCGTGGGCGGAGGGCGTGGGTTCCGTACCGCACGCCGCGCAGCCGGTGGCGAAGTTGCGCTGGCTGGCGCGTACGGAGCCCGAGCACGCCGCCCGCGTCGCCGAGATCCTGCAGCCGCACGACTGGCTGGTCTGGCAGCTGCTGGGACGGCCCGCGCGGCGCACGACGGACCGGGGCGGGGCGTCCGGGACCGGCTTCTGGTCGGCGGCGAGCGGCGCCTACCGGCCCGATCTGGTCGAGCTGGCGCTCGGGCACCAGGTGCGGCTTCCCGAGGTGCTGGGCCCCGCCGACGCGGCCGGGGTGACGCCGGAGGGGCTGCTGATCTCCGCCGGTACGGGCGAGACGATGGCCGCCGCCTTCGGGCTGGGCGTGGGCACCGGGGACGCCGTGGTGTCGCTGGGCGCCTCCGGGTCGGTCTTCGGGATCCACCACGAGGCGCTGGCGGACTCGACGGGAACGATCACCTCCTTCGCGGACGCGACCGGCATGCATCTGCCGGTCGTCCACACCAGCAACGCCGTACGGGTGCTGCGCGGCATGGCCGAGGCGCTCGGGACGGACCTGGAGGGCCTGTCGGACCTGGCGCTGAAGTCGACGCCGGGCTCGTACGGAATGGTGATGCTGCCCTATCTGGAGGGCGAGCGGACGCCTCATCTGCCGCACACCGCGGGCTCGCTGCACGGGCTGCGGCGGGAGAGCATGAAGCCCGAGCACATGGCGCGCGCCGCCGTCGAGGGCATGCTGTGCGGCCTCGCGGACGCCCTGGACGTGCTGCGCGGGCGGGGCGTACCGGTGCGCAGGGTGTTCCTGCTGGGTGCCGCGGCCGAGCTGGGTGCCGTACAGGCCGCCGCGCCCGCGCTGCTGGGCGCGCAGGTCGTGGTGCCGCAGCCGGCGGACTACGCGGCGGTGGGCGCGGCCCGGCAGGCGGCGTGGGCGCTGGGCCTCGCGCACGGCACGCACACGGCGCAGGAGCCGCCGCGCTGGCCGGCCGCGGCCTGCCAGGTCTTCGAGCCGGGCGAGGAGCTGGCCGTGGGGCAGGCGGTGCGGCAGCAGTACGCGTCGGTACGGGACGAGACGCACCCGGGCGCGTTCGCGGCGGCGACGGGCGGCCAGGAGGCGGCCGCGAGCCCTGCCGGAAGCCCGGAGGCAGCCGAGGCCTGAGGGGGGCCGCAGCGGACGCCCTCAGTCCAGGTAACCGCTCAGTCGAGGTAGCCGCGCAGCTGATCGGCGAAGGCGTGATCGCGGAGCTTGTTCAGGGTCTTGGACTCGATCTGGCGGATGCGTTCGCGGGTGACGCCGAAGATGCGGCCTATCTCCTCCAGCGTCCGCGGCCGGCCGTCGGCCAGGCCGTAACGGAGCTGGACGACCTTGCGCTCGCGCTCGCCGAGCGTGGAGAGCACCGCTTCGAGGTGCTCGCGCAGCAGCAGGAAGGCGGCGGACTCGACGGGGGACGCGGCGTCGCCGTCCTCGATGAGGTCGCCGAGCGCGACGTCGTCCTCCTCGCCGACCGGGGCGTGCAGCGAGACCGGCTCCTGGGCGAGGCGCAGCACCTCGCTGACGCGCTCCTCGGGCAGGTCGAGCTGGGCGGCGACCTCTTCGGGGGTCGGTTCGTAGCCGCGCTCCTGGAGCATCCGGCGCTGGACCCGTACGACGCGGTTGATCAGCTCGACGACGTGCACCGGGACCCGGATCGTACGGGCCTGGTCGGCGAGCGCGCGGGACATGGCCTGGCGGATCCACCACGTCGCGTACGTGGAGAACTTGTACCCGCGGGCGTAGTCGAACTTCTCGACCGCGCGGATCAGTCCGAGGTTGCCCTCCTGTACGAGGTCGAGCATGGTCAGGCCGCGGCCGACGTACCGCTTGGCGACCGAGACGACCAGGCGGAGGTTGGCCTCGATCAGGCGGCGCTTGGCCATGCGGCCCAGTACCACCAGCTTGTCTAGGTCCAGCGCCAGCTGGGAGTCCAGGTCGGGGGTGCCTGCGAGCTTCGCCTCGGCGAACAGGCCGGCTTCCACGCGGCGGGCCAGCTCGACCTCCTCGGCGGCGCTGAGCAGCGGGATGCGGCCGATCTCGCGGAGGTACTGCCGGAAGAGGTCGGAGGACGGGCCGCCCGCCTCGGGCCTCTGCCGCTCCGGTGGCGGCTCCGGTGCCGGGTCCGGCTCTTCGGACAGCATCTCGGGGGCGGGCGGCTCGGCCTGCTGGGGCACGGTGGCGGCCGCGGCGGGCGGCGCGTCGGCGAGGCTCCGTGTCTGCACGGGGGCGACCTCCAGGGTGATCGCTGCTGAGGCGGCACAAAGGTCGGGTACGGCTGCGGCCGAGCCGCCGTCCGTCCCGTACATAAGAAGCGGGTTGGCGTCGGGCTCCGGCTCTGTACGTCCGGATCCGTCGCGCTCCGAGGACTCAGGCACCGTTCCTCAGTGTGGAGTACGACACACTCCCGCCACGAGGGGCGTGCGGCGACTTTTTGCCTTCAGCGGGTGACCGGGCGGTTACACAGAACGAGCCGGTCCGGTTTCCGAGGACCCGGTCCGTGCCCTCAGAGGGCCGCGGCGCCGCGCTCGCGGAGGGACTGGGCGTACTGCTCCAGCACCCACAGCTCCTGCTGCAGGGCGGTGTACTGCTCGCCGCCCGTGCGCGGGTCGTGGCGCTGCAGCGCGCCGTGGATCTCGGCGCAGCGCTGCCGGACGGCGGCCAGCCGGACGGCGACGAGCTGCACGCCCGCGTACAGCTCGTCCGGGTCGCGGCGGGTGTGCAGCGGCTCGACGGCCAGCTCCGTGACCATCGAGCGGACCGTGTCGTCGGGGGCGGCCTCGCGGACGCGGGTGAGGAAGCCGGCGTCCGCCGCGGCCGTGCCGCCGGCGTCCTCGATGCAGCGGCGGACCACGGCATACGGGGGCGCGGTGAACTCGTCGGTGCCGTACGCGTCGAACGTCGGGGCGACCAGGTCGGGGCGCTGCAGGGCGAGCTTGAGCAGCTCGCGCTCGACGCGATGGGCCGGGCTGCGGAGGTTCAGCGCGGGGCCCCGAGGGGTCTCGGAGGCCGCGGGCTGCGCGGGCTCGGCGCCGCGCCGCTGCGGCCTGCTCTGGGCCTCCCTCGGGTCCCGGCCGCGCTCACGGGCCCAGCGGGCCAGCTGGGAGACGCGGCGGACCACGAACTGGGTGTCCAGGATGCCGAGCAGGCCGGCCAGCTGGACGGCCGTCTCGTGCTGGATGGAGCTGTTCTTGATGTTGGCGACGATGGGCGCGGCCTCGTCCAGCGCGGCGGCGCGGCCGACCGGGGTGGCCAGATTGTGCCGCGCGACGAGCTGGCGCAGCGCGAACTCGAAGAGCGGTGTACGGGACTCCACCAGGTCGGCGACGGCCTCGTCCCCCTTGGCGAGGCGCAGCTCACAGGGGTCCATGCCGCCGGGCGTGATCGCGATGGAGGTCTCGGCGGCGAACTTCTGGTCATCCTCGAAGGCGCGCAGCGCCGCCTTCTGGCCCGCCGCGTCGCCGTCGAAGGTGAAGACGACCTCGGAGCCGCTGTTGTCCATCAGGAGCCGACGGAGGATCTTGATGTGGCCCTCGCCGAAGGACGTGCCGCAGGTCGCGATGGCGCTGCGCACACCGGCGAGGTGGCAGGCCATGACGTCGGTGTAGCCCTCGACGACCACCGCGCGGTTCCCCTTGGCGATCTCCTTCTTCGCGAGGTCGATGCCGTACAGGACATGGGACTTGCGGTAGATCGGGGTTTCGGGGGTGTTGAGGTACTTGGGGCCGTTGTCGTCGTCGCGGAGCTTGCGGGCGCCGAAGCCGACGACCTCGCCCGCGATGTCGCGGATGGGCCACATCAGGCGGCCGCGGAAGCGGTCGATGGGGCCGCGGCGGCCGTCCTGGGAGAGGCCGGAGAGGATCAGCTCCTTGTCCGTGAAGCCGCGGCCGCGCAGGAAGCGGGTGAGGTGGTCCCAGCCCGCGGGGCTGTACCCCACGCCGAAGTGCTGGGCCGCGGCCTGGTCGAAGCCGCGCTCGGCGAGGAACTTCCGGCCGATCTCGGCCTCGGGGCTGTCGAGCTGGTCGATGTAGAACTGCGCGGCCACCTTGTGCGCCTCGACGAGGCGGGTGCGCTCGCCCTGCTGGCGCCCGGGGGCGTATCCGCCCTCTTCGTACCGCAGCGTGATGCCCGCCTGGGAGGCGAGCCGCTCGATGGTCTCGGCGAAGGAGAGGTGGTCGACCTTCATGATGAAGTCGACGGTGTCGCCGCCCTCCTGGCAGCCGAAGCAGTGGTACAGCCCCTTGCTGGGGCTGACGTGGAAGGAGGGGGACTTCTCGTCGTGGAAGGGGCAGAGGCCCTTCAGATTGCCGCCGCCGGCGTTCCTGAGCTGGAGGTACTCGGACACGACGGCGTCGATCGGGACCGCGTCCCGCACCGCCCGCACGTCGTCATCGTTGATCCTGCCTGCCACGCGAGAATTCTACGGGGGACCACCGACATCGGCGGGATCGGCCGAGATCTTGAAGACGAAGCGGTGATGCGCGCCACTCGGCACGATCTCGAAGGTCGCGCCGTCCGTGGTGAAGCCCATCCGCTCGTAGAAGCCGCGCGCGGAGACCCGCCCGTTGCACCACACCAGCTCCGCACCGCGGCGGGCCGCCTCCTGGATGCCCGCGCGCAGCACGGCGGCCCCGAAGCCCCGCCCGCGTGCCTCGGGCGAGCTGGCCATGCCGCGGAAGCGGTACGCGGGGACGGCCTCCTCGCCCGGCACCGGGTCGGGGAAGAAGGTCGCGCAGGCGGCCAGGGTGTCCCCGTCGTACGCCGCCATGTGGAAGACGCCCGGGTCCGCGTCCTCCGGATACACCGCGGCGTCGGCGGGCAGCCCGGGGCGGAGCACCGACCGGCGCAGGTCGAAGATCTCCGCCCGCGGGACCGCTTTCGTACGGATCGCCATGGGGCGCACGCTACGCGAGGAACGACTCCAGCGGCACCGTCGGATCGGCCAGCGCCTCCGCGTCCAGGGCGCGCCCCGAACGGATCATGGCCTGCAGCGGCTCGGTGACGTCCCACACGTTGACGTTCATCGCGGCCAGCAGCCGGCCGCCGGCGTCCAGCCAGCAGGCGATGAACTCGCGCTTGCCGACGTCGCCGCGGAGCACGACCTGCTCGTAGGAGCCCGGTGGCGCGTATCCCGAGTACTCCAGGCCGACGTCGTACTGGTCGGAGAAGAAGTACGGGATGCGGTCGTAGCTGACTTCCTGGCCGAGCATGGCGCGGGCCGCGGCGGGGCCGCCGTTGAGCGCGTTGGCCCAGTGCTCCACGCGCAACCGGGTGTCCAGGACCGGGTGCGCGGCCGCGGCCACGTCGCCGGCCGCGAAGATGTGCGGGTCGGACGTGCGCAGCGAGGCGTCCACGACGATGCCGCCGCCCTGGGCGCGGTCCGCGAGGGCCAGCCCGGCCTGCTCGGCGAGGGCGGTGCGGGGCGCGGCGCCGATCGCGGCGAGCACGTCGTGCGCCGGGTGCTCCTCGCCGGTGTCGGTCTGCGCGGCCAGGACGACGCCGCCCTGGCCGGTGATCTCGGTGAGCGTGGCGCCGAAGTGGAAGCGGACGCCGTGCTCGCGGTGCAGCTCGGTGAAGAGCCCGCCGATCTCGGGGCCGAGGACGTGGTGCAGCGGGGTCGGCGCGGGCTCGACGATGGTGACCTCGGCGCCGTAGGAGCGGGCGGCCGCGGCGACCTCCAGGCCGATCCAGCCGGCGCCGGCGATCACGAGGTGGCCGTTGTCCCGGCCGAGGGAGGCCAGCACGCCGCGCAGCCGTTCGGCGTGCGCGAGGCGGCGCAGGTGGTGGACGCCGGCCAGGTCGGTGCCGGGGATGTCCAGGCGGCGCGGCTCGGCTCCGGTGGCCAGCAGCAGCTTGTCGTACGCGATCAGGGTGCCGTCGCCGAGCCGTACCGTACGGGCCACCGGGTCCAGGGCCACGGCGGGCTGGCCGAGATGCAGCTCGATGTCGCTGCGCGCGTACCACGCCGGCTCGTGCACGAAGACGCTGTCCCGTTCGGCCTTGCCGATCAGGAAGTCCTTGGAGAGCGGCGGCCGTTCGTACGGGTGGTCGCGCTCGTCACAGATGAGGATCACCCGGCCGCTGAACCCCTCCGACCGGAGGGTCTCGGCTGCCTTTGCCCCGGCCAGGCCACCGCCGACGATGACGAACGTCTGGTGTGCGTCGACCACTTGCTTCCTCCTCGCTGCGGCGCAGTGCGTCTGCGCCTTGAACGCCCCCCGTTCGGCCCCCGTTTGCGCCCCCGTTCGAAAAAGCCATACCCCGTTCGAAGCTCTCAGCACCGGCGGGGGTTCGAGCGTCCCGCACAGAGCGTGATGGGGGAAGAGGGTAGGCCCTTGCTACGTCACCCTTAGTTGTCACGCGCGGGCGGACGACGTGGTTCTGTGAGGCCCATGGGGCGGGTGAGGCGGGCGTGCAGGGTGCGCGCCGAGGCGTCCGTGAGGGCGGCGATCTGGTCGATGACGGCGCGCATTCGTGCGGTGTCGTCCCCGGCGCCGTCGAAGAGCGAACGGAACTGCGGGTCGAGGCCGTCCGGGGCGCGCGCGAGCAGCGCCTCGGCCAGCTCCGCGATGATGACCCGCTGTTCGGCCCGCAGCGCCTCTTGGTCGGGGCGCTGCATCACGTACCGGTCGGCGACCGCCTTCAGTACGGCGCATTCGAGGCGGGCCTCTTCGGGGACAACCAGTTCGGCGCGGTACCGGGTGAGCCGCCCGGTGCCGTACGCGGCGCGGGTGGCGGCTTCCGCGGCGAGGCAGAACCGGCCGATCAGCTGGCTGGTGGCGTCCTTCAGCCGCGCCTGGGCGACCGCGGAGCCGTCGTAGCCGTGCGGCCACCACTCCTGCTCCAGCAGCCGGTCCAGGGCCGCTCCCAGCTCCGCGTCGCCGGCGCCGGGCGCGTACCGGTCGGCGGCCACCGCGAAGATCTCGGCGCGCTCGGGGTCCGCGTACAGCACGGCCGGGTCCAGGTGCCCGGCGTGCAGCCCGTCCTCCACGTCGTGCACCGAGTACGCCACGTCGTCGGACCAGTCCATGACCTGTGCTTCGAAGCTGCGCGCGCCTTCGGGGGCGCCCTGCCGCAGCCACCGGAAGACGGGCAGGTCGTCCGCGTACACCCCGAACTTGCGCGAGCGCGGGTCCTGGGGGTGGCCGCCGCGCCCCCAGGGGTACTTGGTCGCCGCGTCCAGGGCGGCGCGCGTGAGGTTGAGGCCGACGCTGACGACGCGGCCGTCGGCGGCGGTGATGAACCGTTTCGGCTCCAGCCGGGCCAGCAGCCGCAGGGACTGCGCGTTGCCCTCGAAGCCGCCGCAGGGCGCGGCGACTTCGTTCAGGGCCTCCTCGCCGTTGTGCCCGAAGGGCGGGTGGCCCAGGTCGTGCGCCAGGCAGGCGGTCTCGACCAGGTCCGGGTCGCAGCCGAGCGCCGCGCCCAGCTCCCGCCCCACCTGCGCGCACTCCAGGGAGTGCGTGAGCCGGGTGCGCGGGGTCGCGTCCCAGGCGTGCGCGCCGGTGCCGGACGCGGCGACGCCGGGCGTGACGACCTGGGTCTTGCCGGCCAGTCTGCGCAGCGCGGCGGAGTGCAGCACCCGCGCGCGGTCCCGCTGGAACGCCGTACGGCCGGGGCGCTTGTCCGGCTCGGCGCCCCAGCGCTCGATGTCGGCGTCGTCGTACGCGGCGCCGTACCGGTCGCCGTTGTACAGATCGTTGTCGTACGAGGTGCCCACGGGCCGCCCGGCACGGTGCGCCGCGCGGCCTGCCCGTGGTTCTGGTGAGTTGGGGGTCGTACCCGTCATACCGCGACGGTAGCCGCCCCGGCCCCCTCTCGGTCGGAAGCGGTACGCGAGCGGAGCGACTGGTCGTAGCGGTGCAGGACGAGCCGGGCGAGGGCCGGGTGGTCGCCGAGGGGCGCGGCGGCGGGCCCGAGGACGGCGGCGGCGGAGGCGGTGGCGAAGCGGCCGGGCGCGGTGAAGTACGAGGCGAGGACGGGCCGCAGGCCGCGCGCCCGCAGGGTCGCGGCGGCCTCCTCCACGGTGGCGCCGGCGCCCGCCGCGTAGCCCGGTACGACGGGCACGCCGTCCAGCCGTACGGAGAGCAGCCGGGCGGTGCGTTCGGTGTCGGTGGCCGAGTCGGGATCCCGCGAGCCGGCCGCGGCCAGGACTATCCCCGTGCCGGGCTCCTCGGGCCGCGTCCCGGCCTCCGTCAGCCGTTCGTGGAGGGCCTCGGCGAGCAGCGAGTGCGGCCCGAGCGGCGCCGCGATACGGGTGCTGACCTGCGGCGCGGCGGCGGCCATCGCAGGTATGTCGCACTTGGTGTGGTAGCCGCGGCTCAGCAGCAGCGGTACGAGGACGGCGTCGCCCGCCAGCCCGGCCAGGGTGTCGGGCAGCAGCGGCTCGTTCAGTTCGATGTGCCCCAGGCGCACCGGGAGGCCGGGGCGCAGGGTGCGTATCCGGTCCAGCAGCGCGGTGACGGTCTCCAGGGCGCGCGGATCGCGGCTTCCGTGGGCGACCGCGACGAGCGTCGGCGGCATCGGTGTGCCGGCGGGGCCGCCCGGAAGGGTGCGGCGGCTGTGGAGTCTGACCCGGCTGAGCTGGACGCTGAGCTGTGTGGTGATCTCTGTCATGAGGTGCGCCGTACTGTCGAAGGGAACCGCTGCGGGAAGGTGCGCGTTCGACGCCGTCATGGAGGGAGCCTGGCAGCGGAGAGTTGCCGGAGCGTTGCGCAGGGGTGACGAGTCGTTTCTCCGCCCTCACGGGTTCGGCCGCGCCCCGGGGAGGGACCCGTGCCGGGCACGTAACACCAGGGGGCGGCGGCGGAAACGCGCGCGTTGCACCGTGACCGTATGAACGCCGACGTCACGACCCGCACGGTCGACACGCACTGTCCGTACTGCTCCTTGCAGTGCGGAATGTCGCTGCGCCCGGAGCAGGGCACGGTACAGGTGGTCGAGCGCCCGGACTTCCCCGTGAACCGCGGGGCGCTGTGCGGCAAGGGCCGCACCGCCGCCGAGGTGCTGGACCAGCGGGTACGGCTGACGGAACCGCTGGTCAGGGACGGTGGGACGCTGCGGCCCGCCACCTGGGACGAGGCCCTGGACCGGATCGCCGCGGGTTTGCACGACGCCCGGACCGTATACGGGAACGATGCGGTGGGCGTCTTCGGGGGCGGCGGCCTGACCAATGAGAAGGCGTACGCGCTGGGCAAGTTCGCGCGGGTCGCGCTCGGCACCTCGCAGATCGACTACAACGGCCGGTTCTGCATGTCCTCGGCGGCCGCGGCACACGGGCGCGCGTTCGGCCTGGACCGCGGCATGCCCTTCCCGCTGGCGGACGTGGCCCGTACGGGGTGCGTGATCCTGGTGGGCTCCAACCTCGCCGAGACCATGCCGCCCGCGCTGCGCTACCTGACCGAACTGCGCGAGAACGGCGGCAAGCTGATCGTCGTCGATCCGCGCCGCACGAAGACCGCCGAGGCGGCCGATCTGCATCTCGCGCCGCGCCCCGGAACCGACCTCGCGCTGGCCCTCGGGCTGCTGCACCTCGTCGTCGCCCAGGGCCGTACGGACGAGGCGTTCATCGCGGAGCGCACCACCGGCTGGCCCGAGGCGCGGGCCGCCGCGATGGCGCACTGGCCGGAGCTGGTGGAGCGGATCACGGGCGTGCCGGTGCCGGAACTGCGCGAGGCCGTCGCCCTGTTCTGCGACGCCGACTCCTCGATGGTGCTCACCGCGCGCGGCCCCGAACAGCAGGCCAAGGGCACCGACACGGTCGGCGCGTGGATCAACCTGTGCCTGGCCACGGGCCGGGCCGGCCGGGAGCTGTCCGGGTACGGCTGCCTCACCGGCCAGGGCAACGGCCAGGGCGGCCGCGAGCACGGCCAGAAGGCCGACCAGCTGCCCGGCTACCGCAAGCTGGACGATCCGGCCGCCAGGGAGCACGTGGCGGCCGTCTGGGGCGTCTCCCCGGACAGCCTGCCCGGCCCCGGCCGCAGCGCGT
The DNA here is from genome assembly GCF_040655775.1 of Streptomyces sp. NPDC050315. NCBI lineage: Bacteria > Bacillati > Actinomycetota > Actinomycetes > Kitasatosporales > Streptomycetaceae > Streptomyces > Streptomyces sp. NPDC050315. The sequence goes on from NZ_JBFAKN010000002.1 coordinate 690,011, forward strand.
ACGAGCTGCTGGACTCGCTCGGCACGGACGTACGCGCGCTGCTCCTGATGGGCTCCAACCCGGTCGTCTCCGCGCCGCGCGCCGCGCACGTGGAGGAGCGCATCCGCTCGCTGGACTTCCTGGCCGTCGCGGACGTGGTCCTCTCGGAGACGGCGGCGCTGGCGGATGTGGTGCTGCCGGTGACGCAGTGGGCGGAGGAGACCGGTACGACGACGAACCTGGAGGGCCGTGTACTGCTTCGCCGCCGCGCCGTGGACCCGCCGCCCGGTGTCCGCACGGACCTGGCGGTGCTGAACGGACTGGCGGCGCGGCTGGGCCACGAGAAGGGCTTCCCCGCCGATCCGGAAGAGGTCTTCGAGGAGCTGCGCCGCGCCTCGGAGGGCGGCGCGGCGGACTACTCCGGGATCAGCTACCGGCGCATCGCCTCGGAGGACGGCGTCTTCTGGCCGTGCCCCGAGGAGACGCACCCGGGAACCCCTCGCCTCTTCCTGGACCGGTTCGCCACCCCGGACGGCCGGGCCCGCTTCGTACCGGTCTCGCACCGCGCGTCCTCGGAGGAGGCCGACGCCGAGTACCCGGTACTGCTGACCACCGGGCGGGTGCTCGCGCAGTACCAGTCGGGCGCGCAGACCCGGCGCGTGGCGGAGCTGAACGCGGCGGCTCCCGGCCCGTTCGTGCAGATCCACCCGCTGCTCGCGGAGCGGTACGGCATCGGCGAGGGGGACCGGGTCGCGGTGGAGTCCCGGCGCGGCCGGGCGGTGGCGCCCGCCCGGCTGACCGGCACCATCCGCTCCGACACGGTCTTCATGCCGTTCCACTGGCCGGGCGAGGGCCGCGCCAACACCCTCACCAATCCGGCCCTGGACCCGACCTCCCGGATGCCGGAATTCAAGGTCTGCGCGGTCCGGCTGTCGAGGGCCGCCGATTGACCCGCACTTCACCGCTTACCGGCCGTGCGCGTCGACGCACGTCACCGCTTACCGGCCGTGCGCGTCGACCTCCTTCAAGTACGCGGCGCGCGTCCCCTCATCCAGGAACGACGCCGTGAAGGAGTTACGGGCCAGCGTGCGCAGCGTCTCCTGGTCCAGCCGCAGCGCGTCCCGTACGGCCGTGAAGTTGTCGTGCGCGTACCCGCCGAAGTAGGCCGGATCGTCGGAGTTCACGGTCACCAGCAGGCCCGCGTCCAGCATGGCGGGCAGCGGGTGGTCGGCCAGGTCGTCGATCACCCGCAGCCGGACGTTGGACAGCGGGCAGACGGTGAGCGGCACCTGCTCGGCGGCCAGCCGCGCCACCAGGTCCGCGTCCTCCATGCACCGCACCCCGTGGTCGACCCGGTCCACCCCGAGCACGTCCAGCGCCTCCCACACGTATGCGGGCGGCCCCTCCTCACCGGCGTGCGCCACGCACTTCAGCCCGGCCTCCCGCGCCCGCGCGTACACCTCGCGGAACTTCGACGGCGGGTTGCCGACCTCGGCGGAGTCCAGCCCGACCGCGGTGATCCGGTCCAGGTACGGGCGCGCCGTCTCGAAGGTCTCCAGCGCCGACTCCGCGCTCTCGTCCCGCAGGAAGCACATGATGAGCCGGGTCGTGATGCCGTACGTCTCCTGGGCGGCGTCCAGCGCCCGCCCCAGGCCCTCGATGACGGTGCCGATCGGCACGCCACGCGCCGTGTGCGCCTGCGGATCGAAGAAGATCTCCGCGTGCCGCACGCCCTGCTCCTTCGCCCGGGCGAGATAGGCGTTCGCGAGATCGGCGAAGTCCTCCTCGGTGCGCAGCACGGCCATCAGCGCGTAGTACAGATCCAGGAAGGACTGCAGGTCGCTGAACGAGTAGGCGCGGCGCAGCTCCTCCTCGGAGGCGTACGGCAGCGCGACACCGTTGCGCTCGGCAAGCCGGAACGCCAGCTCGGGTTCGAGCGTTCCCTCGATGTGCAGGTGCAGTTCGGCCTTGGGGATCGGGGGATGGGGATGGGCGGTGGTCATGGCGGCTCACGCACCTTCCTGGGTGGTGGCCGCGAAGGCGCGGCCCTCGTTGGCGGCGACGCCGGGGCCCACCGGGCCCGCGGCACGAAGACCGGTGGCGAGCCAGTCGCCACCGGGGACCGCGGTGCCGGTGGCACGGAGGCGGCCGGCCAGGGGCTCGGCGGCGAGGTAGACCCAGGCGCGGACGGTCGCGCCGTCCGGGAGGACCGCCTCGCAGACCACCCGGTCGTAGTCGTTGTCCGGCGCGCCCGGGGTGTAGCCCTCCAGCCGGTCCAGGACCGCCAGGACCTCGTCGTACGCGCCTTCGGCGGGCGTGATGACGTGGCCGTGCACCACCGCGTCGGCGGGCCCCTGGATCGCATACGGATAGCCGGGCCCGTCGTACAGCAGCGCCCCATGGATCAGCGCCGGCTGCTCCGCCGCGGTACGGCCGCGCAGCGCCCAGGCGTGATTGGCCTCTCCTGGGCGCAGCGTCCCGTAGACGAAGAAGGGCAGCCGCTCGGCGGGCCGGTCACTCATGGGTCGTTCTCCTCGTGTTCGTTCTTCCCACTCGCAACCATGCCAGGCCGCCGCGCATCACTGGCGGGGAGGTCCACCGGGACGGCTGCCCGGCCGCTACCGGATCTCCCCTACCGGGTCTCCTCCTCGATCCACGCCAGGTAATCCGCGGCGCCGTGGATGATCGGGGTGGCGATGATCTCCGGGGTGTCGTAGTCGTGGGCGCCGCGGAGGTACTCCTCCAGTTCCTGGTAGCGGTTGCCGGTCGTTTTGAGGAGTACCTGCCACTCCTCGCTGGTCTCGATCGCGCCGCCCCAGCGGTACACCGAGGTGACCGGCGCGCTGACCTGGGCGCACGCCGCCAGGCGCGCTTCGATCGCGCCGCGGGCCAGGGCCTCGGCCTTGTCCGCCGCGTCGGTCGTCGTCAGCACGGTCAGGAATGCGGGCGGTGCGGTCTGCTCGGGCAGGTCGGTCACGGAAACGGTCCTTTTGGGTCGCGGACGGGCGGGTACCTGATCCTTCCGCATCCACGGGTACCACGGCGCGCCGATGACTTGCGGCGCCCCGTGCACCCGCGAGGATGGGGACAGGACCACGCCACCGGACCGCCGCACGTCCGCGACCGAAGGGCCCCCTCATGGACGACCTCACCGCCCTCGCCCGCCAGCAGCTCGACGACGCCAAGGCCGACCCGCACGGCCGCAGCGCGCGGCTCTTCCTGCACGACGGGCCGCTGCGGCAGACCGTGATCGCGCTGATCGGCGGCGCCTCGCTGGACGAACACGTCTCGCCGCCGGCCGGCAGCATGCAGATCCTGCACGGGCACGTGCAGATCACGACGGACCGCGGCAAGCAGGACATGATCGCCGGGCAGGTCGCGCAGATCCCGCGCGAGAAGCACGGCGTGACGGCGGTGGAGAACTCCGCCGTACTGCTGACTTCGGTGACGCACGTCGACGGGATGTGAGCGCGGCGGGCGGCGCAACCTTCACCCCGCTCCGGCGGTCTGACTCGACGAGAGTCCGTTGGGTACCGCCACGGGGGAAAGGTCCCGCCCATGCGTATCCGTTCCGTACGTATCCGTTCCGTACGCCGCCGTACCGCGCTCGCCGCCGCTGCCGTGCTGGCCGCCACCGCCGTCGGCACGACCGCGGCCGTCGCCGCCCCGGCCGCCGCCAAACCGCCGCGCTTCCTCGCGCCCGGCGAGCTCCCGCCGCACCCGTCCTCGCCCTGGTACGCCTCGAAGGTCACTCCCGGGCTGCCGGACCCGGAGCCGTTCTGCCTGGACGGGGGCGTGGTGCCCGCCGGGGACCGCGCCTACCACCGCAGCCACTGGACCGAGTACGACACGGGCGCGGTGCAGGTCAGCGTGGTGACGGCCAATGAGGACAGGGCGCAACGGCTGGCCGCGAAGCTGCGCCAGAAGGTCGCGCGCTGCGCCGGCGACTGGCTGCACGACAAGCCCGGCGGCACCGCGTCCTGGAAGGACTACGGCACGGTCACCGCGGCGGACGGCGGCCGGGTGTACGGCATCCACACCTCGATGCCCGAGTCCGAGCCGGGCATCCACCTCTTCGGCGTGGGCCGCTCGGGCCGTACCGTCACGGTCGTGCAGTGGGGCGAGATGGGAACGTTCGAGCACGCGCCAGTACCGGCCTTCAAGGCCACCCTCCGCCAGGCCCTCAACAAGCTCTGAGCCACCGAGCTCCGGGCAAACGAGCTCTGAGCACCCCGGCCGGAATCACGCCAGCCACTGGTCGTACGCCATCGAGCACAGCAGCCCCGCCACGACCACGACCAGTACGCCGCGCACGAATCCGGCGCCCTTCTTCAGCGCCATCCGGGCGCCGGCCGTGCTGCCCGCGAGGTTGAACGCCGCGAGCAGCGCACCCAGCACCCACAGCACGGTGCCCTGGTACGCGAACATCGCCAGGGCACCGATGTTGGTGCAGACGTTGACGACCTTCGCCGTCGCCGACGCGGTCACCAGGTCCATGTGCAGGATCGCCGCCAGCGCGATGACCAGGAACGCGCCGGTACCGGGCCCGACCAGCCCGTCGTAGAAGCCGATGCCGAGCCCGGCGATCAGCACGGCGGCGATCACCCGCTGCCGGGTGACCGGGCCCGACGGCGCGGGCGCGGTCCCGAAGGACGGGCGGAGGAGGACGAAGACGAGGACGCCGACCAGGATGATCATGATGAGCGGGCGCAGTACCGCGCTGTCCAGCCCGGCCGCGAGGAACGCGCCGCCCAGCGAACCGCCCGCCGCGGCCAGCCCGATGCGCACCGCGGACGGCACGTCCAGCGGCGTCTTGCGTACGTAGGTGATCGCCGCGCCCGTAGTGCCGACCACCGCCGCCGACTTGTTGGTACCGAGCACAAAGGCGACCGGCACGTGGGGAAGGCCGACGAGCAGCGCGGGCAGCAGGATCAGCCCGCCCCCGCCCACCACGGCGTCGATCCAGCCGGCCGCCAGCGCGGCCAGGCAGAGCAGGAGCAGGGTCGTCATGGATATGTCAGGCACCAGGTGATCTTATGGATCATCCGCCGTTCTAGGGTGGCGAGTTATGGACTCCGAGACGAACCTCCGGCACACGACCGTTGCCCCGCACGAGATCTTCTCCCTGGGCGGCGGGCTGCCGGTGCGGCGGCTCGGGTACGGCACGGCGCAGCTGACGGGGCCGGGGTACTGGGGTCCGCGGCACGCCGACCCGCGGGACGCGGTGGCGGTGCTGCGGCGCGCGGTCGAGCGCGGCGTGCAGCTCATCGACACCGCCGACAACTACGGCCCCGCAGTGGCCGAGGAGTTGATCGCCGAGGCGCTGCATCCGTATCCCGAGGGCCTGGTGATCGCCACCAAGGGCGGCGTGGTCCGTACGAGCGCGGACGCCTGGCACATCGACGGGCGGCCCGAGTCGCTGCGCGCGATGTGCGACGCGAGCCTGCGGCGGCTGCGCCGGGAGACCATCGACCTGTACCAGCTGCACCGGCTGGACCCGAAGGTGCCGCTCGCCGACCAGCTGGGCACGCTGCTGGAGCTGCGGGCGGAGGGGAAGATCCGGTACCTCGGCCTGGACACGATCGGCCCGGAGGAGCTGGCCGCCGCGTGGGAGCTCGCCCCCATCGCCTCCGTGCAGAACCGGTACAACCTCCTCGACCGCGGGTCGGAGGAGCTGCTGGGGCTGTGCGAGCGGCACGGGATCGCGTTCCTGCCGTGGTTCCCGCTCGGCAACGGCGGGCTGGCCGGCGGCGCCGCGCGCGCCCTGGACCTGGTCGCGGAGCGGCACGGCGCCGGCCACGGCCAGATCGCGCTGGCCTGGCTGCTGCACCGCTCCCCCGTCCTGCTGCCCACACCCGGTACGGGGTCGCTCGCGCACCTGGAGGAGAACCTCGCCGCCGCGGACCTCGCCCTCAGCCCGGCCGACATGAAGCTGCTGGAGTCCGCGGCGGACCGATAGCCGGCGACGGGGCGGCGGTCCGGAGTGGCTGGGGGTTCCGCACGGGCTACGAGGCTCCACGGCCGCGTCGGGGCGGCGCGGCGGCGGGATGGAGGGCGTGCGCGATGCCGGTGTCCAGGTCGGTGGCGTAGCCGGTGTCGAAGGCGCGCTGGTAGACGTCGTCGCCGAGGGCCGTACGGGTCTGCTGTTCGCAGGCCTGGCGGGCGGCCACCCGTGAGGGGACGGCCGCCTGCGGCCTGCCGAGCGTCTCCCACAGCTGCGTGGTCAGGCCGAGCAACCAGGCGGCGTCCTTGTGCCGGCCCGTGGCGGTGGCGGACTGGGCCAGTGATTCGAGGGCCAGGCCGGTGCCCACGTCGTCGCGCAGCCGGTGGTTGACGAGCAGGGCGGCCCGGGCGTGTTCCTGCGCGGCCCGGTAGCGGCCACGGGTCAGCTCGGCCATGGCATGGACGGTGTCGCTCCAGGCGTGCATGAAGCGCTCGCCGTTCCGCGCGCAGACGCTGCTCATCTCGTCCAGCCAGGCGATGGCCTCCTCGGTGCGGCCTGTGGAGACGTGTGCGTGGGCGCCGATCACCAGGGCGGCCAGGGGGAGGAAGGTGAGCGGTTTCTCGCGCCAGTCCGTGGCGAGCAGGGCCTCGGCCAGGGACACCGTCTGTACCGGGTCGCCGCGCATGGCTGCCACTCGGAGGTCGGTGGCCGTCGCGTATTCCCGCTCCGTGTCGCCGAAGTGTGCGGCCAGGGCGGTGCTCTCGGCGGCGCATTTTTCGAGGGCGGGCAGATCGCCCAGAAGGAGCAGCAGCACACCGCAGGCGTACAGCGCCTTCGCCCGCTCCCGGGAGGGTGCGGTGTCGGCGGCCAGGGCCCGGTCCAGGTAGAGCCGGCCCTCCTTGAGGAACCCGCAGGCGTACCAGAAGAACCACAGCGATCCGGCCAGCTCCAGCGCGATGTGGCCCTCGGGTTTGGCCAGGCTGTACTCCATCGCGGCGCGGATGTTGCCGTGCTCGGCGGTCGTCCGGTCGTACCAGGCGAACTGGTCGGGCCCGATCCAGGCGGCGTCGCCCCGGCGAGCCAGATCCAGGTAGTGATCCCGGTGGCGGCGGCGCAGCGTGTCCTCCTCGCCGAGTTCGCGCAGCCAGTGGGCTCCGTACTCGCGGATGGTGTCCAGCATCCGGTAGCGCTCCCCGCCCCCGGTCGGTTCCCAGATCAGGAGGGATTTCTCCGCCAGGGCGCCCAGTACGGCGGGGATCTGCCCCGTGGGGAGGTGGTCGTCGGCGCAGACCCGGCGGGCCGTCTCCGTGTCGAAGGTGCCGGCGAAGACCGACAGTCGGGCCCACAGGAGCCGTTCGGCGGGGGTGCACAGTTCGTGGCTCCAGCCGATGGCGGTGCGCAGGGCCTGGTGCCAGGGAGGTTCGGCATCGCTCGCGACGTCGTCGGTGTCGCCCAGGACGGCGAAGCGGTCCTCCAGCCGTGCGGTCAGCTCCCGTACCGGCAGCTCGCGCAGGCGGGCCGCGGCCAGTTCGATGGCCAGCGGCAGCCCGTCCAGCCGCCGGCACAGCCGTGCCAGCTCCGCGTGGTCGGCGTCGGTCACGGTGAAATCGGGGACCGCCTCCCGGGCGCGCAGGGTCAGCAGGGCAACCGCGTCCGATGTGCCCGCCCGCGCATCGCCGGCCTCGGGCACGGGCAGCGGCTCGATCGTGAGGACCCGTTCGTCCGACACGCCCACGGTGCGGCGGCTGGTGGCCAGGATCCGCAGGCCCGGCGCGGCCCGCAGCAATACTTCGGCGGCCAGCGCGCAGGCACCGGTGAGGTGCTCGCAGGTGTCCAGCACCAGCAGCAGGTCCCGGTCGGCCAGGTAGTCCGCCACCACGTCGATCATCGGCCGGGTGGTCTGGTCGGCCAGCGGCAGCGTCTCGGCGATGACGTGCGGCAGCAGCTCTCCCTGGCGCAGCGGTGAGAGCTCCACGAACCATGCTCCGTCGCGGAAGCGGGGCTGGAGCGCGGCGGCGGCATTCAGCGCCACCCGGGTCTTGCCCACCCCGCCGACCCCGGTCAGCGTCACCAGCCGGGCCGGCCGCTCACCCGAGGCACCTTCGAACAGCCCCAGCACCTCCGCCAGCTCCGCCGAGCGGTCGACCGTCCCCGTCCGCGGCTCGGTCAGATTCCCCACCCGCCGCTCCTCTGCCGCCATGACGGCTGCCCTCCCCGGCCCGGCCACGCCCACCACGTGTGCTGGGACGCCAGCCTGCAGCAGCACGCCACACTCCGTAACCATTGACAACAAATGCTCGGAAGCGCCACACGGCGGAGCACAACAGACCGCCGTGGATCGGAGGATGGCGCCGTGTGCACAGGTTCTCAGCCCGCCCACGGGTCGACCGGCACCACATCCACCCCCCGCCCCCGCACATCCAGCGCCCGTCCCATCAGCTTGGACTGCTTCAGGACGATCGCGCGGTCGTGCAGCTGGAGGTGCGGCAGGCGTTCGCCGAGCTGGATCTCCAGCCGCTGCACGTCCTGGGTGGACTGCAGCCAGAGCGTGAACAGCAGGTTCTGCCGGCCGGTGACGGCCGCGCAGAGCCGCACCTCGGGCAGGCCCAGCAGGACCCGCGCGGTCTCCGACAGGTGGGTGGCCGGCACGCTCGCCCACAGGGTCGCCGAGACCGGCCACTCGGTCAGCTCGCGGGCCACCTCGCAGCGCACCGCGATGTCCCGGTCCGCGAGCAGCCGGCCCAGCCGGCGCCGCACCGTGGGCGCGCTCAGCCCGACCGCGCGCCCGAGCTCCACGGCGCTGCCCCGGCCGTCCCGCGACAGCTCGGTGATCAGCGCCCTGTCCTGCGCGTCCAGCGGCCCGGCGGCGCCCGGCGGCGGCGCCTCGGCGGTGCGCAGCGCCTCGCGCTGCCGGGCGTCCAGGGCCCGCAGCCGCCAGCGGCTGCCCTCGCCGTAGACGCGGGTGGCGATGGCGGCGCGGGTGGCGGTGACGCCCGGCAGCTCGGCGATGCGCCGCAGCAGCAGGCCGGAGAGGGCGGCGAGGCCCGGTACGAAGACGGTGATGACCAGGTCCCGGCCGCCGGCCATCTGCTCGACGGTGACCACCTGCGGCAGCCGTACGAGCGTCTCGGTGACCGTCTCGACGCTGCCGGCCACGCAGTCGATCTCGACGAACGCCACGCACATCCGGTCCAGCCGGCGCGCCCCCGGATAGGCGGTGACCCAGGCGAGCCCGGCCTGCTCCAGGCGGCTCCAGCGGCGGGCCGCGGTGACCGGGTCGATGCCCAGTACCGGGGCGAGCGTCTGCCACGAGGCGCGCGGCGCGATCTGGAGGGCGTGGACCAGCTGGGCGTCGAGCCCGCTCACGTGCGCAGGCACGTTTTCCTGCATGATCAGCGCCTCCTCGAAGCTTTCCTGCGTTCTGAGGGTAATCCGTTTCTCTCCGTTCGGTCGCTGGCCAGCATGGCGATTCATTCGAGCCATTCGGCACCGCTTATAACCGGACGTTCGGTCGTCCGGGCCCCATGAGACCCCATGAGACGAGGTCGGCGATGACATCAGCGGTCACGGCGAGAGCCGCGGACACCCCACGCACGACGCACGGCAACGGACGCAAGGCGCTGCTCGCCGCCACCGTCGGCGGGGTCGTGGAGTCCTTCGACTGGGCCATCTACGCCGTACTGGCCCCGTATTTCGCCGCGGCGATGTTCCCCGGCGACGACCCGGTGACCAAGCTGCTCGCCGCGTACGTGGGCTTCGCGGTCGGCTTCGTCGTACGGCCCTTCGGCTCCTACGTGGTGGGCCGGTTCGCCGACTCGCGCGGCCGCCGGTTCGCCCTCACCCTCAGCATGACGATCATCTCCGGCGCCAGCGTGCTGATCGCGGTGCTGCCGACGGCCGCGCTGATCGGCGTCGCCGCTCCCGTACTGCTGATCGTGCTGCGGCTGGTCCAGGGCCTGTCGATGGGCGGCGAGAACCCCAGCGCCGCCGCGTATGTCACCGAGACCGCACCCCGCCACCTGCGCTTCCTGTACAGCTCGATCTCGTACTCGGGCGTGGTGATCGGCAACATCCTCTCCTTCGGTGTGCTGACGCTGCTGCTGGTCACGTTCGGCGAGGACGGCGTGCGCGACGGCGGCTGGCGGATCGGCTTCCTGGTCGCGGCGGCGCTCGGCCTGCTGGCGCTGTGGATCCGGCGCGGCGTCGAGGAGAGCGCCGAGTTCGCCGAGGCCGACGCCGCGGGCCCGACGGCCGCCGAGCGGCGTGCCCTGTACCGGTCGAACCTGCGCGGCATGGCGGCCGTCTTCCTGATCTCGATCGGCGCCACCGTCGGGTACTACTACGGCACCACCTACCTCCCCCAGTACGCGCAGCAGCTCGGCGTCGTCTCCGGCACCGAGTCGGCCGCCTCGATGCTGGCCCCGCTGGTGCTGCTGGTCGCGGCGATGGTCGTGGTCGGCCGGCTCGCCGACCGGCTGGGCGCACTGCGCACCCTGCGGATCGGGCTGTCGCTGCTGGCCCTGGCCACCGTGCCGCTGATGCTGGCGCTGGCGCACGGCGCCGTGCCGATGTGGCTGGTGACGGTGGTCTACCTGGCCCTGATCGCGGCGCCCATCGGCCTCACCAACGTGCTGTTCGCGCAGCTCTTCCCGGTCGCGGTGCGGGTGGTCGCGATGGGCGTGCCGTACACGATCGCGATCGGGCTGTTCGGCGGCACGTTCCCACTGCTGGCCCAGGCCATGGCGAAGGCCGGGCACCTGACGCTGGTGCCCTGGTGGGCCGCCGGTGCCGCCGCCGTCTCGCTCGCCGGCACCTTCCTGATCCGCCCGCCGCGCACCACCGGCTGAGCCTCCCGAACCCCCCACCGGAACCCCTTCTGCGAAGGAGCACAAATGAATCTGCGGGACGATGCCCGCGCCCTCTCCGGCGATCTCGTACAGCTGCGCCGCACGCTGCACCGCATCCCCGAGGTCGGCCTCGACCTGCCGCGCACCCAGGAGACGGTGCTGGCGGCGCTGGACGGCCTCCCGCTGGAGATCAGCACCGGCGAGCGCCTCAGCTCGGTGACGGCGGTGCTGCGCGGCGCGCAGCCGGGGCCGACCGTGCTGCTGCGCGGTGACATGGACGCGCTGCCGGTCGCCGAGAAGACCGGCCTGGACTTCGCTGCCGACACCGGCCGGATGCACGCCTGCGGTCACGACCTGCACACCACCATGCTCACCGGCGCCGCGAAGCTGCTCTCGGCGCACCGCGACCGCCTCGCGGGCGACGTGGTCTTCATGTTCCAGCCCGGCGAGGAGGGCTTCGACGGCGCCGGGCAGATGCTGGCCGAAGGCGTACTGGACGCCTCCGGCACGCGCCCGGACGCCGCCTACGCGATCCACGTGATGTCGGCGGGCCTGCGGAGCGGCGTCTTCGGGACCCGCGGCGGCCCGGCGCTCGCCGCGTCCAACGTCCTGAAGGTGCAGGTCAACGGCGCGGGCGGGCACGGCTCGATGCCGCACCGCGCCAAAGACCCGGTCCAGGCCGCCTGCGCCATGGTCACCGCGCTCCAGGCGTGGATCACCCGTACGTTCGACATCTTCGACCCGGTCGTGCTGACGGTGGGCACCTTCCACGCCGGCACCCAGCAGAACGTCATCCCGGACACCGCCACCTTCCACGCGACCGTCCGCAGCTTCTCGCCCGAGGCGCAGCGCAAGGTCAGGGAGGGCTCGCCGGAGGTCTGCCGGGGCATCGCGCAGGCGTACGGCGTCGAGGTGGACGCGGAATTCGTCGAGCAGTACCCGGTCACCGTCAACGATCACGCCGAGGCGGACTTCGTCGCGCACACCGTGCGGGAAGCGCTCGGCGAGGAGCACTACGCGCCGCTGCCGCAGCCGCTGCACGGCTCGGAGGACTTCTCCCGGGTGATCGCCGAGGTGCCCGGCGCGATGCTGACGCTGGGCTCCCCGCCCCCCGGCGCCGACCCCGAAACCGCCCCGAACAACCACTCCCCGCTCGCCGTCTTCGACGACGCGGTACTGGCGGACGGCGCCGCGGTCTACGCCGAGCTGGCGTCCCGCCGCCTCACGAAGGCCGCGTAAGCCCCTCTCAAAGCTGCGCTCTCCTCACACGGCACCCCACCGTGTGAGGAGAGCAGCGTTCCCTGGGAGAAACGACCGGGATGCGGACGGGTAACAGCCGCGTCGCACGCTGCTGTGCATGACCTCGAAACAGCGCGTGGTGGTGATCGGCGGTGGCATGGCTGCCGCCCGGCTCGCGCGGCAGCTCGGCACCGGCGAGAGCCAGGACGCCCGGTACACGGTGACCGTGATCGGCGAGGAGCCGCACGCGCCGTACAACCGCGTGCTGCTCGCCGAGGTACTGGCGGGCCGCTACACCCCCGAGGTGATCGCGCTGCCGGCGGCGTCCGGCGCGCGGTGGCTGAGCGGGGTGCGCGCGGTCCGGGTGGACCGGGACACCCGGCAGGTACTGTGCGACGACGGCCGTTCGGTGCCGTACGACACGCTGGTCTTCGCCACCGGCTCCAATCCCGTACTCCCGCCGCTGCGCGGCCTGTTCACGCCCGGCGCCCGTGAACTGCCCGACGGCGTCCACCCGTTCCGCACGATGGACGACTGCCGGGCCCTGAGCTCGGCGGCCGCGGGCACCCGCGCCGTGGTCATCGGCGGCGGGCTGCTCGGCGTCTCGGCCGCCCGGGCGCTCGCCGAGCGCGGCGCCCAGGTCGTCCTCGCCCACCAGGGCGAGCACTTGATGGAGCGTCAGCTCGACGCGGAGGCCGGCGCGCTGCTCCTCGCCCACCTCAAGGACCTGGGCGTCGAGGTGCACACCGAATGCCGGGTGCGCGATCTGCACACCGAGGGCGGCGCGGTCCGCGCGGTGGAACTGGCCGACGGTTACGAGCTGAGCGCCGACCTCGTCGTCCTGGCCTGCGGCGTACGCCCCCGTACGGGCCTGGCGAGCGCCGCCGGACTGACCGTCCGCCGCGGCATCGTCGTGGACGACGCGCTGCGCACCGACGACCCCCGCATCCACGCGATCGGCGACTGCGCCGAACACGACGGTGTGTCGTACGGCCTGGCCGGTCCCGCCCTGGAACAGGCCGACGCGCTGGCCGCCCGGCTGCTGGACGACGCGGGCGCCTACCGCGGCACCCGCGCCCTCACCCGCCTCACCCTGAGCAGCCCCTCCCCCACCTCACAAGCCCCCGCCTTCGACCTCGCCTCCTTCGGCGAGACCACCCCGGCCCCCGGCGACGACGTCATCCGGCTCAGCGACGCCACGCGCAGCGCGTACCGCCGGGTCGTGGTCCGCGGGGACCGGCTGGTCGGCGGCATTCTCCTCGGCGATCTCGGCACCGTCGGCGCGCTCGCCCGTACCTGGGAGGGCGACGAACCGCTGCCCGCCGCTCCCGTGCTCCACCTGCTCACCAACGATGGAGGCCACTGACCATGACTGCCGCACCCACGACCGGCGCACCTACGATCGTGCTCATCGGCCACGGAATGGTCGGCCAGCGTTTCCTGGAGGCTCTCGCGGACCGCGGGCTGACCGGTGACGCCGCGCGCGTGGTCGTCCTCTGCGAGGAGCCGCGCCCCGCGTACGACCGCGTCCAGCTCACCTCGTACTTCTCCGGTCGCACCCCCGAGGACCTTTCGCTCGTCGAGACCGGCTTCATGGAGAAGCACGGCATCGAGCTGCGGCTCGGCGACCCTGCCGAGACCGTCGACCGCGCCACCCGCACGGTGACCGCCCGCTCCGGCTTCACCGTCCAGTACGACCAGCTCGTCCTGGCCACCGGCTCGTACCCCTTCGTCCCGCCGGTCCCCGGCAAGGACAGCGCGGGCTGCTTCGTCTACCGGACGATCGAGGACCTGCTGGAGATCGAGGAGTACGCCAAGAACGTGACCTCCGGCTCGGTCGTCGGCGGTGGCCTGCTCGGCCTGGAGGCCGCGGGCGCGCTCAAGGGCCTGGGCCTGGACACGCACGTCGTGGAGTTCGCGCCCCGGCTGATGCCCGTCCAGGTCGACGAGGGCGGCGGCGAGGCGCTGCGCCGCACCATCGAGGACATGGGCGTCACCGTGCACACCGGCGTCGGCGGCAAGGAGATCACCGCGGGCGAGGACGGCGCGGTGACCGGCATGGAGCTGTCCGACGGCTCGCGCATCGACACCGACATGGTGATCTTCTCCGCCGGTGTCCGGCCGCGCGACCAGCTGGCCCGCGACTGCGGCCTGGAGGTCGGCGAGCGCGGCGGCATCAAGGTCGACGAGCACTGCCGTACGGCGACCGATCCCGCGGTCTTCGCGATCGGCGAGTGCGCGCTGGCCGTCGACGGCCGGGTGTACGGCCTGGTCGCGCCCGGTTACGAGATGGCCGAGACGGCCGCGTCCGCGATCGCGGCGCAGGAGACCGCCGGCTTCACCGGCGCCGACACCTCCACCAAGCTCAAGCTGCTCGGCGTGGACGTGGCGTCCTTCGGCGACGCGCACGGCGCGGCCGACGGTTGTCTGGATGTCGTATACGCCGACTCCCGCTCCGGCGTCTACAAGAAGCTGGTCATCGGCCAGGACGGCACGCTGCTGGGCGGCGTCCTGGTCGGCGACGCCGAGGCGTACGGCACGCTCCGCCCGCTCACCGGCTCCGTCCCGCCCGTCTCCCCCGAACAGCTGGTGCTGCCCGCCGGGACCGGCGGCCCGGTCTCGATCGGCCCCTCCGCCCTCCCCGACGAGGCAGTCATCTGCAACTGCCACAACGTCACCAAGGGCACCATCCGCGCCGCCGTCACCGAGCACTCCTGCGGCACGGTCCCCGAGGTCAAGAAGTGCACCAAGGCCGGCACCGGCTGCGGCTCCTGCGTCAAGGCGCTGACCACCCTGGTCAACGACGAGCTGGAGCTCAACGGCGTCACGGTCGACAAGGGCCTGTGCGGCTGCTTCCCGCACACCCGCGCCGAGCTGTACGAGGTCGTCCGCACGCTGCGCCTCACCTCGTACGAGGAGCTGCTCGCCTCGCACGGCCGCCCCGAGGCCCGCGACGGCGACGGCTGCGAGATCTGCAAGCCCGCCGTCGGCTCGATCATCGCCTCGCTCGCGCCCACCCTCGGGGCCAGCGGCTACGTCCTGGACGGCGAGCAGGCAGCGCTGCAGGACACCAACGACCACTTCCTCGCCAACCTCCAGCGCAACGGCTCGTACTCGATCGTGCCGCGCATCCCCGGCGGCGAGATCACCCCCGAGAAACTGATCGTCATCGGCGAGGTGGCCCGCGACTTCGGCCTCTACACGAAGATCACCGGCGGCCAGCGGATCGACATGTTCGGCGCGCGCGTCGACCAACTGCCGCGTATTTGGGCCCGGTTGGTGGACGCCGGCTTCGAGTCCGGCCACGCCTACGGCAAGGCCCTCCGCACCGTGAAGTCCTGCGTCGGCCAGACCTGGTGCCGCTACGGCGTCCAGGACTCCGTCCGCATGGCCATCGACCTGGAGCTGCGCTACCGGGGCCTGCGCTCGCCGCACAAGCTCAAGTCCGCGGTCTCCGGCTGCGCCCGCGAGTGCGCCGAGGCCCGTGGCAAGGACTTCGGCGTCATCGCTACCTCGAACGGCTGGAACCTGTACGTGGGCGGCAACGGTGGTGCGGATCCGAGGCACGCCGACCTGCTGGCGCAGGATCTGAGCGACGCCGAGCTGATCCGCCTGATCGACCGCTTCCTGATGTTCTACATCCGCACCGCCGACCGCCTGGAGCGCACCTCCGCCTGGCTGGAGCGCATCGAAGGCGGCCTGGACCACGTCCGCGACGTCGTCGTCCACGACTCCCTCGGGCTCTGCGCCGAGCTGGAGTCCCTGATGGCCGACCACGTCGCCCACTACCGCGACGAATGGGCCGAGACCCTCGACGACCCCGAGCGCCTCGCCCGCTTCGTCTCCTTCGTCAACGCGCCGGACGCGCCCGACCCGTCCGTCCGCTTCGTCCCCGAGCGGGACCAGATGAAGCCGGACCTGGACCTGCTGGCCGGCCCCACGCTCCCCGTACGCACTCTGGAAGGGACTGTCGCCCGATGACCGAGACCCTCGAACGTCCGCTGACGACCGGCACGATCGAACTGCGCACCGACCGCGGCTGGCTCGCTGTCTGCGCCCCCTCCGGGCTCGTCCCCGGGCGCGGCGTGGCCGTACTGCTGCCGGACGGCGGCCAGGCCGCGGTCTTCCTGGACCGCGCGGGCCGTCCGTACGCGATCGGCAACCGCGACCCGTTCACCGGCGCCTGCGTCCTCTCCCGCGGCCTCACCGGCTCCGCCGACGGCCGTCCGTACGTGGCCTCCCCGCTCCTGAAGCAGCGCTTCGACCTGGAGACGGGCGCCTGCCTGGACGATGCGGCGGTCTCGGTACCGGTGTACGAGACCCGCGTGGTCCCGGAGGCCGCAGCGGCCGCCTGATCCCCGGCTACCGGCCGGGCCCGTGACCGACCGCCCCGCCCCGCGCCGCCCTGCCCTGCCAGGTGCGAGGCGGGGTGGTCGCATGCGCGGCGGGCGTGGCGGGGAGGCCCTTCATCCGGCCCACGGGACGTACGTCGTACCCTGGCCCCGGCCGAGGAGCACCGTCGCAACGCGCACCGAGGAGTCCAGACATGGCCCGCCGCTGGAACACGTCCCACATTCCCGACCTGACCGACAAGCTGGCCGTCGTCACCGGAGCCAACAGCGGCCTCGGCTATGTCACGGCCCGGGAACTCGCCCGCCGCGGGGCCAGGGTGATCCTCGCCTGCCGCGACAAGGACCGCGGCGCCTCGGCCGTCGCCCAGCTGCACTCCGAGGTCCCCGGCTGCGACGCCGAGCTGCGCACCCTCGACCTCGCCGACCTGGCCTCCGTCCGCGCCTTCGCCGCCGACCTGGCCCCCTCCCGCCTCGACCTGCTCATCAACAACGCCGGCGTGATGGCCCTCCCCCACCGCCGCACCGCCGACGGTTTCGAGATGCAGTTCGGCACCAACCACCTCGGCCACTTCGCGCTGACCGGCCTGCTCCTCCCCGCGCTGCTCGCCACCCCCGGCGCCCGCGTCGTCACGGTCTCCAGCGGCTTCCACGCCCTCGCCGACGTCAATCTCGCCGACCTCAACTACGAGCACGGCCGCTACCGCCGCTGGATCGCCTACGCCCGCTCCAAGTCGGCCAACCTGCTCTTCACGCACGAGCTGGCCCTCCGCCTCGCCCGCGCCGGCTCCGACGTACTGGCCGTGGCGGCGCACCCCGGCTACGCCGCCACCAACCTCCAGACGGCGGGCGTCCGTATGGAGGGCCGCAGCCGCGCCGAGCGCCTCGCCCTCCTCGGCAACCGCATCATCGCCCAGCCCGCCGAGACCGGCGCGCTCCCGGCCCTGTGCGCGGCCACGGCCCCGCACATGAAGCCCGACGCGTTCATCGGCCCGCAGGGCGGCCTCCGCGGTACCCCCGCACCGTCCTTCCGCGCCCCGTGGACGCAGGACGGCACCACGTCGGACGCCCTGTGGACCGCCTCCGAACAACTGACGGGCGTGACCTACGACTTCACGTCGTCTGTGGCTCGGGCCTGACGTTCTGGTTCGTGTGGAAGAGGTTGTCCGGGTCGTACGCGCGCTTGATCCGCGCCAGCCGCGCGTAATTCTCCCCGTACGTGGCCCGGACCCGGTCCTCCCCTTCCCCCTCGCCGAGGAAGTTCACATACCCGCCGCCCATCGAGTACGGGCGCAGCGCCTCCCAGTACCCGACGGACCACTCCTTGATCGCCTCGGCGTTGGCCGGGTCGGGATCGATCCCGGCGAACACCCCGGACCACACCGCATCTCGGTAGTTCCACGCGGTCTCGTCACGCCCGACCCGGTGCGCGGCCCCGTCGACCGGATACAAGTGCATGGTCGACAGTCCGTCCGGCACCCTTTGCGCGTGCGTGAGGTGCGCGTCCAGCGCGGCGTCCGGTATCCGGTCGAAGAAGTGCCCGCGCCAGTACCACTGCAGCCCGGCGGGCAGCAGCTCGTCGAACATGCCCTGCAACGCCGGATACGGCATGGGCTCCGCGAAATGGAAAGCGGGCTTTCCGGGCTCCTGTACGGCGGTGAACACCTCGCCCAGCCGCTCCATCTCACCGGTCCAGCACCACACCACCCCGCACATCTTCCGACCGTGAATTTCCTCGGGGAACGGCGCCCGCGGCGGCACGTTCAGCACCGCGAAGAATCCGTACAGGTCCTCTTCGGCCCGCGGCAGGAATTCCCGGTACCATCCCAGCACTTCACGCGTCCGCTCCGCCGGCCACACAGTGATCCCGACCCCCACCGTGCTCACCGGATGCAGCCGGTAGGTGAATGATGTCACCACTCCGAAATTCCCGCCGCCGCCCCGCAGCGCCCAGAACAATTCCGGATGCTCGTTCTCGTCCGCGGTCACGAATGTCCCGTCCGCCAGCACGACATCCGCGGCCAGCAGACTGTCCACGGTCAGCCCGTACTTCCGGGTGAGGTAGCCGTGCCCCCCGCCGAGCGTCAGCCCGCCGAGGCCCGTGCAGGACACGGTGCCGGAGGTCACGCCGAGGCCGAAGGCATGGGTGGCGTGGTCGAGGTCGGACTGCAGGCTCCCACCCCCGACCTGCGCGGTCCGCGCGCCTGGGTCGACCCGCACCCAGCGCATCGGCGCGAGGTCGACGGTGACGCCGCCGTCCACGATCCCGAGCCCCGGTCCGCTGTGGCCCCCGCCCCGCACGGCGAGTTCGAGCCCCTTCTCGCATACGACCCGCACCGTGCTCATGACGTCGGCGGCGTCCGAGCACCGCACGACCGCACCGGGACGCTTGTCAATCATCCCGTTGTACACCTTGCGGGCCTCGTCGTATCCGGAATCCTCCGGCCCGATAACAGGCCCGCGCACCGCATTTCGCAACGCTTGCAGAGTTTCCGCGTTCATGGCCTCAGAGTACCGGCCGAACCGCCAATTCCAGCTCGGCGAACAATGTTTTACCGAGGGGGCTGCGGGGGCGAATGTGCCAATGCGTGGCGAGGGCCGTCACGAGATGCAACCCGCGGCCGGATTCCGAGTACGGGGAAGGGGCGGGAAGTTCGTCCGGGGACGGTGGTTGGGATTCGGTGCGGGTGTCACTCACTTCAATGCGGAGGGTCGCGGGAGCGGTCCGGCGTTCCGGGAAAAGGAGGGTGAGCGAGAGTTCGAAGTCACGGCCGGGAATGCGGCCATGCGTGGCGGCATTGGCCGCGAGTTCGGCGACGATCAGCGTGGCGGAGAAGGCCGCATCACTGCCGTCAGGAATACCCCATTCGACGAGCCGCCGCTCCGCAAGGAGACGGGCCAGCCGGGCGCCGCGGGGCGTGGAGCTGAAACGCTGCGTGAACGTACGTACGGTGACGGGCGACCGGGGCAGCCGATGGACCGGCGAGATGACCATGGGCCAACGATTGCGCCTGGTCGGGGCGTTGGCGAGACTTCCGACTCGTACGCCGGGTCAGCGTACGAGTCCGGAGTATGGACAGTACGCGTTACGCGGCGTAACCATTTTCGCGTCGGGGCGACCAATACCGGAGGTGACCGGGCATGGTGATGACGTATGACGGGGAACCAGAGCCGTCGGACAGTTTGAAGGGATTCGGCGCGGTGGCAAAGGCGTTCCGCGAACGCGCCGGGCTGACACAGGAGGAGCTGGCCCCGTTGGTGCGGTACGCCCCGCACACGGTGGCATCGATCGAGCAGGGAAGGCGGTTCCCTCCGGATGATTTCGTGGAGAGGGCGGAGGAAGTACTCGACGGCTTCGGGGCATTGAGAGCCGCGTCGCGCTATCTGTCGCGACAGCCGGGCCTCGCCGCGTGGTTCCGCCAGTGGGCAAAACTGGAGGAGCAGGCTGTAAGCCTGTGCACGTACGAGTGCCGGGTGATCCCGGGACTTCTGCAGACGAAGGCGTATGCGCGAGCGGTGACCGTGAGCGTGCCACCACTGAAGGACGAGGAGCAGGTCGAGCGCCAAGTGTCGGCCCGGCTCGCACGCCAGGAGCTCCTGCGGCGCAAGCAGCCGATCGCCCTCAGCTTCATCATCGAGCAGGCCGTCATCGAGCGCGGCACCGGCGGTGTGGAGGTGACGCGCGAGCTGATCGACCACCTGCTGCGCGTCAGCGAGATGCCCCACGTCGAGCTGCAGATCATGCCGCCCCACCAGCCGGAGCACGCCGGCCTCGACGGCCCCATGCGACTGCTGGAAGGCCCGGACAACAAGTGGCTGGGCTATGCCGAAGGCCAGCGCGGCGGGATGCTGGTCTCGGAGCCCAAGGAGGTCAGCATCCTGTATCAGCGGTATGCCAGTATGCGCTCACAGGCTCTCACCCCCGAGGACTCGGCAAGCCTGTTGAGGCGAATGCGAGGAGCGCTATGAGCACCACTGAACTGGCGTGGTTCAAGAGCAGCTACAGCGGCTCCGACGGCGATGACTGCATCGAAGTGGCGCTGTCCTGGCGGAAGTCCACCCACAGCGGCTCTGACGGCGACAGCTGCGTCGAGGTCGCCCTCCCCTGGACGAAGTCCACCTACAGCGGAGGCGACGGCGACAGCTGCGTCGAGGTCGCGGCCTGCCCCGGCACCGTCCACGTCCGGGACTCCAAGGACGTGGACGGCCCGCAGCTAAAGGTCACCGCGCGCGCGTGGTCGGAATTCGTCGCGTACGCGACTACCCGCTGAGGGAGTCGCGGGGCAGGCCCAGTTCCTGGGCCAGCGCATCCTCCGCCCACTGGAGCATCGACGTACGCGACAGCGGGCCTTCGTAAGACGTCATCTGGACGGCGAGGCCGTCGAGCAGCGCCGTGAGACGCCACGCCGACCCCTCGGGGTCAGCGCAGTCGAATTCGCCGGCTGCCGCGCCCTCGGCCATGACGTCCGCGAGGGCCCGCTTCCACTGCTGGTCCAGGCCGCCGGCCGTCTCCCGGAGGACGGGATCGCGCAGGGCCGCCGCCCAGCCCTCGATCCACAGCCGCCACCCCTTCGCCTGCCCGGTAGGCGCATACCACCGCACCGCCGCGCGCAGCCGCCGCACCGCCGTCGTGCGGCGCCCGAGGAGCCGTCGCAGATGCGCGAGATCCGCCTCCGCGGCGTGCGCGAACGCCGCCGCGACGAGCTTCTCCTTGGTCGAGAAGTGGTACAGCACGAGCGCGTTGGAGACGCCCAGCGCCGACGCCACGTCGGAGACCCGGACCGCCGCGACACCACGGGCCTCGATCTGCTCAATCGCGGCCCGCAGCAGCTCTTCGCGCCGCTCCGCCACGTTCAACCGGACTCTTGCCACGCCGTCAGCCTACAAGGCGGCGGCGTGCGAGAACCCTTGACACCGCCCGGCTACGGGGCCACAGTCCCTTCCCATTACTGACTGCGCGTTCAGTTAGTTGGAGCGTTCCGTTTCGTTGTCCCGCCCGCGTCGTCGCAGGGAGTCCGCCGTGAGAGACACAGAGACGCCATCGTTGTCCGCTCCACCGGGCCGCAAAGGCCCGGACTCGCCCGACCTCTCCAAGGGCTGGGGCGAGCAGCGCGGTCGGCTGCGAAAGGACCTGCGACGCCTGGACGTGCTCTTCTTCCTGATCTGCACGCTGGTCGGGCTGGACACGATCGGTTCGGTCGCGGCGCAGGGGCCGCAGGGCCTGACCTGGATGGCGATCCTCGCCGTCGCCTTCTTCCTGCCGTACGGGCTACTGGTCGCGGAACTGGGCTCCGCATTCCCCGTACAGGGCGGCCCGTACGTCTGGACGCGGCTGGCATTCGGCCGCCTGGTCGCCGGGCTCAACCAAATCCTCTACTGGATTTCCAATCCGGTATGGGTCGGCGGCAGCCTGTGCATCATCGCGCTGACGACGTGGGAGGAATTCTTCACGCCGCTGCCGGGGCTGTGGAAGTACGCGGCCGGGCTGGTCTTCATCTGGGGCGGAGCGCTCGCCGTCGTACAGGCCGTACGGTTCGGCAAGTGGGTGCCGATCGCGGGTGCCGTCGCGCGGATCGTACTGCTGGGCTTCTTCCTCGTATCCGTCGTCGTCTTCGCGTTCCAGAACGGCGTGCACGCGCTGCCCGCAGGCGAATTCACGCCGACGTACGCCGGATTCATCGCCCTCGTGCCCGTCCTCATCTTCAATTACGTGGGCTTCGAGCTGCCGAGTTCGGCGGCCGAGGAGATGACCAATCCGCGCCGGGACATTCCCCTGTCGATCCTGCGCTCGGGACTGGCCTCACTCGTCCTGTACGGCGGCCCCATCCTGGGAATCCTCTTCGTCCTCCCGTCGAAGGAGATCGGCAGCCTCGGCGGATTCATCGACGCCTGCAAGGCCGTATTCACGGTGTACGGCGGGAACATCGCGGCCGACGGCACGGTCACGCTGAGCGGCGCGGGCTCGGTATTCGGCGGGATCGCGGCGGCCGGACTCATCATCGGCCTGCTCACCAGCGGCGTCACCTGGGCAATGGGCGCGCACCGGGCACAGGCGGTGGCCTGCGCGGACGGCGTGGGTCCGGCCTGGCTCGGCAAAATCGACGAAAAGCGCGGCACCCCGGCCCGGGTGAATCTCCTGTCGGCGGTCCTCGCGTCGGTACTTTTCGTGCTCGCGCTGAATCTGACCGAGGGCGACGGGGAGAAGTATTTCGCGGCGGGGCTGGGCCTGACGATTTCGACGACATTCATCTCGTACGTCATCACCTTCCCGAGCCTCCTGGTACTCCGCCGCAAGTACCCGGACACGCCACGCCCGTACGCCGTGCCGGGCGGGCGCGTCGGGGCGTGGCTGGTGACCGCGCCGGCGACGGGCCTCGTCGCGTTCACGGTGGTCGTGCTGATCTGGCCCGGCTTCGGGGTCGGGTGGTTCGGTTCGGCCGGCTCCGCGGCGGACTCGCTGCCGGAGTCCTTCGCGGGCCAGCGGCTGGCCTACACGCTCAGCCAAGTCGTGCCGCTGGCCCTTTTCCTGGTCATCGGGCTGGTCTTCTACGCGCTGGGCGCGAAGACGCGCCGGGCCAAGGGTTAGTCGGCGAAGGACTGGAGCCGGGCCGGGAGGATTACTTCACAGTGAAGTAGTCCTCCCAGGCCCTGACGAGCAGTTCGCGGACCTCCTGGCTCGCCGCCTGGGCGGCCGGGCTGAACGTGCCGGTGAAGCCGAAGTAATACTGATTTCCGCCGTCCATCGCCATGTGGGACTTGGCGTTGTCGTCGACGCTCCGACTGAAATGGACGTTGGCGAAGGCCGCGCACACGTAGTACACCCAGTCGTTGGGGGATGAGTTGCTGATCCGCCAATCGTTCATGGCCATGCCGTCAGACCGCCTTGAGGGAGATGTCTCCCGTGACGCTGACCGTCATCTGGTAGTCCTGCGGACTGCTGTCGACGTCGGCGAGCTTGAACTCGTCCTTGCCGTCGTCCCACTGCCCCATGACCTTCCAGTCGCTGTCCCAGATGATGCAGCGACCGCGCCCCGTCTGGACGCTTAACGGCTTCTCCTTGTGCTGCGAGATCCAGGCGTAGGCGCCACTGAACGTCCTCGGGTCGACGGTCTCGCTGTCGCCGGGGTGCTCCTCATTGAGGAAGGACACATGGGCGTTGGACTGGTTGTCGCATCCCCGGATTCCGGTGGTCATGTCGGTCTCCCTTTTCGGTGGGCCCTCGGGGGCCGTCGGTTTTGCTGACATGAACGAATCTAGGGACCGTTGATCAACGTCCGATAAATCTCCGTGTTTATAGCACCTAACAGTCGGTTTTACGTTCTGACCTCGCTTGATAAAGGAAACGCTATATATCCGTATCGAAGAGCTGAGCGGCATGTTGCAGTGAGGCGTTACTGCCGGCAGGCCGCGGCAGTCCATAGTGCTCGCGGAGCGTGCTGCCCTCGTACGCGGTGCGGAACAGGCCGCGCTCGCGCAGGATCGGCACCACCTGGTCGGCGAAGAGGTCGAAGCCGCCGGGCAGCCAGGGCGGCATGACGTTGAAGCCGTCGGCCGCGCCGTGCTCGAACCACTCCTGGAGCTGGTCGGCGACCTGCTCCGGCGTGCCCGCGATGACGCGGTGGCCGCGGGCGCCCGCGAGGCGGTGCAGCAGTTGGCGGACGGTGGGCTGCTCGCGGTCGACGATGTCGAGGACGAGCCGGAAGCGGCTGCCGTTGCCGCGCTCGCCCCGGGTCTCGATGAGCTCGCGCGGTACGGGGCCGTCGAGCTGCTCTTCGGTGAGCCGGATACCGAGGAGGCGGTGCAGCAGCTGGAGCGAGTACGCGGGCTGGGTCAGCTCGTTGAACTCCTCGTGCAGCCTGCGCGCCGCGGTCTCCGTATCGGCGATGAAGGGGCTGATGCCGGGCAGGACGAGTACCTTGTCCGGGTCACGGCCGAGCGCCGCAGCGCGGGCCTTGATGTCGGCGTAGAACTCCTGGCCGCTCGCGAGCGTCTGGTGCGCGGTGAACACCGCCTCCGCGTACGTGGCGGCGAAGGAGCGGCCGTCCTGCGAGGAACCGGCCTGGACGTAGACCGGGCGGCCCTGCGGGGTGCGGGGCGTGTTCAGCGGTCCGCGCACCTTCAGGTGGCGGCCCTCGTGATCGATGGTGTGGATCCGGTCGGTGTCGGCGAAGACGCCCGTCTTCTGGTCCGCGACCAGCGCCTCGTCCTCCCAGCTGTCCCACAGCCTCGTCGCGACGTCGACGAATTCGCGGGCCCGGTCGTAGCGCTCCGCGTGTACGGGGTGCTCGTCGAGGCCGAAGTTCTGCGCGGCCTGCGGGGCGCCGGTGGTGACGATGTTCCAGCCGGCGCGGCCCCCGCTCAGGTGGTCGAGCGAGGCGAAGAGGCGGGCCAGGTTGTACGGCTCGGAGTAGGTGGTGGAGGCCGTGGCGATCAGGCCGATGTGTGTCGTGGCCGCGGCGATGGCGGACAGCCAGGTGAACGGCTCCAGGCGGAAGCGGCTCGCGTAGCGGACGTTGTCGGGGAGCGACGGGCCGTCCGCGAAGAAGACGGCGTCGAAGGTGGCCTGCTCGGCCCTGCGGGCCAGCTCCTGGTAGAAGCGGATGTCCAGGATGCGGTCCGGGTCGGAG
Source organism: Streptomyces sp. NPDC050315 (assembly GCF_040655775.1). Taxonomy (NCBI): domain Bacteria; kingdom Bacillati; phylum Actinomycetota; class Actinomycetes; order Kitasatosporales; family Streptomycetaceae; genus Streptomyces; species Streptomyces sp. NPDC050315. Next base: position 714,996 of record NZ_JBFAKN010000002.1, read on the forward strand.
CCGTGGTAGCGCCAGGCGGCCTCGTGGTGGCCGCCCGGGTAGACGAACAGGTTCAGATGCAGCTGCCGGGCGGTCATGCCACCCTCTCTTCCGCAGTGAGTTCCACACCCAGCCGCTCCAGCAGGCGGTCGCGGAGCGCCGCGTACTCGGTACTGCCGGGGCGGCGCGGTGCCGGGAGCTCCACGGGGAGGTCGGCCGCGATCCGGCCCTCCTCCAGTACGACCACCCGGTCGGCGAGGGCGATCGCCTCGTCCACGTCGTGCGTGACCAGCAGCACGGCGGGCCGGTGCCGCTCGCACAGCCGCCGCAGCAGCGCGTGCATCCTGATCCGGGTGAGGGCGTCCAGCGCGCCGAACGGTTCGTCCGCAAGCAGGAGTTGTGGCTCCCGTACGAGGGAGCGCGCGAGGGATACGCGCTGCTGCTCCCCGCCGGACAGTTCGACGGGCCAGGCCCGCTCGCGCCCTTCGAGCCCGACCTCGGCGAGGGCGGCCCGGCCGCGAGGCTCCGTGTCCGGCCCGGACAGGCCCAGTACGACATTGTCGAGCAGCCGCTTCCAGGGCAGCAGGCGGGCGTCCTGGAAGACCACGGAGACGTGGTCGGGGGCGGCGAGTTCGCCGCTCCCCGCCACTTCGTGGTCCAGCCGGGCCAGCGCCCGCAGGAGCGTGCTCTTGCCGGAGCCGCTGCGCCCGAGCAGGGCCACGAATTCGCCGGGCGCGATGCTCAGTTCGAGCCCGTCCAAGATGCGGCGCTCGCCGAAGGAGCGCACCAGGTTCTCAATCCGGACCGTCTTCTCGCGCTGGGCCGTCTTCTCGCGCTGGGCCGTCTTCTCGCGCCGGTCCGTCTTCTCGCGCCGGTCCGTCTTCTCGGTCCCGACCGTCGGGCGGTCCTCGGCCGTCGCGCGGTCCTCGACCGTCGTCGTCCTCAGCCCGCCAGTGTGCGTCGCCATGCCAGCGTTCTCCTCTCCACGAGCCGTACCAGGGCGTCCGAGACGAGCCCGAGGAGTCCGTACACGACGAGGCCGACGATGATGACGTCGGTCTGTCCGTAGGTCCGCGCGAGCTCCATCATGTAGCCGATGCCGCTGGTGGCGTTGACCTGCTCGACGACGACCAGCGACAGCCAGGCGGCGGTGACCGCGAACCGCATCCCGAGCAGGAAGCCGGGGAGGGCGCCCGGCAGCACGACGTGCCGGACGAACTGGAGCCGGGTGAGGCGCACGGTCTCGGCCAGTTCGGCGTACCGGTTGTCGATGGTCCGCAGTCCGTTGTGCGTGTGGATGTACACGGGGACGAGGACCCCGAGCGCGATCGTGATGACCTTCATCGTCTCGCCGATGCCGAACCACAGGATCAGCAGCGGGATCAGCGCGAGCGAGGGGATCGCCCGCTTGATCTGCACCGGCCCGTCGACGATCCCCTCACCGAGCCGGCTGAGGCCGGAGACGACCGCCAGGAGCAGCCCGGCGACGACTCCGAAGACCAGGCCGAGCACGGCCCTTTGGGCGGAGGTCGCGAGGTTGGACTGCAGCCTGCCGTCGGCGATGAGGTCGCCCGCCGTGCCCGCGATGGTCCACGGTGCGGGCAGGGTGCGGGCGTCGATGAGGCCGACGCCGGAGCCGACCACCCAGAGGGCGATCAGCAGCAGCGGGCCGAGCGCCCAGCCGTACGGTACGGGGCGGCCCGGACCGAGCCGCCGTTTGCTGAGGACCGCGGTGCTCATGACTTCTTCCCCGCGACTGACTTCTCCCCCGCGTCTGGCTTCTTCCCCGCACCGGAAATCGCGTCGGCGCCCACCGACTCGTAGCGGCGGTCGAAGAGAATGCCCGCCTTGAAGGGCTCCCGGTTCTGCTCCTTCGCCAGCAGGTCGACGGTCCGCTGCTGACGCGCGATGGCGCCGGCCCAGTCGGCCGGAATATCCGGGTGACCGGACCGCTTGACGAGGTATTCGCCGTCCTCGCGGCTCAGCCCCTGATCCTTGACGTAATAGCCGTCGATCCATTCCTTGGGATGCTTGTCGATCCAAATCTGGGCCCGCGCCCAGGATTTGATGAGCTCCCGCACGGCGGCGGACTTCTGCGGGTCGTCGACGGAATCGGTGAGTGCCCAGAGATGCGCCGGGTCGTCGCGCAGACCGTGCTTGATGGTCTTCCCGCCGGCCTTGCCGTACTTCGTCAGATAACGCTTGACGTTGACGTCGGCGATGGGCGCGGCGTCGACCTGGCGATTACCGAGCGCGGTGGGGTAAACGTCACCGGTGCTGGCCAGTTCGACGAGTTCGACATCGTCCTGGGTGAGCCCGGCCGCCTTCAGAATCCGCAGCACCAGCGCGCCCTGCGCCTGGCCCGGGCTGTAGGCGATCTTCTTCCCGCGCAGGTCGGCGAGGGTCTTGATGCCCGCGCCCGGGGCGATGCCCAGCTCGTAGATCGGGTACCGGAGCGGATCATTGCGGAACTTCGCCGCCACGAGCTTGGTGTCCAGGCCCGTCCAGTGGGCGTGGATCGACGGGATCTCCGCGGAGGAGCAGATGTCCAGTGCGTTCGCCCGGAATACCTCGGAGCACTGCGGGCCGCCGCTGATATTGGCCCACTTGACCTTGAACGGAAGCTTGTCGATCTGACCCGAGAGCTCCAGTGCGACCTTGAGGTCGGGCGCCCCGACGGTGAGGGAGGTATTTGCGGAAACCTTGGCCGGGATCTTCTCGGCGGAGACGTTTTTACCGGTGGCCGTGGACTGGGTGGCGGGCGCGCACGAGGTCAGGAGAACAATCGGAGCGGCGATTGCGGCCGCGATGGCAATGCCTCGATATCTGGACATGGGTGTGCGAGGGAGCATGGGCATGCGTTTCACGCGTACCTTAAAAGAGGGGGAGAGGGGAAGCGAACGGGAGAAAGAAAGCGCAACAGGAAGAGCGCAAGACGCAGTGGAGCTGGGGAGTCAGCTACACACTGCGGTGGCGATGCGCATCAGATCGATCGCCCGTCGCTTCCGAAACCGCTGGCAGATCCGCATGCCGACGAAACTATCCGCGGGTCAAAAACCGGTCAATGCGCGGAGGGACGCAGACCGGTACTGCAATGACACCTTCGCAGCTGTGCCATACGCGCGTTACATGTGCCCGCTCACGGGGGCCCGAGGACCGCGTGGGCGTCCAGGGCGAGGGCGCCGCCCGGGTGGACGAGAAGGGGGTTGACCTCGATGTCGGTGAGTTCGGGGTGTTCGGCGGCGGCTCGGGCGAGGGCGCAGAGAGCGGTCGACGCGGCGTCGAGGTCGACGGCGGGGGCGCCGCGCCAGCCGGTGAGCAGGGGGGCGTGGCGCAGGGAGAGCAGCAGGTCGCGGGCGTGGTCGGGGGTGAGGGGAGCCAGGGCGAGTGCGGTGTCGGCGAGGAGTTCGGCGCGTACGCCGCCGATGCCGGCCATGAGGACCGGGCCGAAGGCGGGGTCGCGCCGTACGCCGGCGATCAGTTCGACCGCGTACGGGGGTGTGGCCATGGCCTCGACGGCGTAACGGTGTGCTTTTGTCGCGGCGGTCATCCGGGCGAAGGCGGTGCGCAGCGCGGGCTCGTCGGCGAGGCCGAGAGCCACTCCCCCGGCCTCCGTCTTGTGGGCCAGGCCCATCGCCTTCAGGACGAGCGGAAAGCCGACGCGGTGCGCGGCCGCCGCTGCCTCGTCGGCGGTGCGGACGAACTCGGCGGCGGGGAACGTCAGTCCGTACGAGCAGAGCAGGTCGCGGGTGGTCTCGTAGCCGCCGTCGGGCGCGCGGTGCGGGGGCGGGGGCGGGGTGGGCAGGGGCGGCCTGAGGCGTGCCGTACGGAGGCGGGCGAGGCCGGACAGGGCTGTCGCCGCCTGCTCGATGCGTTCGTGGACCGGGATGCCGTGCCGGCGGAGGACGGCGAGGGCGGGGGTGTCGCGGGCCATGGTGTGGACGAGGAGGGGACGGCCGGCGTGCGCGGCGGCGTCGGCGAGGTCCCGCGCGACCTCTGTCTCGCGCGCGGCCTGCGCGGGGTTGTCGGTCGCGTAGTCGCCGAAGTAGCCGGTGAGGACTACGGCATCGGCTTCGCCGCGGGTGAGGAGGGTGCGGGCCAGGCGTGCGTACGTGTTGAGGTCGGCCTCACCTGCGCCTGCGAGGTCGACGGGATTGCCGCAACCCGCACCGGGGGGTAGGTCCGCGGCGACGGCGGCAGTGGTCTCCGGAGAGAGGGGCGGCACGTCCAGGCCGCGGCCGGCGAATGCGTCTGCGGCCAGGGCGCCCTGGCCGCCGCTGTCGCCAACGATGGCGATACGCAGCGCTTGCGGGTGGCTGGGGGGCGTGGATGAGGAGCGCCCCGTAAGGGGCGCGGGGAACTGCGCGAGCGGCCACGACGGCGCAGCAGTCGCCAACGGTGGGACAGGGGCTGCCCCTTCGGCGCGACCGCGCGCACCACGCGCACCACGCGCACCACGCGCAGCCAACACGCACACCGCCGTGTCCACCACCTCCCCCGCCGTATCGAGCAGCAGCGCGCCGGCGTCTCGTGAGACGGCGGCGACCGTCGCGCGGGCGCTGACCAGCGCGCCCGTGTGAGAGGCCGCGGCGCGGCCGGACGCGGCGCTGCGGCCCACGGTCAGCAGCAGGACCGGTTTCCCGGCCGCGTGCGCCGCGGCCAGCGCTCGGGCCAGCCGCCGCCCGTCGCGGAAGTCCTCCACATACGCGGCGATGACGCGCGTCGGCTCATGGCGCACCAGCGCCAACAGCGCGTCCGTGGCATCGATGTCCCGCTGGTTGCCGAGCGAGACGAAGCGGGAGAAGCCCTGCCCGGCGCGGGCCAGCAGGCGGCCGATCTCCAGCGCGAGGTTACCGCTCTGGGAGACCAGGCCGACCTGCCCGGCCGGGAAGTCGCCCCAGCTCAGCCGGAGATCGCTGGTGGTGTCGACGACACCCATGCAGTTCGGGCCGAGCAGGCGGGCCCCGTGCGCGGTGACCTCGGCCGCCAGCGCACGTTCCTCGGCGGCACCCGCACCGCCCGACGTGATGACCGTGAAGCAGCGGGCACCGGCCGCCAGACCCTCGGCGACCACCGCCCGCACCTGGGACGGCGGTACTGCCACCACCACCTGCTCCGGCGCCTCCGGCAGCGCGCCGAGGTCCGGCAGGAACGGCACACCATCCAGCGAGCCACCGCGCCGGTTGACCAGATGCACCGCACGGCGCCCGCGCCCCGCAAGCGCCCCGGCCGCAAGCCAGTACCCCCACTTCTCAGGATTGGCCGAGGCCCCGACGACGGCCACGGACCGCGGATCGAAGAGCGAGGCCAGGGCACACGCCTCGGACTCGCGCCGGTCCCGGTCGAAGGGCGAGGCCGACGGCCCGGGCTCCGGACAGCCCGCACCCGCACCGCGCCCCGGCTCGGCGCCCGGACGCGCTCGCCGCATCACCGGTACCACCCGAACCGCTCCGCGATCACCGGCAGCCGGTCCGCCACGATGCCGTGCGCGGCGGCGCGTGGCGTGCAGCCGACCGTCTCGGCGCGCGCCAGCATCTGGTCGATCAGGGCCCGCATCGACCGTCGCGTGTACGCGAACGCCTCGTCCGCGTCGGCGCCGATGTCCCCGAAGAGCGTCCACCACCACCAGGCGTTCGTACCGGAGTTGACCACCACATCGGGCAGAACCGTCACCCCGCGGGCGGTGAGCAGCGCCTCGGCCTCCTCCCGTACCGGCATGTTCGCCGCCTCGACCACCCAACGCGCGGTGATGTCCGCCTGGTTCCCGGCGTCGATCGCGTACGAGACCGCCGCCGGTACGAGTACCTCCGCGTCCGCCGACAGCCAGGCCGCACCCGGCAGTTCGCGGTCCGCGGGGCGCAGCGCCGCGCGGTCCACCGTGCCGTGCGGGTCGCGCGCGGCGAGCAGCGCCTCGACGTCCAGCCCGTCCGGGTTGGCCATCGTCCCCTTGATGTCGGCGACCGCGACGACCCGCAGCCCGGCGCGCGCCAGGAAGCGCGCCGTCGCGCCGCCCATGGTGCCCAGCCCCTGCACGGCGACCCGGGTGCCCGCGTACGGCACGCCCGCGCGGTCCAGCGCGGCGAGCGCGGCCTCCGCGACGCCGCAGCCGCCCACCAGTTCGTCCAGCCCGATGCCGTCCACATCGATGGCGAAGGCGTCGGCGAGCCGCTGCCGGGCGGCCGTCTCGTCGTCGAGCAGCGGATACACCGCCTGGATGGAGGAGACCAGCCCGGCCTCGTCCGCCGCCTTGTCGACCAGGTCCTGGGTCAGCCCCAGGTCCTCGCCGGTCGTCCAGAAGTGCTCGATGTACGGGCGCATGGCGCGCAGATAGCGCACGAGCACGCCGTACGCCTCCGGCGCGCGCGGGTCGCAGTCGATGCCACCCTTCGCGCCGCCGAGCGGGATGTAGCGGCCCTCGGGGTTGTAGTGCAGCGCCTCCTTCATGGTCATGCCGCGGGCCAGCCCGGTGACCTCGTCGAGCGTGCAGCCGGCCCGCATCCGCAGGCCGCCGCTGGAGACGCCGCGCACGAGCCGGTCGATGACCAGGTAACCCTGGTGACCGGTCTCGTGATCGGTCCAGGTGAGGGACGTCAGGGGGGCAGCGGGACGGCTCATCGGGCGGGCTCCTCGGGGACGGTGATGACGGTGGGGCCGGGGGTGGCGAGCGCCCGGCGGAGGGCGTCGGCGAGCGCCTCGGGGGTGGTCGCCCGTACGCCGTGGCCGCCGTACGCACGGGCCAGCGCGGCCAGGTCGACGGGCGGTACCCCGCTCGGCGGCAGATCGACGGCGACCGGCCGGTCGCCACGCGCGACCATCTCGTCGCGGATCTCGCCGTACCCCCCGTTGTCGAACACGACGACAGGGAGCGGCAGTCGGGTCTGTACGGCGGTGGCCAGCTCCTGTACGGAGAACTGCAGCCCGCCGTCGCCGCTCAGCGCGACGACCTGCCGCCCGGGGGCCGCGGTCTTGGCCCCGATGGCGGCGGGCAGCGCGTACCCGAGGGTGCCGAATCCGGTCGGGTGCAGATAGCCGCCCTCGGGGCCGAGCGGGAGGTGTGGGAGGGCGCCGTAGTAGCAGCACTGGGCGCTGTCGGAGGTGAGCACGGCGTCCGGTTCCAGTACTTCGCGGAGCACCCGGAGGTACGGCAGCCAGCGCGCGTCCCGCTCGGCCGTCTCCGCGTCCCGCTCGGCACGAAGGGCGGCGGCCGTACGCGGGACCGCATCCGTGTCCCGCTCGGCCCCCGCCTCCTTGAGCAGCGCCCGTACCGTCTCCCGCGCCTCCCCCACCAGCGCGATGTCGGCCGGGAGCACCCCGTACATCTGCGCCGGATCGATGTCCGCGCGGATCAGCGGGCCGCCCAGGGCGAGCGGCTCGGCGGTCCACACGTCCGACTCGGCGAGCTCCGTGCCGACCGCGAGCACCGCGTCGCAGTCCTCGGCCAGCCAGCGCTGCACGGCAGGGCTGTGCAGCGAGACGCCCAGGGAGAGGGGGTGGGTCTCGGGGACGATGCCCTTGCCGTTGGCGGTGGTCACCACGAGGGCACCCAACTGCTCGGCCAGCGCCCGGCATTCGGGCGCTGCCGCCCGTGCGCCGCCGCCGAGGACGAGCGCGGGACGGCGGGCCGTACGCAGTGTCTCCGCGGCTTCGGCCACCATGGCCGGATCGGCGACCGCCGTCGAGGCGGGCGGCGCGAGCCGTACGGGCCCCGCCTCCGCAGCCTCCGTCAGCAGATCGAGCGGCACCTCGATGTGCACCGGGCGCGGCCGCCCCGTACGGAAGAGCGTGAACGCGCGGGCGACCGCCGCGCCGATCTCCGCCACCGTCGACACCCGGTGGCTGACCGCCGCGACCGCCCGCAGCGCGTCCGTCTGGCTGCGCATCTCGTGCAGCAGCCCGGTGGACTGCCGCGGGTGGCGCAGCGGCATCCCGGGCGAGACGACGAGCAGCGGGACGCTGTCGGAGTACGCCTGGCCGACCGCGGCCGCGATGTTGAGGAGCGCGGGGCCGGTGGTGGTGAGCGCGACGCCGGGGCGGCCGGTGACGCGCGCGTACGCGTCGGCCGCGTAGCCCGCGCCCTGCTCGTGGCGGGGGTTGAGGTGCGCGATGCCGTACGCGTCGAGGTGGCGGTAGATCTCCAGGTTGTGCGTGCCGGGGATGCCGAACGCCTGCGTGACGCCGTGCGCGGCCAGCGCCCGTACGAGGGCCCGGCCGCCCGTCATGACCGTCCCCGGCTCCGGGGCCGGGGCCGCGTCCCTCGTCGTCCCGTCCGCCGTCATCACATCCCCCGCGCGATGACGAGCCGCATGATGTCCGAGGTGCCTTCCTCGATCTCCTCCAGCTTGGCGTCGCGCATCCACTGCTCGACCGGGTACTCGCGCGAGTAACCCCAGCCGCCGAGCGTCTGGACCGCGGCCCACGTGCAGTACGCGGCGGTCTCCGAGGCGGTGAGCTTGGCCATCGCGGCCTCGGAGGTCGCGTCCAGCCCGGCGTCCAGCCGCTTGGCCGCGCGCCAGGTCATCAGCCGGGCCTGCTCGACCCGAGTCCGCATGTCCGCGAGGCGGAAGGCGACGGCCTGGTGCTCGATGATCGGCTTGCCGAACTGCTGCCGGGTGGTGGCGTAGTCGCGGGCGTACTCGTACGCGGCGCGCGCGATGCCGGTCGCGGCCGCGCCGAGGATCGCACGCGAGATGTCGAACGTCCGCATGAGGCCGTGGAAGCCCTGCCCCTCGTCGCCGAGCCGGTTCTCCTCCGGTACGAACGCGTCGCGGAAGAAGATCTCGCGGCAGACGATCGCGCGCTGCCCCATCTTCCGCATGGGCGCGCCGAATTCGACGCCCTCGGTGTCCTTGCGCAGCAGGAACGCGGTGACGCCGCGGGCGCGCAGGCCAGGGTCGGTCTTGGCGAAGACGACGTACTGCTCCGCCTCGCCGGCATTCGAAATCCACGCCTTCTGGCCGTTCAGCCGGTAACCGCCGGGCGCGCGGGTCGCGGTGGTGGTGATCGAGGCGGCGTCGGAGCCGGCGCCGGGCTCGGTGGTGGCCAGGGCGGTCATGGGGGTGTCGGGGCCGGTGAGCGGGGTGAGCCAGAGCCGCTGCTGCTCCTTGGTGCCGAGCTCCAGCACGGGGTCGGCGAAGAAGCCGTTGGAGCAGAGGAGGTTGCCGATGCCGAGATCGCCCGCGCACAGCTCCTCCTGCACGAGCGCCTGCGTGAAGACGTCGGTGAAGCCGCCGCCCCCGTACTCGGCGGGGAGCATGAAGCCGGTGATGCCGACCTCGGCGGCCTTGCGCCACAGGTCCCAGGGGGTCCTGGTGTCGGCCTCGTCCACGTCGCGGGCGCGCGGCCGGATCTCGTCGCGGGCGAACGCGCGGGTGAGGTCGACGATGTCCCGCTGCTCGGGACTCAGCGGGACCAGCTCGGTGGGCAGCTCTGACATGGGCTCTCCCTCTGCGGGCAACGGCGCGCTTACTGAATCGTGAGTCAGTATTTGGAGCGGGAGCCGGGCATGTCAATGAGCCCGCCGACTGAATCGTCGGTCAGCGGGCTCGGGTGGGAGAGCGGTGCTGCGGGTGGTGTCAGCCGTGGCGGCCGAGGTACCGGTTCTCAGCCGTGGTGGCCGAGGCGCTGGTCCAGGGCGCGGTCGGCGTGCGACAGGGCGTCCGCGGTGTCCCGGCGGGCGGTGGCCGCGTCGGGCAGACCGAGCGCGGCGGCGATCTCGTCCCAGTCGTGCCCGGAGGACAGCAGCGCGCGCACGGCGGCGCCGAGCGCGGAATCGGCGGCGGCCCGCACCCGGCCGATCTCGGCGAGGGTGGCCAGCAGATCGGGAGCCGTACGCGCGGCGGCGCTGTGCTGCTGGGCGAGGCCCAGCGACTGGTCGGTGGTGACCCACCAGTCGCCGGCGGTGGCGGCGGGGAGTTCCGGTGTCAGGGTCATGGGACCAGACTAGCGAGAGCGGACCACGGAACGGGCCGCTTGGTCCGCTGAGCGGACCAACGGGGTGCCACCCTTCAGAACGTTCCCGAGTCCGCCATATTCTTCAGCGTTTGCTCCAACGTCCCACCGAGGGACGACTTCGTGACTCGGGCCTGAGGGGTGTCCACGTAAATGGAATTCATGTGGAGGCCGGTGTCGTTGCGGTGGAACCAGAAGCAGATGCCGTTGCTGCGCGAGGCCCACAGGTGCTTTCTGGCGTTGCGGGCGGCGTGCTGCTCCGCGCCCGGCGCCTTGCGGAAATCCAGGTACGAGAAGAAGTTCACGGCATACGGCCAGTAACGGAGCGCGGTGTACTCGCGCGGCGCGAGCAGCCGCCAGGCCTGTACGAACGGCACATCCGCATGGCGCTGCATTTCGGCGAAGGCGCTCCGTACACCGGCCATCACATCCGCGAATTCCGCACCCTCAGGCACCGGGAATTCCATCGGCATCGTATTGATGAACCAGCCCATGGTGTTCGCGTAGACGCCCCGGCCGCGTTCGTTTACCGGCATGAGGCCCCGGTAGACCGATGGCCCGCCTTCCTTCCGGAGCGATACCCCGACCGCGGCCAGCAGCCCCATGAAGAGCCGCCCGTCGACCGCCCTGCACTGGTCGTCCAGCGCCGCCGCCCCGTCCGCCGACAGCAGCGTTTCCGTTTCGTTGACCGTGGGATACAGACAGCCCGGCTCGACACCGAGGTCGAGCGGGAACGGCGGGAAGAAGTTCCCGCCCCGCGCCATGAACCCCTTCCAGTGGTCCAGCCGGGCATCCTCGACGACCATGTCCCCGCTGCGGCTGCGCTGCTCGCGGCTGAAGTCGACATAGCTGCCGACCTCGGAGAAGTCGGGCTCCTCCCCGCGGGCGTACGCCGCATAGGCGCTGGCGATGTCGTGCACCGCGATCGGCGTCGACAGCCCGTCGGTCACCAGGTGGTCGCACGCGAAGTACACCGTGGTGGAGTCGTCGCGGACCACCGCGCCCATGTTGATCAGCGGCCAGGACAGCGTGTCGACCCGCTGGAAGAACTCGTGCAGATACGCGCGGATTCCGGCGGCGGAGCCGACCGGCCCCACGTCCACCGTTTTGAGCTCGATGTCCTCCGGCGCCAGCGCGTCGCAGGACAGATCCCCCGCGAGCTGCTGGAATGTGCAGCGCAACACCTCGTGCCGGCGCACGAAATGGAGCAGCGCGGATTCCAGCGCGCCCTGGTCCAGTGGCCCGGAAATCTCGAACGACCCGGCCACATAAGCGGCTACGGAATCGTTCGTGCTGTGCGCGTCGTGCGCCACCGCGAAATGTTTCGCCTGGTTGTACGTGGTGGCCTCGCGCGGTGGGGCGGGTTCGGGGGAGCCGTGCATTTTCGTTTCCACCACCGACCACTCAAAGACGTGTCCCGGGGCGATCTCCACATCTTCGATGGGTACCTGAAGCACTAGGGCTCTTTTCGTCGCCTGTCAGTTGCCGTGTCGCTCGCGCGGCCGGGGCGGCCGTGCCCGGAAACGCGCTTCTACGCCCAACGAGCCGGACTGCTGACAGAAACGGGCCCGGACGAGCTGAGAGTCACCGGTGCCTTGCGGGCAAACGTACGAGTGAAACGGCCGGAGTTCAGCATCCGGTCGGACCACGCGCCGCCCGCCGGCAGGACCCGCAGGTCGGACCAGACGCTGGTGTCCAGCACCGCCGCCTGCTCCTTGGCCGCCGCGATCTCCTCGGCGGACTCGCGACCCGGGTCCGCTGTACGGACCGCTCGGTCCGGGCTGCGGCGACGATAGAACGTGTGCTGACTATCTACAAGAGGTTGCCGGCGAGTAACCGGAGGATTGCACGCGCCCTGGTCCGCGCAGCGGACCGGGACCCATACTGGGCGCCATGAGCGAGAGCGAGCGCGGCGGCATGCGGACGGTTCAGCGGGCCATCGACATCCTGGGGCTCTTCGGCGAGGACCGTCCCGCACTGACCCTCCGGGAGATCGTCGCGGGCAGCGGGCTGCCCAAGACCACCGCGCTCCGCCTGCTGCAGACGCTCCGCATGAACGGCCTGCTGTGGCTGGACGAACACGGCCGGTACACGGCGGGCCCGACCTTCCTGCGCTGGGTCCGGCTGGCGGACCAGGGCTGGCGGCTGCCGGCCACCGCCCGGCGCGCGCTGCGCGAGCTGGCCGCCGAGCACCGGGAGACGGTGCACCTGTACGTACGGCGTGATGTGCACCGGATCTGCATCGCGCAGGAGGAGGGCCCGCAGGCGCTGCGGCACGTCGTACGGGTCGGTGACGAGCTGCCGCTGTGGGCCGGCGGGCCGTCGAAGGTCCTGCTGATCGACGCGGAGGCGGCGCTGGTCGAGCGGGTCGCGCGGCGCTCCCCGCACGGCACGAAGCACGCCCGCACACTGACCGAATGGGCGGCCGAGGCGGAGCGCGCCGGGTACGCGGTCAGCCACGGCGAGCACGAGGAGGGGCTGTCGTCGGTGGCCGTGCCGGTGCGCTCGCGCGGCGGCGAGGTGGTCGCCACGCTGTCCTTCGGCGGCCCGTCGGCGCGCTTCACCGCCGAGCGGGTACCGCTCTTCGTCGCCTCCCTGACGGCCGCGGCCCGCACGGTGGCCGGCGGCCTGCCCGTCACGGGCTGAGCGCCGGGTCCGCTGCACGGACCGGGCCGGGACTGCCGTACGGCCCGGGTCGGGACTGCCGTACGGACCGGGGGCTGCCGTACGGCCCGGGGGCTGCCGTACGGACCGGTCCGCTACCCCCGCAGCTCCTCCGCCGCGTCCGCGACCCGGCCGATCAGGCGCAGCAGCGTCTCCTGCTCGTCCTCGTCCAGCGGGGCGAGGAAGACCCGGTTCATGCGCCCGGTGCGAGTGACGAGCTTGCGGTGCAGGCGGGCGCCCTCGTCGGAGAGCTTCAGTACGTTGCGACGGCCGTCGTGCGGGTCGCGCACCCGCTCCACCAGGCCGCGCCGCACCAGTCGGGCGACCACGTCGGCGATGGTCGAGCGGTCCAGGTGGACGTGCTCGCTCAGCGTGCGCTGGTCTATGTCCGGCTTCTCGACCAGCGCGTTGAGCACGGCGAACTGCGGCGAGGTGATCTCCTCGGACACCATCGCGCCCCACAGCAGCGAGTGCGCCTGCTGGAGGCGGCGGGCCAGATGCCCGGGATGGGTGTTCAGATCGACCGCAGCCATCGAGCCCTCCGTAAGCGAACCACTGATCAAGCGAACCATTGACGGTTCAAGCGAACCATTGACGAATCGGAACCTTGATGGAAGTCTACGGCCCACTGACGGATTAGTCAGTGCACTGAGCATTTTCCACTAGCGGAGTGATGATGGCCGAGATTCGCAGCCTCCACGACGCCGTGGCGGACCTCATCCACGACGGGGACACCGTCGCCATGGAGGGCTTCACCCACCTGATCCCGTTCGCAGCGGCGCACGAGATCATCCGCCAGGGCATCACCGACCTGACCCTCGCCCGGATGACGCCGGACGTCATCTACGACCAGCTGATCGGCGCGGGGCTGGTGAAGAAGCTGATCTTCTCGTGGGGCGGCAACCCCGGCGTCGGCTCGCTGCACCGCTTCCGCGACGCCGTCGAGAACGGCTGGCCGCGCCCCCTGGAGCTGGACGAGCACAGCCACGCCGGCATGGCGAACCGTTACGTCGCGGGCGCGTCCAAGCTCCCCTTCGCCGTCCTGCGCGGCTACCGCGGCAGCGACATCCCCAGCCGTACGGACACCGTCTCCACCGTGACCTGCCCGTTCACCGGCGAGAAGCTGGCGGCCGTCGCGGCGCTCAACCCCGACGTCACCGTCATCCACGCCCAGCAGGCCGACCGCGCGGGCAATGTGCAGATGTGGGGCCTGACCGGCGTGCAGAAGGAGGCCGCGCTCGCCGCGAGCCGAGTGCTGGTCACCGTCGAGGAGGTCGTGGACACCCTGGAGCCGCGCCCCGGCGGCGTCGTCCTGCCGACCTGGGTGATCGACGCCGTTTCGGTCGTACCCGGCGGCGCCCACCCCTCGTACGCCACCGGCTACTCCGTCCGCGACAACGCCTTCTACCAGGCCTGGGACCCCATCGCACGGGACCGCGAGGCCTTCGGGAAGTGGATCGACACCAACGTACGCAGCGTCGCGGCCGAAGGAGCGAGCGCCTGATGTCCGAATCCCCCGCCAACCGGCCGGAGTTCACCCGCGACGAGCTGATGGAGGTCAACGCGGCCCGCGCGCTGGCCGGCGCGAAGACCTGCTTCGTCGGCATCGGCCTGCCCAGCACCGCCGCCAACCTGGCCCGCGCCACCGTCAATCCGGACCTGGTCCTCATCTACGAGTCCGGCACCATCGGCTCCAAGCCGACCGCGCTCCCGCTGTCCATCGGCGACGGCGAACTGGCCGAGACCGCCGACGCGGTGGTGCCGGTACCGGAGATGTTCAACTACTGGCTGCAGGGCGGCCGGATCGACGTCGGCTTCCTCGGCGCCGCCCAGGTCGACCGGTACGCCAACATCAACACCACCGTGGTCAACCGCGGCCCGGACAAGCCCGAGGGCCGGCTGCCCGGCGCGGGCGGCGCCCCGGAGATCGCCTCCAACTGCGGCAAGGTCCTGATGGTGCTGCGCCACTCCACCCGTAACTTCGTGCGGGCACTGGACTTCGTCACCACCCTCGGGCACGGCTCCGGGCCCAAGGACCGCGCCGCGCTCGGCATGCCCGGCGCCGGACCCACCGCCGTCATCACCGACCTCGGCGTACTGCGCCCGGACCCGGAGACCGCCGAACTGGTCCTCACCGAGCTGCACCCCGGCGTCACCGTCGAGCAGGTACGGGAAGCCACCGGCTGGGAGCTGCGGGTCGCAGGCGGCATCGGTACGACCGCCCCGCCCACCACCGAGGAGCTGGCCGCACTGCGGTCGCTCAAGGCCGCGAAGTAGGCAGGACAACCACCATGGCACTGACACAGGCCGACATCGACCGCGAAGTCACCGAGCTCCAGGACGCGTACGACAAGGCGCGGGCCGGCGGCGCGCCCGCCGCGCACCACCCGCCGCGCGACTACGCGCCGTACCGCTCCAGCGCGCTGCGCCACCCCAAGCAGCCGCTGGTCGCGGTGCACGGCGACCCGGAGACCGTCGAACTGTCCGGGCCCGCGTTCGGGCACACCGACGTCACCGCGCTGGACAACGACCTCACCAAGCAGCACACGGGCGAGCCGCTCGGCGAGCGGATCACCGTCTCCGGGCGGCTGCTGGACGGCCGCGGCCGTCCCGTGCGCGGCCAGCTCGTCGAGGTGTGGCAGGCCAACGCCTCGGGCCGATACGCCCACCAGCGCGACGACCACCCCGCGCCGCTGGATCCCAACTTCACCGGTGTGGGGCGGGTGCTGACCGGCGACGACGGCAGTTACTCCTTCACCACCATCAAGCCCGGGGCCTACCCCTGGCGCAATCACACCAACGCCTGGCGTCCGGCGCACATCCACTTCTCGCTGTTCGGTGACGCGTTCACCCAGCGGCTGGTGACGCAGATGTACTTCCCGAACGACCCGCTGTTCCCGTACGACCCGATCCTGCGCTCGGTGACCGACGAGTCGGCCCGGCAGCGGCTGATCGCCGCCTACGACCACGACCTGTCGCAGCCGGAGTTCTCGCTGGGCTACCGCTGGGACATCGTCCTGGACGGTCCGTCCGCCACCTGGATCGAGGAGGGCCGCTGATGTCCGAGGAGAGCCTGATGACGACCGCCGGGACGCTTCCCCCGACCCCCTCGCACACGGTCGGCCCCTTCTACGGGTACGCGCTACCCTTCCCCGACGGCGGCGAGATCGCCCCCGCCGGGCACCCGGACACGATCACCGTGCACGGATATGTGTACGACGGCGCGGGCGAGCCGATCCCGGACGCGCTGCTGGAGTTCTGGCAGGCGGCGCCCGACGGTTCGCTCACCGGGGCCCCGGGCTCGCTCCGCCGCGACCCGGTGACCGGCGGCCATCTCGGCCGCAACGGCGTGGACTTCACCGGCTTCGGGCGGGTGCCCACCGACGCCGACGGGCACTACGCGGTCCGCACCCTGCCGCCCGGCGGCGCGCCGTACCTCTCCGTCTGCGTCTTCGCGCGCGGCCTGCTGCACCACCTCTTCACCCGCGCCTACCTGGAGGAGCCCGCGGGCGACACGCTGCTGTCGGGTCTGGAGCCCGCGCGGCGGGAGACTCTTCTCGCCAGGGCCGAGGCGGACAAGCACCGCACGTACCGCTTCGACATCCACCTCCAGGGCGACAAGGAGACGGTCTTCCTTGCCTTCGACTGAACCCGAGGGACCCGCGGCCGCCGGGCCCGCCGACGTGGGGCTGCTGGCCCCCGTCCGGGCGGGCTCGGCGGCCGAGGCCGCGACCGGCGACACCGCGTTCCTCCAGGGCATGCTGGACGCCGAGGCCGCGCTCACCCGGGCGCAGGCCGCGCTCGGCGAGGCCCCGGCGGCCGCGGCCGAGGCCGTGACGGCGGCGGCCCGCGCGCACCGCTTCGACGTCCGTGACCTGGCGCTGCGCGCCCGCTCCGGCGGCAACCCGGTGATTCCGCTGGTCGCGGACCTCACCGCGGCGGTCAAGGACAGCGCGCCGGACGCCGCCGCGTACGTCCACCGGGGCGCCACCAGCCAGGACATCTGGGACACCGCCGCGATGCTGGTCGCGCGGCGGACGGTGGCGTCCGTACTGGGTGACCTGGACCGTACGGCCACGGCGCTGTACGGGCTGGCGGACGCGCACCGCGAGACGGTCATGCCGGGCCGCACCCTCACCCAGCACGCCGTGCCGACCACCTTCGGGCTGAAGGCGGCGGGCTGGCGGGCGCTGGTCCTGGACGCGTACGAGCGGCTGGCCGCGGTCCGGCTGCCGGCCCAGCTGGGCGGCGCGGCCGGGACGCTGGCCGCGTTCGGCGCGCTGTCGGAGAGCTTCGCGCCCGAGGACGGGCCGCGGCTGATCGAGGCGTACGCGGCGGAGGCCGGGCTCGACGAGCCGCTGCTCCCCTGGCACACGCTCCGGACTCCCGTCGCCGACCTCGCCGCCGCGCTCGCCTTCGCCGTCGGCGCGCTCGGCAAGATCGCCGCGGATGTGCTGGTGCTCTCCCGTACCGAGTGCGGCGAGGTCGCCGAGGGCAGCGGCGGCGGCTCCTCCGCGATGCCGCACAAGGCCAACCCGGTACGCGCCACGCTGCTCGCCGCGGCCGCCCGGCAGGCGCCCGGGCTGGCCGCGACCGTACTGGGCTCCCTGGCCGCCGAGGACGAGCGCCCGGCCGGCGCCTGGCACGCGGAGTGGCAGCCGCTGCGCGAACTGCTGCGGCTGGCCGGCGGCGCCGCCGAGCACGCCGCCGGGCTGGCGGAGGGCCTGCGCGTCTTCCCCGACCGGATGCGCGCGAATCTGATGCGGACCAAGGGGCTGATGGCCGCCGAGCGGCTGTCCGCCGCGCTCGCGCCGGTACTCGGGCGGCAGGCCGCCAAGGCCGCGCTGACCCGCGCCTCCCGCACCGCCGTCGAGGAGGACCGCACGCTGGCCGACGTGCTGCGCGCCGACCCGGAGGTGGCCGGTGCGCTGCCCCCGGACGAGCTGACCGCACTGGCCGACCCGGCCGCGTACACCGGCTCCGCCGCCGTCCTCACCGACCGGGCACTGCGCCGACCGGGCCCGCGCTCGACGGCGCTCGACGGCCTCAAAGGCCCGGCCGCCTGACGCAGCGGCACAGCCGCCCGGGCCGAGCCGCCACCCGGCATCCGCGACCCGCGCCTGACAGCCGCCCCGCCGGGCACCCGCTCCCCATCCGTACCCGTACTCGCAACTCCCCCGAGGAGGCCCCCACATGACCGAGCTCCCCCACCACCGGCTCGACGGACCGCAGGACGCCCCGCCGCTGATCCTCGGCCCGTCCATCGGCACCTCGCTCGACGTCTGGGAGCCGCAGCTCGCGGCGCTGACCCGGACACACCGCGTGCTGCGCTGGGACCTGCCCGGGCACGGCGGTTCGGCGGCCGGGCTGGTGCCCGCCGAGGCCACCATGGCCGACCTGGCCCGGCTCGTGCTGGGGCTGGCCGACGCGCAGGGCTGGGACACCTTCGCGTACGCCGGAATCTCCATCGGCGGCGCGGTCGGCCTGACGCTCGCCGCCGACCACCCCGAGCGGCTGACCCGGCTCGCCGTGGTGTGCTCCTCGGCGCACTTCGGCGGCTCGGACACCTGGCGGGAGCGGGCCGCGCTGGTCCGCAAGGACGGTACGGAGGCCATGGCGGCCAGCCGCCCCGGCACCTGGTTCGCGCCCGAATTCGCCGCGGCACACCGCGGCCAGGCGCTGATCAAGGACCTGCTGGACACCGACCCGGCCGGTTACGCGGCCTGTTGCGAGGCGCTCGCCTCGTACGACGTCAGCGACCGGCTCGCCGGGATCACCGTGCCCACGCTGGTCGTCGCAGGCCGCGAGGACCCGGCGACGCCGCCCGCGCACGCCCGCGAGATCGCCGACGGCATCCCCGGCGCAAGCCTCACCGAGGTCGCGGACGCCTACCACCTCGCGGGCGTGGACCGCCCCGGCCCGGTGACCGCCGCGCTCGCCGCCCACTTCGCGTACGCGCCGGACGCCACGGCCGACACGACCGAAGCACCCACCGACGACGCGGGCCGCCACGCCGCCGGGACGGCCGTACGCCGCGCCGTCCTGGGCGACGACCATGTAGACCGCGCCGAGGCGAAGAAAACCGCCTTCACCAGCCGCTTCCAGGACTTCATCACCCGCTACGCCTGGGGCGAGATCTGGACCGGCGACACCCTCGACCGCCGCACCCGCAGCTGCATCACCCTCACCGCCCTGATCGCCCACGGCCACCACGCCGAACTGGCCATGCACGTAAGGGCCGCCATCCGCAACGGCCTCACCCCCGAGGAAATCGGCGAGGTGGTGATGCAGAGCGCCATCTACTGCGGCGTCCCGTCCGCCAACGCCGCCTTCGGCATCGCCCAGGAGGTGCTGGCCGAGCTGGAGTGACCTGCGCGGCGGGGGATGCGACGCCCCCGCGATGCCCCCGTCCGGAATGATCTGTTGCGCGTTTCACGTTGTTGCCATGCGTGCATCACACCGGTGCGGCAGAGTGGTCGCCGCACCGGTCGATCATCGACGAGCGCTGGGGGACGGCAGGCATGACGGACATCGGCAGACGGCGGCTGTTGGCGGCCGGCGGCGGGATCGCGCTCACCGGCGCGCTGGCGGCCTGTGGCTCCAACACCGGCCGCAGCGGCGGAGGTTCGGGCCCGGCGCTGAGCCAGTGGTACCACCAGTACGGCGAGGCCGGCACCGAGCAGGCGGTGAAACGGTACGCCGATGCGTACGACAAGGCGCAGATCACCGTCCAGTGGCGGCCCGGCGACTACGACCGGCAGACCGCCGCCGCCCTGCTGACCGACTCGGGCCCCGACATCTTCGAGGTCAACGGGCCGACGCTGGACCAGATCCGCGGCGGCCAGGTCGTCGATCTGACCTCCGCCGTCGAGCCCGTCCAGGACGACTTCAACCGGGCCGTCCTCGCGCCGAAGATCTGGCAGGACAAGATCTGGGCCGTCCCGCAGGTCATCGACATGCAGCTGCTCTACTACCGCAAGAGCATGCTGGCGGACGCCGGGGTGCAGCCGCCCCGCACGCTCGACGAACTGGTCGACGCCGCCCGGGAGTTGACCGCCAAGGGCAAGAAGGACAAGGTCAAGGGGCTGTTCCTGGGGAACGACGGCGGCGCGGGCGCGCTCGGCGGCACCCCGCTGTACGCCGCCGGGCTCTCCATCGTCACCGACGACGGCAAGGTCGGCTTCGACGACCCGGCCGCCGCCCGCACGCTCGGGAAGATCCACGAGCTGTACGCCGACAAGTCCCTCCTCCTCGGCGCGCCCACCGACTGGTCCGACCCGGACGCGCTCACCCAGGGCCTGACCGCGATGCAGTGGTCGGGGCTGTGGGCGCTGCCGGAGGTGAAGAAGGCGCTGGGGGACGACTTCGGGGTGCTGCCCTTCCCGAAGGACGGCTCCGGCGGCAAGAACGCGGTGCCGGTCGGCGCGTACGGCTCGGCGGTCAGCGCGCGCAGCAAGCACAAGAAGGAGGCGGCGGCCTTCGCGAAGTGGCTGTGGATCGACCGCACGGACTACCAGCGCGACTTCGCACTCTCGTACGGCTTCCACATCCCGGCCCGGATCTCCCTCGCCGAGAAGGCGAAGGAGCTGCAGTCGGGGGCCGCGGCCGACGCCGTCTCGTACGCCACCGACCTCGGCCACGCCGAGCCGCTGCTGTGGACCACCGCCTCGAAGACCGCCTACCAGGACGCGCTCAGCCGCATCATCAAGGACGGCGCGAACCCGGAGACCGAGCTGAAGACGGTCGTCCGGAAGACCAGGGCCGAGCTGGACCGGGTCAAGAAGAAGTGATCCGCACGCTCCTGGGACCCCAGAACCGCAACCTGTGGTTCTGGGTGTTCGTCGGTCCGTTCGCGGTCGGGCTGGCCCTGTTCACGTACGTACCGCTGCTGTGGAGCGTCTGGCTCAGCTTCTTCGACGCGCACAACACGGTGACGCCGACGAAGTTCGTCGGGCTGGACAATTACGCCTCGATGCTGGGCGACGGGGCGTTTCTCAGCAGCCTGGGGACGTTCCTGCTGTTCTCGGCGTTCATCGTGCCGGCGACGTATGTGCTGTCGCTCGGGCTGGCGCTGATGGTGAACCGGGTGCGGTTCGCGCAGGCGTTCTTCCGGTCGGTCTTCTTCCTGCCGACCGCGTGCAGCTATGTCGTCGCCTCGCTGGTGTGGAAGCTGTCGATCTTCAACGGGGTGCGGTTCGGGCTGGCCAACACCGTGCTGGGGTGGTTCGGCGCGGACCAGACGGCGTGGCTGTCGACGACGGATCCGCCCTGGTACTGGCTGGTGATCGTCACCGTACGGCTGTGGCTGCAGGCCGGGTTCTACATGATCCTCTTCCTGGCGGGGCTGCAGCGGATCTCCCCGCGGCTGTACGAGGCCGCCGCGGTGGACGGCGCGAAGCCCGGCTGGCAGACCTTCCGGCACATCACCTTCCCGCAGCTGCGGGCGACGTCGGTGGCCGTCGTCCTGCTCCTGGTCATCAACGCCTTCCAGGCGTTCGACGAGTTCTACAACCTGCTCTCCGACGCCCGCGGTTATCCGCCGTACGCCCGGCCGCCGCTGGTCTACCTGTACTACATCGCGCTCGGCAGCGAGCAGAACCTCGGGCTCGGCAGCGCGGGCGCGGTGATCCTCGCGCTGATCATCGCGGTGGCGACCATCGTCCAGGCCCGCTGGTTCGGGCTGGGCCGCAAGGAGGACTGAGCCTCGTGGAGAACGCGCTGGTACGGGCCGGGCGGGCGGTGCGCCTGACCCTGCTGATCGCCCTGGCCCTCCTCTTCCTGATCCCGTTCTACCTGCTGCTGCGCAACGGGCTGGCGACCGAGGCGGACATCACCGCGCCGGACTGGACGTTCTTCCCGCGCTCGCTGCAGTGGGGCAACATCGCCGAGCTGTTCGCGGACCCGAATCTGCCGATGGCGCGGGCGCTGCTGAACTCCACGGTGATCGCGGTGGCCACGACGCTGGGCACGCTGCTGCTGGCCTCGCTGGCCGGGTACGGGCTGGCCCGTATCCCCTACCGGCACGCGAACGCGGTGTTCTACGCGATCCTCGGCACGCTGATGGTCCCGGCCGCAGTGACCTTCGTGCCCAGCTTCGTCCTGGTTTCCTCGCTCGGCTGGATCTCGACGCTGCGCGGGCTGATCATCCCGACCCTTTTCTCCGCTTTCGCGTGCTTCATCTTCCGGCAGTACTTCCTCGGCTTCCCGCGCGAGCTGGAGGACGCGGCGCGGGTGGACGGGCTGGGGTACTGGCGGACGTACTGGCGGGTGGTCGTGCCGAACTCCCGGCCGGTGTTCGCCGCGGTCGGCACGATCGTCTTCATCGGGGCGTGGAACGCCTTCCTGTGGCCGCTGGTGATCGGCCAGGACCGGGAAGCATGGACGGTGCAGGTGGCGCTGTCGACGTTCACCACCGCGCAGAACGTCAATCTGCACGAGCTGTTCCTGGCGGCCGCGGTCTCGATCCTGCCGCTGATCCTGGTGTTCTTCCTGCTGCAGCGGTACATCGTCGCGGGGGTGGAGCGGACAGGAATCGACGATTGATGTACGGTGCCCACATGATGGCGCGACCGACCTCCCGTGAGCAGGAGCCGCAGTTCTGCGGCCCCCGCGGTGAGTGCGCGCCCCGCGGTCTCAGCTTCCTGAGCCGCCGCGGCCGGGTGGGTTCGCCCCCGGTTGCCTGTTCCACGCGCCGCTGAGCCCTTCCGCTCCCGGCGCTGTCTCCCTCCCCCCTTTGCACCCTTTTCCCGTGCTTGCGCGCGTTTCGCCGCATTTCGCGGCGCTTCGCAGCCCTTGGTTTCCCCAGGAGGATCAGATGACGGCTCTCGCCGACACCCCCACCGCCCCTGCCCTGCGCGACCACCGCATCCCCGCCGACGGCCTCTACGAAGGCGTACGCGTCCTGAACCGGCTGCCCGACGGCTGGGAGGACCGGCCGTACGAGCGTTTCGAGGTCGTGCCGCAGGGCCGCACCATCGGCGCCGAGATCCGCGGCCTGGACCTGTCCCGGCCGCTGGGCGACGCGCTGCGCGCCGAGCTGAACCGCGCGCTGCTGGAGTGGAAGGTGCTGTTCTTCCGCGGTGCGCACCTGCCCTCCGGCGCGCAGGCCGCGTTCGCCCGCAACTGGGGCGAGCTGGAGACCAACCCGCTGCTGGCGCGCGGGGACAGCGAGGAGGTGGTGCGCTTCGACAAGAAGGACCCCACAGCCCCCACCTTCGAGAACGTCTGGCACACGGACGTGACCTTCCGGGAGCGGCCGGCGATGGGCGCGGTGCTCCAGCTGCGCGAGGTGCCGCCGTTCGGCGGGGACACGATGTGGGCCGACATGGCGGCCGCGTACGACAACCTGCCGCAGGAGGTGAAGGACCGGATCGACGGCGCCAGGGCCGTGCACGACTTCATCCCCGGCTTCATGCGTTTCTACCCGGCCGAGCGGCTCGCCCCGCTCCAGGAGCAGTTCCCGCCGGTCGAGCACCCCGTGGTGCGGCGCCACCCGGAGACCGGCCGGAAGATGCTCTTCGTGAACACCTCCTTCACCACCCGCATCGTGGGCTGGGACCGGGAGGAGAGCGACCGGATGCTGCGGCTGCTGTTCCAGCAGGCCCATGTGCCGGAGTACCAGGTGCGGTTCCGCTGGCAGCCGGGCGACATCGCGTTCTGGGACAACCGGGCGACCCAGCACTACGCGGTGTACGACTACGCGCCGCACCCCCGGGTGGCCGAGCGGGTCGCCATCGCGGGCGACCGGCCGCAGTAGGACTGTCCGGCCTCCCGTCACCGCTTGTTGGGGCCACGTCAACTCGGCCCTTCTACGGTGCACTTCGCGTCTCCCCGGCCGCCGCCCGGCGGCCGGGGCTCTCACGACACACGTGGAGTGACCGTGGAACGTCGTACCTTCCTGCGCGGAGCCGTCATCGGTGCCTCGGCGGCCGCCTTCGGCGGGACCCTGATATCCGGTGCCGCGTACGCGGCTCCCGCCCAGCCGGGCACCGGCCCGTACGGCGCGCTCGGCGCCGCGGACGCCAACGGCATCCAGCTGCCCACCGGTTTCACCAGCCGGGTCATCGCCCGGTCCGGTCAGCAGGTGGGCAGCACCGGCTACACCTGGCACAACGCCCCCGACGGCGGTGCCTGTTTCGCCGACGGCACCGGCTGGATCTACGTCTCCAACTCGGAGATCAATCCGGGCGGCGGCGTCAGCGCGGTGAAGTTCGGCGCGACCGGCGCGATCACCGGCGCGTACCGCATCCTCTCCAACACCCGGCAGAACTGCGCGGGCGGCCGGACACCGTGGAACACCTGGCTCTCCTGCGAGGAGGTCTCGCTCGGCGCGGTGTACGAGACCGATCCGTTCGGGGCGA
Organism: Streptomyces sp. NPDC050315; assembly: GCF_040655775.1. Classification (NCBI taxonomy): domain Bacteria; kingdom Bacillati; phylum Actinomycetota; class Actinomycetes; order Kitasatosporales; family Streptomycetaceae; genus Streptomyces; species Streptomyces sp. NPDC050315. The sequence goes on from NZ_JBFAKN010000002.1 coordinate 738,947, forward strand.
AGCCGGCCGTCCGCCGGGACGCGCTGGGGAAGTTCAAGCACGAGGCGGCCGCGGCCGACCCGGTCCGCAAGGCGATCTATCTGACCGAGGACGAGTCGGACGGCTGCCTGTACCGCTTCGTCCCGACGACGTGGGGCGATCTGTCGGCCGGCCAACTCCAGGTGCTGGTCGCCGGGTCCGCCACCTCCGGCTCCTTCACCTGGGCGAACGTCCCCGACCCGGACGGCTCGCCGACCACGACCCGCACCCAGGTGTCCGGCGCCAAGCACTTCAACGGCGGCGAGGGCTGCCACTACGCCAACGACACGGTGTGGTTCACCACCAAGGGCGACAACCGCCTCTGGCAGCTGAACCTGGCGAACAACACGTACGAGCTGGCCTACGACGACTCCCTCGTCAGCGGCGGGAACGCGCCGCTGACCGGGGTCGACAACGTCACCGGCGCGTCCTCGGGCGACCTCTACGTCGCCGAGGACGGCGGCAACATGGAGATCTGCGTCATCACGCCGGACGACGTCGTGGCGCCGTTCCTGCGGATCAACGGCCACTCGGGCTCGGAGATCACCGGCCCGGCGTTCTCGCCGGACGGCAAGCGGCTGTACTTCTCCAGCCAGCGCGGCACGACCGGCAGTTCGGCCGACGGCGTCACCTACGAGGTCACGGGACCCTTCCGGGCGTAGCCGCCGGTACCGGCTCCGCGGGCGCGCCGCCCCGTATGAGGGCCGCGCCCAGCGGGGTGAGGGTGTGCAGGACCGCGTTGCCCTGGCGCAGCGTGACCAGCAGCCCGGCCTCCCGCAGTACCGTCGCGTGCTGGCTGGCGGAGGCCAGCGACACCTCGGCGCGCCGGGCCAGTTCGCTGGTGGTGCAGCCGCCGCCGATGCCCCGCAGGATCGCGGAGCGGGTGCGGCCGACGAGCTTGCCGAGCGAACGGCCCGGCGCCGCGGGGGCCGTGGGCCGCGGCGCCTGGTGCTCGACGGGGTAGACCAGGACGGGCGTGAGCTCCGGGTCGAGCAGGGTGACCGGGGTGCGGCGGCAGAAGAACGACGGGACCAGCAGCAGCCCGCGCCCGTCCAGGTACAGGTCGCGGTCGACGGGATAGTCGGCCTCCAGGACGGGCGGCCGCCAGCGCATCATCGGCGGCAGCGAGCCGAGCAGCCGGTCGGCGCCGCCGTCCAGCAGGGCCCGGCCGCGGGTCGCCCGGTCCGCCTCGATGCGTGCCTGGAGGTGCGGCCAGTACGGCGCGATGGCCGCGTCGTGGTAGTGCCGCAGGACGCCGGCCAGCCGGTGCAGCGGCCGGGTGTCGCCCTGGGCGAGATCGCGCAGCCACGGCTGGGGCGGGCGGCTCTCGGTCAGCCGGGTGAGGTCCCGGTGCAATCGCGGGGCCGGTGTCGCCTTCAGCGCGGCGAGTGCGTCATCGATTCCGAGCAGTCCCTCGGGGGGCGTCAGGAAATCTGGAAAATATCCCTTGGTCGGTATCAGCGGGGCGAGATAACGTGTTTCACCATTCAACCGGGAGCGGGTTTCCGTACGCCATTCGTTCAGCGTCGTACCACCCTGCCGGTCGCGAAGCCGGTGAAAACTTAAAACGGTCTCCCAGAGCACATCAGGGCGTGCGGCGATCCGCACGCGGGCCAGATCCGGTCCACTGAAATGGACGCGCAGCACCGAAACCCCACCATCGCCATCCGTCGTCGGCCCCCGAGCACCCGAGTATGCACACGGACACGTGGGGTTACCACGCCCTTTTGGCCAGTCTTGAAAAGGGTCGCGTCGGAGCCGAACTCCCGGAATGCTGTTGCTCAATTCGGTGGCGATACGGATGGCACGGATTGCTCGGACCCGTGGGGGGTGACGAGTCATCACCGGCCCTCCCGCTACGCCCCGAAGGCCGCCGCCCGGGCCGAGCTGGCGGCGGCAGCTCCCGAGGGGGGAGTCCGGAAAAGACGAGGGCGGCACCTCCGCACAGGTGCCGCCCTCGTTTCGCGGAACCGGAGCCACCTACCAGGGTGAGGGTCGGGTACACCAGCTAGTGGCTCCGGTCGTACTGCGGGCCGCCGGGGCGGCCGTTGGGACGCCTGTCTGCCGGCGCCCGACGCCGGCAGACAGGCGGGTTCGCGGGGTCAGCGGCTGTCGCTGCCCTTGGACTCCGCCGCCGCGCGGCCCGCCTCCAGGCGCGCCACGGGGATGCGGAACGGCGAGCAGGACACGTAGTCCAGGCCCACCTCGTGGAAGAAGTGCACCGACTCGGGGTCGCCGCCGTGCTCGCCGCAGACGCCGAGCTTGAGGTCGGGGCGGGTGGCCCGGCCGGCCTCGGCGGCGTTGCGTACGAGCGAGCCCACGCCGTCCTTGTCGATCGTCTCGAACGGGCTGACGCCGAAGATGCCCTTCTCCAGGTAGGCGGTGAAGAAAGAGGCCTCGACGTCGTCGCGGGAGAAGCCCCAGACGGTCTGCGTGAGGTCGTTCGTGCCGAAGGAGAAGAAGTCGGCGGACTCGGCGATCTGCCCGGCGGTGAGGGCCGCACGGGGCAGCTCGATCATCGTGCCGAGGGTGAGCCCCAGGTCCACACCGCGGGCGCGCTCGACCTCGGCGATGATCTGCTCGGCCTCCTCGCGGACGATCTCCAGCTCCTGGACGGTGCCGACCAGCGGGATCATGATCTCCGCACGCGGGTCGCCGTTGGCGGCCCGGCGCTCGGCCGCGGCCTCCGCGATCGCCCGTACCTGCATGGCGAACAGGCCGGGGATGACCAGGCCGAGGCGGACACCGCGCAGACCCAGCATCGGGTTCTGCTCGTGCAGCCGGTGCACGGCCTGGAGGAGGCGCAGGTCGTTCTCGTTGGAGTCCTTGCGGGACTCGGCGAGCGCGACGCGCACCGACAGCTCGGTGATGTCGGGCAGGAACTCGTGCAGCGGCGGGTCGAGGAGACGCACCGTGACGGGCAGCCCGTCCATCGACTCGAAGAGCTCGACGAAGTCGCCCTTCTGCAGCGGCAGCAGCTCCGACAGGGCCGCCTCGCGCTCCTCACCGGTGTCGGCGAGGATCAGCCGCTCGACCATCTCGCGCCGCTCACCGAGGAACATGTGCTCGGTGCGGCACAGGCCGATGCCCTGCGCGCCGAAGCGACGGGCGCGCGCCGCGTCCTCGGCGTTGTCGGCGTTGGCGCGTACCCGCAGCCGGCGCACCCGGTCCGCGTACGCCATGACCCGGTGCACGGCCTTGACCAGCTCATCGGCGTCATCGGCACCGGCGTGCATCCGGCCCTCGAAGTACTCCACGACCGGGGACGGCACGACGGGTACCTCACCGAGGTACACCTTGCCGGTCGAGCCGTCGATGGAGACGACGTCGCCCTCCTCGATGACCACGCCGCCGGGCGCGGTCAGGCAGCGCCGCTTGGTGTCGACCTCCAGCTCCTCGGCGCCGCAGACACAGGTCTTGCCCATGCCGCGGGCGACGACGGCGGCGTGCGAGGTCTTGCCGCCGCGCGAGGTGAGGATGCCCTCGGCGGCGATCATGCCGTTGAGGTCGTCGGGGTTGGTCTCGCGGCGGATGAGGATGACCTTCTCGCCCGAACGCGACCACTTCACGGCGGTGTACGAGTCGAAGACGGCCTTGCCGACGGCCGCGCCCGGCGAGGCGGCGATGCCCCGGCCCAGCAGCTCGGTCTTCGCCTTCTCGTCGAAGCGGGGGAACATCAGCTGCGCGAGCTGCGCGCCGTTGACCCGCTGCAGCGCCTCGGCCTCGTCGATCAGGCCCTGGTCGACGAGCTGCGTGGCGATACGGAAGGCCGCACCCGCGGTCCGCTTGCCGACGCGGGTCTGCAGCATCCACAGCTTGCCGCGCTCGATGGTGAACTCGATGTCGCACAGGTCCTTGTAGTGCGTTTCGAGCGTCTCCATGATCTGCATCAGCTCGTCGTACGACTTCTTGTCGAGCTGCTCCAGCTCCGCGAGCGGAACGGTGTTGCGGATACCGGCGACGACGTCCTCGCCCTGCGCGTTCTGCAGGTAGTCGCCGTACACGCCCTGGTGGCCGCTGGCCGGGTCGCGGGTGAAGGCGACGCCGGTACCGGAGTCCGGGCCGAGGTTGCCGAAGACCATCGAGCAGACGTTGACGGCCGTGCCCAGGTCGCCCGGGATGCGCTCCTGGCGCCGGTACAGCTTGGCCCGGTCGGTGTTCCACGAGTCGAAGACCGCGCGCACCGCGAGGTCCATCTGCTCGCGCGGGTCCTGCGGGAAGTCGCGCTCCGTCTCCTTGGCGACGATCTCCTTGAACTGCCCGACCAGCTTCTTCATGTCGGCCGCGTCCAGCTCGACATCGACCTTGACGCCCTTGGCCTTCTTGGCCTCGTCCAGCGCCTCTTCGAAGAGGTCACCGTCCACGCCGAGCACGGTCTTGCCGAACATCTGGATGAGGCGGCGGTACGAGTCCCACGCGAAGCGCTCGGAACCAGCCTGCTGCGCGAGGCCGTTCACCGACTCGTCCGAGAGGCCGATGTTCAGCACGGTGTCCATCATGCCGGGCATCGAGAACTTCGCCCCGGAACGGACCGATACGAGCAGCGGGTTGTCCGCCTGCCCGAGCTTCTTGCCCATCTGACGCTCCAGCGCGTCCAGGTGGGCGGTGACCTCGGCACGCAGTGCCGCTGGCTCCGCGCCCTTCTCCAGGTACTCCTTGCACGCCTCGGTGGTGATGGTGAAACCGGGCGGGACGGGAAGTCCCAGATTGGTCATCTCGGCGAGGTTCGCACCTTTCCCGCCGAGCAGATCCTTCAGGTCCTTGTTGCCCTCGGTGAAGTCGTAGACGAACTTCACCGCGCCGGCGGACGGGGATACGTGGGGATCTTGTGTTTCCGACACGGGACTGACTCCTCGCGGACGGGCTGCCCTGACGGCGAGGAACATACCCAGATCGAAGGCGCCTGGGTACGTCCACTCGGTCGACATGCGCCCGTAACCCGGCGTCAGCCAACAGATCGAAAGTCGGCTGTCCTGGCACTGTGCATTCACCTTTTGAAGCAATGACTCCGGAGTGTGCGAGCGATCACGGCTTGATCCGCACGGAGCGCGACAGTTTTCTTGATCAGTTGAACTCAAGACCGATGGCACCCAGTGCCAGCCTTGGAGACATAGAACCCCGATGAAACGCTCATCTGAGCGCGACCCCTATCAGGGGTGGCGAGAATCACGCGTTCCGAGGCCCGCCGATCCCACGATTCGGACCCGTCGACGGACACGTAACGCCGCCGTCATCCCGCCACCGCCACCCGCTCCAGGAAGGCGTCCACGAGCGCGTACGCCCGCTCCCGCGCCTCGGGAAGCACCGCCCGCACCTCCTTGACCAGCGCGTCGGGATCGGCGCCGAGCGCCTCCGCGACACCCGTGTCATCGCCGTCGAACCAGGCCCGCAGCACCTCCGGCGTCAGCTCCGGATGGAACTGCACCCCCAGCGCCCGCCCGCAGACGAACGCCTGCGACGCGACCTCATTGCGCGCGAGCTCACGGAGCGGCAGGCCGGCGCCGCCCGCGTCCGATACGGCCTCCGGGAGCAGCCATCGGTCCCCGTGGAACTGGAACCACGGCCCCGGCCCGACCAGCCCCGGCTCGTCCGCCTCGACCTCCGTCCAGCCGAGCTCGAAGCGCGGGGAGCGCTCAATCGATCCCCCCAGCGAGGCGGCCAGCAGCTGCCCGCCGAAGCAGATGCCGAGTACCGGTATGCCCAGCCGCCGCGCCTCCCGCAGCAGGTCGAGCTCGTCCCGTATCCACGCGTTCATGCGGTACACCGACCAGGGCGCGCCGAGCGACAGGATCAGGTCATATTCGGCGGCCGCCGGAAATCGGGGCTCGACGTCCGGAGTCGCGTACCGCTCGGCGGGGACCACGAGCAGTTCGTCGAGCGCATATCCGCGCTGCGTCAGCCGGTCGCCGACGTGGCCGGAGGTGGAGAGATGGTCGTGGGCGATGACCAGGGCGCGCTGTGTCACGGGGACCTCGTTCGTTGCGTAATTCGATGCGGCGGACTCTTGTATCGTTTGACATCAAACAATAACGTCGGACGGCATCGGAGAGCTCCCATGCCCACTCTGGAGGCCGCATGACGTCCCCTGGTACGCCGTCCCCCCGCATGCTGCTCGTCCTCAGCGAGAACTGGACGATGACCGGCGGCCGCTGCGACCTCGAAGCGCTGGTCCGCTGGGCCCGCGAGGCGGAGGACGCGGGCTTTGACTCGGTCATGCTGAGCGAGCACCTCGTGCTCGGCCCCGACTCCGGCGCGCAGGGCGTCATGCCCAACCCGCGCGAGTACGCGCTCCCGGGCAACCAGGACCCGCACACCCCCTGGCCCAACTCGGTCGTCCTGCTCAGCGCCATCGCCGCGGTCACCGAGCGGCTGCGGCTGGTCGCCGGCGCGATCCTGGCGCCGCTGCGCCACCCGCTCGTACTCGCCAAGGAGCTGGCCACCCTGGACCTGCTCAGCAAGGGGCGGCTGGTCGTCCTGCCGACGGTGAGCTGGAGCCGGGACGAGTACGCGGCGCTGGACGTCCCCTTCGGGAAGCGGGGCAAGCTGCTGGACGAGCATCTGGAGGCGTGGGAAACCCTCTGGCGCCCCTCCCCCGCGACCTTCAAGGGCGAGCACTACGCCTTCTCGGACGTCTACCTGGAGCCCAAGCCGTACCGGCCCGGCGGCCCGGAACTGTGGTTCGGGGGCGGCTCGCTGCACGGCCCGCTGCTGCGCCGTCTGGTCCGTTACGGTCACGGCTTCAATCCGCTGGGCCGGCCGGCCCCCGAGGAGCTGGAGAAGCTGCGCGCGGCGATGGCGGAGGCCGGCCGCTCGATGGACGAGCTGGAGATGATCGGCGGTACGCGGGCGGTCTTCCCCGGCCCGGACGCGGTCGCGGACCTGGGCCGCGCGCTGGAGAGCGTGCCGGAGCAGCTGGCGCAGGGCTTCGGCACGTTCTGCATCAAGCCGTCGCAGTTCACCGACGACCCGCAGGACGTCGGCCGCTTCTGCCGCGAGGTGATGCGGCGGGTGGAGCGGCTGACGTCCTGAGGGCGATACGTATTACGTGCACGTCCTGAGGGCGATACGTATACGTGCTGCGGGGCCGTGCAGGTGGTGCGGCGGCTCAGTGGCCGCGGGCGATCCACTCCTCCAGGTGCGGGGCCTCGTCGCCGATGGTGGTGCTGTCACCGTGGCCGGTATACACCTTCGTCTGCGGCGGCAGGCCGAGCAGCCGTTCCTTGATCGACTCAACGATGGTCGGGAAGTCCGAGAACGACCGGCCGGTCGCGCCGGGGCCGCCCGCGAACAGGGTGTCCCCGGTGAACACGGCCTCCAGCGCCGGCGCGTACAGGCACACCGCGCCGGGCGCGTGCCCCGGCGTGTGCAGCACGGTGAGCTCCGTACCGGCGACCGTGAAGACCTGCCCGTCCTCCAGCTCGCCGTCCGGCAGCCGCTCGGGATGGGTCAGCTTCCACAGCGGCCAGTCGTCCGGGTGCAGCAGGACCGGGGAAGCGGCCTTGTCCGCGAGTTCCGGAGCGGCGTCGATGTGGTCGTTGTGCGCGTGCGTGGAGATGATCGCCAGCAGCCGGCGGTCCCCGACGGCCCGCAGGATGGCCTCGGCGTCGTGCGCGGCATCGATGACGACTGCTTCGTTGTCGTCCCCGATGATCCACACGTTGTTGTCGACGTCCCAGGTACCGCCGTCGAGGGAGAACGTCCCGGAGGTGACCAGGTGCTCGATACGTGCCGCCATCACAGCACCACCACCGAGCGAAGAACGTCGCCTTCGTGCATCCGCGCGAACGCCTTCTCCACGTCGCCGATGCCGATCGTCTCGGTCACGAACGCCCCGAGGTCGATCCGGCCCTGCTGGTGCAGGTCGACCAGCATCGGGAAGTCGCGGGAGGGCAGGCAGTCGCCGTACCAGGAGGACTTGAGCGCCCCGCCGCGCCCGAAGACGTCCAGCAGCGGCAGCTCCAGGTTCATCTCCGGGGTCGGGACGCCCACGAGGACCACCGTGCCGGCCAGGTCGCGGGCGTAGAACGCCTGCTTGTACGTCTCGGGGCGGCCGACCGCCTCGATGACGACATCCGCGCCGAAGCCGCCGGTCAGCTCCCGGATCGCCTCGACCGCGTCCGCGGACTTGGAGTTCACCGTGTGCGTGGCGCCGATCGTCTCGGCGGTCGCCAGCTTCCGGTCGTCGATGTCCACCGCGATGATCTTCGCGGCACCCGCCAGCCGGGCTCCCGCGATGGCCGCGTCACCGACGCCACCGCAACCGATCACGGCAACCGAGTCGCCCCGCCCGACGTTCCCGGTGTTGATCGCCGCACCGATACCGGCCATCACGCCGCAGCCCAGCAGCCCCGCCACCGCGGGCGAGACGCTCGGGTCGACCTTGGTGCACTGCCCGGCCGCCACCAGCGTCTTCTCCGCGAACGCGCCGATGCCGAGGGCGGGCGACAGCTCCGTGCCGTCCGTCAGCGTCATCTTCTGCTTGGCGTTGTGCGTGTCGAAGCAGTACTGCGGACGACCCCGCAAACACGCCCGGCACTGTCCGCACACCGCACGCCAGTTGAGGATGACGAAGTCGCCGGGTACTACGTCCGTAACGCCCTCGCCGACCGACTCCACGACACCCGCGGCCTCGTGCCCCAGCAGGAACGGGAACTCGTCGTTGATCCCGCCCTGCTTGTAATGCAGGTCCGTATGGCACACACCGCACGCCTGGATCTGGACCACGGCCTCGCCGGGGCCGGGATCCGGGATCACGATGGTCTCCACCCGTACCGGCTCGTTCTTCCCCGGTGCGATGACTCCGCGTACTTCCTGCGCCATGGGAGCAGCCTTTCGCCACGTCAGATCATGGGACGGGATCTCCTGTCCGGCCCGTCCCCGGGACCACCCTCGCGCTCGCGCGGGTACCGCGTCCAACATCCAGTTCTGATCACATTCATCGCTGACCGTGCTCAATGGACGCCAGCAGTGCCTCGGCCGCGGGTGAGAGCCGGCCGCTGCGGGGCACGGCGATGCCCACGTTCCACACCGTGTCGGCGGCGAGCGGCACCGCGGCGAGCCCGCGCGCCTGGTCCTTGTGCGTGACCGGGCGGGGCACCACCGCCACGCCCATGCCCCGCGCGACCAGGTCGAGGAGCGTGTAGACGTCATTGACCTCCATCGCGACCGTGCGGCGCGTGCCCGCGGCGGCGAACAGCGCGTCGGCCGCCCGCCGGGCGCCCCAGTCGCGGTGCAGGTCCACGAAGACCTCACCGGCGAGCGCCTGGGGGGCGAGCGGCTCGCCACCGTACGGCGCGAGCGGTTCGCCACTGGAGCCGAGCGGACCGGAGCCGAGCGGGCCGGAAGCGAGCGGACTGGCGGCGAGCGGATGGTCCGGGCGGCACAGCAGCATCATCGGCTCGGTCGCCACGGGCCGGATGCGCACACCCTCCTCGTGCCCTTCGTACACGACGAACGCCAGGTCCAGGGCGCCGCGGCGGACCTCCCCCAGCAGGTGCGCCGAGCCGGACTGGACCATGTGGACCTCGACGCCGGGGTGACGGCCGCGCAGGTCGGCCAGGAGCGAGACCGGGTCGACGATGCCCATGCACTGCTCGGTGCCGACGGCGAGGGTGCCGGTGAACAGCCCGCGTACGGCCGCGACCGCCTCCCGCGCCGCCGCGGCACCCGCCAGCGTGCGGCGCGCCTCCACGAGGAAGGCCCGGCCGGCGGCGGTGAGCTGGACGCGGCGGGTGGTGCGGGCGAAGAGATCGGCGCCCAGTTCGCGTTCCAGGGCGCGTACGGAGGCGGACAGGCCGGACTGGGCGATGTGCAGCCGTTCGGCGGCGCGCGTGAAGTGCTGCTCCTCGGAGACCGCGACGAAGTGTTCCAGGTGCCTGAGTTCCACGATTAAGCACTGTAGATGCTGGGACCTCAGAGCGGAACGGGTTGCGCATGGCGCAGCGTACGGCACTCTTGGCGCAGCGTACGACACTCGGCGCCCCACCGAAATCCCCTCGCCCGCCCTCTTGCGCCGCCCCCACACCTCCACTTTAAGTTTGACCCCAAACGATTATGGAAGGGGCTCCCGTGGCATTGGCATCCACGCCCAGACCCGCCGATCTCGTCCTGCTCAACGGCCAGGTCCTCACCCTCGACGCCGCGTTCCGTACGGCCGAGGCGGTCGCCGTGCGCGACGGCGTCATCGTCGCCACCGGGACCACCGCCGAACTGCGCCCGCTCATCGGCCCGCGCACGGAGATCGTCGACCTCGCCGGCGGCACCGTCCTCCCCGGCATCAACGACTCGCACCTCCACGGCTGCGCGTTCGGCGCCACCCGCCCGCCGCTCGCCGTCGACGTCTCGGCCCCGGCCGTCTCCTCGATCGCGGACATCCGCGCTGCCGTACGCGCCCAGGCGGACCGGCAGCCGCCCGGCACCTGGATCTTCGGCAACGGCTGGGACATCGGCTATCTCGACGAGTGCCGCAAGGACGGCGCCCGCACGCCCACCCGCTGGGACCTGGACGAGGTCTCCCCCGACCACCCGGTCCTCCTGTACGAGTTCTCCGGGCACACCGCCTGGCTCAACTCCCGCGCCCTGGAGGCGGCGGGCATCACGCCGGACACCCCGGTACCCCCCGGCGGTGTCATCGAGCGCCGCGCCGACGGCGCCGTGACCGGCATCCTCCGCGAGAGCGCCCAGGAGCTGGTCAACACCGTCATCCCGCCCATGACGGAGGCGGCCCGCGAAGCCGCGATCCGGGCCGCGATCGACGTCTGCCACGCCGAGGGCATCACCAGCTTCACCGAGCCGGGGCTCGGGCCCGGCGGCAAGAGCCTCTTCCTCGGCTCCGCCGACACCGCCACGCTGAAGGTGTACGCACGGATGGCACGCGAGGGCGAACTCCGCGCCCGCGTCAGCGTCCTGCTCCTCCCCCTCGAAATGGGCGGCGCGGCCGCCGACCTCCCCGACCGCCTGACCGCCCTCGAAGGCCTCTGCGACGGCGCCGACCCCCGCCTCCTCTCCGTCCTCGGCGTCAAGCTCTTCGCCGACGGGGTACCGCCCAGCCGTACGGCGTGGATGTCCGAGGAGTACGCGAACGGCGGCGGCCGCGGCAGCCTCTGCCTGCACGGCCACACCGACACCCAACGCGTCGAGGAACTCTCGGCCATCGTCCGGCAGGCCCACGCACGGGGCCACCAACTCGGCGTCCACATCACCGGCGACGCGGGCATCGACGCCGTCGTGGACGCCTTCGTGTCCGCCCAGCTCGACCACCCGCGCCCGGACGCCCGCCACTACATCATCCACGGCGACTTCGCGTCCCCCCGCGCCCTGGCCACTCTGGCCGAGCACGGCTGGGGCGCGAACATGAACCCCGGCGTCAAGGACGCCATAGCCGACCTGATGGACGACGTCGTCGGCCCCGAACGCTCGGCGTACCAATGGCCCGTACGCAGCGCGGTGGACGCGGGCATACCGGTCACCGCCAGCTCCGACGCCCCCATCACCTACCCGAACTGGCGCGCCGGCGTCTCCTCCATGCTCCTCCGCCGCTCCAAGGCCACCGGCCGCCCCAGCGGCCCCGACCAGTGCGTAGACCTCCGCACGGCCCTCCGCGCCTACACCACCCACCCCGCCCACCAGGACTTCGCCGAATCCTGGAAGGGCTCCCTGACCCCCGGCAAAGCCGCCGACCTGTGCGTCCTCGGCGGCAACCTCCTCGACACACCTCCGGAGGACATCCCCTCTCTCCCGATCAGCATGACCGTCTTCAACGGCGAAATCGTCCACGACATCCGCTGACCGGGGCGCGGGCGGGGACCCGGTCAGTGGGGACCCGGTCAGTCCGGCGTGAACTCGTAACGCAGCTCGTACAGATGCCCGGCCTTGACCATGACGGTGACCTCGATCGGGAGGTCACCGTCGCTGTACACAGTGCGGAGCGTACGGAGGACCGGCAGACTGCCGGGCAACTGCAGGAGTGCGTACTGCTCCTGCGTCGGCACCCGCGCGGAGACGTTGTCCACGCTGAGGCGCGGCGGATGCCCCTCATGGGCAAGGAGGGCGGGCGTACCGCCCTTGATCTTGTGGCGCTCCATGAGGGCCGTGCCCCGCGCGAGCACGAGCGGGTAGTACGAGGCGACCAGTTCAACGGGTTCGTCGTCCACCGTGAGCAGCTGACGACGCAGGAGCGCGCGGTCGTTCGCGGCGATGTTGAGGGCGGCGCGAACGTCGGCCGGCGGCACGGCCTCCGAGACGTCGAGCAGCTCGCTCCGCGCCCGTACCCCTGGCTTCGGCGCCGCGGCCACCCAGGGGTACGGCTCGCCGGGCGCCGCCGGTGCCATGTAAGCGGAAGGTCGTACGGTGTGCTGCCGATGCGCACGCACGGAGACGGCCGCACCGGCCCGGCCGACGACCAGCCCCTCGTCCTTCAGCAGCCCGACGGCCTTCTGCACGGTGGCATTCGAGGCGCCGAATCGCTCCTTGAGCTGCGCTGTCGAGGGGAGGCGGGCGCCCGGCGCCAGATCACCGCTCATGATCTCGTCCCGCAGATCGGCGGCGATGCGTTCGTGGAGCGAGCGATGGTCCGCACTTTCCTGTCGCTTGCCTGGCACGGTCATCCGAGTCCGATCTCGTATCGCAGCCGAGCGCTTCGCGCGCGCATCACCATGACATCGGCCTGGATCGGACGGTCGGCAGCATCCACCGTCAGCCTGACGAGCTGCAGTACGGGCTCGTCGGGCGGCAGTTGCAGTGCCCCGCGCTCTTCCGAGGCCGGCATCCGGGCCAGGACGTCCTCACGGACCCGGGCGCCGGTGTGCCCGAGTTCGGCGAGCAGCTTGACCGCACCCCCACGGATCTTCGCGGTACCGGCGAGTCCGGTGCCCCGGGCGATCTCGGCCGGGTAGTAGGTGTCGGTCAACTCGCACGGTACGTCGTCGAGATACATCATGCGACGGCGCACGACGACCGGGGTCCCGATGGGCACTCCGAACACCTCCGCAACCTCGGACGGTGCAGGTACCTCCCCCGCGTGGACGATGCGTTGCGTACCCCGGCCTCCCTTGGCCGCCGCCTCGGCATCCCACGCTTCCGCCGCACCCTTCACCCCCGGCGCCACGTACGGCATCGATGTACTGACCCAATCGCCGGTGCCCATGGTGCCCTCCCGCGTACTCGACTGGCCTGCCAGTGGCGCTGCTGCACGACTGAACAAGCTTGCTGCTTTACACGGTAAGCGACCAGCCCTTCGGTGAGCTTGCCGCTTTTCGCGAATAGCAGTATGTTCCGCATCGAGCGTACGACCTCCGAGTAGGCGGTGATGCGCCGTGCACCAGTCACGGCAACAGCGATTCCCCCGATCCCGTAACTCCGCCCGAGCGGCGCGCGACTTCGCGGTGAGCACCCTCACGGACTGGAGCGTCACCGACCGCCTGGAGGACATACGCCTGTGCGTGTCAGAACTCGCCACCAACGCGCTACTCCACGGCGTGCCACCCGGTAGGGAGTTCTGCGTGCGCCTCGTCAGCGGCAGCGGCCTCGTACGCATCGAGGTGCGGGACAGCGGCGACGGCCGGGTCGAGGCGCAGCCACCGGACACCGATCCATGCAGCGGCCGAGGGCTGCATTTGACCCAGTCGCTCGCGGATGAGTTCGGGGTGACCGCGCACGTCGTCGGCAAGACGGTGTGGGTGAGCTTCAAGGTGTCGACGGCTTAGCGCAGGCAAGCAGCAGCCCGCGAACTCGCGGACCCTTCCGCGTGGGACTTTACAGATGTTGTTTGATCCCAAACAATGGCGTCGCCACCACCAGACAAGGAGGCCGCGATGGGGCCCACGCTCGACAGCGGGCACGAGGAATGGGTACGTGCCGCGGGGAAGCTCGTACTTCCGGGGCGGCATCGGATCGGGGGGCGGGAGGAGGACGGGGCGGGGGCTGCGTTCCGCGTGGTCTCGCCGCGGGACGGTGCGGCGCTCAGCACCGTCGCCGACGCGGGGGAGAAGGAAGTCGATTTTGCGGTCGGTGCGGCGCGGTGGGCGTTCGACTCCGGGCCCTGGCCGCGGCTCGCCCCGGCGGACCGGGGGCGCGTTCTGTTGCGGATCGCCGAGCTCGTTGAAGAGCACCGCTCTGAGATCGCGGCGGTGATCTCGTTGGAGAACGGTAAGCCGATAGCGGAGTCGTACGGGATTGAACTGCGGGCCGTGGCAGGGACGTTCCGGTGGTACGGGCAGCTTGCGGACAAGATGTGCGATGAAGTGCCGCATACCGATCCTGGCGCGCTGGCGCTCGTTACGCGGGAGCCGGCGGGCGTGGTCGGGGCTGTCGTGCCCTGGAATTTTCCGCTGACGCTCGCGGCCTGGAAGATTGCCCCGGCGCTGGCTGCCGGGTGCACCGTCGTGCTCAAGCCCTCCGAGCTGACCCCGCTCTCCGCGCTCGTGCTGGGGCGGCTGGTCGATCAGGCGCTTGAGGAGGCGGGCGTACCGGGTGGCGTGCTGAACGTCGTCGCGGGCGACGGGCCGACCGCGGGCCGTGCGCTCGGCCTGCACCCGGACGTCGACGTGCTCGCCTTCACCGGCTCCACCGCCGTCGGCCGTCACTACCTGCGGTACGCCGCCGACTCCAATCTCAAGCGGGTCTGGCTGGAGCTGGGCGGCAAGTCGCCCAACATCGTGCTGCCCGACGCGCCGGACCTGGACGCCGCTGCCGCCACCGCCGCCTGGGGGATCTTCTTCAACCAGGGCGAGATGTGCACCGCGCCGTCCCGGCTGCTCGTGCACTCCTCGGTCGCGGAGCGGGTGACGGACGCGGTGGTCGAGCGCGCCGAAGCGCTGCGGGTCGGCGATCCGTTGGATCCGGCGACCGAGATGGGTGCGCTGGCGGGGGCCGCCCGACTGGACGCCGTACGCGGGCACATCGACGCGGCCCGCGCGGCCGGGGCCCGTCTCCGTACCGGTGGCGCACCGCTCGACCCGGCGCCCGTGCCCGGCGGTACTTATCTCCGGCCCACCGTCTTCGACCGGGTCACCCCGGACATGGCGGTGGCCCGTGAGGAGATCTTCGGGCCGGTGCTGTCCGTGCTGACCTTCGACACCGTCGAGGAGGCGGTGGCGCTGGCGAACGACACCGAGTACGGCCTCGCGGCGGGGCTGTGGACCGGCGATCTCAGCACCGCGCACACCGTCTCGCGCGCCCTGCGCGCCGGCACGGTCTGGGTCAACTGCTACGAGGAGGGCGACCTGACCGTCCCCTTCGGCGGTTACAAGCAGTCCGGCAACGGCCGCGACAAGTCCGCGCACGCGCTGGAGAAGTACACCGAACTCAAGACCACCTGGATTCAGTTGTGAACGCCGCACTTCCTCTCGGTACACGGCCGTTGATCGCGCTGCCGCAACGGTTCTCCGCCACCACTTCCGCGCTACGGTACGAGGCCGTGGTCACCGCGCGGGCGCTCGCCGATGCCGTACTGCGGGCCGGTGGTGAGCCGTTCATGATGCATCCCTACGCGCCCGAGGGGCGGGTGGACGAGGCGGAGGTCGCCGACCGGCTGGCGCGCTGCGACGGGGTGCTGCTGCCGGGTGGCGGGGATCTGACGCCGCGGCTGTACGCCGCGGCGGATTCCGCCGTGCACGAGAGCGTGTACGACGTGGACGAGGAGCAGGACGCGTTCGACCTGGCGGTCGCCCGGCACGCGCTGGGGGCCGGGCTGCCCACGCTCGCCGTCTGCCGCGGGCTGCAGGCCGTGAACGTCGCGCTGGGCGGCACGCTGCGGCAGGACATGGGCGGCCCGGACCGGGAACACCGGCACGTCGTGCATCCCGTACGGCTGGAGAGCGGATCGGCCGTGGCTCGCGCGGCCGGTACGGAACGGGTGGACGCGTCCTGCTACCACCACCAGTGCGTGGACCGGCTCGGGGCCGGGCTCACGGTGACCGGCCGGGCCGCCGACGGCACGGTCGAGGCGCTGGAACTGCCGGACGGGAAGGGCTGGTTCGCCGCCGTGCAGTGGCATCCGGAGGACACGGCGGCTAAGGACCCGGCACAGCAGGGGCTGTTCGACGCGCTGGTGCGGCAGTCGAGTTGTCCACAGCGAGTTATCCACAGGCCGAGCGAGGGTGAGACACCATGCCCTAATCTCGAAACGTAGTCACGCAGAGTCGTTACGGGGCCGCTGCAGGGCCCTTTCGATACACACCGAAGTGACTACTCCGGGGGGAGGGGGGAGGGCCCCGCAGGGGTTGTGTGCGGGGCCCTCCCCGCGCCCCCGCGCCCCTCACCGCGCCCCCTACCCCCGCGCCCGCCGCCCGCTCCGCCGCGGCCGCGGGTCCGCCCCGCCCAGCAGATCCAACCGCCGCTGTTCGCCGTCCGTTTCGACGCGGATGACGATGCGGCGGAGGAGGTCGGCCAGTTGGCGGGCCTCGGTGTCGGTGAGGTCGTCGGTGACGAAGGCCTCCTCGGCGTTGAACTGCGGGAAGACCTCCGCCATCAGCTCCTCGCCCGCCGGGGTGAGGGAGAGCAGTGCGAGCCGGCCGTCGGTCGGGTGGCCACTGCGTTCCATGAGGCCGCGGCTCTGGAGGGTGCGGGCGACGCCGGTGAGGGTGCCCTTGGAGATGCCGGCCTCCTCGGCGACCCGCCGGGTCTCCATCTCGCCCCAGATCCACACCACCCACAGCACCACGAACGAGGTCCAGGTCAGCTCGGCGCCGCGCAGCACCGAGTTCTCGAAGTGCTGCCGGACCGCGGCCGCGGCTCGGTAGATGTTGCCCACCGCGGCCATCTGCGCGTGCCGGATGGGCGTCTCGCCGAGCTTGGCCTGTACCGCCTTCTCCGTGTCCCCGATGGAACGGTGGCCGGTCACCACAGCTTCTCCCGCATCTCCCCACACCTTCCTGCGAACCCGCCCGGACCCTTGCCGGGTGTCGTTTGTGGTCGTACGATCGCCCGCAGCTGAACCCGTACGGGCTCAAACGATATCGCGGGCTCCCCCATACTGCGGCCTCCCCGCCCGCCCGTACGCCCGCGCCGCGCGCTCGTGCCCCATCATCCCCGCCCCAGGAGCCTGGCATGGCCATCGACCCACGCGCTCCCGCCGCCCGCCCGTCGGGCGCGGCACCACCCGCCACCCCCGCGCCCCGCATCGGCGTCCCCGGCATCGTCTTCTTCATCATCGCCGCCTCGGCGCCGCTCACCGTCGCGGCCGGCGGCATCCCGCAGTCCCTCGGCGTCACCGGCGTCCTCGGCATCCCGCTGCTCTACCTGCTGATCGCGGCCCTGCTGGCGGTCTTCAGCGTGGGCTACGCGGCGATGAGCCGGCACATCACCGGCGCCGGCGCCTTCTACGCGTACGCAGCGCACGGCATCGGCCGCACCGCGGGCGTCGCCGCCGCCTTCGTCGCGCTGGTCTCCTACAACGCCATGCAGGTCGGCATCGCCGGGCTCTTCGGCGCCACCACCGCCGACTTCCTGAAGGCCCGCACCGGTCTGGACGTGCCGTGGTGGGCGCTCGTACTGGCCGCTGCGGCGCTGGTCGGGGCGCTCGGCTACCGGCGGATCGATGTGGGCGTGAAGGTACTCGCCGTACTGATTGTCATCGAGTCGGGGACCGTACTGGTCTTTGACATCGCGCAGTTCGGGCACGCCCCGCAGGGCGTCTCGCTCGCCCCGCTCACCTGGCACGCGGCCACCGACGGCGCGCTCGGCGTCGCCCTGTGCTGCATCTTCGCCGCCTTCATGGGCTTCGAGTCGGCGGCGCTGTACGGCGAGGAGTGCAAGGATCCGCGGCGCACGATCGGCCGCGCGACCTACACCGCGGTCGCGCTCATCGGCGTCTTCTACGCCGTCACGGCCTGGGCGATGATCAGCGGCGCCGGGGACGGACGCGCGGTGCGCTACGCCGCCGCGCACGGCCCGGAAATGATGTTCGCGCTCGGCGCGGACAGCCTCGGCCCGCTCTTCTCCGACCTGGCCCAACTCTTCCTGATCACCTCCCTGGTCGCCGCGCTGCTCTCCTTCCACAACGCGGTGGCCCGGTACGTGCGTTCCCTCGGCCGCGAAGGTGTACTGCCGCGCGGCCTGGGCGCGCTGCACCCCCGGTACGGCTCCCCGGCGCGCGGCTCGCTCGCGCAGACCGCGGTGACCGTGGCCGTGACCGCCCTCTTCGCACTCGCCGGGCGCGACCCGGTGGACGACGTCTTCACCTGGCTCACCAACCTCGGCGCGCTGGGCGTCATCCTGCTGCTGCTCGTCACGTCGGTGGCGGTGATCGGTTACTTCGCGCGGCGGGGCGGGAGTCGTACGGACGAGGGGGTCTGGCAGCGGCTGATCGCGCCCGCGCTCTCGGCCGTCGCGCTCGCCGTGATCTTCTACCTCGCGCTCACCACCTTCAGCGTCCAGCTCGGCGTCGGCCCCGGCAATCCGCTGCGCTGGATCCTGCCCTGCCTGGTCCTGGTGGCTGCCGTGCTGGGCATCGCCTGGGCCCGTTACCTGCGCGCCGCGCGCCCCACCGCGTACGCCGCGATCGGCACCTGCGCCACGGACGACACCCCCTGATCACCGCCCCGCATCTCCCCTTCGAGGAGCCGCCATGCCCGACACGCCCCGGAAGCCCGTCTCCCGCCGCCACCTCCTCGCCGCCACCGGCGCCGCCACGCTCGCCGGCGGAACCGCGGCGCTGGGAGCGTCGGCTCCCGCGTCCGCCGCGTCCGCCGCGCCCCGCGTCCGCCCGCTCGACGGCCCCCGCCTGATCCTGCTCGGTACGGCAGCGGGCCCGCCCCCGGAGAGAGCGCGGCGCGGCATCGCCAGCGCGCTCGTGGTGGACGGTCGAACGTATGTAATCGACTGCGGACGGTCGGCCGTGACCCAGTACCAACTGGCGGGCCTGAAGTTCGCCGACCTGAAGTCGATCTTCCTGACCCATCTGCACGCCGACCACATCGCCGACTACTACAACTTCTTCCTGCTCGGCGCGCAGCTCTCCAACGACGAGAACGACCTGATCACCAAGCCGGTGGACGTGTACGGGCCGGGCCCGGCCGGTGCGCTGCCGCCCGCCTTCGACAACGACGACCCGCCGGTCGTCGCGCCGCACCACCCCACCCCGGGCCTGAAGCGGCTGACGGAGAAGCAGATCGAGGCGTTCGCGTACAGCACCAACGTCTTCATCCGGGACTCCGACATCGCCGACCCCCGCACCCTGATCCGTACGCATGAAATCGAGCTGCCGGAGGGGACGGGCGCGCACCCGCTCGGCCCGACCGCGCCGCCCATGGAGCCGTTCGAGGTGATGGACGACGGGACGGTCCGGGTGACGGCGATCCTGGTGGACCACGGGCCGGTGTTCCCGTCGTACGCCTTCCGGTTCGACACCGCGTACGGGTCGGTGGTCTTCTCCGGCGACACGGTCAAGCACGAGAACGTCGTACGGATCTCCCGGGGCGCCGAGCTCCTCGTGCACGAGGTGATGGACGCGGAGTTCTATCGGCAGGCCGGGCTGCCGCCCGCCTATCTGGACCACATGCTCCAGTCGCACACCGACGTCACCGAGGTCGGCCCGGTCGCCGAGGCCGCGGGCGTCGACACGCTCGTACTGAGCCACATCTGCCCGGCGGACCCGAGGGCCGTCTCCCCGGCGGAGTGGCGCCGCCGCGCGGGCGAGGGCTTCTCGGGCCGGGTCATCGCGGGCGAGGACCTCCAGCAGATACCGCTGCGGAGGAAGTAGCCGGCAGGACCCCGAGCCGGTCAGCCGCCCGACGTGTCCAGCTCCGCGTCCGCGCTGACGCCCGCGCAGTCGTACGGGTCGTCCAGCCAGCCGTCCGGGAGGACGACCTTGTTGCGGCCCGAGGTGCGGCCGCGCGGGCCGTCGGCGCCGGCCGGCCAGGGCTGGTCGAGGTCCAGCTCGGCGAGGTGGTCGGCGAGCTCGGCGAGAGAGGAGGAGACGGCGAGCTTGCGGCGCATCTCCGAGCCGACGGCGAAGCCCTTGGTGTACCAGGCGACGTGCTTGCGGAAGTCGATCACGCCGCGCGCCTCGTCGCCCAGCCACTCGCCGAGCAGCGTCGCGTGCCGGACCATGACCTCGGCGACCTCCTTCATGGTCGGCCGGGCGTAGTCCTCGGGCCGGTCCTCGAAGGCGGCGACCAGGTCGCCGAAGAGCCAGGGGCGGCCGAGGCAGCCGCGGCCGACGACCACGCCGTCGCAGCCGGTCTCGCGCATCATCCGGACCGCGTCGTCGGCGGACCAGATGTCGCCGTTGCCGAGCACGGGGATGTCGCTGACGGCGCCGACGTGCTCCTTCAGGCGCGCGATGGCGTCCCAGTCGGCGGTGCCGCCGTAGTGCTGGGCGGCGGTGCGGCCGTGCAGGGCCATCGCCGTGACACCCTCCTCGACGGCGATCCGCCCGGCGTCGAGGTACGTGATGTGGTCGTCGTCGATGCCCTTGCGCATCTTGATCGTGACGGGCAGCGAGCCGGCGTTGCCGACCGCCTCGCGCAGGATCGAGCGCAGCAGGTTGCGCTTGTACGGGAGGGCCGAGCCGCCGCCCTTGCGGGTCACCTTCGGGACCGGGCAGCCGAAGTTCAGGTCGATGTGGTCGGCGAGGTCCTCTTCCGCGATCATGCGGACGGCCTTGCCGACGGTGTCCGGGTCGACGCCGTACAGCTGGATCGAGCGCGGCTTCTCGGTCGCGTCGAAGTGGATCAGCTGCATGGTCTTCTCGTTGCGCTCGACCAGCGCCCGCGTGGTGATCATCTCGCTGACGAAGAGACCCTTGCCGCCCGAGAACTCCCGGCACAGGGTCCGGAAGGGCGCATTGGTGATCCCGGCCATCGGTGCGAGGACCACCGGGGGCTGCACGCTGTGCGGGCCGATCTGCAGCGAGGACATCTGAAGCGGGTTCCTTCGACGGGTACGGATTCGACTTACGGGAAACGTACGGGACGGGTGCGGCCTCCCATTGTCCCGCACTCGACGGGACACCCGGACCGGGACCGGTCGGCCCTCCACCGCAGGCCCACCCACAGGAAGTCGTTGTAGCGTTCAAGTATGCCCGAGCTCACCCACCGGCGGCGCATGCTGGTGCTGGCGATCTGCTGCATGAGCTTGCTGATCGTCAGCCTGGACAACACTGTCCTCAACGTCGCCCTGCCGTCCCTCCGCCGCGATCTGCACGCCTCCGTATCCGGTATGCAGTGGACCATCGACGCCTACACCCTCGTCCTGGCGTCGCTGCTGATGCTGGCCGGGTCCACGGCGGACCGGCTCGGCCGCCGCCGGGTCTTCCAGACCGGTCTGGTCGTCTTCACCCTCGGCTCGCTGCTCTGCAGCCTCGCGCCGAGCCTGCCGTGGCTGGTGGCGTTCCGGATGGTGCAGGCGGTGGGCGGCTCGATGCTCAACCCCGTCGCGATGTCGATCATCACCAACACCTTCACCGAGCCGCGCGAACGGGCCCGCGCGATCGGCGTCTGGGGCGGCGTGGTCGGCCTGAGCATGGCCGCGGGGCCGGTGGTCGGCGGGCTGCTCGTGGAGGCCGTCGACTGGCGGGCGATCTTCTGGATCAACGTACCCATCGGGCTGCTCGCGCTCTTCCTGACCATCCGCTACGTCCCGCACTCCCGCGCGCCCCACCCGCGCCGCCCCGACCCCGTGGGCCAGCTGCTGGTCGTCCTGCTGCTCGGCTCGCTGACGTACGCGATCATCGAGGCGCCCGAGGCGGGCTGGACCTCGCCGCTGATCATGGGCTGCGTCGCCCTCGCCGTACTGTCCCTCGCCGGACTCATCGGTTACGAGCGGCGGCGCACCGAGCCGCTGATCGAGCTGCGCTTCTTCCGCAGCGCGCCCTTCAGCGGCGCGACGGTCATCGCCGTGAGCGCGTTCGCCGCGCTCGGCGGCTTCCTCTTCGTCAACACGCTCTACCTCCAGGACATCCGCGGCCTCTCGGCGCTCGGAGCGGGCCTGTACATGCTGCCGATGGCGGCCATGACGCTGGTCTTCGCGCCGCTGTCCGGGCGGCTGGTCGGCGCCCGCGGGCCACGGCTGCCGCTGCTGCTCGCCGGTACCGGCATGGTGCTCAGCGGCGTCCTCTTCGCGGGCTTCGAGGCGGAGACCAGTACGCCGCTGCTCTTCACCGGTTACGTGCTCTTCGGTATCGGCTTCGGCCTGGTCAACGCGCCGATCACCAACACCGCGGTGTCCGGGATGCCGCGCGCGCAGGCCGGGGTCGCCGCCGCGGTGGCCTCCACCAGCCGCCAGGTGGGCCAGTCGCTGGGCGTGGCCGTGATCGGCGCGGTGCTGGCGAGCGGCGCGGGCGCCGCCGCGACCGACGACCGGTTCGCCGCCGCCGGCCGCCCCGCCTGGTGGATCATCACCGGCTGCGGCCTGGCCGTCCTCCTCGTCGGCGCCCTCACCAGCGGCCGCTGGGCCCGGGAGACGGCCCGCCGGGCGGCCCATCAACTGGAGACCGCCCCGGCCCCGACGGACGGCCGACCGGCCGCCGGCCACCGGCAGCCCTAGGGAGTTATGGCCCATGGAAGACGGTCTATGAGCGATTCCGCCGCTGGTCGGCGGATGGCACGTGGGACCGCCTCCTGGCCCACGTCCGGCAGCACCCGGACACGATCGGAGGAGTCGACTGGTCCCTGGTCCGTATCGACTCCACGATGGTGCGGGCACACCAGCATGCGGCCGGCGCCGGAAAAGGGGGCTCTGGAACGGTGAGGCACTCGGCCGGCCCCGCGGCGGGCCGACCACGAAGATCCAACTGGCCTGCGACGGCGACGGGCGACCGCCGCCCTTCACTGTGACGGGCGGCAATACCAATGACTGCACCCAGTTCGAGCCCGTCATGGCCCGTATCCGCGCAGTCAGACCGGCCGCGACGGGCACTAGGGGGTGCGGCCGCCGTCGAGCGCGGTGGCGATTTCCCAGCGGGAGGAGCAGCCGAGTTTGCCGAGGATGTGTTCCAGGTGGGCGTCGGCGGTGCGTTTGGAGATGACGAGCCGCTCGGCGATCTCGCGGTTGGACAGTCCCTCCCGCACGAGGGCCGCGACCTCGCGCTCGCGCCGGGTCAGCCCGTCGGCCGGGCGTGGCTCGGCAACGTAGGCCGCCCCCGCCTCCATGCAGTCGGCGT
Organism: Streptomyces sp. NPDC050315; assembly: GCF_040655775.1. Taxonomy (NCBI): domain Bacteria; kingdom Bacillati; phylum Actinomycetota; class Actinomycetes; order Kitasatosporales; family Streptomycetaceae; genus Streptomyces; species Streptomyces sp. NPDC050315. The sequence continues at coordinate 762,066 of NZ_JBFAKN010000002.1, forward strand.
CCGCCACGGCGAGGTCGACGGCCTCCCGTACGGGCAGCTCGGCGCCGCGGCGGCGCAGCCGCTCGAAACGCGTGGTGCCCAGTACCTGGTTGGCCTCGGCCCGCGCGTGCTCGTAGGCTCCGGTCAGGTTCGGCGCCCTGATCAAGCAGCCCGCCAGGTCTTCCCCCAATTCCTCGGCAGCGCCTGCCAGCCAGGCCGTGCGGCCATGCCGCCCCTGGCCGGCGGCGAGCCAGGCCAGGATGGCCAGGCAGGCGATCACCCCGTCCTTGTCGGCCATCCGGTACTTCAGCCCGGCCGCCGCCCGCATGATGGGAGAGGCCGCCGCGAGGTCTTCGCCACGCCAGTACGCGATGCCCTGAGCGACGAACACGTAGCCGCGGAGCCAGCACTCGCCCGGTTGCTCGGCGAGCAGGTCCAGCACCTCGTCGGCGAGTGCCAGCGCCCGGTGGCGATCTCCGCCGATGGAGTGCAGGATGCAGTACTCCGTCAGGGCCATGGTCAGGCCAGGACGGTCACCGAGGCGCTGGTACCGCTCGCGGGACTCCTCGTAAGCGTCGATGGCGGTGGCCACTTCACCCCCGATCAGGTTGATCCATCCCTTGTACTGGGCGGCGCGGGCCAGCAGGCGTTCGTCGCCGAGCCGCTCGGCGACGGCGCGGGACTCCTGGATCGCGGCCAGCGCCGGTCCCGTGTCACCCTGCCGGACGGCGTAATAGCAGAGCAGACTCAGCCCGTCAGCCCGCTCCGCCACCAGCTCCGGTACCTGCTCCAGGCACCGCACCAGCCAGCGGCGTCCCTCGCTGAAATACGCTCCGAAAGCCCAGTAGTGTCCGAGCGTGACCGCGAAGGCCAGTGCCTCCCGTCCGGCCTTCGGCCATCCGCAGGCGCATTCGAGCGCGGCCCGGATGTTGGCACGCTCGCGGTCCACCCTCCGGAACAGCTCGACCTGCTCGCTCGTACACCAGCGGTCCTCCAGGTACTGGGCCAGTGCGCGGTAGTGGTCCAGGTGCCGTTCCCGGCAGCGGGTTTCCTCGCCCCGTTCGGCGAGCCAGTCGGCCCCGTACTCACGGATCGTGTCGAGCAGCCGGTAACGGGGGTCCTCCTGGTCGGAGCCATCGATCCGGATCACCACGGACTTGTCGACCAGACCGATGAGCGTCTCGACCACCTCGTTGACGGGCAGCGCACCGCCCCCGCACACATTCCGTACCGCACCCAGATCGAAGGAGCCGGCGAAGACCGACAGCCGTGCCCACAGCAGCCGTTCGGCCTCCGTACACAGGTCGTGGCTCCAGTCGATGGCCGTGCGGAGCGTCTGGTGGCGGGGCAGGGCGGTGCGCCGGCCGCCCGTCAGCACCCGGAAGCGGTCTTCCAGCAGGGCGACCAGCTGGCCCAGGCTGATCGCGCGCAGCCGTACGGTCGCCAGCTCGATCGCCAGCGGGATCCCGTCCAGGCGACGGCACAGCGCGTCGACCTGGGAGCGGTTGCCGTCGGTGACGGCGAAGCCGGGACAGACCACGGCGGCGCGCTGCGCGAACAGCTCGACGGCCGTGCCGAGGGGGAGCGCCGGTACGGGAAAGGCATGCTCGCCGGGCACGTCCAGCGGCTGCCGGCTGGTGGCGAGCACGGTCACATCGCGCGCCTGGCCGAGCACCACGTCCGCGAACGTCGCGCAGGCGTCGATCAGGTGCTCGCACGTGTCGAGGATGAGCAGCAGTCGCCGGTCCTGGAGATGGCCGATAAGGAGGTCCATCGGCGGTTCGGCCGTCTGGCTCGGCAGACCCAGGAGCGAACACAGAGTGTGCGGCAGCAACTCCGGGTCGCGCAGGGAGGTCAGCTCGGCCAGACGTACGCCGTCGGGAAAGCCCTCCTTGGCAGCGGCCGCAGCACGCAGCGCGATCCGCGTCTTACCGACGCCACCGGGACCGATGAGCGTCACCAGCCGCGCATCATCCAACATCTTCCTTACACAGGCGAGTTCCTCTTCCCGCCCGACGAAACTGGTCACCTCAACGGGGAGTTCACCTCTGCGCCGCCCCAGAACATGTGCCATGCCGCCCGCCTGGTCTCGTGCCATGACCGTTCCACCCGCCGCCGGGCCGTCTCACGGTATGCCGATCACCGTGGCCCGCGCTCACTTAGTTGCCGTCTGTCGATTCCTTGTCTGCTGGTGTCGGTTTTGCTCGGGAAGAGTCGGAGTTCCCACATGAAACTGTCGGCGTTTGAAACGTCGGGTCCTGGCGCGAAGGGGCCTCGATGGCTGGTCGAGGCGTGGATCAGAGCGGTGTCTCGGCGGTGATGGGCAGGAGGTTCGGTAGGTCAGCGTCCAGGCGCCGCTTGCTGAGCCGGCTGACGATCTCCGAGTCGCGGTGGTCGAAGAACAACGAGGCACCGGTCCAGGGCAGCGATGGACGCCATCTGGACGTCGGTCGACTCAAAGTCGAAGACGTCGATGTCCATCCGCCGACCAGCGGCGGAATCGCTCATAGACCGTCTTCCATGGGCCATAACGCTCCGGAAGGTCCCTCCGGGCCGCACCGGTCGACAGCTTCCGCACGGTCCCGTTGACCATCTGCCGCCGGTCACGGACGGGACGCCCCATCCGCGAACGGGGCAGCAACGGCTCTACCACAGCCCATGGCTCATCAGTCAACTCATGACGACGCACCACGACTTACCAACGAGCACACCGACTTTGCGGACACTCCCTAGCCCGCGACGGCCCCCTCCACTGCCTTCGCTTCCTCCGCCGCCACCGCCAGCTCCCACAGCCGTTCCAGCCGCTCCCGCGACGCCTCGTCCTGCGGCGAGTACACCGTTACCCGGATGCCCTCCCGCGCACCGACGTACAGCGGGGTGTTGGCCACCCGCACCAGCCCGACCTCCGGGCTGTCGAAGGTCTTGGTCTTCGCCCGGGCGCAGAGCACCTCGTGCCGGTCCCAGAGCTCCCGGAACTCCGGCGAGGCCTGCTGCAGCCGCTTGAGCAGCGCCTTCCAGGCGGGCTCCGCGATGTGCTCGGCCATCGCGGCACGGAAGCGGGCCGTCATCTGGCCCAGCGTCTTCTCCAGGTCGGGCACGGCGGCCCGCCACTCGGGGTGCGTGAAGGTGAGCCACAGGCAGTTGCGGTCCTGTGGTTCCAGCGCGTCGAGGTCGGTCAGCAGCCGCCCGTACGTGCGGTTGTACGCGAGGATGTCGTACCGCCGGTTCTGCACGCACGCCGGGAACGGCTCCAGCTGCGCCAGCACCTGCCGCAGCTCCGGCGAGACCACCGCGCACTCGCCGCCGGGCGCCGGATCGACCGCGTCGGCGAGCGCGAAGAGGTGCGCGCGCTCGCTGGCGTCGAAGAGCAGCGCCCGCGCGACCGCGTCCAGCACCTGCGCCGAGACATGGATGTCCCGGGCCTGTTCGAGCCAGGTGTACCAAGTGACCCCGACCGCGGCGAGCTGGGCGACCTCCTCGCGGCGCAGCCCGGGGGTGCGCCGCCGCGGGCCGCGCGGCAGGCCGACCCGCTCGGGCGTGATGCGTTCGCGGCGGCTGCGCAGGAACGCGGCCAGCTCGTGCCGGCGGACCTCGGCGGCGTCGCGGGCGGGCGCGGGGAGTTCCGTGACGGTCATGCTTCCAGGGTGGCGCACCGCCGAGCCGGTTGCCAGGTAGTGCCGGTACCAGGATGAGCACACTCTGGTACCCGGCTGGGCGCTGCCGGATCGTCGCGGTGTGAGCACCACGACGACACCTCAATCGACTCCCACGACGACACCGGAGGCGCCGGCTCCGGACGCCGCCCCCGCCGCCCGCCTCACCGCGCTCGGCCTGGCCACCCTCCTCCTGGGCGCCGCGCTGCCCACGACCGACTTCTTCATCGTGAACGTCGCGCTGCCCTCCATCGAACGCGATCTGCGGGCCGGGCCCGCCGTCCTGGAGATGGTCGCGGCCGCCTACGCCATGGCGTACGCCGTACTGCTCGTCCTCGGCGGCCGACTCGGCGACACGTACGGCAGGCGGCGGCTCTTCCTGTGGGGCGCGGCCGCCTTCGGCCTGACCTCGCTGGCCTGCGGCCTGGCGCCGGACGCCTGGACGCTGGTCGCGGCGCGGGCCGCACAGGGCGCGGCGTCCGCGGCGATGCTGCCGCAGGTGCTGGCCACCCTCCACGCGACCACGTCCGGCGAACGGCGCGGCCGGGCGCTCGGCCTGTACGGCGCGATGGGCGGCATCGCCGGGGTGGCCGGGCAGCTGCTCGGCGGGCTGCTGGTCTCCGCCGACCTGCTGGGCACCGGCTGGCGCGCGATCTTCCTGGTGAACGTGCCGGTGGTGGCGGCCGTCCTGCTGCTGGGCCGGTTCACGGTGCCGGACAGCCGGGCGGCGCGGCCGACCCGCAGCGACCGGGCCGGCACCGCGCTCTTCGCGCTCGCCCTGGTCGCGCTGCTGCTGCCACTGACCGAGGGCCGGGCGGCCGGCGGCCCGCTGTGGTCCTGGCTGCTGCTGGCCGCCGCGCCCCTGCTGGCCTGGGCGTTCTACGTGGTCGAGCGGCGGGCCGAGCGCAGCGGCGGGGCCCCGCTGCTGCCGCCGTCCCTGCTGCGCGAGCCTGGTGTGCGGCGCGGGCTGGCGGTCGCCGTGCCGCTGTTCGCCGGGTTCGGCGGCTTCATGTTCGTGATCGCGGTCTCCCTGCAGCAGGGGCTGGGGCTGTCGCCCATGGTGGCGGGCGCGGCGATCGTGCCGATGAGCGTGACGTACCTGCTCACGTCCATATGGGGCCCCCGGCTGGCACCTCGGCTGGGCAGCCGGGTCCTCACGGCCGGCGCGCTGCTCCACGCGGTGGGGCTGGCCCTGCTCGCCGGTACCGTCCTCACCCGCTGGCCGGACCTGGACCCGCTCTCCCTCGCCCCCGCCATGGCCGTCATCGGCGCGGGCCAGGGCTTCCAGCTCCCCACGTACTTCCGGGTCATGCTGGCGTCCGTACCGCCGGAGCGGGCGGGCGCGGGCAGCGGCCTCTCGGTCACGGCCCAGCAGACCTGCCTGGCGCTCGGCGTCGCGGTGATCGGCTCGGTGTACCTGGGCCTGGTCCCGTCGGCCGGCGTACGAAACGCCCTCCTCATCGCGCTCACCGTCCAGTTCGCCGGCCTCCTGGCCATGACGGCCCTGTCCCTGCGCCTGCCGCGCTCCTTGAGCTGAGGAGTCTCCCCGCCCACACCCATGACAGGTGACAACTAACAGATATTGAATCCTGTCATCTGTCATGGCACGGTGGAGGACATGCAGACTCGCACCCTTGGCACCACCGGCCCGCACACCTCCGCCCTCGGCCTCGGCTGCATGGGCATGTCCGCGCTCTACGGGGACACCGACCGCGCCGAGTCCCTCGCCACGATCCACGCCGCGCTGGACGCCGGGATCACGCTCCTGGACACCGGCGACTTCTACGGCATGGGCCACAACGAACTGCTCATCGACGAAGCCCTCCGCACCGCCCCGGCGGCCGCCCGCGAAAAGGCCCTGACCAGCGTGAAGTTCGGCGCGCTGCGCTCGATCGAGGGCGCGTTCCTCGGCTACGACGGACGGCCGGCAGCGGTGAAGAACTTCGCCGCGTACTCCCTCCAGCGCCTCGGCACCGACCACATCGACATCTACCGCCTCTCCCGCCTCGACCCCGACGTACCGATCGAGGAGACCGTCGGCGCGATCGCCGAGCTGGTCGAGGCCGGGCACGTGCGCCACATCGGCCTCTCCGAGGTGGGCGCGGAGACGCTGCGCCGGGCGGCGGCCACGGCGCCGATCTCCGACCTGCAGATCGAGTACTCGCTCATCTCGCGCGGCATCGAGGCGGACGTGCTGCCCACCGCGCGCGAGCTGGGCATCGGGATCACCGCGTACGGGGTGCTCTCCCGCGGCCTGATCAGCGGGCACTTCAGCCGCGACCGGGAGCTGGCCGCGAACGACTTCCGCAGCTTCAGCCCGCGCTTCCAGGGCGCCAACCTCGACCACAACCTGGGCCTGGTCGACGCCCTGCGGAAGATCGCCGAGGCGAAGGGCGTCTCGGTCGCGCAGACCGCGATCGCCTGGGTGCTGGACCGGGGCGAGGACATCGTCCCGCTGATCGGCGCCCGCACCCGCGAGCGGCTGACCGAGGCGCTCGGCGCGCTCGACATCACGCTGACCGCCGCGGACCTGGCGGCGATCGAGGAGGCGGTGCCGCCCGGCGCCGCGGCGGGCGACCGCTACCCCGCGGCGGCCATGGCCGACCTGGACAGCGAGCGCTGATTACGCCCGGCGGCGGGTGGGGCGTCGGATACGGTCCGTAGTACGGCACCCCACCCGCCGCCCCGCTCCCGAAAGGCCCGAACTCCCCATGCCGCCTGAGCCGCTGACCCGCGAACGCATCCTTGAGGCGACCGAGGAGGTGCTCCGCCGGCACGGTCAGGCCAAGGCCACCGTCGTGGACGTGGCGCGGGCGCTGGGCGTCAGCCACGGCAGCGTCTACCGCCACTTCCCGACGAAGGCGGCGCTGCGCGAGGCGGTCACGGGGCGCTGGCTGGAGCGTACGACCGGGGTGCTCGCGGACATCGCGGCGGACACCGAAGGTCCCGCAGCGGACCGGCTGACGCGGTGGCTCGACACCCTCTTCGCGGCGAAGCGCCGCAAGGCGGGCGACGACCCCGAACTCTTCGGCACGTACATGGTCCTGACGTCCGAAACGGCGAAGGTCGTCGACGCCCACGTCGCCGAACTGGTGGGCCAGCTCACCCGAATCATCACGGACGGCATCACCCAGGGCGCCTTCGCCCCCACCGCCCCGGAACCAACGGCCCGCGCCGTCTTCGACGCCACGGCCCGCTTCCACAACCCGGCCCACGCCGCCGAATGGCGCCACCCGGAAATCGAAGAACAGTTCTCGGTGGTACGGGAGCTACTGCTCCGCGGATTGTGCGCCCCGGCGCAGAATGGGGCGCCCTGGCCGAATCCGGCGGCGGAATAGTTCATTCGGTAAAACAGGCCAAACATTTACCCCTCGCGTTCTCCCCTGGTCGGGCGGCAGAAATCTCCACTACCGTCGCACGGCACTTCGCTCGCGTTCGAATTCGTATCCCGCCTTTCCGGATCCGTGCCCGCTGCATCCTTGTTAACTGCGAAGCGGACCACTTAAGTTGATCCCACCGCAGCCGAAATCCCGCATCCGGGCGGGAAAAGCATCCCAGTCCGGAGATACACGCATGACCGGATTTCACGCTGCCGGCGCACGTTTCCATGCCCCAACTCCGAGAAAAGGTGGTGTGCGATGCCGACTCCGCAGGACATACCGGCGAAGGACTTCCTCAACCGCAAGATCGACGTGTGCTTCAAGCACGGCGACCAGGACGGCGACGGCAAGATGACCGTGCGCGACATCTACTTCCTCGCCGTCCGGATCATCGCCGAACTGGCCGAGCCCATCGACTCGCCGAAGTCGCAGGCGCTGCTCAAGTCGTTCGAGAACTTCTGGCACGGCGTGTCCGAGGTCATGGACATCAACCGCGACGGCGTCATCACCCCGCTGGAGTGGCGCCGTGCCCTGACCGAAGGTTTCGCCAAGGAGCCGAAGAAGTTCGAGGACGGCTTCCGTCCGCTGGCCCAGGCGCTGTTCGACCTGTGCGACAAGGACGGCAGCGGCAAGGTCACCCAGCAGGAATTCGCGCGCTTCCACAAGGCGTTCGGGACCACGTCGGAGAACAGCGCGATCGCGTTCGACAAGCTCGACCGCGACGGCTCGGGCCACCTCTCCGTCGACGAACTCGCGGAGGCGTGGCGGGAGTACTACACGAGCACCGACCCGAATGCCCGGGGCAACTGGCTCTACGGTGACATCTTCCAGCCGAGCATCTGGGACGACGGCAAGGTGAAGGTCTGACCCAGCCGGGAAGGCCCCTTGGCGCGGGCTTCCACCCCGCGCCGGGGGCCTTTTCTCACCCACGTTTTCCTTCGGCCGGACAGGGAGACACCACGTGGCCACGCCCCTCGATCCCATTGCCGTCATCGGAATGGGGTGCCGTTTCGCCGCCGGGATCGACTCCCCCGCTGCGCTGTGGGAATTCCTCATGGCACACCGGGACGCGGTGCGGGACATTCCCCCGGAACGCTGGATGCCCTATACGACGCGGAGCAGAGAAGATGCCGCCGTGGTCAGGAATACGACGGCCCGCGGCGCCTACCTGGCCGACATCGCCGGTTTTGACGCCGAATTCTTCGGCATCTCGCCGCGCGAGGCCCAGCTCATGGATCCGCAGCAGCGGCTGTGCCTGGAGGTGGCCTGGGAGGCCCTGGAACGTGCCGGCCTGCCGCCGGACGCCCTGGCGGGCTCCGACACCGGGGTCTTCATCGGTATCGGCAACGACGACTACGGCCGCCGCCTCCTGGAGGACCTGCCGGGCATCGAAGCCTGGACGGGCATCGGCGCGGCCCTGTGCGGCACGCCCAACAGGGTGTCGCACGCACTCGACCTGCGCGGCCCCAGCATCGCCGTCGACACGGCCTGCTCCTCCTCGCTGGTCGCGGTCCACCAGGCGTGCCAGGCGCTGCGCACGGACCGGATCCCGCTCGCGCTGGCGGGCGGCGTCAGCCTGATCGCCGCGCCCGGGCTCGCCGTCGTACTGGACGCCGCGGGCGCGGTGGCCAGGGACGGCCGGTCGAAGGCGTTCGACGCCGCCGCCGACGGCTACGGGCGCGGCGAGGGCTGCGCCGTGGTCGTGCTCAAGCGGCTGGCCGACGCGGAGCGGGACGGCGACCACGTCCACGCGGTGATCGTGGGCAGCGCGGTGCACCAGGACGGCCGTACCGAAGGCATCATGGCCCCGAGCCGCACCGCCCAGGAACACCTGCTCCGCAGCGCGTACCGCGCCGCCGGCGTGCCCCCGGAAACCGTCGACTACGTGGAGGCCCACGGGACGGGCACCCCGGTCGGTGACCCGGCCGAGGCGGGGGCGCTCGCCGCGGTGCTCGGCGCGGGCCGCCCGCCGCACCGCCGCTGCCTGATCGGCTCGCTCAAGCCGCACATCGGGCACCTGGAGGCCGCGGCGGGCATCGCCGGCCTTATGAAGGCCGTACTCGCCGTCGAGCGCGGCATCGTCCCGCCCACCCTGACCACCGCGGGCCCCAACCCGGCCATTCCCTGGGCCGATTCCGGTCTGGCGCTGGTCACCGAGCCGGCCGGCTGGCCGGCCACGGGCGGCCGCCCGCGCCGCGCGGGCGTCGCCGGCTACGGTTACGGCGGCACGCTCGCGCACGCGGTACTCCAGTCGGCCCCGCGCCGCGCGACGCTGCCGGGTGACCGGCGGGAGACGGTCCGCGGCACAACCGGCCCCGGGCCCCGTCCACTCATGCTCTTCCCGCTGTCCGGCGCCACCGAGGCCGGCCTGCGGGCCAACGCGGATCGCCTCGCCACGTGGCTGAACGCCCACCCGGATGCCGACCTCGCCGCCGTCGGGCGGACGCTCGCGCACCACAGGGCCCACCTGCCCGTACGCGCCGTCGTCCGCGCCACGAGCCCGGCCGAGTTGGGCGGCCGGCTGCGTGCCCTCGCCGGGGGACGGGCCGACGGCGACACCGTGACGGGCCGGTCCGCGCGCCCGTCCGCCGACCCCGCCGATCCGGTGTGGATCTTCTCCGGGCACGGTGCGCAGTGGGCCGGCATGGGCCGCGGCCTGCTCGCGGACGAGCCCGCGTTCGCCGACGTACTGGACCGGCTGGATCCGGTGTTCCGCGAGGAGGCCGGCTACTCGCCCCGCGAGCTGCTGCTGGCCGGCGAGGTCACCGCCGCCGACCGCGTGCAGACGCTGACGTACGCCGTGCAGACCGGCCTCGCCGCCGTGTGGCGCTCCTACGGGGTGCGTCCCGCGGCGGTCATCGGCCACTCGGTCGGCGAGTTCGCCGCCGCGGCCGCCGCGGGGGTGGTCGGCATCGAGGAGGGCGCCCGGCTGGTCTGCCGCCGCTCGCTGCTGCTGCGCCCGCTCGCCGGTACCGGCGCGATGGCACTGGCGGGCCTGGACTTCGCGGCGGCGGCGGCCCGGCTCGCGGGCCACCCGCTGCTGGCCGCGGCGGTGCACGCCGCGCCGGGCTCGACCGTGGTGTCCGGTGCGGCCGCGGCCGTACGGGAGGTCACGGAGCGCTGGGCGGCGGAGGGCATCCCCGTCCGCGCGGTCGCCTCCGACCTCCCCTTCCACAGTCCGCTCATGGAGCCGCTGCGCGCCGAACTCGTCGCGGCGCTCAAGGACATCGACCCGGCCGGCCCGGCCGTGCCGCTCTACACCACCGCGCTGCCCGACCCCCGGGACCGTGCGCCGCGCGACGCCGAGTACTGGGCGACGAACCTGTGCGGCCCGGTGCGGTTCGCACAGGCGGTGGCGGCCGCCGTGGCGGACGGACACCGCGCCTTCCTGGAACTGTCCGCGCACCCGATCGTGACCCACTCGGTCGAGGAGACCCTCGCGGACGCGGGCGTACGGGACACCTGCGTCGCCCACTCCGTGCGCCGCCGGTCCGAGGAGCGGGCCACCGTGCGGGAGAACCTCGCCACGCTGCACTGCCACGGCGTACGCGTCGACTGGTCCGCCCTGCACCGGCCCGCGGGACCGCGCGCCCCGCTGCCGGTCAACGCCTGGCAGCACCGCCGCCACTGGGCGGAGCCCAGCCCCGCGCCGTCCGGGGCGGGGCCGGGCCACGACCCCGGTACGCACACCCTGCTGGGCGACCGGCTGACCGTGGACGGCACCTCGCGGGCCCATCTGTGGCGGACCCGCCTGGACCATGCGAACCGGCCCTACCCGGGCGGCCACGCGGTGGGTGGTACCGAGATCGTTCCGGCGGCGGTGCTCCTGCACACGCTCCTGACCGCCGCGTCGCTCACCGGTCCGCGGCCCGCGCTGCGGGACGTGGTCCTGCGGGTACCGGTCTCCACCGGCGTCGCACGGGACGTGCAGGTCGTCTGCCAGGACGGGGCGCTGCGCCTCTCCTCCCGTACGGCCGACCCCGCCACCGAAGGCATGCGCCCGGAGGCCGGCTGGCTCACGCACACCACCGCGTTCGTCGCCACCGATGAGCCGGGCGAGGAGCCGACCGGCCGGAACGCGCTCCCCGGCACGCCCGGCGAGCCCTGCGATCCCGCCTTCGTCGTCGACACGCTCGCCTCCCTCGGCGTGGCCTCCATGGGGTTCCCCTGGCAGGTGAGCGAACTGCGGCGGTCGGCAGCCGGGTTGACAGCCACCGTCACGGCCGGTGCGGAGGGGGCGGGGACCTGGGCCCCCGTCCTGGACGCCGCACTGTCCACGGCCTCGCTGTGCTTCCCGGGCCCCGCCACCCTGCGCATGCCCGCCCGCATCGGCTCCGCGGTCCTCCTCTCCGGTCTCACGGCCCCGCCCGCCGAGGCGCTGATCCGCATCCGCCTGGACCCGGCGGAGCGCGAGAGCGTGGACGTGGACATCGCCGACGCGCACGGCTCCTTGGCCGCGTGCCTGCGCGGCGTCCGCTTCGGCAGCCCCGAGCCCGACCCCGGGACCGCCGGGAGCCCCGCGGCCCTGCTCCACGACGTGGTGTGGCGGCCGTACGAGCCGACCGCCGCCCGGGACGTCCCCCTGCGCCGCGTCGTCCTCGTCGGCGGTGACGGGGCGCTGGCGACGGCCCTGGCCCCGCACCTCAGCCGCATGGGTGTCCGACTGGCAGCCGTCCCCGACGCGGCCGGCCTCGCCGCCCGGCGGGAGGGCCTCACCCATAGCGACGCGGTACTGGTGGCCCCCGCGCCGCTGTCCCCGCCGGCCACCGTCGCCGAGGCCGCGGCGCACCACACCGCTCTGGCGGCCCGCGTGGCCCGCCTCCTCGCCACGACGGGGGCGGGCCGGCCGCCGGTCCTGTGGTGTCTCACCCGGGGGGCCGGCGCGGCGCGCACCGCCGCCGGGCTGGCCCAGGCGCCCCTGTGGGGGCTGGGCCCGGTCGTCGCGGGCGAGCATCCGGAGCTGATGGCGGCCACCGTCGAGCTGCCCGAGGAGCCGTCCGGAGCGGACCTCGCCGCCCTGGCCGGTCTGTTGCGGTCCCGCTGCGACGAGGACGTCATCGCCGTGCACGACGGTGTGCCGGCCACCGCGCGGCTGGCCCGCGCGACCGGGCTGCGGCCCGGTTCGGGACCCGCGTGCCGGGCGGACGGCACCTACCTGGTGACCGGCGGGCTCGGCGCGCTCGGCCTGCACGTCGCCCAGTGGCTCGCCGACCGCGGAGCGCGCCGCCTCGTCCTCACCGGCCGCCGTCCGCTCCCGCCCCGCACGGCCTGGGACTCCGCCCACGACCCCGCCACGGCCCACCGCATCGAGGTGGTCCGCGCCCTGGAGGCCACCGGGGTCACCGTGCGCACCCTCGCCGCCGACATCGCCGACCACGACCGCACCGCGCGCCTGCTCGCACCCGAAGCGCTCGGCCTGCCGCCGGTACGCGGTGTGGTGCACGCGGCGGGTGTCGCGGACAACGCTCCGCTGCACGCGCTGGACGAGGAGACGGTACGGGCCGTCCTGCGTCCCAAGGTGGACGGCGCCCTCGTGCTCCACCGGCTGTTCCCGCCCGGCAGCGTGGACTTCTTCGTGCTCTTCTCCTCGGCGGGACAGCTGCTGCGCATGCCCGGCCAGGCCGCGTACGCCGCCGCCAACGCATTCCTCGACGCGCTGGCCCGGCACCGGCGCGCGGACGGCCACCGCGACACACTCGCCCTGGCCTGGACGAGCTGGCACGGCCTCGGCCTCTCCGTGTCCTCGGACGCCATCGACGCCGAGCTGCACGCACGCGGCACCGCGGACATCACCGCGGCCCAGGCCCTGCGCGCCTGGGACAGCGCCGGATCCCCGGAGGACGGCCGGCGCGCCGTCCTGCGCGTACTGCCATCCGGTCCCGGCATGGAACGTCCGCCGTACTTACGGGAGTTGACGCCGGACGTCGCTGTCCCCGAGACGCCGGAGGACAACAGCGCCTGGCGGCAGCTGGCCGGGGCCGACCTCCGGGCCCACCTGCTCGCGGAGGTGGGCAGAGCCGCCGCCGACACCCTGCGGACCGAACCCGGGACGGTGGATCCGCACCGGCCGCTCGCGGAGCTGGGCCTGGACTCGCTGCTGTCGGTCACGCTCCGCCGCACCCTCCAGGAGCGGCTGGGCACCGCCCTCCCCGCGGCCCTCCTCTGGAACCGGCCCACGGTCACCGAGATCGCCGGCCACCTCGCCGAGCTGTCCCGCCCCGCCCCGGCCCCCGCTTCCCCCTCCACCGGCACCAGCAAGAAGTGAGCGAAGGAGCACGTCATGCCCACCGACGCAGACATCCACGGCTTCGCGAGCGACCCGATCACCTACTTCTCGTACTCACGGCACGCCATGCACACGCTTCCGCCGCAGGAGCTGGCGGAGCTCCAGCTCGCGGCCCTGCGGATGCGGTTCGCGCAGCTGCGCGACCGGCTCCCGGTGGTGCGGACCATGGCGGACGAACAGGACGTGCACGAGATCCGCGGGCTCGACGACGCGGCCCCGCTGCTCTTCCCGCACACGGTCTACAAGTCCTACCCGCCCTCACTCCTCCTGGAGGCCCGCTTCGACCAGCTCACCACCTGGCTCTCCCGGCTGACGACGGTGGACCTCTCGGGCGTGGACGCCTCCGGCTGCGAGTCGATCGACAGCTGGCTGGAGCTGCTGGACACGCACACGGAGCTGCGCCCCGCCCACTCCACCGGCACCTCGGGCACGATGTCCTTCGCCCCGCACTCGTACGACGACTTCGACAAGCTGTACGCGATCATGCGCCTGGACGTCTTTCCCGATCCCGCGCAGCGCGAGGAGCCCATCGACTTCGTCTACCCGTACTTCCGTACCGGGCGCAGCGGCATCGCCCGGCACGGCGCCGCCATCATGGAGCGCATCGCCCGCGACCCCGACCGCGTCCACACCCTCCACCCGGGCCTGGCCAGCGCGGACGTGATGTTCCTCGCCGGACGGCTGCGGGCGGCCGCGGCCCGCGGCGAGCGGGACCGGGTGGTCATCCCGGAGTCGATGCGCAAGCGCCGCGAGGAGTTCGAGGAGGCGCAGCGCGCGGCGCGGACCGGCATGGGGGCCTTCGTCGAGCGGCTCGCGGACCGGCTGCGCGGCCGGCGGATCGTCAGCCTGGGCACCTGGGACGTCAACTACCGCATGGCGAAGGCCGGTCTGGAGCGCGGCATCGAGGGGCTGTTCGCACCGGACTCGGTGTACTGCTGGGGCGGCGGCTCCAAGGACGGCTCGATGCCGGACGACTGGGAGGACGCGGCGCGGCGCTTCGCGGGCGTGCCGCGGCTGCACCATGTGTACGCGATGGCCGAGGTGACGGCGCTCAACCTCTTCTGCACGCACGGCCGTTACCACATCGAGCCGTGGACGGTGCTGTACGTGCTGGACGCCGACACCGGCCGGCCGCTGCCGCGCGACGGCGTGCGCACCGGCCGGGCCGCGTTCTTCGACCTGCTCGCGGACACCCACTGGGGCGGCTTCGTCTCCGGGGATCAGGTCACCGTCGACTGGTCACCGTGCGCCTGCGGCCGCACATCGCCGGGCCTGGAGCAGTCCATCGGCCGCTTCAGCGAGCGGCAGGGCGGCGACGACAAGATCACCTGCGCGGCGAGCGACGAGGCACTGGGCGAGGCCCTGGAGTTCCTCAACGAGGAGCTGGTATGACCACCACGTCCCCCGGCCGGTCCGCCGTCACGGCCCTGACCGTGCCCGCGTACCTCCGCGGCGAGACCGTCGGCGACCACCTGATCACCTTCTCCGGGCGCGGCCAGGACGCGGGCTTCCGCGCCCCCGACCCGGCCACTGTCCTGGACCGGCTGCCGCTGGGCGACCCGTCCCGCATGCGCGACCTGTACGAGCTGACGACCGAGGACGTCGTCGGCTACCTCGCCGCGCTCGGGCCCCGGCTGGCCCTGTCCGAGAATCCCCTGCTCCAGGAGGCGCTGGCGCACGCCGCCGACTGGTCCGACCTCTCCCCCGGCGTGCTGCGCGGCTGCTACGAACGGCTGCCGGAGTTCTTCACCGCCGAGGCCGTCCGCGAGATCGCCGAACGGGCCGTCGGCACCGCCTGCCTGGACGGCTGGACCCGGGTCCGTACGACGGACGGGTGGCGCGCTTCGGTCCGTGCCATCGGCTCCCGCGCCGTCCACATCATCGCCGGCAACAGCCCGGAGATCGCCGCTCTCACCCTCATCCGCAATGCCGTCACCCGCGGCGACGCGATCATCAAGAGCCCGTCCAACGACCCGCTCACCGCACTCGCCATCGCCCGCACCATGGCCGCCACGGCACCGGACCACCCGCTCACCCGGCACGTGGCCGTGGCGTACTGGAAGGGCGGGGACGAGCGGATCGAGCGGGCCCTGTACCGGCCCGAGAACGTCGAGAAGATCGTCGCCTGGGGCGGGTTCGCCTCCGTCCGGCACGTGACCCGCTACATCCAGCCGGGCCTGGAGCTCATCTCGCTCGACCCCAAGCTCAGTGCCACCGTCATCGGCCCCGAGGCGTTCACGGACTCCGATGCCATGGCCCGTACGGCACGCCTGGCCGCCGTCGACGTCGGCGCGCTCAACCAGCTCGGCTGCTTCAACGCCCGGGTGATCTACGCGGTGACCGGCCGCGACGAGAAGGGCGTCGAGCGCGCGGCCGAGTGGGCCGAACTGCTGCACCAAGAGGTCCAGCGGCTGCCCGGACACCTCAGCAGCCGCGCCAAGCGCTTCGACCCCGACCTGCGCGCCGGGCTGCTCGCACTGCGCACTGCGCCCGACTGGTACCGGGTGATCGGCGGCCGGCAGGACGAGGGCGCGGTGATCGTCTCACGGACCGGCGAGCCGGTGGCCTTCCACACCGCGCTCTCCGGCCGGGTGGCCAATGTCGTCCCCGTCGACGCTCCCGAGGACGCGGTACGGGCCATGAACTCCGCCACCCAGACCGTCGGCGTCCACCCCGAGTCCCTCAAGGAGCGGCTGCGCGACCTCGTACCGCTCTACGGCGTCCAGCGCCTGGTCTCCCTCGGCCACGCCACCCGTTTCCGTGCGGAGCTCCCCCAGGACGCGATGGAGCCGCTGCGCCGGATGGTCAAGTGGATCGTGGACGAGACGTACGACGAGCCCGGGGAGGAGGGGGCGGCCGCCTCCGCGTGCCCGGTCGCCCGCCTCACCGCCGCCTTCGACCACCACGACCCGGAGTTCACGCCCGAGGTCGCGCGCCGGGTCCAGCAGGCGTTACGGGAACAGGGCCGGGTCGCCCGTACCGAAGCGCACGGCGGGGCGTGGCTGCTGTCCCGCCACGAGGACGTGCTGCGGGCGCTGTCGGACGACGAGACGTTCAGCTCCGGCTCGGGCATCTTCTTCCCGCGCGCGGAGGGCACGCCGCGCTTCGCGCCACTGGAGTACGACCCGCCGGAGCACACGTTCTTCCGCGCGCTGATGCGGCCGGCCTTCGTGCGGGCCCAGGTGGCGCGGCTGGCGCCCCAGGTCCGCGAGGTGGTGTCGGGGCTCGTCGCCCCGCTCGTCGCCCGCGGCGGCGGGGACCTGATCCGGGAGCTGTGCACCCCGCTCCCCCTCGTCGTCCTCGGCCTCGCGGTCGGCTTCACGGAGGGAGCCCAGCGGCGCCTCCGCGACCTGACCCGGAACATGTGGGCCCGGATGCCGAAGGACGGCTCCGCCGCGGGGTTCTGGCCGCAGATGGAGGAGCTGCTGCAGAGCGAGATCCAGCAGGCCCGGGAGCGCGCCGGTGACGACTTCCTCGCCCGGCTGGTACGGGCCGAGCGGGCCGGCCGGCCGCTCACCGACGCCGAGCTGCGGGTCATGCTCGTCGGCTTCGCGGTCGGCGGTCACCAGACGACCCTGAACGCGCTCGCCCACCTGCTGTGGACGCTGGCCCGCGCCCCGGAGTGGCAGCACCGGCTGCGGGAGCGCCCCGAGCTGATGCCCGCGGCAGCGGAGGAGGCACTGCGGCTGTGGACCCCCGCGGACCACAGCACGCGCGTGACGACGAGGGACGTGGAGATCGGCGGCGTGACGATCCCGGCCGGGGACCGGGTCATCCTGCTGACCGGTGCCGCGAACCGCGATCCGGCGGTCTTCCCCGACCCGGAGGCGTTCCGCCTCGACCGGCCGCCGAACCTGCACCTGACCTTCGGCCGCGGCATCCACTTCTGCATCGGCGCGCCGCTCGCCCGCCTGGAATTCCGCATCGTCCTGGAGGAACTGGCCCGCCACGCGCCGTACGCCCTGACGGCCGAACCCACCCGCTTCTACGAAAATGGCCGCCACTTGGCCTTGGACGGCCTGGAGGTCCGCTTCGGCTGAGCTCGGTGGTCGACCGCGGCGCCGTCGTGGCCGTTCGCGCCGTTCCCCGCGCCCCTGAAGGGGCGCGGGGAAGGCCGGGTCAGCAGCCGAGGAGGCGCCCACCCAGGTAGGACTGGATCTGATCCAGCGACACCCGCTCCTGCTTCATCGTGTCGCGCTCGCGCACGGTCACGGCGTTGTCGTCGAGGGTGTCGAAGTCGACCGTGACGCAGAACGGCGTGCCGATCTCGTCCTGGCGGCGGTAGCGGCGGCCGATCGCGCCCGCGTCGTCGAAGTCGATGTTCCAGTTCTTGCGCAGGTCCGCCGCGAGGCCCTTGGCCTTCGGGGACAGCTGCGGGTTCCGGGACAGCGGCAGGACGGCGACCTTGACCGGCGACAGGCGCGGGTCGAGGCGCAGGACGGCGCGCTTCTCCATCTTGCCCTTGGCGTTGGGCGCCTCGTCCTCGGTGAACGCGTCGAGCATGAAGGCGAGCATCGCGCGGCCGACACCGGCCGCGGGCTCGATGACGTACGGGACGTACCGCTCGCCGGCCTCCTGGTCGAAGTACGACAGGTCCTGGCCGGACGCCTTGGAGTGCGAGGAGAGGTCGTAGTCCGTGCGGTTCGCGACGCCCTCCAGCTCGCCCCACTCCGAGCCGCCGAACTGGAAGCGGTACTCGATGTCAGCGGTGCGCTTGGAGTAGTGCGAGAGCTTCTCGGCGGGGTGCTCGTACCAGCGGATGTTCTCCTCGCGGATGCCGAGGTCGCGGTACCAGTTCCAGCGCTGCTCCATCCAGTACTCGTGCCACTGCTCGTCCTCGCCCGGCTTGACGAAGAACTCCATCTCCATCTGCTCGAACTCGCGGGTGCGGAAGATGAAGTTGCCCGGCGTGATCTCGTTACGGAACGACTTGCCCATCTGGGCGATGCCGAACGGGGGCTTCTTGCGCGAAGTCTGCTGGACCTGGGCGAAGTTGGTGAAGATGCCCTGGGCGGTCTCGGGGCGGAGGTACGCGACCGAGCCGGAGTCCTGGGTCGGGCCGAGGTGCGTGGAGAGCAGGCCGGAGAACTGCTTGGGCTCGGTGAAGCCGCCCTTGTTGCCGCAGTGCGGGCAGTTGATGTCGGCCATGCCGTTGGCGGGCAGGTGGCCGTGCTTGGCCTCGTACGCCTCTTCCAGGTGGTCCGCGCGGAACCGCTTGTGGCAGGAGGTGCACTCGGTCAGCGGGTCGGTGAAGGTGGCGACGTGGCCGGAGGCCACCCAGACCTCCGAGGCCAGGATGACCGACGAGTCGAGACCGACCACGTCGTCGCGCGAGGTGACCATGTTGCGCCACCACTGACGCTTGATGTTCTCCTTGAGCTCCACACCGAGCGGACCGTAGTCCCAGGCGGCGCGCTGGCCGCCGTAGATCTCACTGCACGGATATACGAAGCCACGGCGCTTGCTCAGGCTGACGATGGTGTCGATCTTGTCGGCGGCCACGGTGCTCTCTTCATTGCGACGACGAACAGCGAATGGTTCAGGGTACCGGCGGCCGTACCCCCGGGATCAAATCGGTTCCGGGCCCTGTCCCCCTCTCACCTGGTTTGTTGACAATCGTTTCCAGCCCAGTTGAAAATGACTGTCATGAACGTACGCCGTCAGATATCCACCGCCGCCCTCGCCGGCTCCGCCGTCCTGGGCCTCCTCGCCGTTTCCGCCTGCTCCACCTCCGGTGCGACGGGCAAGGAGGACGGCAAGCTCGCCGTGACGGCGTCCTTCTACCCGATGCAGTTCCTCGCCGAGAAGATCGGCGGCAAGCACGTCTCGGTGACCAGCCTCACCGCCCCCGGCACCGAGCCGCACGACCTGGAGCTCAGCCCCAAGCAGACCGCCCAGCTCGGCGAGTCCGACGCGATCGTCTACCTCAAGGGCGTCCAGCCCGCCGTGGACGAGGCGATCAAGCAGTCCGGCGTGAAGAACGTCGCCGAGGCGAGCTCCTTCACCGAGCTGGAGAACCACGGCACGGAGGTCGGCGAGCACGGCGGCCACGAAGAGCACGCGGAGCACGCGGGCGAGAGCAAGGAAGAGCACGCGGAGCACGCCGGCGAGAGCAAGGAAGAGCACGCGGAGCACGCGGGCGAGGAGTCCGCCCTCGACCCGCACATCTGGCTCGACCCCGTGAAGTACGCCGAGGCCGCCAAGGGCGTCGAGAAGACCCTGGCCGCCGCCGACCCCAAGCACAAGGCCGACTACAAGAAGAACGCCGACGCCCTGGTCGAGGAGCTGCACACGCTCGACAAGGACTTCAAGGACGGCCTGAAGAACCGGAAGAGCGACACCTTCATCACCTCCCACTCGGCCTTCGGCTACCTGGCCGAGCGCTACGGCCTCAAGCAGGAGGCCATCGGCGGCCTGGACCCGGAGAGCGGCGACGTCAGCGGCAGCCGCATCAAGGAGCTGCAGGCCCTCGCCAAGAAGAACGACGTCAACACCGTCTTCTTCGAGACGCTCGCGAGCCCGGACGTGGCCAAGACCCTGGCCAAGGACGTCGGCGCCAAGACCGATGTGCTCGACCCGATCGAGGGCATCACCAAGAAGTCCCGCGGCGACGACTACATCGCGGTCATGGAGTCCAACCTCAAGGCGCTGCAGAAGGCCCTGGGCGCGAAGTGACGGAAGGAACGGTCGGCATGAGCAGTACGGAAGGCGGCGGCCCGGTAGTGGCGCTGCGCGGCGCGAGCGCGGCGCTCGGCGCCCGCCCCGTGCTGCGCGGCATCGACCTGACCGTGCGGCGCGGCGAGGTCGTCGCGCTGCTCGGCGCGAACGGCTCCGGCAAGTCCACGGCCGTCCGCGCCGTGGTCGGCCAGGTGCCGCTCAGCTCCGGCGAGCTGGAGCTGTTCGGCACGCCCGCGCGCCGCTTCAAGGACTGGGCGCGCATCGGCTACGTACCGCAGCGCACCACGGCGGCGGGCGGCGTGCCCGCCACGGTCCGCGAGGTCGTGGCGGCGGGCCGGCTGGCCCGTACGAAGCTGAAGTGGCCCGGCAGGGCGGACCGGGCGGCCGTGACGGCGGCCCTGGAGAAGGTCGGCATGGCCGACCGCGCCAAGGACTCGGTCGGCGCGCTCTCCGGCGGCCAGCACCAGCGCGTACTGATAGCCCGCGCGCTGGTCGCCGAGCCCGAGCTGCTGATCATGGACGAGCCGATGGCCGGCGTGGACCTCGCCAGCCAGGAGGTACTGGCGCAGACGCTGCGCACCCAGGTCGAGGCCGGGGCCACGGTCCTGCTCGTACTGCACGAGCTGGGCCCCCTGGAGCCGCTGATCGACCGGGCCGTGGTGCTGCGGGACGGCTGCGTCGTCCACGACGGGCCGCCCCCGGAGGCCGTGGGCCAGCACGCGCTCCCCGGCCACGATCACGTACACCCGCACGCGGACCCGGCCCACGAGCCGGTCCGGACAGGACTGCTGACCTGAGATGGACATCCTCACCTACGCCTTCATGCAGCGGGCGCTGATCGCCGCGGCCCTGGTCGGCATCACCGCGCCCGCCGTCGGCATCTATCTCGTGCAGCGCCGCCAGGCGATCATGGGCGACGGCATCGGGCACGTGGCGCTGACCGGCGTCGCGCTCGGCGTCCTGCTCAACACCTCGCCGGTGTGGATGGCCGTCCTGGTCGCCACGATCGGCGCGGTGGTCATGGAGCTGGTCCGGTCGTACGGCAAGACGCGCGGCGACATCGCGCTCGCCATGCTCTTCTACGGCGGCATGGCCGGCGGCGTCATGATCATCAACCTCGCGCCCGGCGGCTCCACCGCCAACCTGACGAGCTACCTCTTCGGCTCCATCACCAGCGTCTCCCCCGAGGACGTCACGGTCACCGCGATCCTGGCCGCCTTCGTGCTGGTGATCACGTTCGGGCTGCGCCGCCAGCTCTTCGCGATCTGCCAGGACGAGGAGTTCGCCCGCGTCACCGGCCTGCCCGTACGCGTACTGAATCTCCTGCTCGCGGTCACCGCCGCGGTCACGGTCACGGTCGCCATGCGCGCCGTCGGTCTGCTGCTGGTCAGCGCGCTGCTGGTGGTGCCGGTCGCGGCCGCCCAGCAGGCCACCCGCGGCTTCGCCGCGACCCTCGCCATCGCGGTGGCGATCGGCGTGATCGTCACCCTCTCCGGTACGGCCGTGTCGTTCTACGTGGACGTGCCGCCGGGCGCGAGCATCGTGCTGCTGGCCATCGCGGTCTTCGCCGTCTTCTCGCTGATCGCCGCGCCACTGGCGAAAAAACGCGCGCGGGCGGCCGCGCGCGCCGAGGAGAGGTGCACCCTGGAGATGCCGGGAGCACGTCCTCCCGCTGACGATGTCGGCGTGCGGGCGTAAGAGTCCCAGCCGGGCGCCGGTCATCACCTGGCACAATGGCCGGACGCTCCGCAGGGGGATGTTCTACGCCTAAGGGAGGCAACGGTGGCGACGAGCGCGGGATCTCCGGTGCGCGGCCGGTCGACGCGGCAGCGAGCCGCCGTGGCCGCGGCTCTCGACGAGGTCGACGAGTTCCGCAGCGCGCAGGAACTGCACGACATGCTCAAGCACCGGGGCGACTCGGTGGGGCTCACCACGGTCTACCGCACGCTCCAGTCGCTGGCCGACGCCGGCGAGGTGGACGTGCTGCGCACCAGCGAGGGCGAGGCCGTCTACCGCCGGTGCAGCACCGACGACCACCATCACCACCTGGTCTGCCGCTCCTGCGGCAAGGCCGTGGAGGTCGAGGGTCCGGCGGTGGAGAAGTGGGCCGATCAGATCGCGGCGGAGCACGGCTTCCGTGACGTCGCGCACACGATCGAGATCTTCGGCACGTGCGGGGACTGCGTGAAGGCCGCACAGGCGTCCTAGGGACGCCGTAAGAACAACGAAGGGCCCGGGGGCCGCACAGGCGGCCACCGGGCCCTTCTGCGTCCGCTCAGGCCTGCTGGGCGGGCGCTTCCTTGACCTCGTTCGGCCGGGCGCCGCCGAAGCGCCGGTCGCGCTTGGCGTACGCCATGCACGCGTCCCACAGGTTCCGCCGGTCGAAGTCCGGCCACAGCACGTCCTGGAAGACCATCTCGGCGTACGCGCTCTGCCAGATCAGGTAGTTCGACGTGCGCTGCTCACCGGAGGGCCGCAGGAACATGTCCACGTCCGGCATGTCCGGGTAGTACAGGTACTTCGCGAAGGTCTTCTCGCTCACCTTCGACGGGTCGAGACGGCCCGCCTTCACGTCCTCGGCCAGCGCCTGCGCCGCGTCCGCGATCTCCGCGCGGCCGCCGTAGTTCATGCAGAAGTACAGCGTCAGCTTGTCGTTGTCCTTCGTCTGCTCCTGCGCGATCTGGAGCTCCTTGGCCACCGACTTCCACAGCTTGGGCATCCGCCCCACCCAGCGCACCCGGATGCCGAGCGCGTCCAGCTGGTCACGGGTCTTGCGGATGAAGTCCCGGTTGAAGTTCATCAGGAAGCGCACCTCGTCGGGCGACCGCTTCCAGTTCTCGGTGGAGAAGGCGTACAGCGAGATGGCCTGCACGCCCATCTCGATCGCGCCCTGCAGCACGTCCAGCACCTGTTCGGCGCCGACCTTGTGCCCCTCGGTGCGCGGCAGCCCGCGCTCCTTCGCCCAGCGCCCGTTGCCGTCCATCACGATGGCCACGTGCTCGGGGACCAGCTCACCGGGGATCTTCGGCGGCCGCGCACCGGACGGGTGCGGCTCCGGCGCCTGGTACTCCCGCCGCGAACGGCCCAGAATCCCACGTCGTGCCATGCGTGCCACGTCTCCTAGCTCTTGCTTTGGGATGGTTACTTCTCTACGTACCGGAGCGAGCGCAGTCCCCGCTCCAGGTGCCACTGCAGATACGCCGCGACCAGCCCGCTGCCCTCCCGGACGTGCCGGGCCTCGGCCGCGTCCGCCGTCCGCCAGTCCCCCGTCAGCAACGCGCTGAGCAGCGCGATCGACTCAGAGGAGGGTACGACGCTGCCGGGCACACGGCACTCCCCGCATATCACTCCGCCCGCGCCGACCGAGAAGAACCGGTTCGGACCGGGCATTCCGCACCGCGCGCAGTCGTCAAAACTCGGCGCGTAGCCGTTCACGGCGAGCGAGCGCAGCAGAAAGGCGTCCAGGACGAGATGCGCGGCGTGCTCCCCGGAGGCGAGCGTCCGCAGCCCGCCCACCAGCAGCAGATACTGCTGCACCGCCGGCTCGCCCTCGTGGTCGGTGAACCGCTCCGCCGTCTCCAGCATCGCGGTCCCCGCGGTGTACCGGTCGTAGTCGCGGACGATGCCGCCACCGTACGCGGCGATCGTCTCGCTCTGTGTGCACAGCGGCAGCCCGCGTCCGACCAGCTCGTTGCCGCGCGCGAAGAACTGCACGTCCACGTGCGAGAACGGCTCCAGCCGGGCGCCGAACTTCGACTTCGTGCGCCGGACGCCGCGGGCCACGGCCCTTACCCGGCCGTGGCCGCGGGTCAGCAGCGTGATGATCCGGTCCGCCTCACCCAGCTTCTGGGTGCGCAGCACGACGCCGTCATCACGGAACAGACTCATGCAGCCATTGTCCCGTACGGCAGTACCGCACGGGGACGGTCCCCCGTTGCTCCCCGTCGGCCGGCGTCAGCCCACCTCGCCGCGGCTGCGGGCGTTCACATACGCCGTGGCCGCGCTCAGCCGCTCACTCGCCGTCGCGATCCGTACGGCGTCGGGCACGCAGTCCCACTCCCGCCCGCCGCCCACCGGCCGCAGCTGCAGATACGGCCCCTCGCTCCCCATCACCCTTCCGACCTTGCCCGTCCGCGTGTCCACGACGTACGAACCCACCGCGGCGCTCATCGTTCCTCGCTCGCCTTCCTCGCTCGAAAACGGCATTGGCTCGCGGTCTTTCGCGCATACTGCATTTCGCCGCCGACCGCATGGCCCACCTTCCCGAAACGGACTTTTCCGCCGGGAGATTTTCGCCGTTCACATCCTTGACACGGGCCCGCCGTCCTAAAATCGACAGCGACGTACGCGCGTCAAGTGGGCTGCGCAGCAAGGGTGTTGAGCGCGGGAACGGGTGGTTCTAAGAGGGCGTGCGCGCGGCCGCGGCGAGGAGCCGGTCGGTGTCCGTCGCGTCCAGCGACAGCGCCGTGCCGACCGTCGTGAGGACCTCGCGCTCGGGGCCCGTGTACGGACCGTCCGCCAGCGCGATGCGGGCGCCCTGCAGCAGCAGGGATTCGCGCCCCGCCGACGCAAGGTGGGGCGCGAGCGGTTCCAGCGCTTCGTGGAGCTCTATGGCGAGCGCCGTGCCGCACGGGTCGAGGCCGTCGCGGCCGTCGTGGTACGTGCCGGGGAGCCGGCCCGTGTCCGCGGCGAGCGCGGCCAGCAGGGAGAGCAGCTGGTCCTCCGTGCACTCGGTGAAGCCGGAGGCGCGTACCGCCGTGACCGCCTGCTCGCGGACCGTGCGGGAGGACGTGCCGCCCGCCGCCAGCAGCGCGAGCGTCACCGTGTGCACGGCGTCGCGGAGCATGGCCGAGAAGCGGGTCGTGGTGGGGTGATCCAGGGCGTCGAGGCCGAAGTGGCCCGTACAGGAAGAGCATTCCAGGACGGGGCCCGCCGAGCCGCGCGGGAGGACGGGGACGCCGAGCAGGGTCAGCCGGCGCTTGCCCGTACGGCGGCGGTAGTTACGGTCGCCACCGCACTCGGGGCAGAAGAACTCGCCGTCGGCGAGGGTGCGCCAAGACGTACGCACGCCCACCATGCCCAGCTTGTGCATCACGTCCAGACCTCCACAGTGCCTCGGCAACGCTGCCGCGCTGACGTGATGTTAGCCACATCCACGACGCCGCGTCAGCATGTCGTACCGGACAATGCGGAAGGCCCCGCCCCTCTTTCGAGAGAGGAGCGGGGCCTTGTCCGAGCCTCACGCGAGGGCGGGAAACCGGCCCGCGAGTACGTTCCCGTACCCGGCCAGCAGGTTTACCGACCCCCTCCGTTCGGGTGTCAGCGGCTCGCGCGGTTGACGGCGGAGACGACGGCCTTCAGCGAGGCGCGGGTCGTGTTCGCGTCGATGCCGATGCCCCACAGGACCTTGTCGCCGATCGCGCACTCGATGTACGAGGCGGCCTGCGCGGAGGCGCCCTCGCTCATGGTGTGCTCCTGGTAGTCCAGCAGGCGTACGTCCACGCCGATGCCCTGCAGCGCGTCGAAGAACGCGGAGATCGGGCCGTTGCCGGAGCCCGTCAGGACGGTGTCCTGACCGTCGACGACCGCCTCGACCGTGAGCGCGTCGATGCCGTCCCGGTCCGTCGTGGTCTGGCCGTTCTTGACCTGGATGCGTCCCCACGGGTTGTCGGGGTTGGGCAGGTACTCGTCCTGGAAGGTGGACCAGATGGCCGCCGGGGTGACCTCGCCGCCCTCGGAGTCGGTCTTCTCCTGGATGGTCCGGGAGAACTCGATCTGCATCCGGCGCGGCAGTTCCAGCTTGTGGTCGTTCTTCAGGACGTACGCGATGCCGCCCTTGCCGGACTGGGAGTTGACCCGGATGACGGCCTCGTAGGAGCGGCCGACGTCCTTCGGGTCGATGGGCAGGTACGGGACCGCCCACTCGATGTCGTCCACGGTCTTGCCCGCGGCGGCCGCGTCGGCCTCCATCGCGTCGAAGCCCTTCTTGATGGCGTCCTGGTGGGAGCCGGAGAAGGCGGTGTAGACCAGGTCGCCCGCGTAGGGGTGGCGCGGGTGGATCTCCATCTGGTTGCAGTACTCGGAGGTCCGGCGGATCTCGTCGATCTGGGAGAAGTCGATCATCGGGTCGACGCCCTGCGAGAACAGGTTCATGCCCAGGGTCACCAGGTCGACGTTGCCGGTGCGCTCACCCTGGCCGAACAGGCAGCCCTCGACGCGGTCCGCGCCGGCCATGACGGCCAGCTCGGCGGCGGCGACGGCGGTGCCGCGGTCGTTGTGCGGGTGGGTCGACAGGCAGACGTGCTCGCGGCGGGACAGCTTGCGCGACATCCACTCGAAGCGGTCCGCGTGGGTGGAGGGCGTGGAGCGCTCGACCGTGGCGGGCAGGTTCAGGATGATCTCGCGGCCCTCCTCGGGCTGCCAGACGTCCATGACCGCCTCGCAGACCTCCAGGGCGAAGTCCAGCTCGGTGTCGGTGAAGATCTCGGGGCTGTACTGGTAGCCGAAGATCGTCTCGTCGCCCAGGATCTTCTCGGCGTACTCCATGACCAGCCGCGTGCCGTCCACGGCGATCTGCTTGACCTCTTCCTTGGAGCCGCGGAAGACGACCCGGCGGAAGGTGGGTGCCGTGGCGTTGTACAGGTGCACCGTCGCGCGGTGCGCGCCGCGCAGCGACTCGATGGTGCGCTCGATCAGCTCTTCGCGGGCCTGCGTCAGGACGGAGATCGTCACGTCCTCGGGGATCGCGCCCTCTTCGATGATGGAGCGTACGAAGTTGAAGTCGGTCTCGCCGGAGGAGGGGAAGCCGACCTCGATCTCCTTGTAGCCCATCTTGACCAGCAGGTCGAACATCTCGCGCTTGCGGGCGGGCGACATCGGGTCGATCAGCGCCTGATTGCCGTCGCGCAGGTCGGTCGACAGCCAGCGCGGGGCCTTCGTGATGCGGTTGTCCGGCCACGTGCGGTCAGGGATGTCCACCGCTTCGTACGGGCCGTACTTGTGGACCGGCATTCCGGAGGGCTTCTGCTGGACAGAGGCGGCGGTGATGGGGGTCGGACGGCCGATGGCGTTCTCGGACTTCGACATGATGCGTAGGGCTCCTCGTAGGTCCATAAGGGGGGCCGACGGGCGAATCACCGCAACACCGAACTCCGCGGGGAGGGGGTCGGCCTACGACTACAGGCCCTCGCCGCGGCAGCTAAGGAGAAGCAGCCCGAAACGCATGATGCTCTGCACCCTAGCGGAGACCTGTGTCAGTTGGATGTCCCGTATCAGTATGCGGGACCGGAGATCCCTTGTGGCCGTTTAGCGAGCAAGCACACATTCGCGGGAATCTCCGCAGCGGGGAGTGACACGGCACACACGCGGTGCCACGCTCGCCGCATGGACGCCACTTCCTCGAATCAGAGTCATGCTGTCCGCCCGGTCTTCTGCGGGATCGTCCCCCCGCACATCCTCGACCACCTCGCGCAGGCCGAAGACAGCGCCCGGGCCGGCCGGGCGCGCCGCACCCTGGAACACGACGCCCTGCAGCGCACCCGCCGCCGCCTCACCATCCGCAGCCTCGCCGCGCCGGCCGAAGCCCGGGCCGGCAGCGACAAGCCGCAGCGCACGATCTATGACGCGGAGCACACCGAGACCCTGCCCGGCACGAAGGTCCGCGGCGAGTCCGACCCGGCGGGCCAGGACTCCTCCGTCAACCGCGCCTTCGGCGGCCTCGGCCACACCTTCGACCTGTTTTCCAAGATCTACAGCCGGCACTCCATCGACGGCAAGGGCCTGCCGCTGGACGCCACGGTCCACTACGGCAGGGAGTACAACAACGCCTTCTGGGACGGCGAGCGGATGGTCTTCGGGGACGGCGACGGCGAGCTGTTCCTGGACTTCACCACCGCCCTGGACGTCATCGGGCACGAGCTGACGCACGGCGTCACCCAGTACACCGCCAACCTGGAGTACCTCGGCCAGTCCGGCGCGCTGAACGAGTCCGTCTCGGACGTCTTCGGCTCGCTGATCAAGCAGTACTCCCTCCAGCAGAGCGCCGACCAGGCGGACTGGCTGATCGGTGACGGGCTGCTCGGCCCGGACGTCGACAAGGGGACCGCGCTGCGCTCGATGAAGGCGCCCGGCACGGCGTACGACGACGATGTGCTGGGCAAGGACCCGCAGCCCGCCACGATGGACGGGTATGTGGAGACCTCGCAGGACAACGGCGGGGTGCACATCAACTCCGGCATCCCCAACCACGCCTTCTACCTCGCGGCGGTCTCCCTGGGCGGCAACGCCTGGGAGCGGGCCGGGCAGATCTGGTACGACGTGCTGACCGGCGGCAAGCTCGCCAAGGACGCCCAGTTCGCGGACTTCGCCAGGCTGACGATCGACGCGGCCAAGGCCCGCTACGGCGAACAGGGCGAGGAACACCAGGCGCTGCTGAAAGCCTGGTCCCAGGTGGGCGTCACCAACAACGTGCGTCACTGACCGGCCTCGGTCATTGACCCGCGGCGGTCATTGACCGGGGTCGTCCCGAGGAGAAGGCTGCGGCCATGCGGATTCAGGTGAGGCGTACCGGCGGATTCGCCGGCATCGAGAAGCACGCCGAGATCGACACCGCTGACCGGGCCGATGCCGCCCAATGGGACGACCTGGTCGAGCGGGCGCTGGCCGACGGGCGGAGCGAACCGCCCGTCGGGGTGCCGGACGGGTTCACGTACCAGATCACCGTCGGCGACCGGACCGTGTACTGCGCGGACCCCCGGCTGACCGACCACCAGCGCAAGCTGATCACCCGGGTGCTGAAGGAAGGCTCATAGCGCGTGTCAAGGGCGCGGGTGGGCGGCTCCGCCCGCGCCCTTGACACGTTTCCGATGGGGCGGCGGCCACTCGGATGAGCCGCCCGGCCGCGCTGCTCCCGGGCGGGCAGGCCCCGGTGGCGGAGGATCTGAGGGTGACCTCCCAGCACCTGGACCGGTACGGCGTCGAGGACGCGCTGGCCGAGCCCGTCGTGCCGGTCGGGCGCGGCTGGACGGCGGCGCTCGTGCTGGCCAGTGGGGCGATCTGGGTCGGGTGGTTCGGGCCGCTGCAGATCCTGCTGGCCCTGCAGGCCGCCGAGCTGGCCCCGGCCGGCACCTCGAAGGAGACCGTACTGGCCTGGGTGACCGGCTGCGGCGCGGCCGTCGCGCTGGTCGCCACGCCGCTCTTCGGCGCCGCCTCGGACCGTACGGCCTCCCGCTTCGGCCGCCGTACGCCGTGGATCGCGGGCGGTGTGCCGGCCGGCGCCGGCGCGCTCGCGCTGCTGGCCACGGCGGACGGCGTGCTGTCCCTGCTGCTGGGCTGGTGCCTGGTCCAGCTGGCGCTGAGCGCCGCGTACGCCGCGCTCACCGCCGCGGTGCCGGACCGGGTGCCGCGGCGGCAGCGCGGGGCGGTCGGCGGCTGGCTGGGCGCGGCCCAGATCCTGGGCGTACTGGCGGGCACGGGGCTGGCGACCGCGGCCGGCGGCATCGCGGCGGGCTATCTGGCCTGCGCCGCCTTCACGGTCCTCGCGACGCTCCCGTACGTCCTGCTCCACCGCGACCTGGTGCTGCCCGCCGGCCGGCGCCCGCCGTTCGCCTGGCGCGCGTTCCTGACCGGCTTCTGGATCAGCCCGCGCCGCCACCCGGACCTGGCCTGGGCCTGGCTGACCCGCTTCCTGGTCAACCTCGGGAACTCGATCGCGCTGCTGTACTTGCTGTACTACCTGCGCGACGCGCTGCACCACCCCGATCCGCCGACCGGGGTGCTGATCCTCACCGCGGTCAACACGGCGCTGCTGCTGGCGACCGTCGTGACCGCCGGCTTCTGGTCGGACCGCATCGGCCGCCGCAAGCCGTTCGTCCTGTGGGCGGGCGTGCTGATGGCGGCGGCCACCGCGGTGCTCGCCTGCTGGCAGAGCTGGCCCGGGGCGCTGGTGGCGGCCGGCACGCTGGGCATCGGTTTCGGCGTCTTCATGTCCGTGGACTTCGCGCTGATGACGGATGTCCTGCCGACCGCGGCGGACCGCGGCAAGGACCTCGGCGTCATCAACATCGCCAACTCCCTGCCCCAGGTCGCAGCCCCGGCCCTGGCGGCACCGGTGGTCCGCCACCTGGGCGGCTACCCGGTGCTGTACCTCCTGGCCGCGGCCATCGCCCTCACGGGCGCGCTCTTCGTACGCCGCATCCGGGGCGTGGACTAGCGGAACACCGGGGCTAGAAGCCCAGCTTGCGGAGCTGCTTCGGGTCGCGCTGCCAGTCCTTGGCGACCTTGACGTGCAGGTCGAGGTAGACGGGGGTGCCGAGCAACGCCTCGATGTGCTTGCGGGACTTCATCCCGACCTCCTTCAGGCGCTTGCCCTTGGGGCCGATGATGATGCCCTTCTGGCTGGGCCGCTCGATGTAGACGATCGCGTGCACGTCCAGCAGCGGCTTCTCGGCGGGCCGGTCCTCGCGCGGCAGCATCTCCTCCACCACGACCGCGATGGAGTGCGGCAGCTCGTCCCGCACGCCCTCCAGCGCCGCCTCCCGGATCAGCTCGGCGACCATGACCTGCTCGGGCTCGTCGGTGAGGTCGCCCTCCGGGTACAGCGGCGGGCTCTCGGGCAGCATCGGCACGAGCAGATCGGCGAGCAGCCCCACCTGGCTGTCGCCCACCGCCGACACCGGAATGATCTCGGCCCACTCGATCCCGAGCTCCTGGCCCAGCTTGTCGATGGCGAGCAGCTGCTCGGCGAGCGCCTTGGAGTCGACCAGGTCGCTCTTGGTCACGATGGCGACCTTCGGGGTCTTCTTGATACCGGCCAGCTCACCGGCGATGAAACGGTCCCCCGGGCCGAGCTTCTGGTCGGCCGGCAGGCAGAAGCCGATCACGTCGACCTCGGCCCAGGTGGTCCGCACGACGTCGTTCAGCCGCTCGCCCAGCAGCGTGCGCGGCTTGTGCAGGCCGGGGGTGTCGACGAGGACCAGCTGCGCGTCCGGGCGGTGCACGATGCCGCGGACGGTGTGCCGGGTGGTCTGCGGCCGGTTGGAGGTGATGGCCACCTTCGTACCGACGAGAGCGTTCGTCAGGGTGGACTTGCCCGCGTTCGGGCGGCCGACGAAGCACGCGAAGCCGGCGCGGTGCGGGGCGGAGGAGTCTGTACGAACGCTCATGGCGCCCATTCTCCCCGATCGCGGGCATGACACCGACCACCGGCCCGGCCGGACCGGTGGGTCAGCGGTACATCAGTGGCGCCGAGGCGCTGTGGCGCTCAGCCCGCCTTGACGGTCTCGCGGAGGACACCGTCGGGGCCGGCGACCAGTACGGGGGTCTCCGCGCCGCCCAGGTCGCGGACGGCCGCGCGGTCCGCGTCGGCCGCGGTCGCCGCGTCGGTGACCACCGCGGCGGCCTCCAGGGACTGCGCGCCGCTCGCGACGGCCATCGCCACGGCAGTCTGCAGGGCGCTCAGCTTGAGGGAGTCGAGGGACACGGTGCCCGCGACGTACGTCCGTCCGGTCTCGTCCCGTACGGCGGCGCCCTCGGCGACACCGTTGCGGGCGCGCGCCGAACGGGCGAGCGTGATGATCTTGCGGTCTTCCGGGTCCATCGCTGCGGCTTCGCTCATACGGCCGAGGATATGCGTTCGCTGACCAGCGGCGCACCGGCCCCCGCGCGCCTACGCTGGGAGCTGAGAGCGGAATACGGAGGCGGTCCGCATGGGCATCTACTCAGAACGCGTCCTCCCGCGCATCATCGACGTCGCCTGCGGGATGAAACCCACCAAACCCCTGCGGCGCCAGGTCTGCGCGCCCCTCAAGGGCGAGATCATCGAGATCGGCTTCGGTACGGGGCACAACGTGCCCTTCTATCCGCCCGCCGTCACCAGCGTGGCCGCCATCGAGCCCTCCGACCTCGGCTGGCAGCTCGCCGGGGCCCGCCTGCGCGCCTCCCGTACGCCGGTCCACCGGGCCGGTCTGGACGGCCAGTCCCTCCCCTTCGAGGACAACACCTTCGACGCCGCCCTTTCCACCTGGACGCTGTGCACCATCCCCGACGCCGGGGCCGCCCTCCGCGAGGTCCGGCGGGTCCTCAAGCCGGGCGGCACCCTGCGTTTCCTCGAACACGGCCTGGCCCCGGAGGAGGACCGGTCCGTACGCCAGTGGCAGCGCCGCCTGGACCCGCTCAACGCACGTCTCCTCGGCGGCTGTCACCTCACCCGGCCGGTGGCCGACATGCTGACATCGGCAGGCTTCACGGTCACGGAGATCGAGACGTTCTACGAGAAGGGCGCCCCCAAGCCGATGGGTGCCGACTCCTTGGGTACGGCGGTGGCCCGCTAGTCGTCGGGGGTGCTCCCGGCGCCTTCGGTGCCGACCGGCTCCACCAGTACCGTGACGATCTTGTTCCGGCGTCCCGCCGGCGACTCGGCCGTGAGCCGCAGCGCCTTGAGGGCCGGGTCCACGGCGTCCTCGGAGAGGTCGACCTCCGCCTGCGCGCCCGCGATCGGCACCCGCCCCAGCCGCTTGGCCAGCAGCCCGCCGACCGTCTCCACGTCCTCGTCGTCCAGCTCCAGGCCGTACAGCTCGCCGAGGTCGCCGATGTCGAGGCGGGCCGTGACCCGGTACCGCCCCTCGCCCAGCTCCTGCACGGGCGGCAGCTCGCGGTCGTACTCGTCGGTGATCTCGCCGACGATCTCTTCGAGGATGTCCTCGATGGTGACGATGCCGGCCGTGCCGCCGTACTCGTCGATCACGACGGCGACGTGGTTGCGATCCCGCTGCATCTCCCGCAGCAGATCACCGGCGTTCTTCGTGTCCGGCACGAACGCCGCGGGCCGCATCGCCGTCGAGACCAGCTCCGTCTCCGCGTCCCGGCTGATGTGCACCTTCCGGGCGAGATCCTTCACGTACACCACACCCACCACATCGTCCTCGCTCTCCCCCGTCACGGGGATGCGCGAGAACCCGGAGCGCAGCGCGAGCGTGAGCGCCTGGCGGATGGTCTTGAAGCGCTCGACCGAGACCAGGTCGGTGCGCGGCACCATCACCTCGCGCACGAGGGTGTCGCCGAGCTGGAAGACCGAGTGCACCATGCGGCGCTCCTCGTCCTCGATCAGCGACTCCTGCTCCGCGAGGTCGACCATCGCGCGCAGCTCGGCCTCGGAGGCGAACGGCCCCTTGCGGAAGCCCTTGCCGGGGGTGAGGGCATTACCGATCAGGATCAGCAGCTGCGGGATCGGGCCCATGATGCGGGCCAGCGGCAGCAGGACGTACGCCGCTGCCGTGGCCGTGTTCAGCGGGTGCTGGCGGCCGATCGTACGAGGGGAGACCCCGACCGCGACGTACGAGACGAGCACCATCACCGCGATGGCGACGGTCAGCGCCTCCCACGTCTCCTCGAACCGCCGCACGCACGCGTACGTGACGACGACGGCCGCGGCCATCTCGCAGCCGACCCGCACCAGCAGGGCGACGTTCAGATAGCGGGTGGGGTCGGCGGCGACCGCGGCGAGCTTCGTACTGCCGCGGCGCCCCGACCGTACGGCCTCCTCGGCGCGGAAGCTGGTCGTGCGGGCGAGGCCCGTCTCCGCGCAGGCGGCGAGCCAGGCGACCACGACGAGGAGGACCGCGACGGCGATCAGCTGGACGGACACCGCGTCACCGGGTGGTGGGCGCGGGGGACGGGCCCTCGATGCCGCGCTCGGCCCGCCAGCCGTCGATGATCGCGGCCTGCAGCCCGAACATCTCGGCCTTCTCGTCCGGCTCCTCGTGGTCGTACCCGAGGAGGTGGAGGACGCCGTGGACGGTGAGCAGCTGCAGCTCCTCGTCCATGGAGTGCCCGGTCGGCGCCTCCTCGCCCTGCTTCGTGGCGACCTCGGGGCAGAGCACGATGTCGCCGAGCAGCCCCTGCGGGGGCTCCTCCTCGTCCTTGGCCGGCGGCCGCAGCTCGTCCATCGGGAAGGACATCACGTCGGTCGGGCCCGGGAGGTCCATCCACTGGATGTGGAGCTGCTCCATGGCGTCGGCGTCGACGACGATGACCGAGAGCTCGGACAGCGGGTGGATGCGCATCCGGGCGAGCGCGTAGCGGGCGACATCCAGGATCGCCTGCTCGTCGATGTCCGTGCCGGACTCGTTGTTGACGTCGATTGCCATCGTTGTTCTGCTCAGTGCTTTCCGTTGCGGCTGCGGCTGTCGTGCTGGCCGGAGCGACCGTCGTTCTGGCCATTGCGGCTGTCGTACTTCTCGTACGCGTCGACGATACGGCCCACGAGCTTGTGCCGGACGACATCGGTGCTGGTGAGGCGCGAGAAATGGACGTCGTCCACGCCCTCCAGGATCTCCTGCACCTGGCGCAGACCGCTCTTCGTGCCGCCGGGCAGGTCGATCTGCGTCACATCGCCCGTGATCACGATCTTCGAGTCGAAGCCGAGGCGGGTGAGGAACATCTTCATCTGCTCGGGGCTGGTGTTCTGCGCCTCGTCGAGGATGATGAACGCGTCGTTCAGCGTCCGGCCTCGCATGTACGCCAGCGGCGCGACCTCGATCGTCCCCGCGGCCATCAGGCGCGGGATGGAGTCGGGGTCGAGCATGTCGTGCAGCGCGTCGTAGAGCGGGCGCAGATACGGGTCGATCTTCTCGTAGAGCGTGCCGGGCAGGAAGCCCAGACGCTCGCCCGCCTCGACCGCGGGCCGGGTCAGGATGATGCGGTTGACCTGCTTGGACTGCAGGGCCTGCACCGCCTTGGCCATGGCGAGGTAGGTCTTGCCCGTACCGGCGGGGCCGATGCCGAAGACGACGGTGTGCTTGTCGATGGCGTCGACGTACCGCTTCTGGTTCAGCGTCTTGGGACGGATCGTGCGGCCCCGGTTGGAGAGGATGTTCTGAGTGAGCACCTCTGCGGGGGTCTCGCTCGTCCCGCCGTCGCCGTTCTCCGCCGAGCGCAGCATGGCGATCGAGCGTTCCACTGCGTCCTCCGTCATCGGCTGTCCGGTGCGGAGCACCAGCATCATCTCGTCGAACAGGCGCTGGATCAGCGCGACGTCCGCGGGATCTCCGACGGCGCTGACCTCATTGCCACGGACGTGGATGTCGGCTGCCGGAAAGGCGTTCTCGATCACGCGCAGCAACGCGTCGCCCGACCCCAGGACCGTGACCATGGGGTGCTTGGGCGGGACGGTGAACTGGGCGCGCGCCTGCTGATTAGTGGGTGTCTGCGTCATGGGCCGGCTCTGTGGCCTGCTGATCCCCATTTCTACGTAGCGATGCCTGCGGCTCTCCTGAGCACGTCCAGGGTACGACGCACCACCGACATCGACGGAGAACTTTTCGGGGAGGGGAGGTGGAGGGGGCGGAGGCCCTGCGGGGGAACCGCTAGCCGGACCGGCGGAAGCCGATTGTGGGGAGGGCGCGGGCCAGGGGCCACTGGCGGTAGGCGGCCGGGAGTACGCCCTCCAGGAAGGCGTACCGCTCCCGCAGCGGGAGTGCGTCGCCCGGTGCCGCGGCCTCCGTGTGGTGATCGCGTACCCGCTGCCACCACGCGGCGATCTCCGACCAGCCGGGCGCGGACAGCGAGCCGCCGAACTCCTGCACCGACAGCGCCGCCGTCAGGCCCGCGAACGCCAGCCGGTCGGCCAGCGGCCAGCCCGCGAGCGTGCCCGTGACGAAGCCCGCCACGAAGACGTCGCCCGCGCCCGTGGGGTCCAGCGCCTCCACCGCGATCGCCGGGACCTCGGCGCACTCGCCGGTACGCGCGTCCACCGCGCACGCGCCCCGCGCGCCCATGGTGACCACGGCGACCGGCACCAGGTCGGCGAGCTTGCGCGCGGCGGCCTGCGGCGAGTCCGTACGCGTGTACCGCATCGCCTCCTCCGCGTTCGGCAGGAACGCCTCGCAGTGTTCGAGGTCGGCGAGGTCGGCCGGGTCCCAGCGCCCGGTGTCGTCCCAGCCCACGTCCGCGAAGATCCGGGCGCCGCGGCCGGCCGCGCAGCCCAGCCAGCCCTCCCGCCGCCCCGGCACCAGCGAGGCGACGCAGGCGCGTGAGGCGGGCGGGCACCCCGGCGCGTGCGCCCCGTCGAAGGCGGACTCCGGCGGCGGCGCCTCGTGCCCGTGCGACACCATCGTGCGCTCGCCCTCGTACGCCATGGAGACGGTCACCGGCGAGTGCCACCCGGGCACCTTCCGCGACATCGACAGGTCGATGCCCTCCCCTTGGCGCAGCGCGTCCCAGCAGTACTCGCCGTACATGTCGTCCCCGAAGGCCGCCGCCAGCGAGGTGTGCAGCCCGAGCCGGGCCAGCGCGGTGGCCATGTTCGCGACCCCGCCGGGGCTCGACCCCATGCCGCGCGCCCAGGACTCGGTGCCGCGGACCGGCGCCGAGTCCAGCCCGGTGAAGATGATGTCGAGGAAGACCGTGCCGGTGAGATAGACGTCCGTGGCCGGGTCCCGCGGTCCCCGAAGGGCGGCGAGCGGGTCGAGCACCGCCGGCGTGGGACTCGTGGGGGCGAACTGTTCTCCGCTGTGAGCGCTCACCTTGCCTGCCCCTTTCGTCCGTGCACGTCACGCCAGTGTGCCGGATCAGGGGTGGCCATGGCTGCGAGCGGGGCGGCTTCCGGCGCATCTTTGTGCGGTGCGTTCCGGCCCGCCTTCGTGCGGTACGTTCCGGCCCATGAGGCTGACGATTCTCGGTGGTGGTGGGTTTCGGGTGCCGCTGGTGCACCGCGCGCTGCTCGACGATCCCGCGCGGGCCGTGACGGAGGTGACGCTGTACGACACCGACGCGGACCGGCTGCGGGTCATCGCGGCCGTACTGGAGCGGCAGGCGGCGGGGCGGGAGCGGCCGGTACGGGTGCGGCTCGCGACGGACCTCGACGACGCCCTGCGCGGCGCGGACTTCGTGTTCTCCGCGATCCGGGTCGGCGGCACCGCGGGGCGCGTCGTGGACGAACGGATCCCGCTCGCCGAGGGCGTGCTCGGCCAGGAGACGGTGGGCGCGGGCGGCGTGCTCTACGGGCTGCGCACCATCCCCGTGGCGCTGCACATCGCCGAGCGGGCCGCGGCGCTGGCCCCGGACGCCTGGGTCATCAACTTCACCAATCCGGCCGGAATGGTCACCGAGGCGATGGCGGAGGTGCTGGGCGAGCGGGTGATCGGCATCTGTGACTCGCCGGTGGGCCTGGTGCGCCGGGCCGCGCGCGCTGCGGGCGCCGATCCGGATGCGGTGGACTACGACTACGTGGGGCTGAACCACCTCGGGTGGCTGCGGTCGCTGTCCTACGAGGGCCGCGACCTGCTCCCCGGGCTGCTCGCCGACCCCGAAGCGCTCGGGTCGTTCGAGGAGGGCCGGCTCTTCGGGGCCGAGTGGCTGCACGCCCTCGGGGCGCTCCCCAACGAGTACCTGCATTACTACTACTTCCGCCGCGAGACGCTCGCCTCCGTACGGGCGGCGGACGAGACCCGCGGCGCCTTCCTCGACCGGCAGCAGGGCGGCTTCTTCGAGGCGGCGGGCCGGCGCCCGGAGGACGCGTACGCGCTGTGGGAGCGCACGCGCCTGGAGCGCGAGGAGACGTACATGGCGGAGAGCCGGGAGGCGAGCGGCGGCTGGCAGCGCGACAGCTGTGACCTGGAGGGCGGCGGGTACGACCGGGTGGCGCTGGCCCTGATGCACGCGATCGCGGGCGACCGGCGGGCCCGGCTGATCCTGAATGTGCGCAACGGTACGACGGTTCCGGCGCTCGCCCCCGAGGCCATCATCGAGACGGTGTGCGAGGTGGGCGCGGACGGCGCCCGGCCGCTGCCGTGCGCCCCGCTCCGCAATGACCAACTGGGGCTGATGCTCCAGCTGAAGGCGGTGGAACGGGCGACGGTGGAGGCCGCCGTCTTCAAGGAGCGCGACGCGGCCCTACGGGCGCTCGCGCTGCACCCTCTGGTGGACTCACCGGCGGTGGCCGCCCGCATCCTGGAGCGGGCGGCGGACTGAACGTTCCGCCAGGGGGGCGCGGTTCGCGGTTCGGCGGCCGAGCTCGGCCGGCGCGGTTCGGCGCCCCGGGCGCTCAGCGGCTGACGGACTCCGCCAGGGCGGCGAGGCGGCGCTGTACGTCGTCGCGGGCGCCGCTCCTGCCGGGCACCCGGCTGCGGAGGTTCGCCAGCTCCTCGCCCAGCTTCCGGGCCTCTTCGCCGTTGCTGATCTGGTGCCAGCAGTGGTGGGCACGGTCGACGGCGGCGGTGACCTCGGGGTGCGTCTCGCCCTGCCCACCGGCCAGCCGGACGTGCGCGGACCGCATCCACAGCCCGCTCGCCCGCACCGGCTCGTCGGCCTGCCGGGCCAGCTCCGCCTGTACCTCGATCCAGTGCACCGCCTCGGGCGACACCGGCCCGTGGCTCCGCAGCGCGGCCTGCTCCCAGGCCGCGGCCATCGCGGCGGCCTCCCCGTGCCGCCCGGCCGCGGCCGCGGCGAACACGGCGTGATGCGGATCGACGGCAGGCGCCGCATCGGGCACGGGGGGTATGGCGGCCACTACGGGGATGGGGGGCCGGCCGGGGGGTGTGGGCTGCGTGGAGTGTGTGGGCTGAGTGGGCTGCGCCGGTGCTGGAGCGGGCGCGGAAGCCGGAGTGGGCGCGGGTGCCGGAGTGGGCGCGGGAGCGGGAGCCGGGGCGGACTCGGGCGCGGGAGCCGGGGCAGGCGCGGGCGCAGGAGCTGAACCGGGCACAGGCGCCGGGGTAGGCGCGGGCGCCGGGGTAGGCGCGGGCGCCGGGGCGAACTCGGGCGTGGGAGCCGGAGCGGGTGCAGGCGCAGGCCCAGGCGCAGGCGCCGGAGTCGGCGCGGACTCGGGCGCGGGAGCCGGTACAGACGCCGGCGCGGGAGCGGACTCGCGCGCGGGAGCAGCCCCAGGCGCCGGAGCCGGTGCAGGCGTCGGAGCCGACGCGGCCGCGGGCGCAGGAGCCGGACTCGGCACCGGCGCCTGACCCCATGCCCCCGCCTGCTCCGGCGTCTGCCGCCACGCCGGCGCCCGCTCCGGTGCCAGCCACAGCGTCACCCCGCCGTCCAGCCCCGCCTCACGCAGCGCCCAGTCGTGCAACTCCTCCGTACCGGGCCGCTCCGCCGCGGCCCCCGTCTCCCCCACCGCCCGCAACACCCGCGTCAGGGCGTGCGTGTACGCCGGCGCGAGCTGATGCCGCTTGTCGCTCCGCTGCACCGTGCCGTACAGCAGGAACGGTCCGCCCAGCGACAGCTTCCCCCTGCCCAGGTCGTGCCAGATCTCCGGCTCCGCCGCCAGATCGGCCAGTACCGTCGTGCTGCCCGGCGGACGGTGCTGCAGCTCCGCGGCGAGCCAGTGCCACGGCAGCGCCGTGTACCGGACCGTGCGGTGCACGGTCCGGGCCAGCGCCAGATGCAGCTTGCCCTGCCGCCCGTCGACCTGGAGGTGCCCCGCGACGTAGATCAGCAGCGGCCCGTCGACGGCGGCCGCGGTGCGGATGTGGGTCAGCACCGTATTCGGGTCGTCCGGGTTCGCCAGCTGTACCGCGCTGGCGTACGGAGCGCCCACGAGCCGCGCCGGCGGAACGGCCGCCAGCTGCGGCAGCGCGGCGGTCGCCGACAGCGGCCGACGGGTCGGCGGATCGGCAGCAATCAGCAGGGCGTAGCCAGGAGCGGTCGGTGCGGTGCTGATTGCCATACGGAGCACGTTAACCGGCCGCACTCCTGGTGCGCATGGGATAGCGGCGCAAAGGTTCGAAAACCGGCAGCAAGTGCCGCCGTCCCGGCCCCACTCAGTGGCCGCGCGCGATCCATTCTTCCAGGTGCGGTGCCTCGTCCCCGATGGTCGTCGGGTCGCCGTGCCCGGTGAGCACCTTCGTCTCGGGCGGCAGACCGAGCAGCCGCTCCTTGATCGACTCGACGATGGTCGGAAAGTCCGAGAACGACCGCCCCGTCGCGCCGGGCCCGCCCTTGAAGAGCGTGTCCCCGCTGAACACGACCCCGAGGTCGGGCGCGTGGAAGCAGACCGCGCCGGGTGCGTGCCCCGGCGTGTGCAGCACGGTCAGATCCGTACCGGCGATGGTCAGCACCTGCCCGTCCGTCAACTCCCGGTCCGGGGAGCTGCCCGGATAGGTCAGCTTCCACAGCGGCAGGTCGTCGGGGTGGAGATGGATCATGGCACCGGTACGGGACGCCAGCGCGGGCGCCGCGTCGATGTGGTCGTCGTGCGCGTGCGTACAGAGCACGGCACGCAGCCGCCGCCCGCCGAGCGCCGCGAGAATGGCATCGGCGTCGTGCGCGGCATCGATGACCACCGCTTCCTCGTCGTCCCCGACGATCCACACATTGTTGTCCACCTCCCACGTGCCCCCGTCCAGGGAGAACGTGCCCGAGGTGACCAAGTGCTCGATACGTGCCGCCATCACAGCACCACCACCGAACGCAGCACATCGCCCTCATGCATCCGCCCGAACGCCTTCTCCACGTCCCCGATGCCGATCGTCTCCGTCACGAACGCCCCCAGATCCAGCCGCCCCTGCTGGTGCAGATCGACCAGCATCGGGAAGTCACGGGACGGCAGACAGTCCCCGTACCAGGACGACTTGAGCGCCCCGCCCCGCCCGAAGACATCCAGCAGCGGCAGCTCCAACTTCATCTCCGGCGTCGGCACCCCCACCAGGACGACCGTGCCGGCCAGATCACGGGCGTAGAACGCCTGCTTGTACGTCTCCGGACGCCCGACCGCCTCGATGACGACATCCGCACCGAAGCCGCCCGTCAGCTCGCGAATCGCCGCCACCGGATCGGCGACCTTGGAATTCACCGAGTGCGTGGCGCCGATGGACAACGCCTTCTCCAGCTTCCGGTCGTCGATGTCCACCGCGATGATCTTCGCAGCGCCCGCCAACCGGGCCCCGGCAATCGCCGCGTCACCGACCCCACCGCAGCCGATCACAGCGACCGAATCGCCCCGCCCGACATTGCCCGTATTGATCGCCGCACCGATACCGGCCATCACCCCGCACCCCAGCAGACCCGCCACCGCAGGCGACACCGCCGGATCCACCTTCGTGCACTGCCCGGCCGCCACCAGCGTCTTCTCCGCGAACGCACCAATACCGAGGGCGGGCGACAGCTCCGTACCGTCCGTCAGTGTCATCTTCTGCCGCGCGTTGTGCGTGTCGAAGCAGTACTGCGGACGACCCCGCAGACACGCCCGGCACTGCCCGCACACCGCACGCCAATTCAGAATCACGAAGTCGCCGGGCACCACGTCAGTAACGCCCTCGCCGACCGACTCCACCACCCCCGCCGCCTCATGCCCCAGTAGGAACGGAAACTCATCGTTGATCCCGCCCTGCTTGTAATGCAGGTCCGTATGGCACACACCGCACGCCTGGACCTGGACCACCGCCTCCCCGGGGCCCGGGTCCGGCACGACGATCGTCTCGACACGCACCGGCTGGTCCTTGCCGGGTGCGATGACTCCGCGTACTTGCTGTGCCATGGGGGCGGCCCCTCTCGATGATCACGTACGGGACGGACCCATACCGTACGCGTTCCCCGCATTCCCGCCCAGAGGGCGACACCCCGTCTGGGGAGCTACCAGCGCGGCACGGCCGGCGGCGTCCACTCCGGGTCGGCGATCCGCATCGCCGCCGCGTCGTCCCGGTCGCGCTGACTGCCGTCGTCGTCCAGCCAGCGCCGGTGCAGCGCGGCGAGGCGGTCGCGGTCGAGTTCGATGCCCAGCCCCGGGGTGTCGGTGACCGCGACGGCGCCGCCGTCGAAGGTGAGCCGCTCGGTGAGGACGTCCTCGGTCTGCCAGGGGTAGTGGCTGTCGCAGGCGTACCGCAGCTCCGGGACGGTCGCCGCGACCTGCGTCATCGCGGCGAGGCTGATGCCGAGGTGGGTGTTGGAGTGCATGGACACGCCGACGCCGAACGTGCGGCAGATCGCGGCCAGTTCGCGGGTGTTGCGCAGGCCGCCCCAGTAGTGGTGGTCGGAGAGCACGACCTGGACGGCGCCGCGGGTGAACGCCTCGGCGATCTCGTCGAAGGTCGTCACGCACATGTTGGTGGCGAGCGGGATGTCCGTACGGGCTGCGACCTCCGCCATGCGATCCGTGCCGCTCGTCGGGTCCTCCAAGTACTCCAGTACGTCCTTCAGCTCGTCGGCGACCATCAGGGACGTCTCCACCGACCAGGCGCCGTTGGGGTCCAGCCGGAGCGGCTTGCCGGGGAACTCATCGGCCAGTGCCCGGATGGCGGCGATCTCCTCCTTCGGCGGAAAGACACCGCCCTTCAGCTTGAACGAGCCGAAGCCGTAGGTGTCGGCGAACTTCCGCGCCTGCGCGACCACGCCCGCCGGGTCGACGGCGGCACCCCAGTCGTCGGCGATGCCGCGGCCGCCCGGGTGCTCGGCCCAGCGGTAGAAGAGGTACGCGCTGTAGTCGACGCGGTCGCGGACCTTGCCGCCGAGCAGGGCGTGCACGGGGAGTCCGGCGGCCCGGCCCCAGGCGTCCAGGCAGCCGACCTCGAAGCCGGAGAGGACGGAGAGGCGCAGCTTGTCGGCGGTCTGAACACCGCGCTGCCCGCCGACGTCGAGCGCGCCCGCGGCGGTGGCTTCCGGCGAATCGCCGCAGACCTCGGCGGCAAGTCCGGGCAGCGCGTTCAGATCCGTGACCGAGCGGCCGATGAGTGCTCCTGCCAACGGCCGGGCGATATCGAGGTACTTGGTGTCGCCGTAGGTCTCGCCGAGGCCGGTCACGCCGCTTTCTGTGACCACCTCGATGATCAGCCGGGGCGTGTAGGGCTGGTGCACGCCCTGGGTGTTCAGCAGCGGCGGGTCGGCCACAAGGATCGGGGTGAGCCGGACTTCGGCGATGCGCAGGTCGGCGGTGGTCGTCATCGAGTGGCTCCTACCAGGTCGAGGCCGCGCTCCAGGAGCGCCGCGAGGTCGGTGAGGTCGGCGGGGGACGGATCGGTGAGCGGGGCGCGTACGGGACCGACGGGCAGCCCGCGCAGCCGGGCCGCCGCCTTGACCAGCGACACCGCGTATCCGGGCACCCGGTCGCGCAGCTCCACGAAGGGGATGTAGAAACCGGTCAGCAGCTTCTCGACGGTGGTGTCGTCGTGCGCGCCGAGCGCCGTGAAGAAGGCGCGGGCGATCTCGGGCGCGAAGGCGTGCACGGCGGAGGAGTACGCGGTGACGCCCAGGCTCGCGTAGGCGCGGGCCTGCAGTTCGGCGGTGGCGGCGCCGTTGAAGAACAGGAAGCCGTCGGGCGCGGCGAGCTTGCCGCGCTGCAGCCGGTCCAGGTCGCCGTGGCCGTCCTTGAGGCCGATGACGCCGGGGATCTCGGCGATCCGGCGGACGCTGTCGGCGGTGAAGGTGACCTGGTCGCGCTGGTACGCGATCAGCGGCAGGCGGGTGCGGGACGCGACCTCCCGCACCTGGGCGACCAGGCCGTCCTGCGGGGCCTTGACCAGGTAGTGCGGCATCAGCAGGGCCGCGTCGGCCCCGGCGTCCTCGGCGATCCTGGCGAACCGCGCGGCCTGCGCCCAGCCGTAGCCCACGCCGGCGACGACCGGCAGCCGCCCGTCCGCCACCTCGACGGCGGCCCGGATCACCCGGCCGTACTCGTCCTCGTCCAGCGAGAAGAACTCGCCCGTGCCGCAGGCCGGGAAGAGCGCGCCGGGCCCGGCGGCGATCCGGCTCGCGAGGTAGTCGCGGTACGCGGGCAGGTCCAGCGCGCCGTCGTCGGCGAAGGAGGTGAGCGGGAAGGACAGTACGCCGCGCGCCATGCCCGCGCGCAGCCGTTCGATGACGCGCAGCCGTTCGGT
Organism: Streptomyces sp. NPDC050315; assembly: GCF_040655775.1. Taxonomy (NCBI): domain Bacteria; kingdom Bacillati; phylum Actinomycetota; class Actinomycetes; order Kitasatosporales; family Streptomycetaceae; genus Streptomyces; species Streptomyces sp. NPDC050315. The sequence continues at coordinate 805,846 of NZ_JBFAKN010000002.1, forward strand.
GACCGTCATGAGCCTGTCTCCATATGTAGATGGCGTCCACGAATGAGAATCGAAGATGTGAAGGGAGGCTAGAGACGGGCATGTGGGCCGTCAATAGCGCAGACAGTCCGAATGGGTACGGACAGTCACTCCGGGCACCCGGCAATGCTTTGCCAACGATTTAATCTCCGCGCGTAGATACGCAGAAGCAACGCCTGCTAGATCTACCGGAGTCGCTTTTTCCGTCCCTACTCCGCAGGAGATCCACATGCGTTTCCGTGCGCGCCTGGGCGCCGTCGCCGCCGCGGCTGCCGTCGCCGCCACCACCGCGTTCGGCGTCGGCCAGGCCACCGCCGAACACTCCGTCCCGCGCTCGGACAAGGAGATACCGAACCTCACGCAGGTCCAGGACAAGATCAAGGCGTACTACGGCGACACCGTCACCGCCGACGGCGAGCACTACGCCTCGCCGAAGAGCAACTACGCCCGCCAGGTGCACGGCATCGAGAAGAAGGCGCAGCAGTACCTGGACAGCGCCGTCCGCCACCACGACGGCCCCGGCAAGCCCGCCATCGTCCTCGACATGGACGACACCACCCTGCTCACCTACAACTTCGAGCTGCAGGTGGGCTTCGCCTTCAGCGACAAGGCCCAGGACGCCTACCTGAAGAGCCACGACATGGAGCCGGTCTTCGGGATGGACGCGCTGGTGAACCACGCCCGCGCCAAGGGCTACGAGGTCTTCTTCGTGACCGGCCGCAAGGAGGCCCAGCGCGACTGGAGCGTCCGCAACCTGAAGAACGTCGGCTACGACGTCCCGCTCGACCGCGGGCACGTCTACCTCAAGAACAAGGAGAACCCGCCGTCGTACCTGTCCTGCGGCGCCGGCTGCTCGACCATCGAGTACAAGTCCGGCACCCGTAAGCACATCGAGTCCCAGGGGTACGACATCGTCGCCAACTTCGGCGACCAGCACTCCGACCTGCGGGGCGGCTACGCGGACCGCACCTTCAAGCTGCCGAACCCGATGTACTACCTGCCGTAACGCGCACCCGGTATCCCTTGTAGGTGCTCACCGCCGCTTCGGCAGCGGTACCCGCAACAGGTCCCGGGCCACCGTCAGTTCGCCGTCGTAGCCCGCCTCCCGGGCCTCCCGCTCGAACTCCGACGGGTCGGTGTACCGCTGCGAGAAGTGCGTGAGCACCAGATGCCGGACGCCGGCATCGCGCGCGACCATGGCCGCCTGGCCCGCCGTCAGGTGGCCGTGCTCGGCGGCCAGCTGCCGGTCGCCGTCCAGGAACGTGGACTCGATGACGAGCATGTCGCAGCCCGCCGCGAGCTCGTGCGCGCCGGCGCACAGCCGGGTGTCCATCACGAACGCGAACGACTGGCCCGGCCGTACCTCGCTGACCTCCTCCAGGGTGACCGTCCGGCCGTCCGCCCGGACGACCGCACCCTCCCGGCTCAGCCGGCCCACCTCGGGGCCGGAAATGCCGTGCTCGGCCAGCCGCTCGGGCAGCATCCGGCGCCCGTCCGGCTCCTGGAGGCGGTAGCCGTAGGACTCGACGGGGTGCGAGAGACGGCGCGCGGTGAGCGTGTACGCGGGCGTCTCGGCGAGGGTGCCGCCGTCGCCGCTGACCGGCTCCTGGCCCAGCCGCACGGTCTCCCGGTACGCCGTCGAATAGCGCAGCCGCTCGAAGAAGTGCGCCCCGCTCGCGGGGTAGTGGGCGGTGACCGGATGCGGCACCCGGTCGAGGTTGATCCGCTGGATCACCCCGGCCAGGCCCAGGCTGTGGTCGCCGTGGAAGTGCGTGACGCACAGCCGGTTGATGTCGTGCGCGGCCACCCCGGCGCGCAGCATCTGGCGCTGCGTCCCCTCGCCGGGGTCGAAGAGCAGGCCCTCGCCGTCCCAGCGCAGCAGGTAGCCGTTGTGGTTGCGGTGCCGGGTGGGCACCTGGCTGGCGGTGCCGAGGACGACCAGTTCGCGTACGGACAAGGTGCTTACCCGGGGGGCCAGTTGAGGCCGCGGCCGCCGAGCACGTGGGCGTGCGTGTGGAAGACGGTCTGACCTGCGCCGGAGCCGGTGTTGAAGACGATGCGGAAGCCGGTGCCGTCGACCTTGTCCTCGGCGGCGACCTCGGCGGCCTCACGCAGTATGTCGGCCGCGACCTGCGGCTCCGCGACGGCCAGCGTCCCGGCGTCCGGGTAGTGCACCTTGGGGATCACCAGGACGTGGGTGGGCGCCTGAGGGTTGATGTCGCGGAAGGCGACGGTCGTCTCGGTCTCTCGGACGATCGTCGCGGGCACCTCGCCCGCCACGATCTTGCAGAACAGGCAGTCGGCCTGCGGTTCTCCCGCCACCGGGTGCGCTCCTCACGGGTCGTCGGCTCGTACGAACCTGATCGTACCGATCGGGGGCGCGACGGCGGCTACTGGCGTGCCGCGGTGGCGCCGTGGGCGCCGTTCCGGTCGCCGTCCGGGCAGTCGTCGTGGTTGCCGTCGTCGTGCCATTTGCCGTCGTCGTGGTTGCCCTCGTCGTGGCTGCCGTCGTCGTGACTGCCGTCGTCCTGCCACTTGCCGTCGTCCTGCCACTTGCCGTCGTCCTGCCACTTGCCGTCGTCATGGTGACCGTCGTCGTGGCTGCCGTCGTCCTGCCACTTACCGGAGTCCTCGGAGTCGCCAGAGTTCCCGGGGTTACCGGAGTCATCGGAGTTACCGGGATTGCCGGAGTCGCCGGAATCCTCAGAGTTACCGGGGTTATCAGGGTTCCCGGGGTTATCGGGGTTCCCGGGGTTATCGGGGTTCCCGGGGTTATCCGGATTACCGGCGTCCGGCGACGCCCCCGGCGCGTCGCAGTTGCCGATCGTGTCCGTGCGGAAGATCTGCCGGTCGCCGACCCGCGCGACCAGGCCCCTGCCCTCCACGCAGCGGCCGCTGACCTCCCTGGTCACCGGCCCCCGGATCGTGATCCGCTCGCCGCTCGCCGTCTCGCCCTGGCAGTCGACCCGGGCGCTGCCACCGCCCGCGCCGGGCGTGGCGGCCGGTGCGCCGCCGTTCGGTGCCGACGCCGTACAGCTCAGCCACCGCACGTCGACGCTCTCCCACTCCAGCGCCCGGGTCCCCTGGCGATCCGTGGTCACCGCTATCGCCGAGGTGTTGGAGTAACCCGTTGGCTCACATGCCGCTGTTCCGACGGCCACCGCACCCGCGGCACCCGCCGCTGCCAACGCCCGTAACCAACGGCCCCGCACGCGTCCCTTCATGCCCCGCAGCGTGCCATCGCCGCCGTACGGCCCGACAGGCCCGCTCCGGCCAACTCCGCGCGGCGCTCCCCCGCCCGTCCCGATCCTCACTAACCTGGGCCCCGCACAACCAGGTATCGCCACACCGCCACATACGGGAGCGACGCACATGGCAACGACGCGCACGGCCAGGACCCACTGGGAAGGCAACCTGATGGAGGGCAAGGGCCAGGTGGCCCTGGAGTCCTCCAAGATCGGTACGTACGACGTGAGCTGGCCGGCCCGCGCTGAGGAGCCCGGCGGCAAGACCAGCCCCGAGGAGCTGATCGCGGCGGCCCACTCCTCCTGCTACTCCATGGCGTTCTCGAACGGCCTGGCGGGCAAGGGCTACACGGTCGAGACGCTCGACACCCAGGCCGACGTCACGTTCCAGCCGGGCGAGGGCATCACCGCCATCGCGCTGACCGTCAAGGCCCGGGTACCCGGCCTCTCGGAGGCGGACTTCCAGGTCGCGGCCGAGGACGCCAAGAAGAACTGCCCGGTCAGCCAGGCCCTGGCGGGCGTCAAGAACATCACGCTCGACGCGACCCTGATCTGACCCCCGCACCGGCCGGGCGCTCAGTCCCAGCGGCCGGTACGCCCCAGCAGCAGCGCGGCCGCGGCCGTGCCGGCGGTGGAGGTGCGCAGCACGCTCGCCCCCAGCCGGTACGGCTTCGCGCCCGCCGCCGCGAACAGCTCCAGCTCCTCCGGCGAGACGCCGCCCTCGGGGCCGACGACGAGCACGATGCCGCCGTCGGCGGGGAGTTCGGCGCGGGCCAGCGGCTCGCTGCCTTCTTCGTGCAGTACGGCGGCGAAGGCGGCGCCGGTCAGCAGCGCCGCCACGTCCTTCGTGGTGGCCGCGTCCGCGACCTCCGGGAACGTCAGCCTGCGGGCCTGCTTACCGGCCTCGCGCGCCGTATTGCGCCACTTCGTCAGCGACTTGGCGCCCCGCTCGCCCTTCCACTGCGTCACACAGCGGGCCGCCTGCCACGGCACGATCGCGTCCACGCCGGTCTCGGTCATGGTCTCCACGGCCAGTTCACCGCGGTCGCCCTTGGGCAGCGCCTGTACGACGGTGATGCGCGGCCGCGGCGCCGCCTCGGTCCGTACCTCCGTCACCGCGACCTCGAGGCGGTCCTTGCCCTCGACCGCGGCGACCGTCCCGTACGCGCCGGTGCCCGCGCCGTCCGTCAGCACGATCTCCTCGCCGGCGCGCAGCCGCCGTACGGACACCGCGTGCCGCCCTTCCGGGCCGTCCAGGGTGAGCGTCGCCCCCGGTGCGGCGGCGGCCAGCGTGTCCGGTTCGACGAGGAAGACCGGTGCGGTCATGAGGTGGCTCCTTGCTGCAACGTGCCGCGTGCGGCGGCCAGTTCGGCCACCAGTACCTCCATCAGCTCGCCCGCGGGCAGCTGCCGGGCCAGCCGGTGGCCCTGGCCCGCCCACAGGTTCATGGCCTGCGGGTCGCCGGCCTTGGCGGCGGCCTTGCGGACCGGGGAGGTGAGGTAGTGGACGGCCGGATAGGCGGCCGGGGCGTACGGGCCGTGCTCGCGCAGGAAACGGTTCGCCAGGCCGCGCGCCGGACGGCCGGAGAACGCCCGGGTCAGCTCCGTACGAGTGAAGAGGTGGTCGGTCAGGGCCTGCTTGTGCAGCGGGTGGGCGCCGGACTCGGGGCAGGGCAGGAAGGCCGTGCCGAGCTGGGCCGCGGCCGCGCCCGCCGTCAGTACGGCGGCGATCTGCGCGCCGCGCATCAGCCCGCCCGCGGCGATCACCGGCAGCCGGACGGCCGCGCGGACCTCGGCGATCAGCGTGAGCAGGCCGACGCCCGCGCCGGTGCCGTCGCTCTGCGGGTCGTCGCGGTGCGTGCCCTGGTGGCCGCCCGCCTCTATGCCCTGGACGCACACGGCGTCGGCGCCCGCCTCCTGCGCGGCGCGTGCCTCGGCGGCCGTGGTGGCGGTGACAACGGTGTACGTACCGGCCCTGTCGAGGGCCTGCAGGGTCTTGCGGTCGGGGCAGCCGAAGGTGAAGGAGACCACCGGCACGGGGTCCTCGAGCAGGATCGCGAGCTTGGCGTCGTACCCGTCGTCGGCGGAGCCCGCGGTGTCGCCGAGCTCGGTCTCGTACCAGGTGGCCTCGCCCGCGAGCTGTTCGCGGTAGACCTCGACGGCGGCGGCGTCGGCGAGCTCCGGCTGCGGCATGAAGAGGTTCACGCCGAAGGGGCGGTCGGTCAGCCCGCGTACCTGCTTGATCTCCTGGTACATGCCGTCGGCCGTCTTGTATCCGGCCGCGAGAAAGCCCAGACCGCCGGCCGCGCTGACGGCGGCGGTCAGCTCGGGACACGAGGCGCCGCCCGCCATGGGGGCCTGCACGATCGGGTGGCGGCACAGATCGGTCAGCGCGGTGGACATGCCCACATCGTGTCACGCGTCACGGCCGTCCCTGGAATCGGGGCGACCGTGACGCGTACACACAGTTCTACGGTTTCTACCGTCCGTTGAAGGCGTCCTTCAGGCGCGAGAACAGCCCCTGCTGCCCCGGCTGGAACTGTCCCGTCGGGCGTTCCTCGCCGCGGAGCTTGGCCAGGCGGCGCAGCAGCTCTTCCTGCTCCGGGTCGAGCTTGCCGGGGGTCTGAACCTCGACGTGTACGACGAGGTCACCGCGGCCGCCGCCGCGCAGGTGCGTGATGCCGCAGCCGTGCAGCGGGATCGACTGGCCGGACTGGGTGCCGGGCCGGATGTCGACGTCCCGGACCCCGTCCAGCGTCTCCAGCGGGCACTTCGTGCCCAGCGCCGCCGCGGTCATCGGGATCGTGACCGTGCAGTGCAGGTCGTCGCCGCGGCGCTGGAAGACCGGGTGCGCGACCTCGTGGATCTCGACGTACAGGTCGCCGGCGGGGCCGCCGCCGGGGCCGACCTCGCCCTCGCCCGCGAGCTGGATCCGGGTGCCGTTGTCGACACCGGCCGGGATCTTGACCGTGAGCGTACGGCGGGACCGGATGCGGCCGTCGCCCGCGCACTCGGGGCACGGGGTCGGCACGACCGTGCCGAAGCCCTGGCACTGCGGGCAGGGCCGCGAGGTCATGACCTGGCCCAGGAAGGACCGGGTGACCTGCGAGACCTCACCGCGGCCTCGGCACATGTCACAGGTCTGCGCGGAGGTGCCGGGCGCGGCGCCCTCGCCCGTACAGGTCGTGCACACGATCGCGGTGTCGACCTGGATGTCCTTGGTCGTACCGAACGCGGCCTCGTGCAGCTCCACGTCCAGCCGGATCATCGCGTCCTGGCCGCGGCGGGTGCGCGAGCGCGGCCCGCGCTGCGACGCCGTGCCGAAGAACGCGTCCATGATGTCGGAGAAATTGCCGAAGCCCGCGCCGAAGCCGGCGCCGCCCGCGCCGCCGCCCTGGGACATCGGGTCGCCGCCGAGGTCGTAGACCTGCTTCTTCTGCGGGTCCGACAGCACCTCGTAAGCGGCGTTGATCTCCTTGAACCGCTCCTGGGTCTTGGGATCCGGGTTCACGTCCGGGTGCAGCTCGCGCGCCAGCCGCCGGAAAGCCTTCTTGATCTGGTCCTGCGAGGCGTCGCGGCTGACACCGAGGACCGCGTAATAGTCCGTGGCCACTTACGACTCCGCCAGGATCTGTCCGACGTAACGTGCCACTGCGCGTACCGCTCCCATCGTTCCGGGGTAGTCCATGCGGGTCGGTCCGACCACGCCGAGTTTGGCGACTGCCTCGTCGCCCGAACCGTAGCCGACGGCGACGACCGATGTGGAAGTGAGGCCCTCGTGAGCGTTCTCGTGCCCGATGCGCACGGTCATGCTCGAATCCTTGGCCTCTCCCAGCAGCTTGAGGAGCACGACCTGCTCCTCGAGTGCCTCCAGCACCGGCCGGATCGTCAGCGGGAAATCATGTCCGAAGCGCGTGAGATTGGCGGTACCGCCGATCATCAGCCGCTCTTCGGTCTCCTCCACCAGAGTCTCCAGCAACACCGACAGCACTGTCGAGACCGTGCCGCGGTCCTCCGCCTCGAAGGACTCGGGGAGGTCCTGCACCAGCTGCGGCACATCGGTGAACCGGCGCCCCACGACCCTGCTGTTCAGCCGGGCCCGCAGGTCCGCCAGGGACGTTTCGCCGAACGGCGCGGGGCAGTCGATCATGCGCTGCTCGACCCGCCCGGTGTCCGTGATCAGGACGAGCATCAGCCGGGCCGGGGCCAGCGACAGCAGCTCGACGTGCCGGACGGTGGACCGGGTCAGCGAGGGGTACTGGACCACCGCGACCTGCCGGGTCAGCTGCGCGAGCAGCCGTACCGTACGCGCCACGACGTCGTCGAGGTCCACCGCGCTGTCGAGGAAGCTGTGGATCGCCCGGCGCTCGGGGCCGGAGAGCGGCTTGACGGCCGCCAGCTTGTCGACGAAGAGGCGGTAGCCCTTGTCGGTGGGGATGCGTCCGGCGCTCGTGTGAGGCTGGGCGATGAAGCCCTCCTCCTCCAGCACCGCCATGTCGTTGCGGACCGTGGCCGGCGAGACGCCGAGCCGGTGGCGCTCCGTGAGGGCCTTGGAGCCGACCGGCTCCTCGGTGCCCACGTAGTCCTGGACGATGGCACGCAGCACTTCGAGTCTGCGTTCGCTGAGCATCGCGCACACCTCCAGTCCCGCGCTCTCCCCTGGGCCGCTGCGGCCGCCTGTCCGGCCGGGGTCCGGCCGGCTGTCCCTGGCACTCGACCGGTCCGAGTGCCAAACCCTGAACCAGTGTACGGCCGGGTAGCACGGGCAGGGCAAGGCCGGGCACCGCGGCGCGCGGCCCGGCGGGCCACCGTATCGTGCCGCGGCCGGTCCGTGTCCCCGGGATACGCCCAGGTCAGCCGGTCGGCCGCGCGCGATTTCGGCGTATCCGGGCTAGCGTCGCGGTATGCGCACGAGTTGGGAAGAGGCAGGGTGGGAGCGGCTCGCCGACGGGGTCGCCCGACGCCGGCTGCCGCACTGGGACGCCACGGTCGGCGTCGTGGCCGGTGCCACCGGCGTCCTCCTGGTCGACACCGGGTCCGGGCTGGCCGAGGGCGCCGAGCTGCGCCGCCAGGTGCGTGGCGTGCTGGGCCGTGAGGTGTCCCACATCGCCCTCACCCACCCGCACTTCGATCATGTACTGGGCACGGCGGCGTTCGCGGGTGTGACGGTCTTCGGGGCGACCGGGATGGCCGAGCTGCTGCGCCGCGAGCCGGAGGCGCTGCTCGGCGACGCGGTACGGAACGGGGCCGATCCGGACGCGGCGGCCGAGGCGGTGGACACCCTGGTGGTCCCGCAGCACGCGGTCTGCGGCGAACGCACGCTCGATCTTGGCGACCGGCACGTCCTACTGGCGAACGTCGGTCCCGGGCACAGCGCGCACGACCTGGCGGTGTGCGTGCGGGGCGGCGCGGGCGAACCCGAGGTGGTGTTCTGCGGCGACCTCGTCGAGGAGTCGGGCGAGCCGCAGGCCGGCCCGGACGCGCTGCCCGCCTGCTGGCCGGCCGCGCTGGACCGGCTCCTCTCCCTCGGCGGCGAGGACGCCCGCTACGTCCCCGGCCACGGCGCCGTCGTGGATGCCCGCTTCGTCCGCACCCAGCGCGACGAGCTGGCCCGCCGCTTCGGCGTGTCGCCCGAATAGCCCGCACGGGCGCCCCGCTCCCCGCATATCGTCTGTCGAATGCGCAGCAGAGAATACGGCCCCGACCTCACTCCCCCTTGGAAGAAGCAGCGCCCCGCGCCCGAGGTCCCCGCCGAGCCGGACCTCGTCGTCGAGGAGGTCACCACCGGCTACTGCGGTGCCGTCGTCCGCTGCGAGAAGACGGCCGAGGGCCTGACCGTCACCCTGGAGGACCGCTTCGGCAAACACCGCGTCTTCCCGATGACCCCGCGCGGCTTCCTCCTCGAAGGCAAGGTCGTCACTCTCGTACGCCCCTCCGCCGCGCCCGCACGCCCCCGGGGCCCGCAGCGCACGGCCTCCGGCTCCCTCGCCGTCCCGGGCGCCCGCGCCCGCGTCGCCCGCGCCGGCCGCATCTACGTGGAGGGCCGCCACGACGCGGAGCTGGTCGAACGCGTCTGGGGCGACGACCTGCGCATCGAGGGCGTGGTGGTGGAGTACCTGGAGGGCATCGACGACCTCCCGGCGATCGTCCGCTCCTTCTCCCCCGGCCCGGACGCCCGCCTCGGCGTCCTCGTCGACCACCTCGTCCCCGGCTCCAAGGAATCCCGCATCGCGGCCTCGGTCACGGACGCGAACGTCCTGATCGTCGGCCACCCGTACATCGACATCTGGGAGGCCGTGAAGCCCGCCTCGGTAGGCATCCCGGGGTGGCCCTCGATCCCCCACGGCCAGGACTGGAAAACGGGCGTCTGCCGGTCCCTCGGCTGGCCGGAGAACACGGGCGCCGCCTGGCAACGCATCCTCGGCTCGGTCCACTCGTACAAGGATCTTGAGCCGGCACTGCTGGGGCGGGTGGAGGAGCTGATCGATTTTGTTACGGCGCCGGCCGGCTAATCGACCAGGTCGCGCACCACGGCGTCGGCCAGCAAGCGGCCCCGCAGCGTCAGCACCGCCCGGCCCTCCTCGTACGGGCCCGGCTCCAGCAGGCCGTCCGACAGCGCGCGCTCTGCTGCCTTTGCGCCCGCAGGGGCGAGCAGGTCCAGGGGGCAGCCCGCCGCCAGTCTCAGCTCCAGGAGGATGCGCTCCACGCGGCGGTCCTCGGGCGCGAGGAGCTCGCGGCCGGCCCCCGGGGAGCGGCCCTCGCTCAGCGCCTGCGCATATGCGCCGGGGTGCTTCGCGTTCCACCAGCGGACGCCGCCGACGTGGCTGTGGGCGCCGGGGCCCGCGCCCCACCAGTCGGCGCCGGTCCAGTACAGCTCGTTGTGGCGGCAGCGGGCCGGCTCCGACGTGGCCCAGTTGGAGACCTCGTACCAGGTGAAGCCCGCGGCGGTGAGGGCTTCCTCGGCGATGAGGTAGCGGTCGGCGTGCTCGTCGTCGTCGGTCATCGGGACCTCGCCGCGGCGGATGCGGCGGGCGAGCTGGGTGCCCTCCTCGACGATCAGCGCGTACGCGGAGACGTGGTCGGGGCCGGCGCCGATCGCGGCGTCGAGGGAGGCCTTCCAGTCGTCGTCCGTCTCGCCGGGCGTGCCGTAGATCAGGTCGAGGTTGACGTGGTCGAAGCCGGCGGCGCGGGCCTCGGCGACGCACGCCTCGGGGCGCCCGGGCGTGTGCGTACGGTCGAGGATCTTCAGGACGTGCTGGCGGGCGCTCTGCATGCCGAAGGAGACGCGGTTGAAGCCCCCGGCTCGCAGCTCCGCCAGGTACCTCGGGTCCACCGACTCCGGGTTCGCCTCCGTGGTGATCTCCGCGTCCGGCGCGAGGCCGAATTCGTCGCGGATCGCGGCGAGCATGCGGGAGAGGTCGACGGCCGGGAGGAGGGTCGGCGTGCCGCCGCCGACGAAGACCGTCTCGACGGGGCGGGGGTCGGCGCCGAGCACCTTGCGGGCGAGGCGGATCTCCTCGACGACCGTGTCGGCGTAGTTCTCGCGGGAGGCGAGCGCGCCGCCGGAGCCGCGCAGCTCGCTCGCGGTGTAGGTGTTGAAGTCGCAGTATCCGCAGCGGGTCGCGCAGTACGGCACGTGCAGATAGAACCCGAGGGGCCGCTCGCCCGCTCCGGCCAGGGCGGCGGCGGGCAGCGCCCCGTCCTCGGGCATGGGCTCACCGTCGGGGAGTGCAGAAGGCATACCGCCATTGTCCGGCACTCGGGGAGTGATCCCTTCCGCCGGCCGCCGACGAAGCCCGGCCACGGGCCCGCCGCCCGGCTACGGCCCCGGTACCGCCTGCAGCACCAGCAGTGCCAGGTCGTCGTCCGGCGGGGTCGGACCGAAGGCGTGCACGCGGCACCGGAGGTGCTCGGCGACGCCGTCGGCGCCCAGCCCCGCGCACTCGGCGAGGGCCTGCGCGAGGCCGTCCTCGTCGTCGAAGAGCCGGCTGCCCGAGCGGCGCTCGGTCACCCCGTCGGTGACGCACAGCAGCGTCTCGCCGGGCGCCAGGTCGAAGGACTCGCTCTCGTACTCGGTCTCCTCCAGCACACCGAGCAGCATCTGCGGCGCGGCGACCGCCCGCACCGTGCCGTCCGTGCCGAGGACCAGCGGCAGCGGGTGTCCGGCGCTGGCGAGCGTGCAGCGGGCGCCGCCGGTGCCGTCCTCGTACGGGACGATCTCGCCGTACAGGAGGGAGAGGAAGCGGGTCTGCTCGCTCTCCTCGCGGTAGCCGGGCTGCAGCTCCGCCTCGGAGCCGGCCTCCACCACCGCGGCGGCCACCGCGGCCACGGAGTCGGCGGACTCCCGCGCGACCGTGCGGTTCAGCCGGTCCAGTACGTCGCCGACGCCGTACCCCTCGCGGGCCAGCAGCCGCAGCACCGGGCGGGCCAGGCCCGTGACGGCGGCGGCCTCCGGGCCGCTGCCGCAGACGTCGCCGAGCATGAAGCACCAGCGGCCCTCGCCCGCCTGGAAGAGGTCCCAGAAGTCGCCGCCCGCCCAGGCGCCCTCGCGCGGTTCGTACACCACGGCCGAGGCCACGCCCGGCACGTCGGGGCGGCGGCCGGGCAGCAGCCGGCGCTGCAGCACCCGGCTGATGCGCTCCTGACGGCTGTAGGCGTCCGCGGTGGCGAGGGCCCGGGCCACCCGCCCCGCCAGGTCCTCGATGAGCGAGACGACCTCGTCGGGGAAGCGGAGCAGTCCGGACCGGCCTATCAGGAGCGTGCCGTGCCGGCGCACGCCGGAGATCAGCGGGCAGGCCAGGGCCGCGCCGCCGGGGCCGAATCCGCTGGGCTCGCCGGGCCACGGCCAAGGGCCCGCGCCGGTGGGGTGGCCGTCGCCGCGCCCGGTCAGTACCGGCGGGTCCTTCTCCAGCAGCTCGCGCAGCCCGTCGATGCGGGACTCCGTGGCGTGCCAGACGCGGGCCAGCCGGGGCGCGCCGAACTCCCCGCCGTCGTCCAGCCACACCGCGCACCAGTCGGCCATCCGCGGCACGATCAGCTGCGCGACCAGCGCGGCCACCTGGTCCGCGTCCAGCTGCCCGCTGAGCAGGTCGGACGCCTCGGCGAGGAAGGACAGCGCGCCGTGGTGGAGCCGCTCGACCTCGCAGCGGCGCAGGGCGGCCCGCTGCGGCCCGGGCGCCATCAGCTCGGTGGCCGGCGGCCCGCCCGGCGTCCTGCGGTCCGCGTGGAAGATCTCCACCGGCGGTTCGTACACGGCCTCCGGCGCGTCCGCCGTCACCCGGAACCACACGGTCTTCAGGGTGCGCCGGTACGTGATGCCCCAGGAGTCGGCGATCGCGCCGACCAGTTGCAGGCCGCGGCCCGCGCCCTCGGCCGTCACGGCGTCGTGGCGGCCGCGCACCGGGCGGGCCGGGTGGTGGTCGGAGACCTCCACGGTCACGGAGGTGTGCGGGCCGTCCTCGTCCAGCCGGCACAGCAGCTCGACGGCGGTGCCGGCGTGCACGACGGCGTTGGTGACCAGCTCACTGACGAGCAGCTCGGCCTCGTCGGTGACGCGCGCGGTGAGGTACTCGGTGCCGGGCAGCCCGCGGGTGACCCAGTCGGCGAACGTCGTACGGACGAACTGCCGGGCGGCGCCGGCGGCGATGGGCGCGCCGGGCAGTCCGACGGCGCGGAAACCGTCGGTTCCGTATGCATCGTCGGCGGGTTGTGATCCCCGGTCCGGGCGGTCGGCGACGGGCGGGCCGCTGTCCTGTGCGGGGACGGCGTCGGGCCGGGCCGTGGTCGGCCTGCGCACCACGTCGGTTTCCGACGGAGTTGTCGTCCTCATTGAGCACTCCCGAGCAGTTCCGCAATCGCGCCAAATGCGCCATCGCCAGAGTGACAGACTGAGCCCACCCATTCGCACCGAGTTACTGAAGTGGGTCACTATGTCGGTGGATTCCGCAGTGCCCCGCGATACGCGGGAGACGGAGAAGGGGACCGGCTGGGTGCGGGCGGCCGATCTCAAGCCGCTGCTGACCGCACTCGCCTCGATGTCCGCCGGCGACTTCCGCACGCGGCTCCCCGTGGCGTACGACGGCGTCCTCGCCGATCTGCACGGGGCCTTCAACGACATCGTCCTGCGGGCGCGGCACCACTCCGACGAGCTGGTACGGCTGCGCTCCGAGCTGATCCGGCAGGGCCGGCTGGACGAGCGGATGACGGCCAGCCCCGGCCAGGGCACGTGGACCTCCTCGGTGCTCGCGGCCAACGACATCATCGAGGCGCTGGTGGTCCCGGCGGCCCAGGCGACGCAGGTGCTGAACGCGGTGGCGGGCGGCGACCTGACCCAGCGCGTGGAGCTGCACGACGGGCACCGGAAGCTGCGCGGCGACCGCTGCGGGCTGGGCCGCGCGGTGAATTCGATGGTCGACCAGCTTTCGCTGTTCACGGGCGAGGTCACGCGGGTGGCCCGCGAGTCGGGCACCGAAGGGCGGCTCGGCGGCCGGGCCAAGGTGGCGGGGCTGTCCGGGAGTTGGCGGGACGTGACGGAGGCGGTCAATACGATGGCCGCCCGGCTGACCGCGCAGGTGCGGGACATCGCGGCGGTGACGACGGCGGTGGCGCGCGGCGACCTGACGCGTCAGGTGACGGTGGAGGCGACCGGCGAGCTGCTGGAGCTGAAGCTGACGGTCAACACGATGGTCGACCAGCTCTCGGCGTTCGCCGACGAGGTCACCCGCGTCGCGCGCGAAGTCGGTACGGAGGGACGGCTCGGCGGCCGGGCGCAGGTGCCGGGCGTCTCCGGGGTGTGGAAGGACCTCACCGACAACGTCAACTTCATGGCTTCGAACCTGACTTCGCAGGTACGGAACATCGCCCAGGTCACCACGGCGGTGGCCAACGGCGACCTCAGCCAGAAGATCACGGTCGACGCGCGCGGCGAGATCCTGGAGCTGAAGGAGACCGTGAACACGATGGTCGACCAGCTCTCGGCGTTCGCCGACGAGGTCACCCGGGTCGCGCGCGAGGTCGGTACGGACGGGCGGCTGGGCGGCCGGGCGCAGGTGCGCGGGGTGTCGGGGATGTGGAAGGACCTCACCGACAGCGTCAACTTCATGGCGGACAACCTCACCGCGCAGGTGCGCAACATCGCCCTCGTGGCGACCGCGGTGAAGGAGGGCGACCTCGGCAAGAAGATCACGGTCCAGGCCAAGGGCGAGATCCTGGAGCTGAAGACGACGATCAACACGATGGTCGACCAGCTCTCCGCGTTCGCCGACGAGGTCACCCGGGTCGCCCGCGAGGTCGGTACGGAGGGCAACCTCGGTGGTCAGGCCCAGGTCCGCGGCGTCTCCGGGGTCTGGAAGGACCTCACCGACAACGTCAACTTCATGGCCTCCAACCTCACCTCACAGGTCCGCAACATCGCCCAGGTCACCACCGCGGTCGCCGACGGCGACCTGTCGAAGAAGATCTCGGTGAACGCGCAGGGCGAGATCCTGGAGGTCAAGGAGACCGTCAACGGGATGGTCGACCAGCTGCGGGCGTTCGCCGACGAGGTGACCCGGGTGGCCCGTGAGGTCGGTACGGAGGGCGACCTGGGCGGCCGGGCCCAGGTGCGCGGCGCGTCGGGCGTCTGGAAGGACCTCACCGACAACGTCAACTTCATGGCGTCGAACCTCACGACGCAGGTGCGGAACATCGCCCTCGTCGCCACCGCCGTCGCCCAGGGCGACCTGTCGAAGAAGATCGACGTGGACGCGCGCGGCGAGATCCTGGAGCTGAAGACCACCCTCAACACCATGGTGGACACCCTCTCCTCGTTCGCCTCCGAGGTGACCCGGGTGGCCCGCGAGGTGGGCAGCGAGGGCCAGCTGGGCGGCCAGGCCCGCGTCGAGGGCGTCTACGGTACGTGGAAGTCCCTGACGACCAGCGTGA
This sequence comes from Streptomyces sp. NPDC050315, assembly GCF_040655775.1. NCBI lineage: Bacteria > Bacillati > Actinomycetota > Actinomycetes > Kitasatosporales > Streptomycetaceae > Streptomyces > Streptomyces sp. NPDC050315. The sequence goes on from NZ_JBFAKN010000002.1 coordinate 821,030, forward strand.
ACGAGCTCGCGTCGAACCTCACCACACAGGTCCGGGCGATCGCCGAGGTGACCAGCGCGGTGGCCTCCGGCGACATGACGCGCAACGTCACGGTCGAGGCCCGCGGCGAGGTCGACGAGCTGAAGAACAACATCAACATGATGGTCTCCAACCTCCGCGAGACCACCCGCGCCAAGGACTGGCTGGACGCCAACCTCGCCCGGCTGGCGGGCCTGATGCAGGGCCACCGCGACCTGGTGGAGGTCGCCGACCTGATCCTGCGCGAGCTGACGCCGCTGGTGAACGCGCAGTACGGCGCGTTCTTCCTGGCCAGCGCCGAGACCGACGAGCTGCGCCTGGACTTCATCGCGGGGTACGGCTCCGCGCACGACGCCAGCATCGCCACCCCCGGCTCGCACGGCCATGGCCTGGTCCGCCAGTCGGCCGTGGAGAAGAAGCGCATCCTGGTGGAGGAGGTGCCGCCCGACTACATCAAGGTCGACTCCGGGCTCGGCGAGGCCGCCCCGAACACCGTCGTGATCATCCCCGTGCTCTTCGAGGACCGGATCCTCGGCGTGATCGAGCTGGCGTCCTTCTCCCGCTTCTCCGACGTCCACCTCGCCTTCTTCGACCAGTTCGTGAACACCATCGGCGTCGCCATCAACACCATCGTCGCCAACTCCCGTACGGAGTCACTGCTGAGCGAGTCCCAGCGGCTGGCCGGCCAGCTCCAGGAGCGCACGGGCGAGCTGCAGCGCCGCCAGGCCGAGCTGCAGCGCTCCAACGCCGCGCTGGAGGAGAAGGCCGCGCTGCTGGCCAGCTCCTCGCGGTACAAGACGGAGTTCCTCGCGAACATGTCGCACGAGCTGCGCAATCCGCTGAACTCCCTGCTGATCCTCGCCCAGATGCTCATCGACAACGAGCACGGCCACCTCAGCCGGCACGAGGTGGAGAGCGCGGCGATGATCCACCGCTCCGGCTCCGAACTCCTCCAGCTGATCAACGACATCCTCGACCTGTCCAAGATCGAAGCCGGCCGGATGGACGTCTTCCCGTCCCGGGTGCCGTTGATCAAGCTGCTCAACTACGTCCACGACACCTTCCGCCCGCTGACCCTGGACCGCGGCCTGGCCTTCGAGGTCTCGGTGAGCGACACGGTGCCCAAGGACCTGTACAGCGACGAGAAGCGGATCAAACAGGTGCTGCGGAATCTCCTCTCCAACGCCCTGAAGTTCACCCCCAAGGGCAAGATCGACCTGCGGGTGGACCGGGCGGACGACGAGACCGTCACCTTCACCGTCACCGACACCGGCATCGGCATCGCGGCCGAGAAACTGCCGGTCATCTTCGAGGCGTTCCAGCAGGCGGACGGCACGACCAACCGGAAGTACGGCGGTACGGGCCTCGGCCTGTCCATCAGCCGGGAGATCGCGGGCCTGCTCGGCGGCGCGCTCACGGCACAGAGCGAGCCCGGCAAGGGCTCCACCTTCGCCTTCCGCATCCCCGTCAGCTGTCACAGTACGGCGGAGCCCGCCGAGCAGCCGACCGACGACGACGCGGACACCGACGAGGACGCCGCCGCGGAGCTCACCCGCCCGGCGGTCCCCGCGCCCGCCGCCGCCCCCGAGGAGACCGCCTGGCCCGCCGTGTCCAATGTGGAGCGGTGGGCCAAGGGCGCCACCGGCGAACTGCTCTCGGGCGCCCAGGCCCTGGTCGTCGACGACGACATCCGCAACGCCTTCGCGCTGACGAACGTCCTCAGCCGGGTCGGTATGCGGGTGATCTACGCCGAGCACGGCCGGGAGGCCATCGAGATGCTCGGCAAGAACCCGGGCATCGACTTCGTCCTGATGGACATCATGATGCCGGAGATGGACGGGTACGAAACGATCCGTGCCATCCGCCGCACCCCCCGGTACGCCGATCTGCCGGTCGTCGTCCTGACGGCCAAGGCCATGCCGGGCGACCGCGAGAAATCCCTGGAGACCGGCGCCAACGAGTACCTTCCCAAACCACTGGACGTGGACCGGCTGTTGAACGTCGCCGTCGATCTGCTCTCCCAGTACCGCGCCTCCGCCCCCGCACCCGACGGCGGCGCCCCGGCCGGCCATGGACACGCGGACGACGCGGACGACGCGGATCACGGCGAGTCCGGCCGGGCCGGCAATTCGTAGGGCACACCAGTTCAGAGGCCACTCATGACCCACCTCACCAGCACCGACCGCGACGACCGGGCAGGAATTCTCCTCGTCGACGACATGGAGGAGAACCTCGCCGCGCTGGAAGCCGTCCTGCGCTCACTCGGTGAACCGCTCGTCCGCGCGCGGTCGGGCGAGGAAGCGATGAAGGCGCTGCTCCGCCAGGAATTCGCGGTCGTCCTGCTGGACATCCTGATGCCCGGCATGGACGGCTTCGAGACCGCGAGCAACATCAAACGGCTCGACCAGGCGAAACACATCCCGATCATCTTCCTGACCGGCACGGACGCCGACTCCGGCTATGCCTTCCGCGGCTATTCCACGGGCGCCGCGGACTATCTCACCAAGCCCTTCGACCCCTGGGTGCTGCGCGCCAAGGTCAAGGTCTTCCTGGAACTGCACCAGAAGAACCGCCAGTTGCGCCGGCTGCGGCAGCAGGACCGGGACCGCATCGACGAGCTGGCGGACCGTATCGCCCGCATGGAGCAGACGCTGGCGGCCGGCAACCACGCCGAGGCGGACGAACTGCGCGCCAGAATGGCCGCACTGGAAGAGACGGTACGAGCGCTGCGCCACGGCCGCGCCTGAAAGCCTGCCGGGCCGGGTCCGTACGGAGCACGTACGGCGGACGTACGGACCCGGCAGCGGCGTCAGGACTCGCGCGCCCCCGCGTACATGTCGTCCAGCAGGTCCTTGAAGGTCCGCTCGACGACCGGGCGCTTGACCTTCAGGCTGGGCGTGACCTCGCCGTGCTCGATGTCCAGGTCACGGGGCAGGATGCGGAACTTGCGGATCTGCTGCCAGCGCTGCAGGCCCTCGTTGACCCGCTCGACGTAGCCGTCGATCAGCGCGCGGACCTGCTCCGTGGCAACCACCGCGGCGTAGTCCTTGCCCGCCAGGCCGTGCTCCTTGGCCCAGGTCAGGATGGTCGGCTCGTCCAGCGCGATCAGCGCCGTGCAGAAGTTCCGGTTGGCACCGTGCACCAGGACGTTGGAGACGAACGGGCAGACCGCCTTGAACTGGCCCTCGACCTCGGCGGGCGCGATGTACTTGCCGCCCGAGGTCTTGATCAGGTCCTTCTTGCGGTCGGTGATCCGCAGATAGCCGTCCGCGGACAGCTCGCCGATGTCGCCGGTGTGGAACCAGCCGTCGGACTCCAGCACCTCGGCCGTCTTCTCCGGCAGCCCGTGGTAGCCCTGCATGATGCCGGGGCCGCGCAGCAGGATCTCGCCGTCCTCGGCGATGCGGACCTCCGTGCCGGGCAGCGGCTTGCCGACCGTGCCGGTGCGGTACGCCTCGCCGGGGTTCACGAAGCTGGCCGCACTGGACTCGGTCAGGCCGTAGCCCTCCAGGATGTGAATGCCGGCGCCGGCGAAGAAGTACCCGATCTCGGGGGCGAGCGCCGCCGAGCCGGAGACCGCGGCGCGCAGCCGCCCGCCGAACGCCTCGCGCAGCTTGGCGTACACCAGCTTGTCGGCGACCTGGTGCTTGGCGCCGAGCGCGAAGGGCACCGAGGCCGTGCCGGTCCGCCGGAAGTTGTCCTGGGAGACCTTGGCGTACTCCCGTGCCACCCCGGCCGCCCACTGGAAGATCTTGTACTTCGCCGCGCCGCCCTCGCGGGCCTTGGCCGCGACGCCGTTGTAGACCTTCTCGAAGATCCGCGGCACGGCGGCCATGTACGTCGGCCGCACGACCGGCAGATTCTCGATGATCTTGTCGACCCGGCCGTCCACGGCGATGACATGGCCCTGGGCGATCTGGCCGGCGGTGAGCACCTTGCCGAAGACATGCGCCAGCGGCAGCCAGAGGTACTGCACGTCGTCCTCGTTCACCAGCCCGGTGGCCTGGATCGCGCGGGCCATGTACGCCCAGCAGTCGTGCGGCAGCCGCACACCCTTGGGCCGGCCCGTGGTGCCGGAGGTGTAGATCAGCGTGGCCAGCTGGTCGGCGCGGAGCGCCGCGACCCGCTCCTTCACACAGCTGGGGTGCTTCTCCAGGTACGCGGCGCCGCGCTTCTCCAGCTCGGCGAGCGAGAGCACCCAGTCCTCGGGGTCGCCCTCGGCCGGTACGGCGTCCGCCTCCTCGATCACGATGACGTGCGCGAGGTCCGGCAGGTCGGCGCGGCACTCGCGCGCCTTGGCCAGCTGCCCGGCGTCCTCGGCGATCATGATGCGGCTGCCGGAGTCGGCGAGGATGTACGCCGTCTCGTCCGCGTTCGTGCTGGGGTACACGGTCGTGGTGGCCGCGCCCGAGCACAGCACGCCGAGGTCGGCGAGGATCCACTCCACCCGCGTACTGGAGGCCAGCGCCACCCGCTCCTCGGGGGCCACGCCCAGCTCGATGAGGCCCGCCGCGGTGGCGTACACCCGCTGTGCCGACTCCGCCCAGCTCAGCGACTTCCAGTCGTCCGGGCCCTGGCCCGAGGCGGGCGGCACTGGATAGCGGTACGCCTCCCCCTCAGGGGTTGCCGCAACCCGCTCCAGGAAGAGCGTCGCCACGGAAGGTGGCCGGTTCTCGATCAACGACTGGCTGTCCGTCACGTGTTCCTCCGGGGCCCGCTTCATTGCTGGTGACTCGCGAGTAACCTTCGAGCAGGGATCAGACTAGAGCGCGCCGCGCTCCCACGTAAGGGCCTGCAGCACACTCATTCACCTTGTGACCGATCGGTGTACGCGGGGCTCCGCCGCGTGTCCGCGCAAGGTCCTCACGCATGTCCTCAGAAGCCCGTCTTCCCCTGCGCGGGGCGCCCGAACCGCGGTACCGCGGCGCTCGTCCCGATATGCGAAGGGCGCCCGTCCCTCGCCGGGAACGGGCGCCCTTCACTGCTCAGCGGTGCGCCGACGGTGCGCGACGGTCACCGTCCGGCGTCACTTCTTGCCCTTGGAGTCACCATCGGAGTCCGAGGACAGGACCGCGATGAAGGCTTCCTGCGGAACCTCCACACTTCCCACCATCTTCATCCGCTTCTTGCCTTCCTTCTGCTTCTCCAGCAGCTTCCGCTTACGGGAGATGTCACCGCCGTAGCACTTGGCGAGGACGTCCTTGCGGATGGCGCGAATGGTCTCGCGGGCGATCACCCGGCTGCCGATGGCCGCCTGGACCGGCACCTCGAACGCCTGCCGCGGGATCAGCTCGCGCAGCTTGGAGACCAGCCGGACGCCGTACGCGTACGCCTTGTCCTTGTGGCAGATCGCGGAGAACGCGTCGACCTGGTCACCGTGCAGCAGGATGTCGACCTTCACCAGGTCGGCGATCTGCTCACCCGTGGGCTCGTAGTCCAGCGAGGCGTAACCCCGCGTCTTGGACTTCAGCTGGTCGAAGAAGTCGAAGACGACCTCGGCGAGCGGCAGCGTGTACCGGATCTCCACCCGGTCCTCGGAGAGGTAGTCCATGCCGAGCAGATTGCCGCGGCGGTTCTGGCACAGCTCCATGACCGCGCCGATGAAGTCGCTCGGCGTGAGGATCGTGGCCCGCACGACCGGCTCGCGCACCTCGGCGATCTTGCCGGTGGGGAATTCGCTGGGGTTGGTCACCTCGTGCTCGGTGCCGTCCTCCATGGTCACGCCGTAGATCACGTTAGGCGCGGTGGCAATCAGTTCCAGCCCGAATTCGCGCTCCAGCCGCTCCCGGATGACCTCCAGGTGCAGCAGGCCGAGGAAGCCCACACGGAAGCCGAATCCCAGCGCGGCCGAGGTCTCCGGCTCGTACACCAGCGCCGCGTCGTTCAGCTGCAGCTTGTCCAGCGCCTCGCGCAGCTCCGGGTAGTCCGAGCCGTCCAGCGGGTACAGGCCCGAGAAGACCATCGGCTTCGGGTCCTTGTAGCCGCCGAGCGGCTGGTCGGCGCCCTTGTTGAGCTGGGTGATCGTGTCACCCACCTTGGACTGCCGGACGTCCTTCACACCGGTGATCAGGTAACCCACCTCACCGACGGACAGGCCGTCGGCCGGGGTCATCTCCGGCGAGTTCGTCCCGATCTCCAGCAGCTCGTGCGCGGCGCCGGTGGACATCATCCGGATGCGCTCGCGCTTGCCGAGTGTGCCGTCGACGACCTTCACATACGTGACGACACCGCGGTACGCGTCGTACACCGAGTCGAAGATCATCGCGCGGGCCGGCGCGTCCTTCACGCCGACCGGCGGCGGCACGTCCCGTACGACCTTGTCCAGTAGCTCGTCCACGCCCACGCCGGTCTTCGCGGAGACCTTCAGCACGTCCTCGGGCTCGCAGCCGACAAGGTTCGCCAGCTCGGCGGCGAACTTCTCCGGCTGCGCGGCCGGCAGGTCGATCTTGTTGAGCACCGGGATGATCTGCAGATCGTGCTCCATCGCCAGGTAAAGATTGGCGAGCGTCTGCGCCTCGATGCCCTGAGCAGCATCAACAAGCAGAATGCAGCCCTCGCACGCCGCGAGCGACCGGGACACCTCATACGTGAAGTCGACGTGTCCCGGCGTGTCGATCATGTTCAGGATGTGGGTGTTGCCCGGCTCGCCGGTGGGGGCCCAGGGCAGGCGGACCGCCTGCGACTTGATCGTGATGCCCCGCTCGCGCTCGATGTCCATGCGGTCGAGGTACTGCGCGCGCATCTGCCTCTGCTCCACGACTCCCGTCAGCTGGAGCATCCGGTCGGCAAGCGTCGACTTGCCGTGGTCGATGTGCGCGATGATGCAAAAGTTACGGAGGAGAGCCGGGTCGGTACGGCTCGGCTCCGGCACGTTCGTAGGGGTCGCGGGCACGCAGAGGTCCATTCAGAGAACGCGGGTCGACGGGACTGGGGTATTCGTTCTCCCCATCGTCCCATGAGCCGCGGGTCCGGTCCGTACGGGAGGGGCCGGGGTGGGGGCGCCGACAGCTCCGGAGGGCCCGGCCGTGGGGCCGGTGCGGTCCGGTTTTGGGTGGCCGTTCCCCCTGCTGGTAGCCTGGTCCACCGTGTTTCGTGCGCTCTGGTGTACGCGACACGCAGAAAGCCCGGGACGGACGAGCTGCGGCTCGGCCCCCCGGAATCCAACGAACCTGAAAAGGCTCTTTCGTGGCGAACATCAAGTCCCAGATGAAGCGGATCAAGACCAACGAGAAGGCTCGTCAGCGCAACAAGGCTGTCAAGTCGACTCTGAAGACCGCGATCCGTCGCACCCGCGAGGCCGTGGAGGCCGGTGACCTGCAGAAGGCCGCCACCGCCCAGGCCGAGGCGGCCAAGAAGCTCGACAAGGCCGTCAGCAAGGGCGTCATCCACAAGAACGCCGCCGCCAACAAGAAGTCGGCGCTGGCGAAGAAGGTCGCGTCCCTCAAGGGCTGACCTTCTGACGCTCTGCGGAGCCTCTGACGCTTCGCGGAGAGTCTGACGCTTCGCTGAGACCTCGTGACTGAGGCCTCCGTGTCGACTGAGACCTCCGTGAAAGTCTCGCGGCCGCCGTCACGGGTCGTGATCGGTACGGACCTGATCCGTACGGTCGTGACGTGTACGGCAGTCATCACGCTTCACCGCCGGTGAGGGCCCAGCGGCCCCTCTCTCCGCTCCTCCCCGGCCCCCGCGCCGCACGCGGCCTGCGTTCGCCACGCGGGTGCGGCGCACCCAGCTCGATCCGAGGACCCCGCTTCCGCCCTTCCCCAGGGCGGGGGTGGGGTTTTTGGGTTGGTTGGGGGGTGGCTTGCTGGGGGTCTTCTGTTTGCTGCGGGGCTTTGGCTTGCTGCGGGGCTTTGGCTTGCTGCGGGCCCGGCTGAGCCTGGCCGAGTGGCGGTGGCTGTCCGCTTGAGCTGGGCGGTCGTGGCTGATTCCGGTCGGCTACGCTGCCGCTCATGTCCAACTCGGGGGAACAGCCCAATCCGTATGCACAGCAGCCACACCAGCCTCCGCAGGGGCCACCTCAGGGGCCACCGCCTCCGGGGCAGGTGCCGCAGGGCGGCATCCAGCCTCCGCCGCCGGCTCCGGCGGGGCCGCAACAGGGGAGCCCGTACGGGCAGGTGCCCCAGCAGAACACGTACGCCCAGCCCCAGCCACCGACCGGTTATGGCTACCCGGCGGCCGCGCCGCACGGCGCACCGCACGGCGCACCGGGGCCGACCATGCCGGGCACCGGCCCCGCCGGCTACGGCGGCGGTCCGGGCGGCCCCGGCGGAACCGGTGGCGGCAAGGGCGTGCCCTCCTGGCTGTGGGCCCTCGGCGGAGCCGTGATCGCCTCGGCCGTCTGGGCCGGCGTACTCGCCGCGACCGGCGGCCTCGGCGAACCCAGCCCCGACCTGCGCGGCTACCGCTACCAGTCCGACCTCTGCCGGTCGGTCTCGTGGGCCCCGTTCGAGGACGCGCGCTTCAAGATGGAGGACAGCAGCACCTCGGACAGCGCCGGCGAGAACCCCGAGTCCAGCGGCCACGAGGACCCCGCCCTGGACTCCATGTGGTGCAACGCCGACCTCGTCTCGGAGGACGCGGGCGACAACGACTACTCCTCCACCCTCGTCTACTCCAAGGCGTTCCTGCACAAGAAGACCGACCCGGCACCGGAGTTCGCGGCGCAGTACCGCTCGTACGAACAGCAGCAGTCCTCGACCGACTACAAGGTCGAGCCCGTACAGGGCCTCGGTGACGAGGCATACCTGGTGACCCGCCAGGAAACCGCCGACAGCAAGGGCTCGTACGTGGTCCTCGGCGTCCGCGACGGCTGGCTGACATACGAGACCACCTGGTCCAGCTACTCCAGCACCAACACCACCACCCACCCCGACGCCACCGAGATAGCCGACATGCTCCGCACCAGCGCAGAGGAAACACTGGGGCGGATGAAGGGCTGAGGCTGGCGGCTCACGGCGGAGCGGCTGACGGAGGAGCGGCTGGCAGCTCGCGGCGGAGCGGTTGGCGGAAGAGCGACTGGCGGCAGAGCGGTTGGCGGGCGCGCCGGCGCACCGGGGAGCCGGGCCGATGCCTCGGGCCCGGCGGACGCCACGGGTGACGGGCCGACGCGGCGGGGAGACCCGGCCGACGCTCCCGATGGCTCCTCGCTCCGAATGGCCCCGCCGACGCTGCGAGGTGGCCGGGGCGGCACGTCGAACAGCCGGGGACGCTTCGGGGACCCGGCTGGCGTCACGGGGTCGGGCCGGCACCTGGGAGACCCGGCCGACACCCCGGATGGCCCAGCCGACGCCACGGGTGGCCCCGCCTTCGGACCGCCCTGCCGACGCTCCGGGCAGCCCGGCCCTTCGGGCGCCCGCCCGAAGGGTCAGCCGCGGCGGGAGCGGGCCGCGCGGGCGATCGTGACGACCGCCTTCTCCAGCGCGTACTCCGGGTCGTCGCCGCCGCCCTTCACACCCGCGTCCGCCTCGGCGACCGCGCGCAGGGCCACCGCCACGCCATCCGCCGACCAGCCCCGCATCTGCTGCCGTACCCGGTCGATCTTCCACGGCGGCATTCCCAGCTCCCGCGCGAGATCGCCCGGCCGGGCCCCCCGCGGCGCGGAGGCGAGCTTGCCGATCGCGCGCACGCCCTGCGCCAGCGCACTCGTGATCATGACGGGCGCGACCCCGGTCGAGACCGCCCACCGCAGCGCCTCCAGCGCCTCGGCCGCGCGCCCCTCGACCGCCCGGTCGGCCACCGTGAAACTGGAAGCCTCCGCGCGACCGGTGTAGTACCGCGCGACCACCGCGTCATCGATCGTGCCCTCGACATCCGCCGCGAGCTGCGCGCACGCCGAGGCCAGCTCGCGCAGGTCGCTGCCGATGGCGTCCACCAGCGCCTGGCACGCCTCGGGCGTCGCCGACCGCCCCGCCGTCCGGAACTCCCCCCGCACGAACGACAGCCGGTCGGCCGGCTTGGTCATCTTCGGGCAGGCAACCTCCCGCGCCCCGACCTTTCGCGCGGCGTCCAGCAGCCCCTTGCCCTTCGCGCCGCCCGCGTGCAGCAGCACCAGCGTGATCTCCTCGGCCGGCGCCCCGAGATACGCCTTGACGTCCTTGACCGTGTCGGCCGACAGATCCTGCGCATTGCGCACGACCACGACCTTCCGCTCCGCGAACAGCGAAGGACTCGTCAGCTCCGCCAACGTCCCCGGCTGCAACTGATCGGGGGTGAGGTCACGCACGTCGGTGTCCGCGTCGGCGGCCCGCGCCGCCGCCACCACCTGCTGCACCGCACGGTCGAGCAACAGCTCTTCCTGCCCCACGGCGATCGTGACGGGGGCAAGCGGGTCGTCGTTTGCTGTCTTCCTGGCCATCGCGAACAGCATCCCACGCCCCACTGACACACCGGCCGCCACCTGCGGACGACCACTGTCGGAGAATGGCCGGGTGAGCGATGTTCGACATGTACTGGTACTGCCCGACCGGGACGCGGCCGAGGAAGTGGCCGAGGTGCTGACCGAGGAGTACGGCGTGACCCAGCAGCCGCAACTCGTACGGGACGCCCTGGCCGGCGAGGACGACGCCGAGGACGCCCAGTGGCTCGTCGTCCTGGAAGACCCGGACGCCACGTACGACCCGGCCACCCTCGACACCCTGGCCGCCGAACACGAAGGCTGGCTGGAACCGGCCCGCCCCTGAACCACCCCACAGCAGCCCCCGCCCCGGCCGGGCCTCAGCCGACCCCCGACTTCGGCCCCAGCCGGCCTCAGCCGACGGGCGGCGGCCCCGTCGGCGGTACCGGCGGTACCGGCGGTACCGGCGGTATCGGCCGTATCGGCGATGTCGGGACGCGGTCGAGGGTTATCCCGAAGTGCGCGCGGTAGGCAGCGCGTACCTCCGCCTCGGGTATCTCGCGCTCCGTCCGGCTCCCGTCGGGTGCGGTGATCACGAACGTCCGGCCGGAGAGCGTGATCCGGCCACCGTCATCGGTGAGCCGCGAGCAGACCAGCGACTGCGTGAAGTGCGACTTCGGCGACGTGGTCTGCCACCAGCAGCCCACCTCGAAGTCGGCGAGCGCCCGCGGCCGCAGTTCGAGGCGGTACTGCGGAGCCCCGTCCCGCAGTACGTCGAGATCGCCCTCGGCCGTCTCCACGACCCGGAAGACCCCGCCCGGCTCGGCCTGCTCCTCCGCCGTGTCCAGCCGCAGCGGATAGTGGCTGTGCCGCCCGAACCCGACATCGGCCAGCAGCGGCCCGCCGGGCATACGGACACGCACGGCCGCGTGGTCGTACGGGATGCCCAGCCGCCCGTCCTCTCCGTAGACCCGCCCGGACAGCAGCTCGGCGTCGTACCCGAGCGCGGTCAGCAGGAACGCGAACGCGCCGTTGAGTTCGTAGCAGAACCCACCACGACGGTCCCGTACGACCTTGTCCAGCAGTGCCTGCTCGGTGAGGACGATCTCCTCGCCGAGGTGCACGGAAAGGTTCTCGAACGGGACCGCACGCAGATGCTGAAGGTGCAGCCGCCGCAACGCCTCGGCATCGGGCACAGCGGGCCGCTCACCCCCGATCCGCCGTAGATAGGCGTCAACGACCTCGGCACCGACAACGCCCTCGGTCCCCGGCACCGCCCCGACAGCGGCCTCGGTGTCTGTAACGCCCTCGGCCCCAGCGGCGCCCCGTCGCTGTACACGGGGCCCAGCGACGGCCTCGGCGTCCCTGACGCCCTCCGTGTCCATCAGCCGCCCGTCCTCTCCGTCGCGAACCACCGACGCGTACGCTCCGCCGCTATCGCCGGGGCCGCGGCGAGTACGTCGGCGAGGGTCTGCGCGGCCAGCTCGCGGCGCCAGGCCAGTTCGGCGCGGCGCATGGCCGTGGCAATGCCGCACGGTCCCCGGAAGTCGCGCCCCGGCCCCTCGGCACCCGCGCCCTGCTGCCGGATCTCCGTACAGCGAAACGCCTCCTCCGGCCCCTCGATCGCGGCGACCACATCCATGAGCGTGATCGCCTCCGGTGGCCGGGCGAGCCGGAAACCACCGCGGGCGCCCGGCGTCGAGCTGAGGATTCCGGCCCGTACGAGCGCCTGGAGCCGCTTATTGAGGTACGCCGCCGGCAGGTCGAAGGAGGCGGCCAGCTTCGCCGTGGACACCGGCCGGTCGTCCCCGAGCCAGGCCAGCGTCACGCAGCAGTGCAGCCCCCACTCGACGCCTTCACCCATCCGCATAATCTGGAGTTTACAGATCCGGGTTCTCCCGGCCCTGACGGCTGTCCGCTGAACCTCTGGTGAAGGCTTGCCGAAGCGTGCTCGGCCACGGCGACGGCTCCCTAGATTGCGGGCATCCCCGTACTTGCCCTCAGCCCCACAGAGCGCAGCCCTCCCCTCTCCGATCTCCCCTGCGAGGTTGCCGTGGCCATGCCGGAAACCGAGACCATCCTGGCCCTGGCCGGACTCGCGGCCACCGCCGTGATCTGGGCCGTGGAGCGCTTCCTGCCCGGCCGCAAGCGCATCGGCTACCGCGTCCAGATGGACACCCCGATCGGCATGAACCCCCAGGACGCCCACAGCCTCGTGCAGTTGCGGCTCCTGAGACAGGAACAGGAGATCTCCGACGCCACGCTGGCCCTGCTGCGGATCGAGAACGACGGCAGCAAGGACATCGTGCGGCAGGACTACCAGGAACCGCTGACGGTGGAGTTCACCGGCCGTACGGTCATCGGCGTCGAGGTACCGGACGCCAACCCGACCGACCTGATCAGCATGCTCACCCGGCCCGGCGCCGGCCTGCGCTACAGCGGCAACCGCCTGCACATACCGAAGGTCCCGCTCAACACCCGCAACCACTTCAAGCTGCTGGTGCTGCTCACCGGAACGGACGAGGACACCGCGGGCCGCGGCCGGGCGCGGGCCGGTGGCGAGGTGCTCGTCGGCGGCTTCCTCAGCGGCGGCCGGATCCGCCGCAACACCCAGCGCTGGGGCCCGCGCAAGCCGAGCCTCGCCCTCGGCGGTCTCTTCATCGTCCTGGTCGGGCTGCTGGGCGGACTGCTGCTCAGTACCCCGTCGGCGCCCGCCCGCGCCGAGTGCGCCACCGGGCGGCTGACCATCGACGGATCCACCGCGTTCGCTCCCCCGATGCAGGAGATCGCCCGCCAGTATCAGGCGCGCTGCCCGGGTGCCGTGATCGACGTCGCCCGGAGCGGCAGCCTCTCCGGCCTCGCCAACCTGAACCGGGCCGGGCGCGCCACCCGCTCCGGCAGCCCGTCCTTCCTCGCCATGTCCGACGTCCCCGCCCCCTCGATCTACGGGCGGCTGCAGGGCGAGCGGGTCGGCGTCATCCTGCTCAGCCTGGTCGTCAACGAGCGCACCGGCGTCGACAACCTCACCCTCGACCAGGTGCGGAAGATCTATGACGGCACGTACACCAACTGGCAGGACGTGGGCGGCAACGACCTCGCCATCCACGTCGTAGGCCGCGACGCCGGCTCCGGGACCCGGCGGGCCTTCGAGACGACCGTGCTGCGCCGTTCGGAGCCGGGCGTGGTGTCTTCGTACGACTGCACCGGCAAGGACCGGGACGAGCGGGCCCGCGTCACCCGCTGCGAGGTGAGCAGCACCACCGCCCTGCTGGACGCGGTCGATCGCGTGGCGGGCGCGGTCGGTTACGCCGAGACCTACGCGGCGGCCAAGCGGCCGCACATCATCGCCATCCGGCTGAACGGGCACGAGCCCGACATCGAGTGGGGACAGCAACATGAATACCCCTTCTGGACCGTTGAGTTCCTGTACTCCTACGGGCATCCGGCGGGCGGTTCCCTCGCCGCGAAGTTCCTGACCTACCTGAACTCCGACACCGCGAAGAACGTCATGCGGATGTACAAACACGTGCCCTGCGCCGACGACCGGAGCCTGTCGGCCTCGGTATGCCGTCCCTGACACCCACCCGCCTGCGGCCCTTGCTGGTGGCGGCTGCGAGGCCGGTGGTGGCGCTGCCCGTCACGGCGATCGCGCCGTCGGTGTCCGTACGCAGCACCTTGGCGCCCTGTATGCGCAGCGCGGCGACGGTACTGGGGGCGGGATGTCCGTACGGGTTCCCGGCGCCTGTGCTGATCACGGCGAGCCGGGGCGCCAGCGCCCCCATGAGCGCCGGGTCCTGGTAGGCGGAGCCATGGTGGGCGACCTTGAGCACGTCGATCGCGCGCACGCCCGGATGTGCTGCCAGCAGGGCTTGCTGGGCGGGCGGTTCCAGATCCCCGAGGAGGAGGACGGTCAGCCCCGCGGTGCGTACGAGGAGAGTGACGCTGGCGTTGTTGGGCCCTTCGGGCATGAAGCCGACCGGGGGCCAGAGGACTTCCCAGGACACCGGCCCCGTTCGGCGTCGCTCACCCGGTGTCGCCCGGACCACCGGTACTTTGTGTCCGGCCGCCACCTTGCGTACGAACACCGCCTGGTCCGGCGGGTCCTCGCGAGTCGTGGTCTCCAGCGCGCCGACACTGCGGCCCCGGAGCGCGCCGGGAAGGCCGTCCACGTGATCGGCGTGAAAGTGCGTCAGGACGAGGAGCGGGATGCTGCGTACGCCCAGTTCCTGCAGGCAGCGGTCCATGGCACGCGGGTCGGGGCCGGTGTCCACGACCAGCGCGCTGCCCGGTCCGGTGGCTACGACGAGGCCGTCCCCCTGGCCGACGTCGCACACCGCCAGCCGCCAGCCGGGCGGCGGCCAGCCGGTCACGATCCGGGCCAGGGGCACGGGCCGGACGACGAGCACGACCAGGAGCAGCGCGCAGACGACGCACAACCAGCGGTACCGCAGCAGGACCCGGGCGACCGGCACCAGGGCGGCGATGGCCGCGGCCAGCAGCAGGCCCCCTTCCCAGCCACCGGGCCAGCCGAACTCGGCGCCGGGCAGCGCCGCTCCCGTGCGCGCGATGGCCGCGATCCACTCGGCCGGCCATCCCCCGCACCAGGCCAACGCGGCGGCGAGCGGCGGGAAAAGAGGCGCGGTGGCCAGGGCCGCGAACCCGAGCACCGTCGCGGGCGCCACGGCCAGCTCCGCGAGCAGGTTGCAGGGGATGGCCACCAGGCCGACACGGGCGGCGAGCACCGCGATGACCGGCGCACACACCGCCTGCGCGGCAGCGGCCGCGGCGATCACCTCGGCGAGCCGGGGCGGAACCCGCCGCCGCTGCAGGGCGGCGCTCCAGCGCGGTGCAAGAAGGAGCAGCGCGCCGGTGGCCAGTACGGAGAGCAGGAAGCCGTAACTCCGGGCCAGCCAGGGGTCGTAGAGGACCAGCAGCAGAACGGCGGCGGCGAGTGCGGGGAGCAGCGTACGGCGGCGCCCCGAACCGATGGCCAGCAGCGTGATCAGCCCGCAGGCGGCGGCGCGCAGCACGCTGGGGTCGGGGCGGCACACGACGACGAAGGCGATCGCCACCGCGCCCCCGATCACCGCCGTGGTCCGCAGCGACAGGCCCAGGCGCGGCGCAATGCCCCGGCGTTCGGCACGTACGGCGAGGTGCGGTGGGCCGATGAGCAGGACCAGCACGATGGTGAGGTTGCTGCCGGAGACGGCGAGCAGATGCGTCAGGTCGGTGGCCCGGAAGGCGTCGTCGAGCTCCGGCGTCAGGCGGGAGGTGTCACCGACGACGAGCCCGGGCAGCAGGGCGCGTGCGTCGGGCCGTAGGCCGTCGGACGCCTCGCGCAGCCCTCCCCGGAGGGAGCCCGCGAGCCGCTGGAGAGACGTGGGGCCACCGATGCGCTGCGGCGGCGAGTCGGCCACATCGGCCGCTACGCGCAGTACGGCGGCCACGCGGTCGGTGGGCGGCAGCGGGGGCGCGAGCCGCGCCTCGACTCGGATGCGCGTGGAAGGGAGCAGCGCCCGCCAGGGGCCGGTGGCGGCGCTGTCCGGGGCTTGCTCGGTCGACTGGCCGCGCTCTCGCCCATCGTGCCCGTCTTCCGACGGCGCCCCGAGGCCACCGGGCGGCCGGTCCTGCTGAGACCGGTGCTGGGGAACGATGACCAGGACGGGGGTGCGGAGGGTGGTCACCGTACCGTCCGGTGCGGTGATGCGGCGTACCTCCGCGGCGAACACGACGGCGGCCGGCATACGTTGCGCGCCACGCACCCGCTGCCGGGCGAGGTGCGGGTCCTCCGTCACCTCCAACTCGACGGTGGCCTGCGCGTACTGATGCGCCAGCCGCGGCACCGGGCCGCGCCGCAGATCCGCTCCCTGGAGCGCTGCCGAGACCGCACCGCCCACCGCGCAGAGCAGCACCGCGGCCGCCGCGACGAGGCTCCCCGCCTCCCATGCCGTACGCCGTCGACGCCACCCGCGGAGCAGACCGGTACGGCGATGCGGGCCAGGATCCGGGGAGGTGGCCGGCCCGGCCGCGTGGCGGCGTACGGCCCGGAGGACGGCGAGCCCGGCCAGTACGAGGGCAGCGGCGCAGAGCAGGAGCAGCGGGCCGACGGGGGCGTCCAGCGCCGGCGCCGCGGCTCCCCAGGCGGCGAGCGCCGGCGCAACCAACCGCAGATCGGCCGGTCCCTCCCCTTGCTGGGTCTGCGCCTGCGGGGCGCCAGCCCCTGCCGGCGGCGGCGAGGCGACCGGTGTCGGCTGTGCATCAGTCCGTTCTCCCCCGGCATCGTTCGTCGACTGCACGACAGCCGCGCCGTACGAGGAGGCCGGAGCGCTGGGGGTGGTCATGGCTGCACCAAGGGGCGCAGATCGGCGAAGCGTCGATCACCGATTCCGTTCACTTCCTGCAACTGGTCGACCGAGGCGAAGCCGCCGTGCTGGGTGCGGAAGTCGATGATGTGCTGGGCGAGGACGGGCCCCACGCCCGGGAGGGTGTCGAGCTGGTCGGCAGTGGCGGAGTTCAGGCTGACCGGACCGGCCGGGGCACCACCGGCCACGGCGGAGCCGCCCGAGACGCCTCCAGCAGCGCTACCCGATGCCGGGGGCGCGGCGGCCGGTGCGCCGACGACGACCTGCTCGCCGTCCGCCAGGAGGCGGGCCCGGTTCAGCGTGCGGGTGTTCGTCCCGGGCAGCGCCCCGCCCGCGGCACGCAGCGCGTCGGCGACGCGGGCACCCGGCGGAAGGCGATGGATGCCGGGGCGGCGCACCTTGCCCGCCACGTCCACGACGATGCGGCGGTCCGCGGCGCCGGACACCGCACCGGCCGCCGCGCCTGCCGTGTTTCCACCGGCCGCGGCACCGCTCGGACCGGCGAGCCCGGCCGGCCCCGCCTGCTCGGCCGCGGTCGGGTCGCTGCCCGGTGCGGCTGCCGAGGCGTGCTGTGCGGTCGGCGCCCGTACGGTCTGGGGCCGCGCGTTCCAGAAATGGTGGGCCGCGAAGGCCACGGCGATCAGCAGCACGACGGCGAGCGCGCCGAGCGCCTTCGGGTCCGTGCCGCACCGCAACTGGATCCAGAGCGGCAGTCGTTCCTGCAGCGCCACTCGCCAGCGCGCCGGCGGCAACGGGCCAGGGCGGCCCCATGCATCAGGTGGAGCAGGCGGAACGGGTGGGTCGGGCGGATCGGTCGGATCACGTGGGTGCGGGGAGTTGCGAGTTCGCGGAGTCATGTCGACGACGCTAGAGCGATTTCGCGAATCCCGTCGATCACCGTCAAATTCCGTGGATAACTGGCGAGTTGTGGATAACTCGGTCACCCGGACGAGGGAATCAGGGCGCCCCTACCGCGGCGACAGCACAACCCCCAGCAACCCGGGCCCCGTATGCGCGCCGATCACCGCGCCCACCTCGCTGACGTGCAGGTCCATCAGGCCCGGCACGCGGGCGCGGAGGCGGTCGGCCAGGGCGTCGGCGCGCTCGGTCGCCGCCAGGTGGTGCACCGCGACATCGACCGGGTCCGTGCCTGCCCGGTCCGCCACGATCTCTTCGAGGCGCGCGATGGCCTTGGACGCCGTACGAACCTTCTCCCGCAGTTCGATGCGTCCGTTGGCGAGTTGGAGCAGTGGCTTGACCGCGAGCGCGGAGCCCAGCAGGGCCTGTGCCGCGCCGATGCGGCCGCCGCGGCGCAGGTACTCCAGGGTGTCGACGTAGAAGTACGCGGAGGTGCCCTCGGCGCGCTTCTCGGCCGCGGCCACCGCCTCGTCGACGTCCCCGCCGGCCTGTGCGACCTCCGCGGCCGCGAGGGCGCAGAAGCCCAGTGCCATCGCGACCATGCCGGTGTCCACCACCCGCACGGGGACCGGCGCTTCCTTGGCGGCCAGTACGGCCGCGTCGTACGTCCCGGAGAACTCCGAGGAGAGATGGAGCGAGACGATGCCGTCGGCGCCCGCGGCCGCGACCTCGCGGTAGGTCTCGGCGAAGGTCTCGGGAGCGGGCCGTGAGGTGGTGACGTACTTGCGTTTCTGCAGCGCCTGGGCGACCGACCTGGCCGAGATCTCCGTTCCCTCTTCCAGGGCCTCGTCGCCGAGGACCACGGTCAGCGGCACCGCCGTGATGCCGTGGCGTTCCAGCGCCGCCCGCGGCAGGTAGGCCGTTGAATCGGTGACGATCGCGACATGGCGGGACATGACTGGGAGGTTATCCAGAGAACCCGGTGCCCGACAGTGCGGGCCCCGCCTCAAGATCTTCCCCGATCACCCGACGACGCGCCACAGTCGACTTTGCGCCGCCTGCGAGACCGGCCGCCGGCGATCCGGCAGGTCTCCGGCCCGCGGCCGACCGTATCGAGCATCCCACTACGGCCACGTCAGGTCGTGCTTTCCGGACGGGCCGCCTTCTGCCACGGGTACGGCGTCCGTATGCGCGGGTCCGGGGCGTCGATGGCCTGCGGGCCCTCGGGCGCAGCGGCGGTACCGGGCTGCTCGGACTCGGGCTGCTCCGACGGCGGCGGCCATGCGGCGAGCGGGTCCGGCACGGCTTCCGTACCCTGCCCGGACGTGGTCTCGCGCGCGCCCGGCGCCGATGTCCAGTGCCGCAGCGCGCCCGCCTCCACGTCGATCTGTCCGGCCAGCGCCGCCAGGTCGTCATCGGCGAACTTCTGGGCGCGGTCCTGGGCCGCCCAGCGCAGCGAGTCCGAGGAGTGCGTGATCCGCTCCAGGCGCTCTCGCAGCTCGGGGAGACGCTCGGTGATCCGCGTCCGGTCCGGCTCGCGCTCCAGGCGCTTCAGGTCGGCGTCCAGCTCGTGGCCGTGCGCGCTGAGCCGTGCGAACAAGTTCAGCGCTTCGCTCAGCGACTGGTCCTCGGGGGCGGCCGCACGCAGCGCTTCCTGGGTGGCGCGCATCGAGGTGCGCAGGGAGAGCCGCATCTGGGCCAGCTGTCCGGCCGGGCCGGTCTGGGTGTACTGCCGGGCGCGCAGGGTGGTGTCCTCGACCGTGCGGCGGGCCTGGGCGACCGTACGGTCCACGCCGCGCTTGGTCGCCGAGACGGCCTTGACCGTCACGAACACGCCGGCCGCGACGAACAGCACGAACAGCAGGGCGAGGATCGCGAGCACGGCGGTCATGGGCTTACCTCATGTGGGCTCGGTCGGGCCGACGGACGGACTGCTTCCTTCTCCCACCGTAAACGCCTCGGGCAGGCCGCGGGTTCCCACGAGAACCCGCAACCTGCCCGTAGTGGTCATCCCCCACGCGCGCCCGCCGGGCAGGCGCGCGTGGAAACCGGATCACGCCGGAACGATGTTGACCAGCTTCGGAGCCCGCACGATCACCTTGCGGATGCCCGCGCCGCCCAGCGCCGTCACGACCGCCGGCTCGGCCAGCGCCGCCGCTTCCAGGTCCGCGTCCGAGATGGCCGGCGAGACCTCCAGGCGGGCCTTGACCTTGCCCTTGATCTGCACGACGCAGGTCACGGTCTCGTCGACGACGTACGCCGGGTCGGCCACCGGGAAGTCCGCGTGCACCACGGAGTCGGTGTGGCCCAGCTTGCGCCACAGCTCCTCACCGATGTGCGGGGCCAGCGGCGCGACCAGCAGGACCAGCTGCTCGGCGACCGTGCGCGGCACGCTGCCGCCGGCCTTCGTCAGGTGGTTGTTCAGCTCCGTGACCTTGGCGATCGCGGTGTTGAAGCGCAGCCCGGCCATGTCCTGGCCGACGCCGTCGATGGCCTTGTGCAGGGCACGCAGGGTGTCCTCGTCCGGCTCGGCGTCCGTGACGGTGACCTCGCCGGTGGCCTCGTCCACGATGTTGCGCCACAGGCGCTGCAGCAGGCGGTACTGGCCGACGACGGCGCGGGTGTCCCAGGGGCGCGAGACGTCCAGCGGGCCCATCGCCATCTCGTACAGGCGCAGCGTGTCCGCGCCGTACTCCTGGCAGATCTCGTCCGGGGTGACGGCGTTCTTCAGGGACTTGCCCATCTTGCCCAGGACGCGGCTGACCTTCTCGCCCTGGTAGTAGTACCCGCCGTCGCGCTCCTCGACCTCGGCCGCCGGGACGGCGATGCCGCGCTTGTCCCGGTAGACGAACGCCTGGATCATGCCCTGGTTGTACAGCTTGTGGAACGGCTCGGCCGAGGAGATGTGTCCCAGGTCGAACAGCACCTTGGACCAGAAGCGGGCGTACAGCAGGTGCAGCACGGCGTGCTCGGCGCCGCCCACGTACAGGTCGACACCGCCGTGCGGCTGGCCCTCACGCGGGCCCATCCAGTACTGCTCGACGGCCGGGTCGACCAGCTTCTCGTCGTTGTTCGGGTCCAGGTAGCGCAGCTCGTACCAGCAGGAGCCGGCCCAGTTGGGCATGGTGTTGGTCTCGCGGCGGTAGCGCCGCACGCCCCGGCCGTCGCCCAGGTCCAGCTCGACGTTGACCCAGTCCTCGTTGCGGGACAGCGGGGTCTCCGGGGAGGTGTCCGCGTCGTCCGCGTCGAAGGTGCGCGGCGAGTAGTCGTCGACCTCGGGCAGCTCCAGGGGCAGCATCGACTCGGGCAGCGCGTGCGCCACGCCGTCCTCGTCGTACACGATCGGGAAGGGCTCGCCCCAGTAGCGCTGCCGGCTGAACAGCCAGTCGCGCAGCCGGAAGTTGACGGTGCCCTCGCCGATGCCCTGCTGGGCCAGCCACTCGGTCATCTTCGCCTTGGCCTCGGTGACGCCCAGGCCGTCCAGCGAGATGGTGTCGTCCGAGGAGTTGACGATCTTCGCGTCGTACGAGCCGAAGGCGTCGTCCCAGGTCGACGGGTCGGTGCCGCGGTCGTCCGAGGGCTCGACCACGCAGCGCATGGGCAGCTCGAAGGCGCGCGCGAAGGCGAAGTCGCGGCTGTCGTGCGCCGGAACCGCCATGATCGCGCCGGTGCCGTAGCCCATCAGGACGTAGTCGGCGATGAAGACCGGGACGCGGTCGCCGCTGACCGGGTTGATCGCGTACGCGCCGGTGAAGACGCCGGTCTTGTCCTTGGCCTCGGCCTGGCGCTCGACGTCCGACTTCGAAGCGGCCTGCTTGCGGTACGCGGCGACGGCCTCGGCCGGGGTGTCGTAGCCACCGGTCCACACGTCGTGCGTGCCCTCGGGCCAGGCGTCCGGGACGATCGAGTCCTCACCGGAGACCAGCTCGTGCTCCGGGGCCAGCACCATGTAGGTCGCGCCGAACAGGGTGTCCTGTCGCGTGGTGAACACCGTGATGCGCTTGTCGCCCACGGGGAAGTCGACCCGCGCGCCCTCGGAGCGGCCGATCCAGTTGCGCTGCTGCAGCTTGATCGCCTCGGGCCAGTCCAGCCCGTCCAGGTCCTCCAGCAGGCGGTCCGCGTAGGCCGTGATGCGCATGTTCCACTGGCGCAGCTTGGCCTTGAAGACGGGGAAGTTCCCGCGCTCGGAGCGGCCCTCGGCGGTGACCTCTTCGTTGGCCAGTACGGTGCCCAGGCCCGGGCACCAGTTGACGGGCGCGTCCGAGGCGTACGCCAGGCGGTACTCGCCCAGGATGTTGGCGCGCTCCAGGGCGCTCAGGTCGGCCCACGCGCGGCCGTCGGGGGTCTCCCGCTCGCCCGCCTCGAACTGGGCCACCAGCTCGTCGATCGGGCGCGCCTTCTTCGCCTCGGTGTCGTACCAGGAGTTGAAGATCTGCAGGAAGATCCACTGGGTCCACTTGTAGTACGCCGGGTCGATCGTCTCGACCGAACGGCGCTGGTCGTGGCCCAGGCCCAGGCGGCGCAGCTGCGCCTTCATGTTGACGATGTTGGCCTCGGTGGAGACCCGCGGGTGGGTGCCCGTCTGGACGGCGTACTGCTCGGCCGGCAGACCGAAGGCGTCGAAGCCCAGGGTGTGCAGGACGTTGTGGCCCGTCATGCGCTGGAAGCGGGCGTAGACGTCGGTGGCGATGTAGCCCAGGGGGTGGCCGACATGCAGACCCGCACCCGAGGGGTACGGGAACATGTCCATGATGAACTTCTTGGGCTTCGCCGCCTGCTCCGGGTCGCCGGCCAGGTCACCACTGGGGTTCGGCGCCTCGTAGGTGCCGTTTTCATCCCAGAAGTCCTGCCAGCGTGCCTCGATGTCCGCGGCCAGCGCGGCCGTATAGCGGTGCGGGGCCGCCGCCTCGGCGGCCGTGGTCGTCTCGCTCATCGTCCTCAAAGCTCCATCGATCGTCTCTGCCTGCGGAAACACACCCCTTGCGGGCACCTTCTTGCCGGCTGGTACCTGAAACAAAAAGGCCCCTCGCACAGGAGGGGACGCCGCGCCGATGCCGACCTGGACCCGCAGTCCGTGATCCGGTCGGTACTGATCAGCGCGGCCCGCTAAGCAGAAGGCGTACGGCACGCATGGCGCCAGGGTACCGCAGGGCACCAGGGGCCCGCGCCGAGGATTCCCCCGCACGGCCCCTGTCCCACATACCGGGACGAGCGGGCGCCCTGGTATGCGCAGCGCTCAGCTCCGGTGCGAGCGGTCTCTGCCGTCAAGAAGAGCGACCGAGCGGGTGTACGGGGCGCGAACGGACCGACGTTAGCAGCGGGGTCCGCCGTGCGGGCGGGATACGCGAAGGCCGCCGCAGGCCCCCGTGACGGCCCCTAGCTTGCCGGGCATGCCACTCCCCACTGGCCAGTCGGCGCGCCGGGCGGCCCGCGCCCGCCGCCCGCGCCGCTTACGCCTCCCCCACCGCCTCCAGAAGCCACGCCCCGCGCTGACCACCGGGGCCGGCGCCGTACTGGTCCTCCCCCTCCTCGCCGCGGCCCCCGCCTTCCGCGCGTTCTTCGACCACACCGCCGGGGTGCTCACCCTCGTCTCGCTCACCGCCGCCGTCATCTGGGGCCTGCTCGCGGCCGGCCGCACCGTACTGGCGCCGCGCAGCAGGCTCCTGGCGCAGGGCGTCCACCGGGCGCTCGCCACCGCCTCGCTCGGCTTCCTGGTGCTGCACATCGCGGTCAAGGTGGCCGAGAGCCACGCCCTGTTCTCGGACGCGTTCCTGCCCTTCGCCTCCGTAGTGCTCGGCGGGCCCGTCGCGCCCGGCACCGCACCGCTCATCGGGTTCGGCACGCTGGCCGGGCTGCTGATGGTGCTGGCCGCCGCGACCGGCGCACTGCGCAGCTCCTTCGCCGGGCGCGGGCGCGTCTCCGGGCGCTGGCGCGCCTTGCACACCAGCGCGTACGCCGCGTGGTGCCTGGCCCTCCTGCACGGCCTCAAGTCCGGCCGTGCGCCTTCAGGGTGGGTCACCACCGGATACGTACTCGCCCTCGCGGCGGTCATGGCCGCACTACTGGCCCGCCTGTTGCTCACCCCGTGCGCGGAGTTCCCGTACTTCGCGCTACGCCGGGAACTGCCGTTCTCACTGCCCTTCCGGTCACGAAAGCGAGACCGGCAGCAGGCGCTGCACAGGGCAGCCGGCCGTACGGACACCCGCTCCGCTTCCGAGGCACCCGGGCCGACCGCCTCTGATGGCCCTTCCGCGGGCCGGCCTACGGGGGCGCAGCCCGTCCCGGACGTCCCTACAGAGGCGGCGGCCGGCCTCCCTGCAAGGGACGCGCGGGACACGTCACCTTCTTGGGCTCTGCCCGACGCCCCTACAGAGACGCTCCCCCACGTCACCGCCGCGCCTCCCCTGGCCCTCGGAGCGGACGGGGCACCCACGGAACGCATCCCCTTCGCCGGCTTCGACGCCGCCCCCGAGTGGAGCGGTCCGCCCACTCTGGTGCAGCCCCGGCCCTCCGGCGCTCGCCCCGAAGGCGCGCCGCTCCCCCACGCCCCGCACGGCCGGACACCATGACCGGTGCCGCGCTGGTCCCGTATACGGGCGGTGGACCGCTGCCCGACGTGCCCGGCGTACGCGTACTCGGGCTGCCGCGGCTGTGCGCCGGATTCGACGAGGCGGAACGGCTGGACCGCAAGCGCCACCTGCTCCTCCACGGCTCGCTCCCCGCGCTCTCCGGAGAGCAGCTGACCGCCGTCTCCGAGGCCGTGGCGCTGCGGGGCCGGGGCGGCGCCGGATTCCCGCTCGCGCGCAAGCTGACGGCCGTCGCGGAGGCCGCCGCCCGCCGCGGAGTGCGCCCCGTCGTCGTGGTCAACGGCTGCGAGGGCGAACCGGCCTGCCGCAAGGACACCGTCCTGCTGTGCCGTGCGCCACACCTCGTACTGGACGGCGCGCTGCTGGCCGCCACGGCGCTCGGCGCACGCCTCCTGGTCATCGGCGTGACGAAGGCCACGACGGACAACTCCGTACGGGAAGCCCTCGCCGAGCGCGGGCTGGGGCGCAGACGGCGTGGGCGTGCGCTGCGCGCACAGGTCGTGCGCTCGCCCGAGCGCCTGGTGTCCGGGGAGGCGTCCGCGCTGATCCGGGCCGCCGAGGGCGGGCCTCCGATACCGCCGGGCCGCCGGGCACGAGCCGCCGAATCGGGCCTGGGCGGCGCGCCCACGCTGCTCTCCAACGCGGAGACCTTCGCCCAACTCGCCGTCGCCGCCCGCCTCGGCCCCGACCGCTACGCCTCCACGGGTCTCCCCGGCGAACCGGGCACGCTCCTGCTGACGGTCTCCGGCGCGGTCCCCGCCCCCGCGGTCGTCGAAGCCCCCTCCGGAGTGCCGCTGCCGTACGTACTGCAGGCGTGCGGCGCGGAACCGGCACCGTCCGGCGTACTGGTCGGCGGCTACCACGGCGCCTGGCTGGACCCGGCCACCGCATACGGGACGCCGCTCTCCCGCGAGGCACTGGCGGCCCGCGGCGGAGCGCTGGGCGCCGGGGCTGTACTGCCGCTGTCCACGCGGACGTGTCCGCTGGGCGAGGCGCTGCGGATCGCGCGGTGGCTGGCGGCGGAGTCGGCGGGGCAGTGCGGCCCCTGCCGACTGGGGCTGCCGTCGCTCGCGGAGATGCTCGCGGAAGCGCTGGGCGGCGGCGGGCAGCCGGCCTTGGAGGCGGTACGGGAAAGCGCGCGCGGCGTACGGGGGCGGGGCGCGTGCAAACACCCGGACGGCGCGGCGCGGTTCGTGCTGTCCGCGCTCGCCGCGTTCCCCGACGACCTGGCCGCGCACGTCCTGGGCGACGGCTGCGGGCGGCCCACGGTCGAGCTGCTGCCTCTGCCGCCCGAGGAAGCCGCCGGTGCGGCGAACGGCGCCGCAGAGGGCGCCGGGGCCGTCGGTGCCGCCGGGGAGCGGCTGGCGGTGGACTGGACGCTGTGCGAGGGGCACGGACTGTGCGCGGGGCTCCTGCCCGAGGCCGTACGGCTCGACCGGGACGGCTTCCCCGTACTGTCCGACGACGTACTGCCGGGCGCGCTGCGGGCCCGCGCACAACGCGCCGTACGCCGCTGCCCGGCCCTAGCCCTCCGACTCGAGAAGCCCTGACCGCCGACGGCGCCCCTCCGCACACGACAGGGCGGCCCGTCCTTGAAGGACGGGCCGCTCCGATCACTGTGGAGCTAAGGAGAATTGAACTCCTGACCTCCTGCATGCCATGCAGGCGCTCTACCAACTGAGCTATAGCCCCGTGTTCTTTTGTCGTCTCCGGAAGTTTTCCTCGGGGGTTTCCCTCGCGGCGACATTGACTACATTACACGGCTGCCCCGGGCTTCTGCCAAATCGCTTTCCCGATGCCCACCGGCGGCAGCCTGCCGGAGACCTCCGAGGAGCTTGAGCGGCAGCCGCGACGCACCCGGCAACGCCCCCGGCGAGGCAGTCGGCAGCGGTACTGTCGACAATCCGTGCTCGAAGGAAACCGGGGGCCTGGACGTGACCGCGCTGAAGCTCGACCAGCCCGTCGGACGCCGCGGCCCGTTCTCCCACGAGGGCGTCCACCGCCGCCGCGTCCTGGCGGCCGCACTGGCCTGTGCGGTGTCCTTCGCGGCCTTCTGGATCGCCCAGCGACTGGCCGGTGTGACCATGCTCGACCTGATGGTCTACCGCGCCGAGGGCTGGACCGCCCGCACCGGCGGCGACCTCTACGACATGCTGGCCACCTCCGCGCGGCTGCCCAACACCTATCCGCCCTTCGCCTCCCTGCTGTTCGTGCCGCTGACCTTCCTCGGCGTACCGGAGCTGCGGACGCTCGCGACACTCGGCAACCTGCTGCTCCTGGTCGCCGTGGTGCACCTCACTCTGCGCCTGACCGGCCTGCCCTCGCTCGCGCGCGGGCAGCGCGCACCGCGGGCACGGCAGGCCACCGCGACGCTCGCCCTCTCCGCGCTGCTGGTCTGGTGCGAGCCCGTGTGGACCACGCTGCGCTACGGGCAGATCAACCTCCTTCTCGCCGTCCTCGTGCTCTGGGACCTCACCCGCCGGGACAGCAACCGCTGGGCCGGCATCGGTATCGGCATCGCCGCCGGAATCAAGCTCACGCCCGCCCTCTTCGCCGTATGGCTCGCGCTGGCCGGGTTGCTGCGCGCCCGCCAGCTGTACGAGCCCGGGCAGGGACTGCGCGGCACCTGGAACCCCTGGCTGCGCCAGGCCTGCGTCGCGGTCCTGTCCTTCCTCGGCACCGTCCTCCTCTCCGCCCTGGTCCTGCCGCGTGACTCGGCCCGCTTCTGGACCGAGATCGTCTTCGCCTCCGACCGGCCGGGCGACGTGGAGATCACCGCCAACCAGTCGCTGCGCGGCGTCCTCGCCCGGCTGCTGCACACCCCCGACACCGGACTGTGGTGGCCCGCCGCCGCAGCCCTGGCGGCGATCGCGGGGCTGGCCCTCGCCACCACCGCCCTGCTGCGCGGTGAGCGCGCCTGGGCGGCCGTGGTCTGCGCCACCACCGCGCTGCTGGTCAGCCCGATCTCCTGGTCGCACCACTGGGTGTGGGCCGTACCGATGCTGGTCCTGCTCGGCACCGAGGCGGTGCGCAGCGGCGGCCGGGCCACCCGGGCGGGCCGCCGGCTGTGGTCCGCCACCGGAGCCCTCGGACTGCTCTTCGCCTCCTTCGCCCTGTGGTGGGTGCCGCACCGCCCGCACAGCCACGCGGAACTGCACCAGAACGGCGGCCAGATGCTGCTCTCGGGCGTCTACCCGATCGCCGGTGTCGCGCTCCTGCTGCTGGCCGCCGCCCACCTGTGCCGGGCCGGTGCGCCCGGTATCGGCGCGCCCGGTATCGGTGAGTCCGGTGTCAGTGCTTCCCCTGGTCGTGACCACCGCCCGGATGGCCGTGACCACCACCGGGGTGATGGTGATGGAACGCCAGCACCTCCCGAGGCATCACCACGAACGGACGCATCATCCCCATGTCCTCGTGTTCCAGCAGATGGCAGTGGTACATGAAACGGCCCTTGGCGCCGTGGAACCGACCCATCACCTTCACCATCTGCCCCGGCGGCACCTGTATGACGTCCTTCCAGCCCTGATCACCGGGGGCTATCGGCGCCTGGCCGCCGTACTCCAATGGGCTGCGAGTGCCCCCGAGCGCGTTGTCGTACGGGCTGTCCGGCACCGCCGGGTACCGGTCGCGGCTGAGCACCTGGAAGTCGATCAGGTGGATGTGCATCGGATGCATGCCGGCGCCGCCGAGGTTCAGGAAGCTCCACTGCTCCCAGTCGTCGTGCCGGACCATGAAGCCCAGGGCGTCGTCGAACATCCGGGCTCCGCGCTGGTACGTACGCGTCGTACCGTTGGCCCCCTTGACCTGGATGATCCCCTCGGACGGGATGGTGACATCCGCCGGGTCGACCTCGTGCAGCTCCCACATCTCCGGGTGGCCGTTGCCGATCGGGCCCGGCGGGGTGAGCGCTATCAGGCGGTGCTCGTGCTTCGGCGCGGTGTCGTGGGTGATCCGCTCGAACGTCGACGAGATCACCGCGGGCAGCACGAAGGAATCGGTCACCTTCTTCGAGCCGACCCGGAACTGCATCACCTGCGGATACGCCACGCCCGCCGCGGCGTTCACCAGGCGCAGCCGCCGCCCGCGCAGCCGGCCGAAGTCGATCAGCAGATCCATCCGCTCGGCCGAGGCCACCGACAGGGTCCCGTCGACGGGCAGCGGCCGCGGCAGCAGGCCGCCGTCCGTCCCGATCTGGTGCACCGCGCCCGTGACGGGGCGGCCGGTCTCCTCGTCCACCAGCTGCAGGGCGTACGTCCGGGCATTGGAGGCGTTGAGCAGACGGAAGCGGTACCACCTGGCGTCGACGTCCAAGTGGGGCCAGATCGTGCCGTTCACGAGCGTGTAGGGGCCCGAGAACGGGATGGTGAGGTTCTTGCCGTCGTTGTCCTTGCCGACGATCAGGGTCTTGTGGAGCAGCCGGCCGGTCAGCCGTCCTTCGGCGTCCGTGTCGAGGTTGCGGTCCTGGATGATGAGCGGGATCTCCCGCCCGCCCGAGGGGAGCCGGAGCGCGTCCTCCTCGTCGTCCCGCAGCAGATACATGCCGGCCAGGCCCGAGAAGACGTTCCACCGGGTGATGTCCATGGCGTGGTCGTGATACCACCACGTCGTCGCGCGGTGGTCGTTCGGATACTCCGAGAGCTGCGCGTCACCGGGCGAGACCGCGTTCTCCGACCAGCCGTCGTTGCCGCCGCCGGTCACCGCGCCGTGCAAGTGGGTGACCAGCCAGGGCGGGAGGTCGGCCACGCCGGCGAGGGGCTCGGCCCCGCCGCGGCCCGGTTCGTTCAGCGGCGCGGGCACCTCGGGCGTCGCCGCCACTTCCACGGCGGTCACCGGGAAGGTGCCCGTGATGCGGTTCGTCCAGGACACCCGGAGGCGCCGGCCGCGGCGCACCTCGATGGTCGGGCCCGGGAAGTGCCCTTCGTACGCCCACACTTTGGTGGGCGGCAGCTGGGAGTGCAGCCGCACCCAGCTGGTCTTCTGCTCGATGGTGATGCCGCGCAGGGCTTCCGCGCGGCCCGGCTTGATGACGGGCGGCACGCGCAACGCGTCGACGAACGGCGTGAGTCCGGCCGCCGTGGCCTGTCCGTCCCGCTCCGCGATGGTCTCGATCTGCGGCGCGTCCCCCACAACTGTGTCTGTCACTTGCGACCCCCGTCGCTTCCCCCATGCCGCCGACCGTTTCGCGGCGGCAGCTCTGAGTCCTACAACGCCTCACGGTACGACCGGAGTTCCACCTCTCCCGTGAATTTTCCGGCCAATCATCCGCAGTCCGCACATAGAGGAGCGGACCGGTCCGGTCCGGGGCGTCAGAACTGAAAGTAGCTCAGGAAGCGGAAAATGCGCCGAGGTTGTGGAGAAACGGTTATTCAGAGATCGGAGGACGTTTTCGGGCGCGGTGGTGCGCCCCTCTCGACGTGGAGTGACGGCCTCTCACGAGCCCGGCGAACAGGGCCGGTTCTCAGGCGGTGGCGAAGGAGTAGAAACGCTTCAGCGTGCAGTGTTCATCGAGCAGGCGGCCGTAGATGGGCTCGCCGTCCAGCTCACGGTAGGTCTCGATGGGGTCGCCTTTTATGATCAGCGCCCGGGCGCATTCCTCGCACCAGTACTGGAATTCGGGGTTCAGCGGCTCCATGTCGCGCACGACAGGCGTACCGCTGCCGCACCAGTCGCACTTCCGGCTGTGTGCCCCCATCAGTCAGCTCCAGCTGTGGCCGCAGGCCGTGCAGACGAACGAGACGCCGCCGTTGTCACCCAGCATCTGCGCCACATGAGGCGAGCCGCAGGAAGGGCATTGCAGTGCGGAGGTGGCCACGCCGAGCAGGTCGCGGACCTCCTCGATGATGCTCGTGGGCATCGCGTTCTCTCCTCCCCTGCCGGCGCCGTCCGATTCTGCCACGGACCACCGACCAGGTCAGGCCCGCAGCCCTGCGTACACAGACGCGCTGCCCGCTACCGCCTCGCAGCCGAGCACGAGACGTTGCGCGGGCGCTCACCCCGGCGCGCACAGTGACGCACGCGCCCCGAAAGCCCCGAAACAGCAGCGATCCCGCCTCCTGGTGAGGCGGAGAACA
The DNA here is from genome assembly GCF_040655775.1 of Streptomyces sp. NPDC050315. Classification (NCBI taxonomy): domain Bacteria; kingdom Bacillati; phylum Actinomycetota; class Actinomycetes; order Kitasatosporales; family Streptomycetaceae; genus Streptomyces; species Streptomyces sp. NPDC050315. Next base: position 851,262 of record NZ_JBFAKN010000002.1, read on the forward strand.
TTCTCTCCGTCTCCGCCAGAGGGCGGGATCATCCGGGTTGTGGAGCTAAGGAGAATTGAACTCCTGACCTCCTGCATGCCATGCAGGCGCTCTACCAACTGAGCTATAGCCCCGGGTCTTGTTCCGCTCCTCCGGGTTTCCCCCGGCGGCGCCGCGAACAAGAAGAACTTTAGCCTGCGACCTGCCCAGATGTGAAATCCGGGTCCGGCCGGCCGCCGGACGGCCCCCGGAGAGCCGCCGCGGACCGGCCCGCGGCGTCAGTCGTCGTCGCCCAGCACCGGCTCGGGAAGCGTGCCGGCGTTGTGCTCCAGCAGGCGCCAGCCACGGGCGCCCTCCCCCAGGACGGACCAGCAGCAGTTCGACAGGCCGCCCAGGCCCTCCCAGTGGTGCGGCTCCAGGCCCAGCAGCCGCCCGATTGTCGTACGGATCGTGCCGCCGTGGCTGACCACGACCAGGGTGCCGTCGTCGGGCAGCTTGTCGGCGGCCAGCCGCACAACCGGCGCCGCACGGTCCGCGACCTCGGTCTCCAGCTCACCACCGCCGCGCCGCACCGGCTCGCCGCGCTTCCAGGCGGCGTACTGCTCGGCGTACTGCGCCACGATCTCCTCGTGGGTCAGGCCCTGCCAGGCACCCGCGTACGTCTCGCGCAGCGCCTCGTCGTGCGTCACGTCCAGGCGTGTCACGGCCGACAGCTCGGCGGCCGTCCGCGCCGCCCGCCGGAGATCCGAAGCGATGATCGCGTCCGGCTGCAGGGCGGCGAGCAGCCGCGCGGCGCGGCGGGCCTGCTCGACGCCCGCCTCGGTCAGCTCGATGTCCGTGGAGCCCTGGAAGCGGCGCTCCAGATTCCAGGCGGTCTGGCCGTGCCGCCACAGGACGATCCTGCGGCCACGGCCCCCCTTCGTGCCGTTCAGTGCAGCTCTCCGTCCTGCTCGGCGGCGGTTTCCTCGGCGTGCGCAGCCGCCTTGCCGCGGGTCGCCTTGGCGTCCTCGGGGAGCTCCATCTCGGGGCAGTCCTTCCACAGGCGCTCCAGGGCGTAGAAGACGCGCTCCTCGCTGTGCTGGACGTGGACGACGATGTCGACGTAGTCCAGGAGCACCCAGCGGGCCTCGCGGTCGCCTTCGCGGCGCACCGGCTTGGCGCCCAGCTCCTTGCTCAGCCGCTCTTCGATCTCGTCGACGATCGACTTGACCTGGCGGTCGTTGGGCGCCGACGCCAGCAGGAAGGCGTCGGTGATCGAGAGGACGTCGCTGACGTCGTACGCGATGATGTCGTGCGCGAGCTTGTCGGCGGCCGCCTGCGCGGCGGCGTTGATGAGCTCGGTGGAGCGGTCCGTGGCGGTCACAAGCCAAACTTCCGGGTCGGTGGCGGCGCTGCCCGGGCCGTCCGCGGGAAGCCCCGCCGGCCGCGGCCGAGTCAGCGGTCAAGTACCCCTCAAGGGTCTCACGGACCGCTGACACCCCGGCGGGCTTGTGGACAAGGGGGTATCCGGGCTGGTCAGGGCGGGTGGCGGACCGGCGGCGGAGGCAGCGGGACGCGAGCGGCGGGCGGATCCTTGGCCAAAGCTCCGCCTGCCGCCCGCACCCTCAAAGCCGGTCACCCCTTGTAGTCGTGCCCCAGCATCACTGTGATGTCCGCGTTCGAGGCGACCTTGCCCTTCCGCACGGCACTCGACGGCAGGCCCAGCGTCTTCGCGACCTCCGCGGCACGCGCCCGCTGGGCCTCGTCCCCGTACGTCACCTGCGACGCCGACAGCGAGCCCGCGGCGGTGCCACCGTCCACGAACGAGTACCCGCCGTTGACCAACGCGGCCTGCGCCTGCCCGACCGCCTTCTGGCTGCCCGAGGCATTCCGGACGCTGACCCGCGCGGTCGCGCTCGGGTCGGTCTTCTTGACCTTGCCGCCCAGGACGTCCTTGACCACCTCGGAGGCGGTCTGCGCACTGAGCGTGCCGTCCGCCTGAACGGGCAGCACCGTCGTACGGTACGCACCGGTCTTGGCGAGCTCCGCGCGCTCCGCGAGCGAGCTGCCCAGCTGGCCCTCGGTAAGCGGCGGGTCCAGGACCTGGAACAGGGACTTCACCGTCGCGGTCGCGCCGCCCGCGTCACTGGACACCCGCTTCAGCGTCGCCTGCATGACCTGCCCGAAGCGCGCCAGCTGCTTGGTCTGCAGCTCGCCCGGGCCCCGGTAGGTGGCGTACGCGACGGCCGCCTGGCCGTTCAGTACGCGCCCCTTCCCCGCCTTGACCAGCGGACCGTCGCCCTTCTTCGCGCCCGGCACGGTGGTGTCGGCGTCGACGGTGACGCCGCCGACCGTCTCGACGAGGTTCTCCAGATACGGCGTGTCCAACCGCCAGCTCGCCTTGATGTCGGCGCCGAGCAGCGTATTGAGGGAGTCGCGGGTCGGCTCCGCGCCGGCGTCCTTCACGGACTTGCCCAACGTGGTGGCCTGGCCGTCGTCCCCGGTGATGGCGAGGTTGTTGGGGAGGAGGACGGTGGTGCCCTTGTGGGTGGTCTCGTTGTCCACAAGCAGCGCCGTCGAGCTCTCGTCCGTACCGGTCCTGCGGAGGTGGACCAGCAGTACGTCGCGCTTCTGGCCGGCGGCGGCCGCCGCGTCCCCGGAGGCCGCCCCGCCCAGCCCCGGCAGCTTCCCGGCCCACCAGAGGTAGCCGACACCGCCCACGACCAGGAGGACGAGCACCACGATCAGCGCGATGATGCGGCTGCGGCCGCGGCGCTTGGCCTCCTCGCGCCGCTCGGTGCGGCTCTCGGTGAACTTCAGCCAGTCGATGACGTCTTCGGAGTCCTCGTCCTGCTCCTCGATGAACGAGAACTGTTCGGTGCGGTACTCCTCACCGGAGGGGCGGTCGTCCTCGCCGGCGGCCCCGTGAGGCGGCGCGGAGTCGTAGGAGGGCGCGGATCCGTGCGGGGGCTGCCGCTTCTCGTACTGGGGCTGCTGCGGCTCCTCGTACGGGGGCTGCGGCGGCGCGTACTCCTGCTGCCCGTACTGCGCCTGCTGCGGAATCCATCCCTGCTGCTGGGTCTGCTGCGCAGCCTGGTGCTGCGACGGCCGGCCGTACGGGTCATGGCCCGGGGCATAGCCCTGCTGCCCGTACTGCTGGCCGTAGCCCTGTTCGGGTGCCTGTCCGCCGTAGCCCTGGCCGTATCCCTGGGGCTGCTGCGTGCCGTACGGGTCGTACTGCTGGTGCGGCGCTTCCTGGTACACCGGCTGCCCGTAGGCGTCGTAGACGTACCCCGGTCCACCGTGCTGCCCCTGGGCCCCCTCGTAGGGGTCCTGGGCATACGGGTCCCGCGGCGGGTACGAATCCTGTCGGTCGTTCACCGGTGCCCTCTTTCCGTCGGCCCCGTCGGCGGTCGTCGTCAGCGGTCGTCGTCGTGGTCGTGGCGGTGGCTGTGGCGCTCGTCCCGGTAGAGGCGGCGCTTGTCGATGTAGCGCACCACGCCGTCGGGCACCAGGTACCAGACCGGCTCCCCCTGGGCGACGCGCGACCGGCAGTCGGTCGAGGAGATGGCCAGCGCCGGCACCTCCACCAGGGAGACCCCGCCCTCGGGAAGACCGGGATCGGCCAGTACGTGACCGGGCCTGGTCGCCCCGATGAAGTGGGCGAGCGAGAACAGCTCCTCGGCGTCGCGCCAGGTCAGGATCTGGCCCAGCGCGTCGGCGCCGGTGATGAAGAAGAGATCCGCATCCGTGTGCTCGGCGCGCAGATCCCGAAGGGTGTCGATGGTGTACGTCTTGCCGCCGCGGTCGATGTCGATGCGGCTGACGGAGAACTGGGGGTTGGACGCGGTCGCGATGACCGTCATCAGGTACCGGTCCTCGGCCGGGGACACCACCTTGTGGCTCTTCTGCCACGGCTGTCCCGTGGGTACGAAGATGACCTCATCGAGGTGGAACTGGCTGGCCACCTCGCTGGCGGCGACCAGGTGACCATGATGGATCGGGTCGAACGTCCCGCCCATCACTCCGAGCCGCCGCTTCACAGGCCCTGTCTGCTCTCCCATGCGTGCAGACCCTACTGGGCGCCGCGCATCGAGGGGACAGGGGTGCCCGGCCTCAGCGGTCCCGGTTGAAGCGCGTGGTGATCCACAGCAGGAGCAGCAGCACGATCAGGGCGCCGCCGCCCGTCACGTAAGGGCTGAGGCTTTCGTGGTTGCCGCCGTGCTCGCCGCCCTCGGCGAGGGCGACCAGGGACTGTGCGGTGGTGTGCAGGCTCATCGTCGGCAGAACCAATCCGGGCTGATGCGGGCAGGGACTTCGCCCACATCGTAAGCGCGGGCCTGTCCGGAGCTCACCCCGACTCCGCCGGAACGGTCCGTCAGCGGACCTTTCCGGTGGATTCCACCACCGTCCGCAGGGCCGCCGACGAGTGTCCGAGGCCACCGGGTGGGAGCCCCGCAGCGCCTCCTGTACCGCCCGAGCGGTCGCCTCAGTCCTGGTCGCCGCCGTAGCCGCGCAGCAGGAACCACGCCATGAAGATCGCGCCGAGCACACCGACGATGATCACGGTCCGCAGGATCCAGCCCGGGCCGTCGGCGTTGGAGGTCTGCAGGGCGAGCAGCATGCTCGGATCCACCATGAGAAGTCGGCTCCTTTGTGGGGGGCTGTGCGGCCCGTACGCACCACGGGCCTCGGGCGTCCGGCCGCGGCCGGCGCCCCGCCGCGAGCGGCTGCCCCTGCGGGGCATCTGCGGCGATTCGTTCCTTCGCCAGCGTACGCCGAGCATCCAAAGCACTGTCAGTGGCGTCCTCTACTCTGAATTCACGCAGTCGAATCAGGGGGAGGCTCACATGACGGACGGCCCGAGCGGCAGCGAGCGCGTACCGAGCAGGGACCGCAGGCGGTTCCCGGGGATCTCCTCCCGGGCGTACGAGCACCCCGCGGACCGGTCCGCTCTGGTTGCCCTGCGCAAGCTGAGCGGGTTCGACACCGTCTTCAAGGCACTGAGCGGCCTGCTCCCCGAGCGCAGCCTGCGGCTGATGTACCTCTCGGACTCGGTGCGCGTCAGCGACCAGCAGTTCTCGCACCTCAACGACATGCTGCGGGACGCCTGTTACATCCTGGACCTGGAGAAGGTCCCCCCGATGTACGTCAATCAGGACCCGCAGCCCAACGCCATGTGCATCGGCCTGGACGAGCCGGTGATCGTGCTGACCACGGGCCTCGTCGAGCTGCTCGACGAGGAGGAGATGCGCGCGGTCGTCGGCCACGAGGTCGGGCACGCGCTCTCCGGGCACGCGGTGTACCGGACGATACTGCTGTTCCTGACGAACCTCGCCCTGAAGGTCGCGTGGATCCCGCTGGGCAATGTGGCGATCATGGCCATAGTGACCGGGCTGCGCGAGTGGTTCCGCAAGTCCGAACTGTCCGCGGACCGCGCGGGCCTGCTGACCGGCCAGGACCTGCAGGCTTCGATGCGCGGCCTCATGAAGCTCGCGGGCGGCAACCACCTCCACGAGATGAATGTCGACGCGTTCCTCGCCCAGGCGGACGAGTACGAGCGCGGCGGCGACCTGCGCGACTCCGTCCTGAAGATCCTGAACGTGCTGCCCCGCAGCCACCCGTTCACGACCGTGCGCGCCGCCGAGCTCAAGAAGTGGGCCGCCTCGCGCGACTACCAGCGCATCATGGACGGCCACTACCCGCGCCGCGGCGAGGACAAGGACACCTCCGTGTCCGACTCCTTCAAGGAGTCCGCGACCCACTACGCCGACTCGGTGCGCAACAGCAAGGACCCGCTGATGGGCCTGGTGCGCGACATAGCGGGCGGCGCCGGTGACCTGGGGGGCAAGCTGCGCGACACGGTGTTCGGCAGCGGCCGCGCCGGCGGTACGGGTCGGCAGGACCCGGGACAGCCGGACGCCGACGGCCCGGAGTCGTCACCGGGCCGGTAAGCCGCCGGGCCGGTGATCGGGGAGCGGGTCAGCGACGAGCTCGCGGTGTTCGTGACGGCCGGATGTCCGGTCGGCCTGATGTCCGGTCGGCCTCAGGGCAGCGGGCTCGGTTCCGCCGACCGGGCCATGACGCCACAGAGCGAGGCGTTCGTACTGCCGTGGGCGTACGGGTCGGTGCCCTGCGGGCGGCCGTTACCGGCCCGCTCGCCCGCCAGCAGCGGCCGCAGCGCACGCTCCGGCCCCGAGCTGCACGACATCGGGCCCGCCTGAAGGTAGCTCGACTGCAGCTCCAGGCGGCGGTCGCGCAGATCGTCCCGGTCGAAGCGGAAGTGCAGTTCACGGCGCACGGTGAACAGTGACGCGCCGTCGGCACGCTGCTGCGCCGCCGACCGCACCTTGCCGTCGGCCCCAGAGGCGGTACTGACTGCCGTGCTGACCGCCGTACTGGCAGCGTCGGCCGTGCCGCCGGCCGTACTGCCGGTCGCGCTCCCCGACGGCCTCTCTGCGGCGGCCGGAGCGGTGTTCCCGGGGCCACCGGCAGCAGACCGGTCGTCGGGCGGCCGCATCGCGTACACGAAGGTGTAGTCCGCGGTGACCTCCAGGGCGTTGCCGGCCGCGGCCGACTCCACCGCCAGCGTGCCGTCGACCCGTACGCGCGGATCGGCGAGCCGGGCCTGCGAGGGATCGAAGCGGACGAGCCAACCGGTGGCGGCGTGCCGCCCGTCGTCGGAAGGCCGCCGCAGGCTCCGGTCGAACTGGTCGAGCTGCGAGGTGTCCAGCAGCAGCCGCACCCCCCGCGCGGGCCCGCCGGACAGCGTGTCCGGATCCAGCGAGGAGCGCACGACGTACTCCTTCGCCGTGGTCAGGGCGGTCATGACCTGACTGTCGGAGAACTCGCCGGTGCGCCGTACCACGGGGAGATTGACGCCCGCCGCGCCGATCCGGAAACCGGCCGCCGGACTGCGGTCGAAGAGGTCACTCGGGCGCCCGCCGGGCACCGTGCCCACCGGAGCGAGCGGAATGACCGTACTGCGCAACGGTGGCGCGGGGGTGGGCTCCGGGGCGCGGTAGGGATGGCGGACACCCATGTAGATCGCGGTACCGAAAGCCAGCGCAATCAGGAGGACCAGGATCAGCGCCTGGCGGGAGCCGCCGAAACGGGACCAGGCATGCCGACTGCGCACGGCGCGTGCGTGGTCCCCCATGCGCTCCTGGGCGGAGAACTCCTGCAAACGCGCAGCGCGTACAAACGATTCGTCGAACACGACGGATCGGTATTCGTCCTCCCCTCCACCCGGGGCGCCCTCGGGGGTCCCTTCGGGAGGGTCACCTGGCCCGGTCATACAACAAGAGTAGGTCGGCAGCGGCCGAGGTAAACGCCCAGGTGTGCGCCAACTTCCCTGTGCAGGTCAGGCACGGCGCACAGATGGCTCAAGCGGGAGCGGAGCGCTCCGGCGCGCGCGGGTGGATCAGCGCGTGGATCAGCTTGTGCCTCACGGCGTGCGCGGCACGGCGGGGGCCGAGGGCGGGCCGGAATCGGCGGACGCCGAGGGCTGCACGACGGGCGGCGCCGGATTGCCGCGCTCGGCACTGGAGGCGGGCGCCTGCCCGATGTGCGCGGTGGGCGGCCTGCCGTCGACGCCCGTTGTGGCGGGCGGCGGGGCCGGGCTCTGCGTACGGCCCGAAGCACCTCGGTAGACGGCTGTGAAGGCCAGCACGACCATGCCGATGCCCATGAGGACGGCGAGCACCCAGGCGATGGGGCGGTGCCAGCGGGCCGTGCCGCGGTACGGGCGCAGAGCGCCGCCGTAGGGCCCGTACGGGCCGTAGGTCGAGATGTCCGAGACATCGTCCAGGTAACGGCTGTTCGGCGCTCCTGCGGCCTCTCCAGGCCCTTCTCGGCCGTCCCGGCCGCGCCGGCCGTCGCCCGGTCGGTCACCGTCGAGGCTTCCGTCCCGGTCCGTGGCCGGCAGCGAGTGGCCGCGCCCGGCTTCCGACTCGGCGCGGGCCTGCGCGGCGGCGACCATCCGCTCGACGGCGGTCGGCTCGTGAACGAGCGCTGACCGGACGAATTCCTCGTCGAAGACCACGGCGGCGAACTCATCGCCCTCGCCCTCATAGGGCGAGCGCGCGTCCGCCTCTCCGTGGTTCCCGTTGTGGTGCTCGTCGGGCTCGCCGCCGTCCGGGAACGGCCCGGCCCCCACGTCGTCCGGCACGTGTCCAGATTAGCCGGAAGCGGCCAATCTGGGCAGTGTGAAAGGGAATTCGGCCATGGGGGCCGCGGGTGGCTCAAGTGACGCCGCCCGCCCCGCTTCCCAAGGGCCGCGCCACAAGGCCCACTTCGTCAGCCCCGTACGCGCCCCTCGCCGCACTCGTACGCGCCCTTCGCCGCCCCCCGTACGCGCCCTCGTTGGCCCCGTACGTGTCTGCCGTCAGCCCCGTACGTGTCCGTCGCCCGTGACGATGTACTTCGTGGAGGTCAGCTCCGGCAGGCCCATCGGGCCGCGCGCGTGCAGCTTCTGAGTGGAGATGCCGATCTCGGCGCCGAAACCGAACTGGCTGCCGTCCGTGAAGCGGGTCGAGGCGTTGACCGCGACCGTGGTGGAGTCCACCAGCTGGGTGAAGCGGCGCGCCGCGGCCTGCGAAGTGGTGACGATGGCCTCGGTGTGACCGGAGGACCAGCGCCGGATGTGCGCGACAGCGGCATCCAGGTCGGGCACCACGGCGGCGGCGATGTCGTACGAGAGGTACTCCGTCGCCCAGTCCTCGTCCGCGGCGGGCGCGACCATCCCGGGCCCGGCCTTCTGCCAGGCCTCGTCGCCGTGCACCATCACGCCCGCCTCCGTAAGGGCGGCCAGCGCGCGCGGCAGGAAGGTGTCCGCGATGCCGGCGTGCACGAGGACGGTCTCGGCGGCGTTGCACACACTGGGGCGCTGCGCCTTGGAGTTGATGAGGATCTTGAGCGCCGTATCGATGTCGGCGTCCTTGTCGACGTACACGTGGCAGTTGCCGGTGCCGGTCTCGATGACCGGGACGGTGGACTCCTCCACGACCGTACGGATGAGCGAGGCACCGCCGCGCGGGATCAGCACGTCGACCAGGCCGCGGGCGCGCATCAGCTCCTTCACCGACTCCCGGCTCTGGCCCGGCACCAGCTGGACGGCGTCGGCGGGCAGCCCGGCCTCCGCCACCGCGTCGCGCAGGACGGCGACCAGCGCGGTGTTCGAGGCGTACGCGGAGGACGAGCCGCGCAGCAGGACGGCGTTGCCGGACTTCAGGCAGAGCGCGGCGGCGTCGACCGTGACGTTCGGGCGGGCCTCGTAGATGATCCCGACGACGCCGAGCGGGACCCGGACCTGACGCAGGTCCAGGCCGTTGGGGAGGGTCGAGCCGCGGACGACCTCGCCGACCGGGTCGGGCAGCGCCACGACGTACCGCACGTCGGCGGCGATGGCGGCGATGCGCTCGGGGGTCAGGGTGAGCCGGTCCACGATGGCGTCGCTCGTGCCGGCTTCGCGCGCCTTGGCGATGTCCTCGGCGTTGGCGGCGACGATCTCGTCGGTCCTGGCCACCAACGCGTCGGCGACGGCCAGCAGCGCGCCGTCCCGGGCCGTGCGCGGCAGCGGGGCGAGCGTGGCGGCCGCCTCCCTGGCGCGACGGGCGGTGTCGAGGACGGGCGAGCTCTGGGCAGTCTGCGTGGCGTCGGATGCGCTGGTCATGGCCCGCAGCCTAGCCGGGCCGGGCTCGGCGCCCGGCCCGCATTCCACACTGCGGGACACGGCGGGGGCGGGGGTGGACACTCGGCGGGGCGGGCGGGACGGTCGGGGCGTGCGGGGCGGGCAGCGGGGACGGCGCGAGCAGCGGGGACGGCGCGGGCGGGGCGGCCGCCACCGCGGGGGGCACCCGCCCGGGTCCCTTCGAGGCCCCCTCGCCGCCGCCTCCTTGCTCATCACTTCGGCAACGATTACTGAGCGTAGTTCGTTTCTTGTTTTTGTTGCCTGATGTGATGAGTTTCGTGGAGGGGGGCGGGGCTAATAGGGGCGGGGGGTCAGTACGGGTGGACGCCTACGGGGGAGGCTGGGGGTGGGCCGTAGCCTTCGGCGATGCGTTGGTGGTAGGTCTCGCGGTCGATGACTTCCAGGCCGACGATCTCCCAGGGGGGCAGCTTCGCCGAGGAGCGGTGTTCGCCCCACAGGCGCAGGGCCACTGCCGCCGCGTCGTGCAGGTCCCTGGCCTCCTCCCAGTAACGGATCTCCGCGTGATCGTTGGCGTACCTGCTGGTCAGCAGAAAGGGATGGTCGTGGGCCAGCTGTTCCAGGGCCCGCCGGACCTCCTTCAGCGGGGCCTCCTTGCCGGAGACGCTGAGGGTGACGTGCCAGAGCCGGGACACCTCCCGCTCGTGCGGGAGCGATGCCTCTTTGAGCCGCCCGCCCGTCTGTGCACGTTCGCCCGGCTGCGCCCGGCCGCCTGCCTGCTGTGTCCGTTCGTCGTGCTCCGCCCCGGCGGTCTCCTCACCGGGACCGGGCTGGATGCTGGTCCCCACGCTGGTCAGCGTCCGCTCCGCCGTCCCTCGGGGCAGCGCCCCTCGGCGCCCTCGTCTCACCGGCGGCCTCCTGTTATGCGTATCGCTCCGCTCGCGCGTGGCGGAGCCGATCGGTGCTGTCTCACATCGGCGTAGCGCGCTCGTACTGCGCCGGGAACGCCGCTCCCCTACAGCGCCCCTGCAACAAAGTTGACCAGCCCGCGGGCCTTCGCGGGGGCGTTTTCGAGAAGGTCTCCGTTGAAAGGCTGGTCTTGAGGATGGTCTTTCGGCCGTGCTGCCGGGTCCCGCACGGATGCCGTAGGGATGACGCAGGGACGATGCAGGGATGATGCAGGGGCCCGCGCGGATGCCGTAGGAACGACGCAGGGGCCCGCGCGGATCCCGTACGGAAGCCACGCAGAGCCGTACGAAGCCATACGGATTCCCCCTCGGCCGCCTCTCGGCTGCCTGCCGGGTTCCGGCTGACTGCCGGGTTCCACCGGTCCCGGCAGTCGCCCGCCCGGGGTGGCCGGCAGTCGCCGCACCGAGTTCCCGCCCTACGCCTCCCCAAGCCCCCAGCGGCCCGCCCCCTCGCCCCGCCGCCGACGGCCGCCTCAGCGCCCCGCGCCAGGCTCCTCAGCGCCCCGTCAAGACCACCAAGTCGTCCCGGTGGACCACCTCGCGCTCGTACGCCGGGCCCAGTTCGCGGGCGAGGTCGTATGTGGAGCGGCCGATCAGGTGGGGGATTTCTCGGGCGTCGAAGTTGACGAGGCCGCGGGCGATGGGGTCGCCGGCCGTGTTGCGGAGTTCGACCGGTTCGCCGGCGCTGAAGGAGCCCTCGACCGCGGCGATGCCGGCCGGGAGGAGCGAGGAGTGGCGTTCGACGATGGCTTCGACCGCGCCGTCGTCGAGGATGAGCGCGCCGCGCGGGGTGGAGGCGTGTGCGAGCCAGAGGAGCCGGTCGGCGGAGCGGCGTCCGGTGCGATGGAAGTGGGTGCCGGTGGGGCCGCCGGCGAGCGCTTCGGAGGCGTGTACGGCGGAGGTGAGGACGACCGGGATGCCGGCGGCCGCGGCGATGCGGGCGGCCTCGACCTTGGTGACCATGCCGCCGGTGCCGACGCCGGCCTTGCCCGCGCTGCCGATGGAGATGCCCTCCAGGTCGGCGGGGCCGCGGACTTCCGCTATGCGCGATGTTCCGGGGGTCGAGGGGTCGCCGTCGTACAGGCCGTCCACGTCCGAGAGCAGCACCAGCAGGTCGGCGCGGACCAGGTGGGCGACGAGGGCGGCCAGGCGGTCGTTGTCGCCGAAGCGGATCTCGTCGGTGGCGACCGTGTCGTTCTCGTTGACGATCGGTACGGCGCCCATGGCGAGCAGCTGGTCGAGGGTGCGGTAGGCGTTGCGGTAGTGGGTGCGGCGGCTGGTGTCGTCGGAGGTGAGGAGGACCTGGCCGACGCGGCGGCCGTAGCGCGCGAAGGAGGCGGTGTAGCGGGCGACGAGGAGGCCCTGGCCGACGCTGGCGGCCGCCTGCTGGCGGGCCAGGTCGCGGGGGCGCTTCTCCAGGCCGAGGGGGGCGAGGCCGGCGGCGATGGCGCCGGAGGAGACCAGCACTATTTCCTTGTCCTGGTGCTTGGCCAGGACGTCGACGAGGGCGTCCACGCGGTCGGCGTCCAGCCCGCCGGCCGCGGTGGTCAGCGAGGACGAGCCGACCTTCACCACGATCCGTCGGGCGTCCGTCACGTCCTTGCGGGCGTCCGACACGCTCGGCCGCGGGCCCCTCACGCCCTGGGGGGCGCCTGTCACGTCCCGCGCCTCCGCGCCGTCCCGTCGCCCGTCTGCCGCCTGCCCTGCGCTTGTCACCATTACCCCTGTACTCGCTACTCGCCCGTGGGCGTACTCGCTGCTCGCCCGTGGTCGCCCATTGTCGCCGTACCGCTCGTGCTCGCCGTGCGCCGCCATACCCGCGCAGCGTCCGTCGCCGCCCGCCACCGTGCCCGCCACCGTGCCCGTCGCCGTGCCCACCGCCGTGCTCGCCGCGCCCGTTGCCGTACTCGCCGTCCCCGTCGCCGTATGGCCCAGTGGATGCTGCCGTACGGCCTACGGAGAGGGATGCCGTACGGCGTACTGACATGAACGCCCGTACGGGGGAAATCTACGGCAGACGGACCATCGGGCGCCTGTGCATATCGGCTGCCGGACAGGTGGCGCGTACGCCTGCGGTCCCTGTGATCATGCTTGCGGGCAACCTACGCAAGACGGAAAAGGGCAGCATTTGGTTCCGAGCGAATCGTCCCGGTTCGCGGTGATCCGAGCCACAGCAGATTGTCACCGGGGCAGCCAAAGTCATACGGTCGGTTGTCGACCTGTCCCTTCCTGCCGCCCGGACGGCCCGCAGGGAGTGTGCAGGGAGTGTCGCCCGGGTCACACCTGCCCCGGGTCTCGGCCGCCCCACCGGCCCCCCACCTGACCGACTTGCCGCCAGGAGCCCCGCCCGTGCCTTCCGCCGGATTCGCCAACCGACGAGCTCTCAAGCTCGTGGCCTTGCTCGCGATGCTCATCGCGTTCGTGGCCCAGCTCGTCGGTGCCCTGCTGCCCGTGGTCCCGTTGTTCATCGCCGCGTCCGTGGTGAACCTCGGCCTCGACCTCTATCTGCAGCACAAGCAGCCCGGGCTGCTCTCCCTGCTGGGAAAGATCCGGCTGGACATCACCGTCCGCCAGCTCATCCGCGACATGCTGATCCTGGTCGGACTGCTGCACATCCCGGGCATCAACCCGCTCAAGGAGCAGGCCCCCCTCACGATCGGGCTGCTCGTCTTCTATGTGGCGCACTTCGCGTGCCAGGCGGCGGCCGTACTGGTCCGCCGCACCCGTACGCTGCCCTTCCTCACCCGTAACATCGACGCCTCCGCGCTGCGTCTGACCAACGCCCCGCCGCGGCTGCTGGCCCGTCAGACCGGCCGCCGCCTGCTGCGTTTCTCCGTGCCGACCACGCTCGGCATGATGGCCACCGCGATCACCCGGGACGCCCTGTGGGGCGGGATCGGCCTGGCCGTCTCCCTGGTGCTCGCCATCGGCGGCACCGTCTACCTCGCGACCTGGCTGCTCCCCAAGAAGCGCGCGGTCAGCAACGAGCAGGCCCTGGAGTGGCTGGACGAGTGGCTGCAGGAGTACAAGCCCACCGTCGGCATGTACTTCTCCGGCGGCACGACCTCCGCGTACCAGGCCAACATGTGGCTGAGCACGCTCGCCGAGCTGGACGGCAAGCCGATCATCGTGCTGCGTGAGCGCTTCATGGTGCAGAAGATCGACGCGACGGACATCCCGATCGTCTGCATCCCCAAGGTCGCGAACCTGATGCGCCTGGAGCACTCGGCGCTGAAGGTGCTGCTGCACCCCGCGAACTCCGGCAAGACCTCGCAGATCCTGCGCATCCCCTCCATCAAGCACGCGTTCATCAACCACGGTGAGAGCGACAAGCTGTCGTCCTGCAACCCGTACGCGAAGGCGTACGACGAGGTGTGGGTGGCCGGTCCCGCGGCGCGCGACCGCTACCAGCTCGCCGACATCGGCGTGGAGGACAAGGACGTCGTCGAGGTGGGCCGCCCGCAGCTGTCGCCCATCAAGGCGTACGAGGGCGCGCCCAAGGGCGAGTACACGACCGTGCTGTACGCGCCGACGTGGGAGGGCTGGGACGGCAACCCCGGCAACACGTCGGTGATCCTGGCCGGCGAGAACATCGTGCGTGAGCTGCTGGCCGACCCGAAGGTGCGGCTGCTGTACAAGCCGCACCCGATGACCGGTTCGGTCGACCCCGAGGCCGGCGCTGCGAACGCCCGTATCAAGGCGATGATCCAGGAGGCGATTGCGCAGCGCGCCGCCGAGCGGGAGGGCCAGGGCGTGGGCCCGGAGGCCGCCGCCGAGCTGGAGGCCCGTACCGAGGAGCTGCGCGCCCTCACCACCTCCGACTTCGGGAGGAGCGCGGACGAGCTGGAGAAGATGCTGATCCAGAGCGCTCCCGAGGCGGGCCGCGCCGCCGCCGTGGCGGAGGCGACCGCCGCGTGGGAGGCCGCGTACTGGGCCTCGTTCCCCGAGTGGGAGCACCGGATCATCACCTCGGCCCGCCCCGCGATCTTCGCCTGCTTCAACCAGGCGGACGTCCTCATCAGCGATGTCTCCAGCGTGGTCTCGGACTACCTGAGCAGCGAGAAGCCGTACGCGGTCGCGAATACGTCCGGGATGACCGAGGAGGAGTTCCGTACGAACTTCCCGACGGTGCGGGCGGCGACGATCCTCACGCCGGAGGCGGACGGTGTCGCCGGGCTGCTGGAGACGGTGCGGAATCCGGAGCGGGACACGCTCGTTCAGGCCCGTAAGGAGCTGAAGGAGCACCTGCTGGGACCGTCGGACCCGCCGTCGCTGGCCCGCTTCAACGCGGCCGCGCTGGCGCTGCACGCGGCGGCCGAGGAGCGGCAGGTCCGGATGGAGGCCCGGCTCGCGGGCGTCCCGGGCCAGCGCGACGAGGGCACGGAAGCGCACGAGGCGCAGGAGGCCGCCGAGGAGATGGAGCTGGACCCCTCGGAGTCCCCGAAGTCGGCCGAGCCGGCGGAAGCCGCTGACGCGGCGGAGAGCGGCGACGAGTCGGCCGAGGGCTCGGAGACCCGCGCGGTCGTCTGACGACGCGACGTAGCGATACGACTGAGGGCCCGTGTTTACACGGGCCCTCAGTCGTGCGTGCGGCCCACGTAGCCGATGAACTCGGCGAAGGTTCCGGGGTCGACGGTGACGACGGGCCCGTCGGGGTTCTTGGAGTCCCGGATGGCGATGAGGGCAGGGAGCGAGGCCACCTCGACACACTCGCCGCCTTCGTTGGTGCTGTAGCTGGACTTACGCCACCGGGCGCGGTCCAGGTTCGCGGGCGTGGCCATAGCGCTCCTCCATCACACGGGCAATCAGCTCTGCCGAGACATTCGGCGCCAGGGCTGCAGATTGCAGATGATCGTAGCGGAGCGAGCAATCCTCGGCGGATTCAGGATTGGCGGTCGGCTCGGCACCGCCGTAGCCCTCGGCGTAGACGATATCTGCCTGGTCTCGGTAGGAGAACAGCGTGAACGCACCGACCAGACCGGCGTGTGCACCGGCCGAGTACGGCAGGACCTGGATATGCACATGGCGGGAGTCGCGGTAACTCAACAGGTGTGCCAGTTGCTTTCGCATCACCTCTTGGCCGCCGACTTCCTGGTAGAGAACGGCCTCGCCCATGACGACCCAGAGCAATGGCGGCTGCGCGCCCTCCAGAATGCGCTGCCGCGCCAGCCATGCTTCCACGCGGTCGTCGAGACCTTCCTTGTCGAGTACGCCGAGCACGGCCCGCGCGTACTCCGGAGTCTGCAGAAGTCCGTAGACCACCTGGGGCTGAAAGGCGAGGATGCGCCGGGCGGAGGACTGGAGTTCGGCTACGCGCCGATGCTTGTAGGGCAGCTTGCTCCGGCGTACCAGATCCCAAAGACGCACCAACGCGCCCTTCGCGCCCAGCGTCTCGTCGAACCGCGGGATGTGCTCGTCCTTGGGCATCTTCGTGGCTGTTTCGATCTGGCCGATCATTGAGCCGGTCAAGTACACCAGCTTGCCCAGCTGTTCGAGCGTCAGGCCGGCTTCCTCGCGCAGCCTTCGCAGTTCCGCTCCGAAGTAGTCGAGCGGAGATGCCCCCGGATCGAGCGACTTGCAATTGGCCATGGGAGCTCCCTCGCTCAACCCGCGCAACCAGACGTCCAGTTGCATTCACGGCGTAGCAGAGGGTAATCGAGCCAGCGCACGATTGGGCTGTGAATGAGACTTCCGATACCGATAGCTACATCTTTCCGACGCGGGAGTACCGGATCTCGCTTCGCGTCGGTACGCACAGTGCGCGGCATGTGCGGCGCGTCGTGCGGGCGCTCGTGCGGTTGTGGGGGCTGGGGCAGCTGGCCGATGCTGCCGAGCTCGCCGTTACGGAGCTGCTGGTCAATGTGTACCGGCATGTGCCGGACCGGCGGTGCACCGTCGCGGTGCGGCGGCATGAGGACGGGATGGTGATCGCCGTACACGACCGCCACCCCGTACTGCCCGAGGCACGGGACACAGGCCCGTGGGAGGAGAGCGGACGGGGACTCGCGCTCGTCGCGGCGGCCACCGACAAGTGGGGCGTGGCCCCGGACGACGAAGGCCCGCAGCGCACCACCGGGAAAACCGTGTGGTGCGAGCTGCGGGCCTGACGGCACAACAGGCGGCCAAGCCGCCCCCGGATCAACCCAGCGGGTTGAAGCCGTCGTACGCCTCTTCCGCCTCGTCCCGCTCCGCCTGGCGGTCGCGGCGGCGCTGCGTGGCCGGGCGGGGTGCCTCCAGGCGGTGGTCCTCGCCGCGGCGGCCGAGCATCTCCGCGCCGGCCATCATCGTCGGCTCCCAGTCGAAGACGACCGCGTTGTCCTCGGGGCCGATGGCGACACCGTCACCCGCGCGGGCACCGGCCTTGAGCAGCTCGTCCTCGACGCCGAGGCGGTTGAGGCGGTCGGCGAGGTAGCCCACGGCCTCGTCGTTGTTGAAGTCGGTCTGGCGCACCCAGCGCTCCGGCTTGTCGCCGCGGACGCGGAAGAGGTTCTCTCCCTCGGGGGTGACGGTGAAGCCGGTGTCGTTGACGGCCTGGGGGCGGATGACGACGCGGGTCGCCTCCTGGGCGGGCCGGGCCGCGCGGGCCTGCGCGACGGTCTCGGCGAGGGCATAGGAGAGCTCCTTGAGGCCCATGTGCGCCACCGCGGAGACCTCGAAGACGCGGTAGCCGCGGGCCTCCAGGTCGGGGCGGATCATGTCCGCGAGGTCCTTGCCGTCCGGGATGTCGATCTTGTTGAGGACGACCACGCGGGGCCGGTTCTCCAGGCCGCCGTACTGCGCGAGCTCCTCCTCGATGATGTCGAGGTCGGAGAGCGGGTCGCGGTCGGACTCCAGGGTGGCGGTGTCCAGGACGTGGACCAGTACCTCGCAGCGCTCCACGTGGCGCAGGAACTCCAGGCCGAGGCCCTTGCCCTGGCTGGCACCGGGGATGAGGCCGGGGACGTCCGCGATCGTGTACACCGTCGAACCGGCCGTCACCACACCGAGGTTGGGGACGAGCGTGGTGAAGGGGTAGTCGGCGATCTTCGGCTTGGCGGCGGAGAGTACCGAGATCAGCGAGGACTTGCCGGCGCTGGGGTAGCCGACGAGGGCCACGTCCGCGACGGTCTTGAGCTCCAGGACGATGTCCCGCTCCTCGCCCGGCTCGCCGAGCAGCGCGAAGCCGGGGGCCTTGCGGCGGGCGGAGGCCAGCGCCGCGTTGCCGAGGCCGCCGCGGCCGCCCTGGCCCGCGACGAAGGTGGTGCCCTGGCCGACCAGGTCGGCGAGGACGTTGCCCTTCTTGTCGAGGATGACCGTGCCGTCCGGGACCGGCAGGACGAGGTCCTGGCCGTTCTTGCCGGAGCGGTGGTCGCCCGCGCCGGGCGCGCCGTTGGTGGCCTTGCGGTGCGGGTGGTGGTGGTAGTCCAGGAGGGTGGTGACGTCCTGGTCGACGACCAGGATCACATCGCCGCCACGGCCGCCGTTGCCGCCGTCGGGGCCGCCGAGCGGCTTGAACTTCTCCCGGAAGACGGAGGCACAGCCGTGGCCTCCGTTACCCGCGGCGACGTGCAGCTCGACGCGGTCCACGAAGGTGGTCATGGGGGTGCCTCCAGTAACTACGGGGACGTACGCGGGATGTACGGGAGCGCGTACGGAATTGTCTCTTCAGTAACACGCGAAAGGCGGACCCGCTTCCCGTACGGGAAGGGGATCCGCCTTTGCGAGGAACCGTTCTACGGTGCCGAAGCCCCTAGGGGATTCAGACGCCAGGAACGATGTTCACGACCTTGCGGCCGCGGTGGGTACCGAACTCCACCGCACCGGCCTGCAGCGCGAACAGCGTGTCGTCGCCGCCGCGGCCGACGCCGGTGCCCGGGTGGAAGTGGGTGCCGCGCTGGCGGACGATGATCTCACCGGCGAGGACGGCCTGGCCGCCGAAGCGCTTGACGCCGAGCCGCTGAGCGTTGGAATCGCGACCGTTCCGAGTGGACGATGCGCCCTTCTTGTGTGCCATGTCTCCTCAGTCCCTTACTTCGCCGGAGCGTCGATGCCGGTGATCTTCAGCGCGGTGTGCAGCTGACGGTGGCCGATCCGCTTCTTGTAACCGGTCTTGTTCTTGTACTTCTGGATGCGGATCTTGTCGCCCTTGTGGTGGTCCACGACCTCGGCCTGGACCTTCACGCCGGCGAGCACCCACGGGTCGCTCGTGACGGACTCGCCGTCGACGACCAGCAGCGTGGAGAGCTCGACGGTCTCGCCGACCTTGCTGGTGGAAATGCGGTCAACCTCGATGACGTCGCCGACAGCAACCTTCTGCTGGCGGCCGCCGGTGCGCACGATCGCGTACACGCGGAACTCTCTCTCGCTAGAAACGGGGACCACTGATGCCAGCCGCCCGGGGGCCCTGCGGGCCCGGCTATCCGACGCGCTGCGCCCGTGAGGGCGCGATCCGCATTGGACGAGCGGCCTCCCCCGGCGGAACCGGGAGGTGTTTGCTCAGGTGGTTGGCGTACATAGACGCCGACGGTCAAGGTTACGGGGCCTTGACCAGGGGGTCAAACCGGGGCTCCGCCGGTGATGCCGGGTCCGGCCGCCGGGGTGGGCGGTCCGGCCGTCTGCCGACTGCGGCCACGTTGTGGCTGGTCGCGCAGTTCCCCGCGCCCCTGCCTGGGCTGCGCCCTCTCGGGCGCAGCCCAGGCCCGGTGCGTCCGGGGCCTACTCCTCCGTGGAAGCGGTCACCTCGGCCGAAGAGGACTGCTCGGCGGCCGCGGTCTTCTTTGCCGCCGTCTTCTTCGCAGTCGCCTTCTTGGCGGTGGCCTTCTTCGCCGTGGCCTTCTTGGCCGCCGTCTTCTTGGCGGGGGCCTTTTCGGCCGGGGCCTCGTCGGCGGCGTCCTTGTCGGCGGTGGTCTTCTTCGCCGCCGACTTGGTCGCCTTCTTGGCCGGGGCCTTCTTCGCGGCGGCCTTCTTGGTCGTCGCCTTCTTGGCCGCGGCCTTCTTCGCCGTCTTCTTGGCCGCCGTCTTCTTGGCGGGGGCCGCCTCCTCGGCGGGCTGCTCCCCGGCCTCGGCCTCGGGGGCCTCGTGCGGGGCGCCGGTGGCCACCTCGGGGGTGGCCTCCGCCGCCGCCTCGGCAGCGGCCTCGGGGGCCGCCTCGCCGCCGGCCTCGGTGGGCGCGGCGGGCTCGGCACCGGCCGGGGCCGACACCGCGCGGGTCACCCGGCGGCGGGCACGGGCCGGACGGGCCGCGGGCTGCGGCTCGGGCTCCGGCTCGGCGGCGGGCTGCTCCACGGCGGGCTGCTCGGCGGCCACGGGCTCCGCGGCCTGCGCCGGAGCGGCCGTCGCGGGCTCGGCGGCCTGCACCGGCTCCTGCTCCGCCGCGGCGGGCTCAGTGGCGGCCTCCGACGCGGTCACCACGATCGCCGCGCCGTCGTCCGCGGCCTTCGGGGAGCCCGCCGGGGCGGACACCTTCCGGCTCGCGCGGCGGCGGCCGCGGCCACGGCCCTGGGCGGCGGCCGCCGCCTCGGCCTCGGCCGGGCTGGAGAACCACTCGTCCGTGGCGCCGATCGCGGGGGTCAGCTCCGCCTCGGTGACGGCTGCGGGCTCCAGCTCGGGCGCGGTCGACGGCTCGGGCGCCGGGGCGACCGGCTCCGCGGCCTTCTCGGGCTGGTGGTCGTGCTTCTCGCCGTTGCCGCCCTTGCCCTTCTTCTTGCGCTTGCCGCCACCGCCGGTGCTCGTGGCCTGGTCCATGTGGACGATCACGCCACGGCCGTTGCAGTGCACGCACGGCTCGGAGAAGGACTCCAGGAGGCCCTGGCCGACCCGCTTACGGGTCATCTGGACCAGGCCCAGCGAGGTCACCTCGGCGACCTGGTGCTTCGTACGGTCCCGGCCCAGGCACTCCAGCATCCGCCGCAGCACGAGGTCCCGGTTGGACTCCAGCACCATGTCGATGAAGTCGATGACGACGATGCCGCCGAGGTCGCGCAGGCGCAGCTGGCGGACGATCTCCTCGGCCGCCTCCAGGTTGTTTCTGGTGACGGTCTCTTCGAGGTTGCCGCCCTGGCCGGTGAACTTGCCGGTGTTGACATCGATCACGACCATGGCCTCGGTCTTGTCGATCACCAGCGAGCCGCCGGACGGCAGCCAGACCTTGCGGTCCAGCGCCTTCATGAGCTGCTCGTCGATGCGGTACGTCGCGAAGACGTCGACGTCCGAGGTCCACTTCTGAAGCCGGTCGCCGAGGTCCGGGGCGACGTGCGAGACGTAACCGGAGATGGTCGACCAGGCGTCCTCGCCGCTGACGATGACCTTGGAGAAGTCCTCGTTGAAGATGTCGCGCACGACGCGGACGGTCATGTCCGGCTCGCCGTACAGCAGGGTCGGGGCGTTGCCGCTCTTCGCCTTCTTCTGGATCTCCTCCCACTGCCCCTGGAGGCGCTCCACGTCGCGGCGCAGCTCGTCCTCGCTCGCGCCCTCGGCGGCGGTGCGCACGATGACGCCCGCGTCCTCGGGGACGATCTTCTTGAGGATCTGCTTCAGGCGCGCCCGCTCGGTGTCGGGGAGCTTGCGGCTGATGCCGGTCATCGAGCCCTCGGGCACGTAGACCAGGTACCGGCCGGGGAGCGAGACCTGGCTGGTGAGGCGGGCGCCCTTGTGGCCGATCGGGTCCTTGGTGACCTGGACCAGGACCGACTGGCCGGACTTCAGGGCGGTCTCGATGCGGCGCGGGCCGTGGCCCATGCCGAGCGCCTCGAAGTTGACCTCACCGGCGTACAGGACGGCGTTGCGGCCCTTGCCGATGTCGACGAAGGCGGCCTCCATGGAGGGGAGGACGTTCTGGACCTTGCCCAGGTAGACGTTGCCGACGTACGAGGTCGACTGCTCCTTGTTGACGTAGTGCTCGACGAGCACGTCGTCTTCCAGGACGCCGATCTGGGTGCGCTCGCCGCTCTGGCGGACGACCATCACGCGCTCGACGGCCTCGCGGCGCGCCAGGAACTCCGCCTCGGTGATGATCGGCACCCGGCGGCGGCCCTGCTCGCGGCCCTCGCGGCGGCGCTGCTTCTTGGCCTCCATACGGGTCGAGCCCTTGATGGACTGGACCTCGTCGAAGCCCGTACCGGGCTCGCGCTCTTCCTTCTTGCGCGGCTCGCGGACCTTGACGACCGTACGCTCCGGGTCGTCGCCGTTCGTGCCGGGCTCGGCACCGTCACCGCTGCGACGGCGGCGACGGCGGCGGCGACGGCTGCTGCTGGAGCCGCCGGACGGCTGCTCGTCGGCCTCCGCGGCCTCCGGCTCCTCCGCCTCGGCGGGCTCCTCGGCGGGCTGCTCCTCGGCGCCCTCGGCACCTTCGGCGGACTCGGCCTCGTCCGTGCCCTCGGTCTCCGCGGCGTCGCCACGGCGACGGCGGCGGCCACCGCGACGGCGACGGCGCGAGGGACGGTCGCCCTGCTCCTCGTCGCCCTGCGCGGCCTCGGCCTCGGGCTCCTCCTCGGTCTCGGCGGGCTCCTCCGCGGCGGGCGCGGCCTGCTGCGGCTCGGCCTCGGCGGCGCCACCGCGGCGACGGCGGCGGCGCGCCGGGCGCTCCTCGGCCTCCGCGGGCTCCTCCTCGGGGGCAGGGGCGGCGGCCGCAGCGGCGGCGGCAGTCTCCGGGGTCTGGAACATCGGCTCGGTGAAGACCGGGGCCTGGAAGACGGCGCTCGGCGGCTGGGCGGAGCGGCGGCGGCCACGCGCCGGGGCCTCGGCGGCTTCCTCGGTGGCGGCCTGCTCCTGCGCGGCCCGGCCCTGCTCGGGCTGGGCGAACGCGGGCGCGGCGGGACGCTCGGCGCGGCGGCGGGTACGGCGGCGCGGGCCCTCGGACTCCTCCGCCTGCTCGGCGGGAGCGGCGGCGGGCGCTTCCTGCTGTACGGGCTGTACGGGCTGCTCGGCGGCCTCCGCCGTCTCGCCCTGCGGGCTCTCGGCGGGGCGCTCCGCGCGGCGGCGGGTGCGGCGGCGCGGGGCCTGCTCGGCGACCGGGGCCGGCGGGGCCTGCTCGGCGGCGACCGCCTGCGCGGCGGCGGCGACCGGCTGTTCGTCCTCGTCCGTGGCGACCGGAGCCTGGGTGGCGGGCGTCTCAGCGGGCGTCCCGGCGGGCGTCCCGGCGGGCGTGCCCTCCGGGGACGTCGCCTTACGGGTGGCGCGGCGGCGGGTACGGGCGGGCTTGGCGGGCTGCGGCTCGGCCTCGGCGGACACCGCAGCGGCCTCCTCAGCCTGCGCCTCCTCCGCGGCAGCCTCGGCGGCGGCCTCGATCTGGTCCTCGTCCTCGTCCTCGGCGGCGACCGCCGCGACGGCGAGGGCCGGCTCCGGGGTCACCGGCGCGGGGGCCTCGGCGGGCTGCGGCGAGCCGGCGGGCGCGGACGCCCGGCGGGTGGCCCGGCGACGCGTACGGGCGGGCTTGGCCTCCTCGGCGGGGGCCTCGGCGGCGGGCTGCTCCTCGGCGACCTGCGGCTGGTCAGCGGCGGGCTGCGGCTCTTCGACAGCGGCCTGCGGCTGGTCGGCGGCGGCCTGCTCCTCGGCCGCGGCCGGCGTACCGGCCGGAGCGGTGACCTTGCGGGTCACCCGGCGGCGCGAACGGGCCGGGCGGGACTCGGCGGCGGCGGTGGCGGCCCGCGCGGCGGGGGCCTCGGCGGCCGCGGCCTCCGCGGCGGCCGTCTCGGCAGCGGCGGCGGACTCGGCCCGCTCCTCGTCGTCGGCGCCCACAGCGGTCGGCGCCGGCTCCGCGACGACGGCCTGCTGGGCCACCGGGGCTGCGGTCTCGTCGGGCTGCGGCGCGCCGGCCGGGGCCGAGACGCGGCGGGTGGCGCGGCGGCGGGGACGGGCCGGGGCGGCCTCGTCACCGGTCACGACGGCGGACTGCTCGGCGGCGGCCTGCGGGGCGCTCTCGGCCGACGCGGCGAGCGCGGCGGCGTCCTCGACGGCGGGGGCCTCGGCGGCCTCGGCCTCGGTGGCGCGCGGCGCGCCGGCGGGGGCCGACGTACGGCGGGTGGCGCGGCGGCGCGGGCGCGCCGGGGCGGCTTCGTCACCGGTCACGACGGTGCCGGCAGCGGGCTCCTGGGGAGCGGCAGCGGCGCCGGGCGCGTCGGCCGGCTGTACGGCCGACGCCTCGGGCGCTGTGCCGCCCACCGGCGGCCCCGCGGGCCGGGACGCCGCACGGCGCCTGCGGCGCGGCGGCAGGGTGTCGCTCGGTGTGCTGTTCTCGGAGCGGCTGTTCGCCGGCTCCGCGGATTCCGTGGGCTCAATGGGTTCGAGCATGCGGGCGGTTCTCCCGTCACGCTCCCGGGCGCCGCGTCCGGTTCCGGCCGCGGCCCGCGTAGAGAGCGGTGCCGCGGTCCGGGGCGCGGGC
Source organism: Streptomyces sp. NPDC050315 (assembly GCF_040655775.1). Classification (NCBI taxonomy): domain Bacteria; kingdom Bacillati; phylum Actinomycetota; class Actinomycetes; order Kitasatosporales; family Streptomycetaceae; genus Streptomyces; species Streptomyces sp. NPDC050315. The sequence goes on from NZ_JBFAKN010000002.1 coordinate 875,194, forward strand.
GCCACACGGGAGCTTTAGTCTCGCTCGCCGGGCCCTTGTGTCCGGGACCGGCGAAAGTCTCCTGGTCAGTTCGTTCGCCGGACCGGGGTGGCTCCCTGGCTGATCGGCGACGCGACGACGGCTCCTACGCTGCGCCGTCCGCCGCTCCACCGCCTGCGGGCGGTGCCTGCGTCGCGGCGGTCAGCCCGGCGGCCGTGGGTGGGGCGGCCGTGGCTGCTGCGTCGCGGTCGGGCGCGAGCGGGTCGGTCACCGCGCCGGTCTCCTCATCGAGCAGCCCCTGCGCCAGCCTGGTCACCGCTGCGGGGACCGGCGGCGCCAGGTCGGCCGTAGCTCGGAGGCCGGACAGGACGTCGTCGGGTCGTACGGCAGGTGTCAGATGCCGAACAACCAGCCGCAGTATCGCACAGGCACCAGCGCCGGGCCTATCGGCCTCGCACGCACCTGCCTGCAGATCCGCGACGGCCGCACGCGCGTCGAAGGTACGGATGCCCTTCTTCGTCTGCCGCTCGACCGGTACTTCCTCCGCCGCGAGGAACGCCGCGACGGCCCGCTCCGCGTCCGCGACGGCCACGCCGTCCAGGCGCAGCTCCCACACCGATGCCTGCAGCCGGTCGGCGAGCCCGGAGGTGTGCGCCTCCACGGCGTCGATCACATCGAGATCGTCCGGCAGCGACTCGTCCAGCAGCGCGCGCAGCGCTTCCGGGTCCCGTCGCTCGGTGAGGGCGATCTCCAGGTACTCGGCCTCGCTGCCGGTGCCCGTGGGCGCGGCATTGGCGTACGACACCTTGGGGTGCGGGGTGAATCCCGCGGAGTACGCCATGGGCACCTCGGCACGGCGCAGCGCCCGCTCGAAAGCGCGCTGGAAGTCACGGTGGCTGGTGAACCGGAGGCGGCCGCGCTTGGTGTAGCGCAGTCGGATGCGCTGCACCGCCGGTGCGGGCGGCGGGCCTTCGGGCTGTCGCTTGCCCAGTGTCGTCAGTCCTTCGTGAGTGGGGTCGTACTGCTACCTAGAGTACGTGCCTGCCGGGCCGCCGGTTCCCGCCGGGGTGCGCCCCGTCACCCGAAGAGCGCGAGCCGCACCTCCCGGGCGGCGGTGCGCGCGGCGGACAGCGCGGCCTTCACGGGCCGCCAGAGGACCGCCCGGATCGCGTGCCCCACGGGGGTGAGGATCCAGCGGTACACCCAGCGCAGCGGCGCGACGACCAGCCACCGCCACAGGGCGGCGATGCCCCGGCCGACCGCCCGGGAAACGTACCCGGCGATCCGCCAGGCCCACACGACGGCGGCGCCGATTGCCCGCAGGACGGGCCACAGCAGGTACTTCCACACGGCCAGGGCCGGGACGACGAGCAGGTAGTGCGCGAGCCGGGCGAGCGCCCGCCCGAGCGGCGCGAGCACCCACCGGTGGAGCCACTTCGCCGGGACGACGAGCAGGTAGTACGCCAGCCAGGCCAGCGCGCGCCCGATCGGCGTGAGGATCCAGCGGTAAACCCAGATCGCCGGCACCACCATCAGATACTTGATCAAAAAGGCCAGCGGCACGACGACGAGGTAATTGACCAGCCAGTCAATCGCCCGCCCGACCGGCGCGAGGACCCACCGGTACACCCGACGCCCGATCCAGCACAGCGCGTCCCAGAGCAGCCGCAACGGAACCACGACGATCAGTACCGGGATCTTGATGACCTGAGCGAGGCAGCAACCCCCGCCCGGCTCCCGCTCCGGCTCCCGCGTGTCCCGTGCCTTGTACGTGCTGCTGTGCGCCATGCCGCGCTGCTCCCCCGGTACCGCTCTACGTCCTGTCGCTCGCCTGCCCGGCGTTCGTCGGCACCCAGTAGCGCAGCTTTCCGCCGCGCTCGTCCTCGAAGATCCCGCCGCAGGCCTCGATGACCTTACGTGACGCGGTGTTGGTGGTGTCACACGTGACCAGCGCGGACTGAATACCGAGCGCACGGGCCACCGGCAGCGCGGCGCGCAGCATGGCGGTGGCGTGGCCGCGGCGGCGGGCGGTGGGGCGTACGTAGTAGCCGATGTGGCCGCCGAGCTCCAGCAGATAGTCGTTCAGCTCGTGGCGCAGGCCGATGCGGCCCAGGAAGGTGTCGCCCTCGACGTACCAGAGGTGGGTGCACGGCACCCAGCCCATGGGGCGGGTGACGTCCGGGCTGGTCATGGAGCGCAGCCAGTCGGTGTACCGGGAGAAGGCGACCGGGTCGTCCCACTCCCCGGAGAACTGGCGGATCTCCCGCCCGACGACCGTGTCGTCGCCGTCCTCGCCCACCCCCTCCGCCCGGAGCTCCTTCATCGCCTCCAGGAACGACGCCTGGACACGCAGCGTGGGTGCGATCAGCTGTGGCATCGCAACAGTGTGCGGGCAACACACCGGCCCGGCCACCGAATTGCGGCGACCGGGCCGGACTGTCATATGTGTGCTGCGCGGCTACTTCACGACCGTGAGCGGCAGCAGCTTCTTCCCCGTCGGGCCGATCTGGATCTCGGTGTCCATCTGAGGACACACGCCGCAGTCGAAGCACGGGGTCCAGCGGCAGTCGTCGACCTCGGTTTCGTCGAGGGCGTCCTGCCAGTCCTCCCAGAGCCAGTCCTTGTCCAGGCCGGAGTCCAGGTGGTCCCAGGGGAGGACCTCTTCGTAGGTGCGCTCGCGGGTGGTGTACCAGGCGACGTCGACGCCGAAGTCGGGGAGGGTCTTCTCGGCGGCCTGCATCCAGCGGTCGTAGGAGAAGTGCTCGCGCCAGCCGTCGAAGCGGCCGCCGTCCTCGTAGACCGCGCGGATCACGGCGCCGATGCGGCGGTCGCCGCGGGAGAGCAGGCCCTCGACGATGCCGGGCTTGCCGTCGTGGTAGCGGAAGCCGATGGAGCGGCCGTACTTCTTGTCGCCGCGGATCTTGTCGCGGAGCTTCTCCAGGCGGGCGTCGGTCTCCTCGGCGGAGAGCTGCGGGGCCCACTGGAAGGGGGTGTGCGGCTTGGGGACGAAGCCGCCGATGGAGACCGTGCAGCGGATGTCGTTCTGGCCGGAGACGCGGCGGCCCTCGGCGATGACGTTGACCGCCATGTCGCCGATCTGCAGGACGTCCTCGTCGGTCTCGGTCGGCAGACCGCACATGAAGTACAGCTTCACCTGGCGCCAGCCGTTGCCGTAGGCCGTGGAGACCGTACGGATCAGGTCCTCCTCCGAGACCATCTTGTTGATGACCTTGCGGATGCGCTCGCTGCCGCCCTCGGGCGCGAACGTCAGGCCCGAGCGGCGGCCGTTGCGGGTCAGCTCGTTGGCCAGGTCGATGTTGAACGCGTCGACGCGGGTGGAGGGGAGGGAGAGGCCGATCTTGTCCTCTTCGTACCGGTCGGCGAGGCCCTTGGCGATGTCGCCGATCTCGGTGTGGTCCGCGGAGGACAGCGACAGCAGGCCGACCTCCTCGAATCCCGTGGCCTTCAGGCCCTTGTCCACCATGTCGCCGATGCCGGTGATGCTTCGCTCCCGTACGGGGCGCGTGATCATGCCGGCCTGGCAGAAACGGCAGCCGCGGGTGCAGCCACGGAAGATCTCGACCGACATCCGTTCGTGGACGGTCTCGGCCAGGGGGACGAGCGGCTGCTTCGGGTAGGGCCACTCGTCGAGGTCCATGACGGTGTGCTTGGACACGCGCCACGGGACGCCGGAGCGGTTCGGCACGACGCGGCTGATGCGGCCGTCGGCGAGGTACTCCACGTCGTAGAACTTGGGGACGTAGACGCTGCCGGTCTTCGCGAGGCGGAAGAGCAGCTCGTCGCGGCCGCCGGGGCGGCCCTCGTTCTTCCACGCCCGGATGATCTCGGTGATCTCCAGGACGGCCTGCTCGCCGTCGCCGACCACCGCGCAGTCCAGGAAGTCCGCGATCGGCTCGGGATTGAAGGCGGCGTGGCCGCCCGCGAGGATCAGCGGGTGGTCCTCCGTGCGGTCCTTGGCGTACATCGGGATGTTCGCCAGGTCCAGCGCGGTGAGCAGATTCGTGTAGCCCAGCTCGGTGGAGAAGGAGACGCCGAGCACGTCGAACGCGTCGATCGGGCGGTGCGCGTCGACCGTGAACTGCGGCACACCGTGCTCGCGCATCAGCGCTTCGAGGTCGGGCCAGACGCTGTAGGTGCGCTCGGCGAGCACGCCGTCACGCTCGTTCAGGACCTCGTACAGGATCTGGACGCCCTGGTTGGGCAGCCCGACCTCGTACGCGTCGGGGTACATGAGCGCCCAGCGCACGTCGCACGCGTCCCAGTCCTTGACGGTGGAGTTCAGCTCTCCACCGACGTACTGGATGGGCTTCTGGACATGCGGGAGAAGCGCTTCCAGGCGCGGGAAGACCGTCTCGACAGGCATCGCGGCGTTCTCTCTTAGATCGGCACAGCACAGCATGAGCTGGGAAGGGTGACCCTCAAGACTAACGCGCTCCCCCGGCCGTCCCCGAATCGATCGTGGCCCACAGGGTCGGCAGCTCGGCTTCGCGGGCTGCGGCGCGGGATTCTTCGCGGGCGTACAGGACGCCGTACGCGAAGGCGTTCTCGCCCGCCGCGTGGGCCTGGGCGGCCAGGTCGCGCAGGGCCTCGCGGGCCATGACGCTGTCCTGGTGGTCGCCGAGGAGTTCCTGCAGCTCCGTCATGCGGGCGGCCAGCTCCTTCGCGGGGCGGCCCAGCTCGGGGCGGGCCGCCTCCGCCGCGTACCGGGTGCGCTTGGCGGCCTTGCGGGCTTCGTGGAGGGCCAGGTCACGGTCGCGGCCGGGCGGCGCGGCCAGCGCGGTCGCGACGTGCCCGGCCAGCCGCCGGAAGTCCCGTTCGACCGCCTTGGGCAGCACCCGGTCGGCCGGGCGGCGCGCGGCGCGGGCCCGGGGCGGGTCGGTGATCAGCGCGTCCAGGGCGTTCAGGAGGGTGAGGTAGCGCTCGCCGTCGAGGACGGCGATGAGGTGTTTCCGGGAGCCTTTGCGGTGTGCCTGGGTCCAGGTGCGCAGCCGGGTGCGTACGGGGCCGGGGCGCAGCTCCTTGGGGAGCGCGGTCAGGGCTTCCTGGATGCGGGCTGCGAGCACTTCGGCGTCGCGGCCGACGCCCAGCTCGGCGGCGAGCCATTTCAGCTCGGCGCCGAGGGGGTCGGTGGCGGCCCGGTCCAGGACGGTGGCGTACGAGCGGAGGGCGCTGCGCAGGCGGCGGGTGGCGACGCGCATCTGGTGGACGGAGTCGGGGAGGTCGCGGCGGACGGCGGGGTCCAGCTCGGTGAGGGCGCGGATCTGGCGGGTGAGGTAGCGGAGGACGATCTCTTCGGCGGTGGGCGCCTCTGCCGTGGGCGGCTCGCCGCACTGGTCCGCCGCGGTGGGCTCGGCGGCCGTCTTCCGCTCGCCCTCGGCGGCCGTCTTCCGTCCACCCTCGGTGGCCGCCTCACGCTCGCTCTTGGCGGCCGTCTTCCGCTCGCCCTTCGGGGCCGTGTCGCGCAGTGCGCGGGCCGCCTTGGAGGCCGTGGACGCGGGGCGCAGCCCGGCGCGCAGGAGCCGGTCCTCGACCGCGTCCAGGAGGGCCGTGTCCCCGCCCGCCGTCAGCTCGACCTCTATCTCGGCCCATTCGGCGGTCCGGCCGGGGCCGGACGGGCGGTCGGCGCGCACCTGATCGGCGGCGATCTCCGCGAGGACCGTGCCGTCGGCGGCGAGCAGCTGCCGGGTCTCACGGCGGGTCGCGATCCGTACGAGGGGGATCAGCTCGGCGTCGCGGACGCGGGAGCGGAGCAGGCCGCGCAGGGCGCGGGGGACGGTGTCGGAGAGCGGGGCGCGGATCTCGTCGCGTACGTGGGCGGCGACGGGCAGTTTCAGGTGCCAGCCGGCGTCGTCGCCGCCGGTGCGGCGGCGCAGGGTGATGCCGTCGCGGGCCAGCCGCCGGTCTGCGGTGTCGTAGTAGGTGGCGTCCAGGGTGGCCGTGCCACGGTCCGCGACGGACGCGACCCGGTCGACGCCGGTCAGGTCGGGGAGGCCTTCGGGCGGCAGGCCCGCGCCGTTGGCCTCGTACTTCCGCTCGATCTCCCGCACGGTGTCCGCCATGGGGCGAACGTACTGTCGTGTCCCGCTTTTGGGGAGCCCCCCAGCGGCCCGGTGCGCGACAAGCCGGGAAGCCTGCCGCGCACCGGGCCGGTGCTCACTCCACGAAGGCGCTCACTCCACCACGATGAGCAGGTCGCCGCCCTCGACCTGGGCGATCGGGGAGATGGCGATGCGGGTGACCGTGCCGCCGGTGGGTGCGGTGATCGCCGCCTCCATCTTCATGGCCTCGATGGTGCCGATGGTGGCGCCCGCCTCGACCTGCTGGCCCTCCTCGACGGCGAGGGTGACCACGCCGGCGAACGGGGCCGGCAGGTGGCCGGGGTTGTTCCGGTCGGCCTTCTCGGCGGCCGGCACCTCGGTGGCCACCGACCGGTCGCGGACCTGGATGGGCCGCAGCTGGCCGTTGAGGATGCACATCACGGTGCGCATGCCGCGCTCGTCGGCCTCGGAGATCGCCTCCAGGCCGATGAGCAGCTGGACGCCGGGGGCGAGCCGTACGACGTTCTCCTCGCCGTGGTGCAGCCCGTAGAAGAACAGGTCGCTGGAGAGCGGGGAGGTGTCGCCGTAGCGCTCGCGGTGGGTGGTGAAGTCCCTGGTCGGGCCGGGGAAGAGCAGCTCGTTCAGTACGGCCTGGCGCTCGGCGGAGGTGGCCGAGAGGCGCTTGGACTCGTCGGCCGTCAGCTCGGTGATGCCGGGGGCCTCGGCGCGGCCTTCGAGGGCGCGGCTGCGCAGCGGCTCGGGCCAGCCGCCGGCCGGTTCGCCCAGCTCGCCGCGGAGGAAGCCGATGACGGAGCCGGGGATGTCGAAGCGGGCCGGGTCGGCGGCGAACTCCTCGGTGGAGACCCCGGCGCCGACCAGCGCGAGCGCGAGGTCGCCGACGACCTTGGAGCTGGGGGTGACCTTGACGAGGCGGCCGAGGAGCCGGTCGGCGCCCGCGTAGGCGTTCTCGATCTGCTCGAAGCGGTCGCCGAGGCCGAGCGCGATGGCCTGCTGGCGGAGGTTGGAGAGCTGGCCGCCGGGGATCTCGTGCGCGTAGACGCGTCCGGTGGGCGCCGGAAGCCCGGCCTCGAAGGGTGCGTAGACCTTGCGTACGGCTTCCCAGTACGGCTCCAGGGCGCAGACCGCGTCGAGGTCGATGCCGGTGTCGCGGTCGGTGTGCGCGGCGGCGGCGACGATCGCGGAGAGGGCGGGCTGGCTGGTGGTACCGGCCAGGGCGGCGGAGGCGCCGTCGACCGCGTCCGCGCCGGCCTCCCAGCCCGCGAGGTACGTGGCGAGCTGGCCGCCGGGGGTGTCGTGGGTGTGGATGTGGACGGGCAGGTCGAAGTTCTGGCGCAGGGCCGTGACCAGCTTCTTCGCGGCGGGCGCGCGGAGCAGGCCGGCCATGTCCTTGATGGCGAGGACGTGGGCGCCCGCGTCGACCATCTGCTCGGCGAGGCGGAGGTAGTAGTCGAGGGTGTAGAGCTTCTCGCCGGGGTCGGCGAGGTCGCCGGTGTAGCTCATGGCGACCTCGGCGATGGCGGTGCCGGTCTCGCGGACGGCGTCGATCGCGGGGCGCATCTGGTCGACGTTGTTGAGCGCATCGAAGATGCGGAAGATGTCGATGCCGGTGTCGGCGGCCTCCTGCACGAAGGAGCGGGTGACCTGCTCGGGGTAGGGGGTGTAGCCGACGGTGTTGCGGCCGCGCAGCAGCATCTGGAGGCAGATGTTGGGGACGGCCTCGCGCAGCGCCGCGAGCCGCTCCCACGGGTCCTCGTACAGGAAGCGCAGCGCCACGTCGTACGTCGCGCCGCCCCACGCTTCGAGGGACAGCAGCTCGGGCGTCGTACGGGCGACGTGCCCGGCGACCTCCAGCAGGTCCTTGGTACGGACGCGGGTGGCCAGCAGGGACTGGTGGGCGTCGCGGAAGGTGGTGTCGGTGACGCCGAGCGCGGGCCGGGCGCGCAGGTCGGCGGCGAAGCCCTCGGGGCCGAGCTGCCGGAGCCGCTGCCGGGAGCCGTCGGGGATCGGCGCGGAGGTGTCGATCGCGGGCAGTTTCTCGTGCGGCGCGACGGTGGCGGGGCGCTCGCCGTGCGGCTTGTTGACCGTGACGTCCGCGAGGTACTCCAGGATGCGGGTGCCGCGGTCGGCGGAGCCGCGCTGGGTCAGCAGTTCGGGGCGCTGCTCGATGAAGGAGGTGGTGACCCTCCCCTCGCGGAAGTCCGGGGTGTCCAGCACCGCCTGCAGGAACGGGATGTTGGTGGCCACGCCGCGGATGCGGAACTCGGTGACGGCGCGCCGGGCACGGCCGACGGCGGTGGCGAAGTCGCGGCCCCGGCAGGTGAGCTTGACCAGCATCGAGTCGAAGTGGGCGCCGACCTCGGCGCCGAGGTTGGTGCCGCCGTCCAGGCGGACGCCCGCGCCGCCCGGGGAGCGGTAGGCGGTGATCCGGCCGGTGTCGGGCCGGAAGCCGTTGGCGGGGTCCTCGGTGGTGATGCGGCACTGCAGCGCCGAGCCGCGCAGCACGATCTTCTCCTGGCTGAGCCCGAGGTCGGCCAGCGATTCACCGGATGCGATGCGCAGCTGCGACTGTACGAGGTCGACGTCCGTGACCTCTTCGGTGACGGTGTGCTCGACCTGGATGCGCGGGTTCATCTCGATGAAGACGTGGTTGCCGCGCGCGTCGACGAGGAATTCGACGGTACCGGCGCAGGTGTAGCCGATCTGCTTGGCGAAGGCGACGGCGTCGGCGCAGATCTTCTCGCGCAGCTCGGCGGGGAGGTTCGGGGCCGGGGCCAGCTCGATGACCTTCTGGTGGCGGCGCTGCACGCTGCAGTCCCGCTCGTACAGGTGGATCACGTTGCCGTGGGTGTCGGCGAGGATCTGCACCTCGATGTGGCGCGGGTCGACGACGGCCTGCTCCAGGAAGACCGTGGGGTCGCCGAAGGCCGACTCGGCCTCGCGGGCCGCCGCCTCGACGGCCTCGCGCAGCTGGGTGCGCTCGGCGACCCGGCGCATGCCGCGCCCGCCGCCGCCCGCGACCGCCTTCACGAAGACCGGGAACTCCATGTCCTCGGCGGCCGCCAGCAGCTCCTCGACGTCGGAGGAGGGCGCGGAGGAGGCGAGGACGGGCAGCCCGGCGGCCTTGGCGGCGGCGATGGCCCGCGCCTTGTTGCCGGTGAGCTCCAGTACTTCGGTGGAGGGGCCGACGAAGGTGATGCCGTGCTCGGCGCAGGCGGCGGCCAGGTCGGGGTTCTCGGAGAGGAAGCCGTAGCCGGGGTAGACGGCGTCGGCGCCGGCCTGCCGTGCCGCGCGGACGATCTCCTCGACCGAGAGGTACGCGCGCACGGGGTGGCCGGGCTCGCCGATCTGGTAGGCCTCGTCCGCCTTGAGGCGGTGGCCGGAGTTGCGATCCTCGTGGGGGAAGACGGCGACGGTCTGCGCGCCCAGCTCATAGGCGGCGCGGAAGGCGCGGATGGCGATTTCGCCACGGTTGGCGACCAGGACCTTCGAGAACATGGGAGCGTTTTCTCCTGACGGGGCGGCATGCGGGGCGCCTGCGTGCGGATACGGAACTCTGTCTCGGGATGCGGACGACTGTCTCGCTGAAGCTGTTCCGCGACAGCATGCCGTCCGGAAGGCTCTACCGCCACGTAAGACCCGTCACAGTACGTGTCCGCGCGGAATGGGTACGTGTACCGGAACGCATGTGGTCCGGCCCCCTTCGGCAGGGAACCGGACCACAACGGACCGAGCGGCGGATCAGGCGGAGACGGGCCGCTGCACTCTGATCGACTGCAGCAGTCCGATGGCGATCCACACGGCGAACATCGAGGTGCCGCCGTAGGAGACAAAGGGCAGCGGCAGGCCGGTGACCGGCATGATCCCCAGCGTCATCCCGATGTTCTCGAACGACTGGAAGGCGAACCAGGCGATGATGCCGGACGCGACGACCGTGCTGTACAGCTCGGAGGACTCCCGGGCGATCCGGCAGGCGCGCCAGAGCACCACGCCCAGCAGGAAGATGATCAGGCCCGCGCCGAGGAAGCCCAGCTCCTCACCGGCGACCGTGAAGATGAAGTCGGTCTGCTGCTCGGGCACGAACTGGCCGGTGGTCTGGCTGCCCTGGAACAGGCCCGCGCCGAAGAGCCCGCCGGAACCGATCGCGATGCGCGCCTGGTTGGTGTTGTAGCCGACGCCCGCCGGGTCCAGGCTCGGGTTGGCGAAGGCCGCGAAGCGGGCGATCTGGTAGTCGTCGAGGAGGTGCAGCTGCCAGACGCTCAAGCAGCCCACCACGCCCAGCGTCACCAGGCCGATGACCCAGCGGTTGGACGCGCCCGAGGCGAGCAGCACGGCCAGCACGATCGTGCCGAGCACCATGACCGAGCCGAGGTCCGGCATCAGCATGATGACCACTATCGGGACCAGCGCGATGGCGAGCGCTTGGAGGACGGCGCGGTGGCCGGGGTGTTCCCGGTCGCCCGCGTCGACCCGGGCGGCGAGGACCATCGCCATGCCCAGCGTGATGGTGATCTTCGCGAACTCGGCGGGCTGCAGGGAGAGTCCGCCGGGGATCGCGAGCCAGGACCGCGAGCCGTTGATGGTCGCGCCGAGCGGGGTGAGCACCAGCGCGGACAGCACCAGCGAGAGCCCGTACAGGATGGGTACGGCGCCGCGCAGCGTGCGGTGGCCCAGCCACACCGTGCCGGCCGCGAGCGCGAGGCCGATGCCGGTGTTGAGCAGGTGCTTGAGGACGTAGGAGTACTGGTCGCCGTGGTTCAGCTCGATGCGGTTGCGGGTGGCCGAGAAGACCAGGACCGCGCCGATGAGCGAGAGGGCCAGGCAGGAGAAGAGCAGTATCCAGTCCAGCCGCCGGACGACGGAGTCCCGGGCGGTGAGCTTGGACCAGACGCCGCGGTCGGGGGCGTAGCGCCGGATGGCGTAGCTGCTGCTGGTCACTGGACCGCCCCTTCCGGCTTCTTCTCGTTGACGATCGGCTTGGTCAGCTTGCCGGCGGTGATGTTGCCGTCCCGGTCGATCTTCGGGAGGCTCGCCTCCGGCTTCGGCAGCAGCGCCTTGTCCTTGTGGATCTTGCCCTTGGCGTCCACGCCGTAGATCGCGTCGTAGATCTTGCGGACGGCCGGACCCGAGGCGCCGGAGCCCGTACCACCCTGGGCGATCGTCATGACGATCGTGAAGTCCTTGGTGTACGTGGCGAACCACGACGTCGTCTGCTTGCCGTAGACCTCCGCGGTACCGGTCTTGGCGTGCATCGGGATCTGCTTCTGCGGCCAGCCCTCGAACCGCCAGGCGGCGGTACCCCGAGTGGCCACGCCCTCCAGCGCCTTGTCGATCTGCTTCAGCGTCTTCGGCGTGTCGGGCAGCTTGCCGTGCGCCTTCGGCGCGATGTCCCGGACCTTCTTGCCGTTGGCGCTGATGATCGCCTTGCCGATGGTCGGGTCGTACATCGTCCCGCCGTTGGCGATGGCCGCGTAGATCGTCGCCATCTGGATCGGCGTCACGAGGGTGTCGCCCTGGCCGATGGAGTAGTTCACCGAGTCACCGGCGCGCATCTTCATGCCTTCGAGACAGCTCTCGTAGGCGAGGCGCTGGACGTAGCTGCCGCCCTTCTTGCCGGTCTTGCACCAGGAGTCCTTGTTGGCCTTCCAGAAGTCCTTCTTCCACTGGCGGTCCGGGACCCGGCCCTTGACCTCGTTGGGCAGGTCGATGCCGGTCTCCTTGCCGAGGCCGAACTCGTGCGCGGTCTTGTAGAACCAGTCCTTGGGGTCCTTGGGCTTGTTGCCGCCGTCCTTGACCCACTGCTTGTACGCCAGGTCGTAGAAGACGGTGTCGCAGGAGACCTCCAGCGCCCGGCCCAGGGTGATCGCGCCATGGCTCTGGGACTCGAAGTTCTTGAAGACCTGTCCGCCGACGTTGTACGAACTGGAGCAGTTGTACCGGCCGTTGAAGGGGTACCCGGCGTTGACCGCGGCCGAGGTCGAGATGACCTTGAAGATCGAGCCGGGGGCCGCCTGGCCCTGGATCGCCCGGTTCAGCAGCGGGTAGTTGGACTTCTTGCCGGTCAGCTTGGCGTAGTCCTTCGCCGAGATGCCGCCGACCCAGGCGTTCGGGTCGTACTCCGGCTGGGAGGCCATCGAGACCACCCGGCCGGTCTTGTTCTCCATGACGACCACGGCGCCCGCGTCGGCCTTGTAGTTCGTGCCGGTGTTGCGGTCATGCTGCTTGCGGGCCTCCACCATCGCCTGGTGGAGCTCCTTCTCGGCAACGGCCTGCACGCGTGCGTCTATCGAGGTGACGACGTTGTCCCCGGGCCGGGCCGGGTCGCTCTTGGCCTTGCCCATGACCCGGCCGAGGTTGTCGACCTGGTAGCGGGTGACGCCGGCCTTGCCGCGCAGCGCGCTGTCGTACGTCCGCTCAAGACCCGAGCGGCCCACCATGTCCGAGCGCAGGAACGGCGAGTTCGTGTGCTCCGCCTTCTTGATCTCCTCGTCGGTGACCGGCGAGAGGTAGCCGAGCACCTGGGAGGTCGCGGCCTTGGCGGGGGCCGGGTAGCGGCGTACCGCGGTGGGCTCGGCGGAGATGCCGGGGAAGTCCTCGGCGCTCTCCCGGATCTTCAGGGCCTGCTGGGTGGTGGCCTCGTCCGTGATCGGGATGGGCTGGAAGGGCGAGCCGTTCCAGCAGGGCTGCGGGGTCTTGGCGTCGCACAGCCGGACCTTGTTCTTCACGTCGGTGTACGACATGTCCAGGACGTGCGCGAGGCGGGTCAGTACGGCCTTGCCCTCGTCGTCCATCTTCATCAGCGCGGTACGGCTGGCGGAGACGACGAGGCGGGTCTCGTTGTCGGCGAGCGGCACGCCGCGCGCGTCGAGGATCGAGCCGCGCACGGCCGGGTCGACGACCTGCTGGACGTGGTTGCCGCTGGCCTCGGCGGCGTACTCGTCGCCGTTGCGGACCTGGAGGTACCACAGCCGGCCGCCGAGGGTGAGCAGCAGCGAGAAGACCAGTATCTGAATGGCTACGAGGCGGACGGTGACGCGGGTCGTCCGGCCGGTCTCAGGAATGTTACTCACGGCGCGCAGCGCCTCCTTGAGGGGCGGTGGTCGGGCGACGGGCGGGCGCTCACCTGTGCCCCCTCGTGGTCCCCCGGAACGGTGTACGGCTCACAGGCGCTTGACCCCCTTGATGCGGGCCGGCTTGTTGGACTTGCCGCCGAGCAGGCCGCCGCGCTGGCTGCCGATCCGCGGCGTCCGGCCACCCCGCCCGGGGCGGCTCATGCGCAGCCCGCTGCCGGTGGAGAGCCAGCCGTACGCGGCCTCGCCGAGCATCGGACCGGACTGCGTGCCGCCGGAACTCTCCCCGGCCACCGGATCGTTGTCCGCGCGCCGGGCCAGGGCCATCACGAGCGGGACGCTGAAGGGGGCGAGCACGAGGTCGTAGACGGTGGCGGTGAAGAGCAGCAGGGGGATGCCGACGGTGTTGCCCGCGTTGTCGCCGGCCAGTGAGCCGACGCCGGCGTAGAGCAGCGTCGAGCCGATGGCGGCGCAGACCACCACGGTCAGCGGCAGCGAGGCGGAGCGGTGCCGGCTCTTGTCGGGCTTGGTGAGCCCGGCGGCGTAGCCGATGACGCAGAGCACGAGGGCGTAGCGGCCGATCGCGTGGTCGGAGGGGGGCGCGAGGTCCGCGAGGAGTCCCGCACCGAAGCCGATGAAGGCCCCGGCGACATGCCCGTACACCATGGCCAGGCCGAGGACGACGAGGAGAAGCAGGTCCGGTACGGCTCCGGGGAGGTGCAGTCTGGCGAGCACACCCACCTGGACGACGAGGGCCACGGCCACGAGGGCGGTGGAGAGGAGGATCCGGTTGATGCGCATCGGGCTCAGCTCCTGGTGGCGCCGCTCGGGGAAGGCTTGGGCTTGGCGGTCACGGTGACCGTGGGGGTGGGCTTGGGCTTGGCGGGCTTGGGCGGCAGGACCGTGTCCCGGGGGTTCTCGCGCGGCGGCTGGACGACGACGCCGACGACGTCCAGGCGGGAGAAGCCGGCGAAGGGCTCGACCTGGACCGTGCGGGTGAGGTCGCCGTTGGCGCTGCCGACGTGGGTGATGGTGCCGACCGGCACGCCGGGCACGAAGGGCTTGCCCTCACTGGAGCCGAAGGTGACCATCCGGTCGCCCTTCTTCACGTTCGCCTTGCCGTTGAGGAGCTGGACGCGCAGCGGCCCGCCGCCCTGCCCGTTGGCGAAGCCGATCTCGTTGGTCTTCTCCATGCGGGTGCCGACGGTGAAGTCGGGGTCGATGGCGAGCAGGACGGTGGCGGTGTCCTTGCCGACGGTGGTGACCCGGCCGACCAGCCCGTCCCCGTTCAGTACGGTCATGTCGCGGGCGATGCCGTCCTTGGCGCCCGCGTCGATGGTGACGGTCCAGGAGAAGCCCTGGGCGGCTCCTATGGCGATGACCTGGGCGCCCTTGATGCCGTACTGGCCGGCGCCCGCGGTCTTGAGCATCTTGTCCAGCTCCCCGGCGCGCACATGGTCGCGGTCGGAGGAGCCGAGCTTGGCCTTCAGGGCGGCGTTCTCGCGTTCCAGCTGGGCGATACGGCTGTGCCGGCCGTCGGAGTCACGGACGGCGTCGACGGCGTTGCCGACGGGGTCCACGACCGAGGCGACACCGGTCTCGACCGGCCCGAAGGCGGAGGCCGCGACCTGCCGGGCACCCTGCAGCGGGGACTGCTCGCCGCCGCGGATGTCCACCGTGATCAGTGCGAACGCGATCGCGACCAGCAGCACCAGCAGGAGCCGGCTCTCTCGTGTGTCCCTCACGTGCGGCGGCCGTGTCCTTCCTCGTAGGACCGGCCGGCTGCGGGCCCGCGCCGGTCTCGCTGGGGAATCTGGGGGGTGTCCGTACCGGAGTGGTGGGGGGTGGTACGGGCGGGAAGCCTGCGTACAGGTATACGGAAAAGCGGTGTTGTGCAGTTGTACGTAGAGGGTCTGTATATCAGCGATCTGCCGTACGGGCTGGCAGGCGGCCGTACGGCAGATCGCCGACGGAGGTCATCTGCGCGGCTGCGAGTCGAGGACCTGCTGCAGGGCCTCGAACTCCTCCACGCACTTGCCGGAACCGAGCGCGACGGAGTCGAGCGGGTCCTCGGCGATGTGGATCGGCATACCGGTCTCGCGGCGCAGCCGCTCGTCCAGGCCGCGGAGCAGGGCGCCGCCGCCGGTGAGCACGATGCCCCGGTCCATGACATCGCCGGAGAGCTCCGGCGGGCACTTGTCGAGGGTCGTCTTCACGGCGTCGACGATGGAGTTGACCGGCTCCTCGATGGCCTTGCGGACCTCGGCAGCGGAGATGACCACGGTCTTGGGCAGGCCCGAGACGAGGTCGCGGCCGCGGATCTCGGTGTGCTCGTCCTGGTCGAGGTCGTACGCCGAACCGATCGTGATCTTGATGCTCTCGGCCGTGCGCTCGCCCAGCAGAAGGCTGTACTCCTTCTTGATGTGCTGGATGATCGCGTTGTCCAGCTCGTCGCCGGCCACCCGGATGGACTGTGCCGTGACGATTCCGCCGAGCGAGATGACCGCGACCTCGGTCGTGCCGCCGCCGATGTCCACCACCATGTTGCCGGTGGCCTCGTGGACCGGCAGCCCGGAACCGATGGCCGCGGCCATGGGCTCCTCGATGATGTGCACCTGACGGGCACCGGCCTGCGTCGACGCCTCGATGACCGCGCGGCGCTCGACGCCGGTGATGCCGGAGGGCACACAGACGACGACCCGCGGCCGGGCGAGGTACCGGCGCTTGTGGATCTTCAGGATGAAGTAGCGGAGCATCCGCTCGGTGATCTCGAAGTCGGCGATCACGCCGTCCTTGAGCGGGCGGACGGCCACGATGTTGCCAGGGGTCCGGCCGATCATCTTCTTGGCCTCTGCGCCCACGGCGAGGATGCCGCCGGTGTTGGTGTTGATGGCCACGACCGACGGTTCGTTCAGAACGATCCCTCGACCCCTGACGTACACCAGCGTGTTGGCGGTGCCGAGGTCGACAGCCATGTCACGGCCGATGAACGACATGTTGTTCCCCATGAGGATACGTCTGGCCTTCCCAACTGGAGCGAATGCTTACTGGAGGTCGGCAGGAGGAAGTGGTGCGCTGATTGCGATGCGCGGAGAGCCTTCATGGTAGTCCGGGAAGGGCCGCCGCTCGAACGCGGTGCGGGGTTCCTCCGCCATTGTCAGCGGAACACGTATCCGCCCCCCTTAATGGTGACGTCGTGTCGGGGTGATGCGTTCCCCAGTTGGCCGTACGTATGCCAAAGGGCGACCGAATTTCTTCGGTCGCCCCAGGTGGCGAGCGGTTTGTGCCTGATGCCCCGTCAGGACAGGCCGGGGAAGAAAATCTTGATCTCGCGCTCCGCGGACTCCTCGGAGTCGGACGCGTGAATGAGGTTCTCCCGGGTGATTGTGCCGAAGTCACCCCGAATGGACCCGCTCGGCGCCTTGATCGGGTCGGTAGGACCAGCCAACTGGCGTACGCCCTCGATCACCCGCTCGCCCTCGACGACGAGCGAGACGATCGGGCCGGAGGACATGAAGTTCACCAGCGGCTCGTAGAAGTCCCGGCCGACGTGCTCGGCGTAGTGCTGCTCCAGGACCGCACGGTCGAGGGTGCGCAGCTCCAGCGCGCTGATCGTCCAGCCGGCCTTGCGCTCGATGCGGCCGAGGATCTCGCCGACCAGGCCGCGCCGCACGGCATCGGGCTTGAGAAGGACGAGGGTGCGCTGGCTCATCGGTGGGGCTCCTTGCAATACAGACAGTTGGGGGTGTGCCGAGGCTACATGGGGGGCGCGGGACGGTGAGGGGCCGGGCCCGCGGCGGCCGTACTGGTCACCCTGGTCAGGCCGTGCCCGGGTCCGCGGCGTCCGCCTGGGCGGACTGGGCCGCCCAGCGGGCCTTCGCCTCGTCGATCTTGCGGCCGAAGTGCACCGAGGCCCACCACAGGGCCGCGAACACCGCGCCGAGGAAGTACATCGTCGGCACGATCACCCCGCTCGCGATCAGTGCGATCTGCAGCACCCAGCCGAGCGCCACCCCGCCGGGCCGCGAGATCATCCCGCACAGCAGCAGCGACAGCAGCATCGCGATGCCACTGACCGTCCAGACCGTGGCCGTGGACAGGTCCGAGGTCTGCATCGCCACCAGCCCGGCGAAGCCGATCACGAAGAACTCGCCGATCAGCGTGCTCGCACACAGGGTGCGCATGTCAGTTCCTCCCCATGAGGAGCCGAGCCTCGCCCACCGTGATCACGGAGCCGGTGACCAGCACACCCGCGCCGCTGTACTCGCCCTCCTCCTCGGCCAGCGTGATCGCCGCCTCCAGGGCGTCGTCCAGCCGCGGCTCGACCTGCACCCGCTCGGCACCGAAGACCTCGACGGCCAGCGCCGCCAGCTCGTCCGGATCCATCGAACGAGGCGTGGAGTTCCGCGTCACCACGACCTCGGCGAAGATCGGCTCGAACGCCTCCAGCAGCCCGCGCACATCCTTGTCCCCACTCGCACCGACCACGCCCACAAGTCGGCTGAAACCGAACGCCTCGGTGACCGCTTCGGCGGTCGCGCGGGCGCCCGCGGGGTTGTGCGCGGCGTCCAGTACCACCGTGGGGCTCCGGCGCACGACCTCCATCCGGCCCGGCGAGGACACCGAGGCGAACGCCGAACGGATCGTGTCGATGTCCAGCGTGCGGGCGTGCTCCGTACCGACCCCGAAGAACGCCTCCACCGCGGCGAGCGCGACGGCCGCGTTGTGCGCCTGGTGCGCGCCGTACAGCGGCAGGAAGACATCGGGGTACTCGCCGCCCAGCCCGCGCAGCGTCAGCAGCTGCCCGCCGACCGCGACCTCCCGGGCGAGCACCCCGAACTCCATGCCCTCGCGCGCGACCGTGGCATCCACCTCGACGGCCCGCTTGAGCATCACCGCAGCGGCTTCGACCGGCTGCTGCGCGAGCACAACCGTGGCGTCCTTCTTGATGATCCCGGACTTCTCGTTCGCGATCGCCTCCGGCGTGTCCCCGAGCCGGTCGGTGTGGTCGAGCGAAATGGGCGTCACGACGGCGACATCACCGTCGATCACGTTCGTAGCGTCCCACTTGCCACCCATCCCGACCTCGACGACCGCGATGTCGACGGGCGCGTCCGCGAAGGCCGCGTACGCCATCCCGGTCATCACCTCGAAGAAGGACAGCCGGTAGTCCTCCCGCTCGTCCACCATCTCCACGTACGGCTTGATGTCCTCGTACGTCTCGATGAACTTCTCGGCGGAGATCGGCGCGCCGTCCAGACTGATCCGCTCGGTGATCGACTGAACGTGCGGGCTGGTGTAACGCCCGGTCCGCAGATCAAAGGCGGCCAGCAGCGCCTCGATCATCCGCGCCGTACTGGTCTTGCCGTTCGTACCGGTGATGTGGATCGAACGGTACGAGCGCTGCGGCTCCCCGAGGATGTCCATCAGCGCCGCGATGCGCTGCACCGACGGGTCGAGCTTGGTCTCGCCCCACCGGGTCGCCAGCTCGGCCTCCACGGCACGCAGCGCGCGGTCCACCTCGGGGTCCTCGGGGCGCGCCGGCACGTCGCTCGTCGGCGGTCCGGCCTGGGCCCGCAGCGTGCGGCTGCCGGCCTCGATCACCGCGAGGTCGGGGTCTCGGTCGGTCTCGGCCTCGATCATCTCGTCGAAGGCGTCGACCTCCGGACCGGGGATCAGGTCCGGGTCGATCGGATCGGGGTCGTCGTTCTCGGGGCGCTCGCTCACAGCACCAGTCTAGGAGAACGACCGCATTTCCCTCACAGGGCGTACAATTACAATATGTAATTGACCGAGGGCACTTTCTCACCCTCCGCAATCGTTGCCGGAACAAGAGGAGGGAGGCGCCCCCGGCGGACACGTGCCCCTCCGGGGGTACGCATCGACTGCCCTCTCCGGTGTCGCCTCCGGGGCACGCACGGTTCTGGGGTTGCTGCGCAGGGGCGCCCACGGCCCCCGTCACTGCGCCGGCGAGCGCACGGGCCTCCTGCAGCGTTCAGCGTTACTGCGTTGGGAGCGCACGGGCCTCGTTTTGCCGTTCTTGGGTGTCGTTACTGTGATCCCGTGACCGCTGCCGATACGGGCCAAGGGCCCGACGCCCTGGACCGCCGGATCATCGCCGCGCTGCAGATCGACGGCCGGGCCTCCTGGCGCCGCATCGCCGCCGCGCTCGGCGAGCCGGAGCGCACCGTCGCGCGCCGCGGCCTGCACCTGCTGGGCAGCGGCCAGGTGACGGTCACCGGGCTGGTCGCCCGCGGCGAGACGGCGATCGTGCGGCTGAGCTGTCCGCCCGGTACGGCGCGGGACGCGGCGCTGGCGTGGGCGGACCGTGCCGGCACGGTCTTCAGTTACGTGCTGTCCGGGCCGCCGGACTGCGTGGCGGAGGTGCAGTGTCCGCCGGGCCGGCTGGCCGCGCTGATGCTCGACGAGGCCCCGGCCGTGCCGGGCCTGACCGCCCAGCACGTCTCCCCCGTCCTGCGGTACTTCCGTACGGTCCACGACTGGCGCCCCGGCATTCTGGACGAGGCCGAGGCGGCCGCGCTGTCCCGCTACCCGGCCCGCCCCGAGCAGGCGAGCGCGCCGGCCGAGGAGCTGAGCCCGGAGGAGCGGCGCATCGTGGAGGCGCTGGCCGAGGACGGGCGGCGCACGCACGAGGAGCTGGCCTCGCTTGCCGGGGTGTCCGAGGCGACGGCGCGGCGCCGGGTGGAGGCGCTGACGCGGTCGGGTGCGGTGTCGATACGGGCCGCGGTGGAGCCCGCGCTGCTGGGGCTGCCGGTCGAGGCGCTGCTGTGGATCAGGACGCGTCCGGACGCGGTGGAGGCCGTCGGGCGGCTGCTGACGGAGTCGCCGCTGGTGCGGTACGCGGCGGTGGTGATGGGCGAGCACCAGCTGCTGGTGGACGTCACCCAGCCGTCGATGACCGCGCTGCACGCCTTCCTTACGGAGGGGGCATGGGTACGGCACGTGGAGGCGGTCAGCTCGCACCTGGTGGTGGCGGCCCTGAAGCGCAGCGCCACACCGACACCGCTGATGCGGGCGCTGCGCGCGGCGGGCTGACGCTCGGCCGGGGGTCCGGGGCCGGGGGCGCTGCGCGCGGCGGGCTGACACCGGGCTGGCCCGGTCAGCGGGTGCTGCGGGCGGCGGGCCGTCCCCTCACCCGGGCGAGCACCCCAGAGCGTCAGCCGGGCGATCACTCAGGCCATCAGCACGGTGCGGCCGTAAGCGTCACCTAGTAAATCCACGCGTCTAAAAGATTCATTAGTGCATGGCTATTGACCACTTCCGGCAGGTGGTCGCAGGATGAGCGGTCATCCAGCCCAGTTCAGGACGGATGGTCATGCATGACTGACGAGATCACGTACGCGTCCGCCACCGAGCTTGCCGCTCGGGTTCGGAAGCGGGAGTTGTCGGCGCGGGAGGTCGTGCGGGCTCATCTGGAGCGGATCGAGCGCGTCAATTCGCAGGTCAATGCGATCGTCACGCTCGACGGCGAAGGGGCGATGGCCGCTGCCCGGGTCGCCGACGAGCGGCTCGCTCAGGGGCATGAGCCCGGTCCGCTGCACGGGCTGCCGATCGCCTTCAAGGACACGCACCTCACCCGCGGGATGCGCACCACGCACGGTTCGCCGCTCTTCGCCGATCATGTGCCGGACGAGGACGAGCTGCTGGTGGAGCGGGTCCAGGCGGCGGGGGCCATTCGGATCGGGAAGACCAATGTGCCGGAGTTCGCGGCGGGTTCGCATACGTTCAACCCGGTTTTCGGGGTCACTCGCAACCCGTACGACCTGACGCGGTCGGCCGGTGGGAGCAGTGGGGGCGCGGCCGCCGCGCTCGCCGCCGGGCTGCAGCCGATCGCCGACGGGAGCGATATGGGTGGGTCGCTGCGGAATCCCGCCTCGTTCTGCAATGTGGTGGGGCTGCGGCCCACCCCCGGCCGGGTTCCGTGTCACCCCGCGGCCGACCCGTGGGACACCCTGGCCGTCGCCGGGCCGATGGGGCGCACCGTCGCCGACGCCGCGTTGCTGCTGTCGGTCATGGCCGGGCCCGACCCGCGTTGCCCGATCTCCCTGGACACCCCGGGCGCAGCGTTCCGCGTCCCGCTGGAGGCGGAGCTGCGCGGGCTGCGGGTCGCGTGGACGCCGGATCTGGGCGGGCGGGTACCGGTCGACCCGGAGGTCACGGCGGTACTGGAGCCGCAGCTGCGGGTCTTCGAGGAGCTGGGCTGCCGGGTCAGCGAGGACTGCCCGGACCTGGACGGTGCCGAGGATGTCTTCCGGACGCGGCGGGCGCAGTTGTTCGCTCAGGGGCTCGGTGAGGTCCTCGACGCGCACCCGGGCGCCCTCAAGCCGAGCCTGGTGTGGAACATCGAGGAGGGGCGCAAGCTGACCGGCGCCGATCTCCGCCGGGCCACCGCCGCGCACGCCCGTATCCAGCTGGCCGCGACGGACTTCTTTTCGCGTTACGACGTGCTGCTCGCGCCCGTCAGTCAGGTGGTGCCCTTCGATGTGGAGGCGGAGTACCCGGCGGTGGTCGCGGGGCGGGAGCAGCACACGTATCTGGACTGGATGCGGTCGGCGTACTTCGTGACCGTGCTGGGGACGCCTGCGCTCTCCGTGCCGGCCGGGTTCACGCCCGGTGGGCTGCCGGTCGGTCTGCAGGTGGTCGCCGCGCCCCGCGCCGAGCTGACCGCTCTGCGCGCCGCGTACGCCTATGAGGCCGCCACCGGCCACGGCCTGCGCCGCCCGCCCCTCCCCCACAGCTGACGCACCCCCGCACCCCCGCACCCCCACAACTGACGCACCCTCACGGCTGCCCACCAGCTGACCGGCACCCGTACGGCTGCCCCTCCCCCACAGCTGACCCCAGCTGGCCCCCGCTGGGCCCAACTGCCCCCACACCGCTGTCCTGTTCCCCTCCCCTCCTCCCCCGGGATTCGACATGAGCCAGCGTCATCTGGCGTACCTCGCCGTGCCCACGGCCGGGTTCTTCGCCACCCCGTATCTGCCGTTCGTCAACACCACCACGCTGTGGCTGGGTCTGCCGGCCGTCCTGGTGTGGAGCGTGCTGTGGACGGTGGGCACCACCGTCGCGCTCGCGCTGTACGAGGCGCGCGCCCCGCACCCCGAGGACGCCGAAGAGGAGGCCTCGGTATGAGCACCACCATGGCGGTCACTCTGGCCGGGATTCTCGCGATCGCCGCCGTGGGCCTGTCCGGTCGCCGCAATACCGGGCACGACCTGGGCGAATGGGCCGTCGGCGGGCGCCGTTTCGGTGCCGTGACGATGTGGTTCCTGCAGGCCGGCGAGTCGTTCACGACGTTCAGCTTTCTGGGGCTGGCCGGGCTCGCGTTCAGTGACGGGGTCGCGGCCACGTACGCGCTGGGGTATCTGTCGCTCTGTCTGATCGGGCAGTACTTGACCGGGCCGCGGCTGTGGCGGCTCGGCAAGGAGAACGGGTACCTCACCCAGGCGGACTTCTTCGCCGACCGGTTCGACAGCCCGCTGCTGGGCAAGGTCGTCGCGGTGGTGGGGGCCGTCTTCCTGCTGCCGTACCTCCAGTTGCAGATCACCGGGCTGGGGCTGATCGTGCAGCTGGCCACGGGGAGTGAGACGGGCGCGACCGGGTCGATGATCCTGGCGACCGTGCTCACCGTCGGCTTCGTCCTGTGGTCCGGTATTCGGGGCATCGCGCGCGCCGCGTACTTCAAGGACGTACTGATGGTGCTGGCGCTGCTGATCCTGCTGGTCGCCGTGCCGCTCGCCCTCGACGGCGGGCTCGGCGGGCTGTTCACCGCCGTACGGGAGAGCCGTCCGGATCTGCTCACCCTGGACGGCGGCGCCACCGACGCGACG
This sequence comes from Streptomyces sp. NPDC050315, assembly GCF_040655775.1. Taxonomy (NCBI): domain Bacteria; kingdom Bacillati; phylum Actinomycetota; class Actinomycetes; order Kitasatosporales; family Streptomycetaceae; genus Streptomyces; species Streptomyces sp. NPDC050315. Next base: position 898,171 of record NZ_JBFAKN010000002.1, read on the forward strand.
TGGTTCACCACCGCGATGCTGATCAGCGCCATTGGTGCGGGGCTGAACACGATGCCGCATCTGTGGTCCGCGATTCTCTCGGCCAACAGCTCGCGGGCGCTGCGCCGCAATTACATCTGGCTGCCGCTGTACCAGGTCGCGATCGCGGTGCCGGTGGTGGTCGGCTTCGCCGGGGTGCTGACGCTGGAGCCCGGGACGGACAGCAAGGCCGCGCTGCTGACGGTGGCCGGGGGTACGTTGCCGGGCTGGCTGGTGGGGGTGGTTGCGGTGGCCGCGGCGGCTACGGCGATGGTGCCGTCGGCGGCGCTGCTGCTCGGGATCTCCACGTTGGTGTCGCGCAATTTGCTGCCTGCGCGGAGTGAGCGGGCGACGATGCGGGTCAATCATGTGTGCGTGGTGCTTGCGTCCGGGTTGGCGTTGGTACTGGGGATTGCGCGGCCCGCGTTGCTGGCGAATCTGCTGCTGCTTACGTATGGGGGGCTGGCGCAGCTTGCCCCCGCGACGGTGGCCGCGTTGGCGCGGCGGAATCGGCTGCGGGCGGTGCCGGCGTTGCTCGGCATCGTCGCCGGGGTCGGGACGTTGGTCTGGCTGACGTTTGGCGGGGTGGACATCGGCACCGTCGACGCCGGGTTGCTCTCGCTCGTCCCGAACATCGTGGTGACGGTCGGGGCCCAGTTGCTGTGGCGCGGGCGTGCGGGTGGGGGCGCGGGGCGGCTTCCCGCCGCGGAGGGTGCCGCTGCGCCCACCCGTGCCGCCCCTGGCGGCACAACTGCCCGCAGCTAGGTAGCACGGCGCTGCCCGCAGCTAGGTGGCACGGCGCTGACCGCAGCTAGGAGTTGCGGCGCTGACCGCAGCTGAGGGTTACTTCAACGCCGCCTTCATCATCGCCTTGGCTACCGGGCCCGCCAGGCCGCCCCCGGAGATGTCGCTGCGCGCCGCGTCGCTGTCTTCGACGACGGAGGCCACGGCGACCTGGTTGCCCTCGGTGTCCTCGGCGTAGGAGACGAACCAGGCGTAGGGCATGCCGCTGTTGTCGACGCCGTGTTGGGCGGTGCCGGTCTTGCCGCCGACGGTCAGGCCGTCGATTTTGGCGCCGGAGCCGGTGCCCTTTTCGACGACGGTCTGCATGGCCGACTGGAGTTGCTCGGCGTTCTGCTTCGACATCGCGGTCTTGTACGTCTTCGGTGCGTACTCCTGGACGGTGTTGCCGCCGCCGTCGGTGATCTTGTCGACCTCGTACGGGGTCTTCAGGTCGCCGTCGCCCGCGATCGCCGAGACGACCATGGCCATCTGCAGCGGGGTGGCCTGGTCGTCGAACTGGCCGATGCCGGAGAGGGCGGTCTGCGCGGAGTCCATGCCGGAGGGGTAGATGCTCTTGGCGGCGCGGACCGGGACGTCGATCTTCGCGTCGTTGAAGCCGAACTTCTCCGCCTGCTCCTTGACCTTCTTCTCGCCCAGGTCGGCGGCGAGCTTGCCGAAGACGTTGTTGCAGGAGTACTGGAGCGCGGTGCGGATGGTGGCGTCCTCGCAGGGTGCCGCGGCGTTCTCGTTGGTCAGGTCGGTGCGGGTGTGGGGGAGGCGGTACGGGTTCGGGCTGTCGGTCGGCTCGTCGACGGAGGAGTACAGGCCGTTCTCCAGGGCGGCGGCGGCGACCACCAGCTTGAACGTGGAGCCGGGCGGATAGGTCTGGCGCAGGGCGCGGTTCAGGTGCGGCTGGTCCTTGTCGCCGGTCATGTCCGCCCATGCCTTTTGGTCGGCGGCGGACTGGCCGGCGAACTTGCCCGGGTCGTACGAGGGTGTGGAGACCATGCCGAGGATGCGGCCGGTGGCGGGGTCGAGGGCGACGGCGGCGCCGGTCTTGTTGCCGAGCGCTTCGTAGCCGGCCTTCTGGACCTTGGCGTCGAGGGTGGTCGAGACGTCGCCGCCCTCGGCGCGTTCCCGGGAGACCAGGTTCACCGGGGACTGGAGGCGGCTGTCGGAGCCGTCCAGTACGTCGCCGTAGAGGCTCTCCAGCTGGGTGGAGCCGTAGATCTGGGAGGAGTAGCCGGTGAGCGGGGCGTACAGCGGGCCGTTGGTGTAGGTCCGCTTGTAGGCGAGGGCGCCGTCGGTCTCGGTGGAGCCGGTCACCGGGTGGCCGTCGACGAGGATGTTGCCGAGCGGGCGGGAGTACTTCTCGATGTTGACCCGCGGATTGTGGTCGTCGTCCGCGAGGGAGTCCGCCTTCGCGCCCTGGATCCAGGTGGCCCAGCCCATCAGGGCGAGGACCAGGGCGAGGCAGAAGACGGAGACGCGTCGCAGGGGTTTGTTCATGGCTTCGAGCGTCGCGCGGCTCGATGAGAGCGGGATGAGAATTCGGTACGCGTATATCGACAATCCGCACGTTATGTACCGGGCACGCGCGGGCCCGTCCGTACGCGCGGGGCCCCCGTCCGCAGCGGACGGGGGCCCCGGCGACAGGCGGTGCGGTTACGCCTTCGGCAGCCGCTCCAGCTGCGCGGTGATGCGGACGATGTCCGCCTCGGCGGTCTCCAGTCGGGTGCGGATCTTGTCCACGACCTTCTCGGGCGCCTTGGCGAGGAACGCTTCGTTGCCGAGCTTGCCGGTGGCCTGCGCCTTCTCCTTCTCGGCGGCGGCGAGGTCCTTGGCCAGGCGCTTGCGCTCGGCCTCGATGTCGATCGCGCCGGAGAGGTCGAGGGCGACGGTCGCGCCGGCCACGGGCAGCGAGGCGGTGGCGGCGAAGTCGTCGCCGGCGGGCTGCAGGCGGAGCAGCGAGCGCATCGCTGCCTCGTGCGCGGCGAGCGCGGTGCCGTCGAGGTCGAGCCGGGCCGGGACCCGCTGGCCGGGCTGGAGGCCCTGGTCGGAGCGGAAGCGGCGGACCTCGGTGACGACCTGCTGGACCGTCTCGATCTCCTTCTCGGCCGCCTGGTCGCGAAAGCCGCTGTCGGTCGGCCAGTCGGCGATGACCACGGACTCCTTGCCGGTGAGCGTGGTCCACAGCGCTTCGGTGACGAAGGGCACGATCGGGTGGAGCAGGCGGAGGGTGACGTCCAGGACCTCGCCGAGGACGCGGGCCGAGACCTCGGCGGCACGCCCGCCGCCCATGAAGGTGGTCTTGGAGAGCTCGACGTACCAGTCGAAGACCTCGTCCCACGCGAAGTGGTACAGCGCGTCGGAGAGCTTCGCGAACTGGAAGTCGTCGTAGTACGCGTCGACCTCGGCGACCGTGGCGTTCAGCCGGGAGAGGATCCAGCGGTCCGTCGCCGACATCTCGGCCGGGTCGGGGAGCGGGCCCTCGACGGTCGCGCCGTTCATCAGCGCGAAGCGGGTGGCGTTCCAGATCTTGTTGGCGAAGTTCCGGGACGCCTGGACCCAGTCCTCGCCGATCGGCACGTCCGTACCGGGGTTGGCACCGCGGGCGAGGGTGAAGCGGACGGCGTCGGAGCCGTAGGCGTCCATCCAGTCCAGCGGGTCGACGACGTTGCCGAAGGACTTCGACATCTTCTTGCCGCGCTCGTCGCGGACCAGGCCGGTCAGCGCGATGGTCTTGAAGGGGACCTCGCCGTCCATCGCGTACAGGCCGAACATCATCATCCGGGCGACCCAGAAGAAGATGATGTCGTGGCCGGTGAGCAGCACGTCGGTGGAGTAGAACTTCTCCAGGTCCGGGGTCTTCTCGGGCCAGCCGAGCGTGGAGAACGGCCACAGGCCGGAGGAGAACCAGGTGTCCAGGACGTCGGTGTCCTGGGTCCAGCCCTCGGCCTCGGTGCCGGGCGGCTGCTCGTCGGGGCCGACGCAGACGACCTCGCCGTTCGGGCCGTACCAGACGGGGATGCGGTGGCCCCACCACAGCTGGCGCGAGATGCACCAGTCGTGCATGTTGTCGACCCAGTCGAAGTAGCGCTTCGACATGTCCTCGGGGTGGATCTTGACGCGGCCGTCGCGGACCGCGTCACCGGCGGCCTGCGCGAGCGGGCCGGCCTTGACCCACCACTGCATCGACAGCCGCGGCTCGATCGTGGTGCGGCAGCGGGAGCAGTGGCCGACGGAGTGGGTGTACGGGCGCTTTTCGGCGACGATGCGGCCCTGCTCGCGCAGCGCGGCGACGATGGTGGAGCGCGCCTCGAAGCGGTCCAGGCCCTCGAAGGGGCCGTGCACGGTGATCACGCCGCGCTCGTCCATGACGGTCAGCGACTCCAGGCCGTGGCGCTGGCCGATGGCGAAGTCGTTGGGGTCGTGGGCGGGGGTGACCTTGACGGCGCCGGTGCCGAACTCCGGGTCGACGTGGGTGTCGGCGACGACGGGGATGGTGCGGTCGGTCAGCGGCAGCTTGATGCGCTTGCCGACGAGGTGGGCGTACCGCTCGTCCTCGGGGTGGACCGCAACGGCGGTGTCGCCGAGCATCGTCTCGGCGCGGGTGGTGGCCACGACGAGGGTCTCGTCGCCCTCGCCGTACTTGATGGAGACGAGCTCGCCGTCGTCGTCCTGGTACTCCACCTCGATGTCGGAGATGGCGGTCAGGCAGCGCGGGCACCAGTTGATGATGCGCTCGGCGCGGTAGATCAGTCCGTCGTCGAAGAGCCGCTTGAAGATGGTCTGGACGGCCTTGGAGAGGCCCTCGTCCATCGTGAAGCGCTCGCGGGACCAGTCGACGCCGTCGCCGAGGCGGCGCATCTGGCCGAGGATCTTGCCGCCGTACTCTTCCTTCCACTGCCAGACGCGGTCCACGAACTCCTCGCGGCCCAGGTCGTGGCGGGACTTGCCCTCCTCGGCGAGCTGCTGCTCGACCTTGTTCTGGGTGGCGATGCCGGCGTGGTCCATGCCGGGCAGCCACAGCGCCTCGAAGCCCTGCATGCGCTTGCGGCGGGTGAGGGCGTCCATCAGCGTGTGCTGGAAGGCGTGGCCGAGGTGGAGTGAACCCGTGACGTTCGGCGGCGGGATCACGATCGTGTGAGCCGGCTTGTCGCTCTCGGCGTGCGCCTCGAAGTAGCCGCGCTCTACCCAGCGCTCGTACAGCGGCCCCTCTACATCGGCCGGCGCGTACTGGGTCGGCAGTTCTGCGGGGGTGCTGTTCGGCCCGGAAGCAGGGCTCTTCTGAGGTGTCTCGGTCACGCCGCTCAGTGTACGGGCGCGCATGTAGCAGTCTCGAATCGGTTTGGCCCCCGGGGCATCAGTGGCGGCTGGTGTCGTACAGGATGTGAGCAACGCATAAAGCTGTCCGTTGTTCTGTTGTCACGAGGGGAAACCGCTCCATGAGCTACAACCAGCCGCCACCCGGCCCTTACGGGCAGCCGCAGCAGCCGGGGCCGTACGGTCAGCCGCAGCAGCCGCAGGGCCCGCAGCCGGGGTACGGCTACCCGCAGCAGGGTGCCCCGGTGCCCCCGCAGCAGGGTTACGGCGGTCAGCCCCAGGCACCGTACGGACAGCCCCCGCAGCAGGTCCCGCCGCAGGTTCCGCCGCAGGTCCCCCCGCAGCCTTACGGGCAGCAGCAGCCGTACGGTCAGCCGCAGGCGTACGGTCAGCAGCAGCCCGGCCAGTTCCCGCAGCAGGCCCCCTACGGCCAGCAGCAGCCGCAGTACGGTCAGGTCCCGCCGCCGGCCGACGGCCAGGGCGGGGGCGGCAACGGCAAGAAGATCGCCCTGATCGCCGGCGCGGTCGTGGTCGTGGCCGCGATCGCGGGCGGCGCGATCGCCGTCTTCGGCGGGGGCGGCGGCCTGGAGAACGACGGCCCGCACAAGCTCACGACGCCGGGCACGGCGGCCGGGTACAAGCTGGTGCCGGGCTCGGGGCGGACCTCCACCGGCGCGGACGGCATGTCGAAGAACCTGCCGATGAAGGACCCGACCTCGGTACAGGGCGTCTACGCGCCCGGTCTGGAGCCGAAGAACGGCCTGGTGCTGCAGGGCTCCTACGGCACGATGGACGACCCGGGCACGGGCCTGGACGCCTTCTTCCTGTACATGCAGAAGCAGGCCACCAAGGACGGCAGCGACGCCGAGCTGGTGGGCACGCCCGAGGAGTTCACTCCCGAGGGCGGCGAGGGCGCGCTGGTGAAGTGCCAGACGGCCAAGGCCAAGGACCCGAAGCCGGGCGAGGTCTCGGAGGTGCCGATCTGCGCCTGGGCCGACTACAGCACCTTCGGCGTCGTCATGCCGGGCGAGAAGAACACGGCGCGCGACCTGGAGTCCGCCGCCGACCTGCTCGGCAAGGTCCGCAAGGACGTCCGCGTGAAGAAGTGACCCCGGAGCGGTGACACGAGAAGGGGGCTCCCGGCCGGTGCCGGGAGCCCCCTTTCCGTCTGCCTGAGGGCGGGCTACGCGCTCTTCTCGTGGTGCTCGCCCGACTCGCCGCCGCGGTTGCGCGGCACCAGCGTCGGGTTCACGTTCGAGTGAACGGCCTCCTCGGTGATCACGACGCGGGCGACGTCCTTGCGGGACGGCACCTCGTACATCACCGACTGGAGCACCTCCTCCATGATCGCGCGCAGACCGCGGGCGCCCGTGCCGCGCAGGATCGCCTGGTCGGCGATGGCCTCCAGGGCCGGGCGGTCGAAGTCGAGCTCGACCCCGTCCAGTTCGAAGAGCCGCTGATACTGCTTGACCAGGGCGTTCTTCGGCTCCATCAGGATCTGCAGGAGCGCCTCGCGGTCGAGGTTGTGCACCGAGGTGATCACGGGGAGGCGGCCGATGAACTCGGGGATCATCCCGAACTTCACCAGGTCCTCCGGCATGACCTCCTGGAACTGGTCCTTGGACTCGATCTCGCGCTTGGAGCGGATCTGCGCGCCGAAGCCGATGCCCTTGGCGCCGGCCCGGGCCTCGATGATCTTCTCCAGGCCCGCGAACGCGCCGCCCACGATGAACAGCACGTTCGTCGTGTCGATCTGGATGAATTCCTGGTGCGGGTGCTTGCGGCCGCCCTGCGGCGGGACCGAGGCGGTGGTGCCCTCCAGGATCTTCAGCAGGGCCTGCTGGACGCCTTCGCCGGAGACATCGCGGGTGATCGAGGGGTTCTCGCTCTTGCGGGCGACCTTGTCGATCTCGTCGATGTAGATGATGCCCGTCTCGGCCTTCTTGACGTCGTAGTCGGCGGCCTGGATGAGCTTGAGGAGGATGTTCTCCACGTCCTCGCCGACGTACCCGGCCTCCGTCAGCGCCGTCGCGTCGGCGATGGCGAACGGGACGTTCAGCATCCGGGCGAGCGTCTGCGCGAGCAGCGTCTTGCCGGAGCCGGTCGGGCCGAGCAGCAGGATGTTGGACTTGGACAGCTCGATGCCCTCGTCGTTGCCGCGCGCGCCGCCGTTCTCGCCCGCCTGCACCCGCTTGTAGTGGTTGTAGACGGCGACCGAGAGCGCCTTCTTCGCGGCCTCCTGGCCTACGACGTAGCCCTCCAGGAACTCGTAAATCTCCCGGGGCTTGGGCAGTTCCTCCCAACGCACCTCGGAGGTCTCGGCGAGCTCCTCCTCGATGATTTCGTTGCAGAGGTCGATGCACTCGTCGCAGATGTACACACCAGGACCCGCGATGAGCTTCTTCACCTGCTTCTGGCTCTTCCCGCAGAACGAGCACTTGAGCAGGTCGCCGCCGTCACCGATGCGTGCCACGAGGTGCTTCCCCTTCGCCTGGGATCCGCATTGCTCCTACGGACCCGGGTGCTTGCCTATCGACGGTACCTTGCCGGGCCCCCGCTGTGGGCCCCCCTTGAACCGACTCGGCCGACTCGGTACAAGGGGAGCCACTCCGGCTCAAGTCGCGACCAGCGCGATCAATCGAACGGTCAGACCGAGACGGAACTCTTCCGGGTCGACACGATCTGGTCCACAAGACCGTACGCGAGGGACTCCTCGGCCGTAAGAATCTTGTCGCGCTCGATGTCGTCGCGGATCTTCTCGATCGGCGTGGTGGAGTGCTTGGCCAGCATCTCCTCGAGCTGGGTGCGCATGCGCAGGATCTCGTTGGCGGCGATCTCCAGGTCGGAGACCTGACCGCGGCCCGTCTCGCTGTACGGCTGGTGGATCAGGATGCGGGCGTTGGGCAGCGCCATCCGCTTGCCCGGGGTGCCGGCCGCGAGCAGCACGGCGGCGGCGGAGGCCGCCTGGCCCATGCACACGGTCTGGATGTCCGGCTTCACGAACTGCATCGTGTCGTAGATCGCGGTGAGCGCCGTGAAGGAGCCGCCGGGCGAGTTGATGTAGATGGAGATGTCGCGGTCGGGGTCCATCGACTCCAGGCACAGCAGCTGCGCCATGACGTCGTTGGCGGACGCGTCGTCGATCTGCACGCCGAGGAAGATCACGCGCTCCTCGAAGAGCTTCGCGTACGGGTCGTACTCCCGGACGCCCTGCGAGGTGCGCTCCACGAAGCGCGGAACGATGTAGCGCGACTCGGCCTGAGGGCCCTCGTACAGGCCGCTGCCGGAGAAGTTGTTCATCTGGGTGTTCACCGTCCTGGTGGCGATCAAGTGGGCTGGGGTCGGCTGCGGGGTGGGTGGACCGGGCCGTCAGGCGCCGGTGCCGCCCCCGCCCGGGACGCCGGCGGCGGAGCCCATGACCTCGTCGATGAGGCCGTACTCCTTGGCCTCGTCGGCCGAGAACCAGCGGTCGCGGTCGGAGTCGCGGGTGATCTGCTCGACGGTCTGGCCGGTGTGGAAGGCGGTCAGCTCCGCCATCCGCTTCTTGGTGTGCAGCAGCCGCTCGGCGTGGATCTTGATGTCCGACGCGGAGCCCGCCAGGCCCGCGGAGGGCTGGTGGATGAGGATCTCGGCGTTCGGCAGCGCGAAGCGCTTGCCCGGGGTGCCGGCCGACAGCAGGAACTGGCCCATCGAGGCCGCCAGGCCCATGGCGATGGTGACCACGTCGTTCTTGATGTACTGCATGGTGTCGTAGATCGCCATGCCGGCCGTGATCGAGCCGCCGGGGGAGTTGATGTAGAGGTAGATGTCCTTGTCCGGCTCCGCGGCCAGGAGGAGCAGCTGCGCGGTGATCTTGTTGGCGATGTCGTCGTCGACCGGCTGGCCGAGAAAGATGATCCGCTCGCCGAGCAGCCGGTTGTAGACCTGGTCGCCGAGGCCACCGAAGGTCGGCTCAGCGGCGGCGGAAGGCATCGGGATCGTCACGTGTCCACCTGCTCGTTGTCGGACGGCTTTTCAGGACCGTCTCAGCGTCGTCGTCTGGGGCGCGGGACCCGGCGCCGCGTTGGTAGCCCCGGCGCGGTGTCGGAAAGTCCCCTGCCCACGTATCTACGGACCCTAACGCGCTGGTCGGCGGGCGCCATCCCGCATCGAGAACTGTTCGCTCTGAGCGCAGGTGCGCGGGGGCTGCCGGGGCCCGGGGGACACGCCGGTACACGACGGGCCCGGACCACGCGCGAGTGCGTGGTCCGGGCCCGTACGCCGACGTGCTGTGGCGGCCGCGGGAGCCGCCTCGGCCGGTCGGAACCGGCCGGGGGACTTACTTGGCCTCGTCCTCGGCCTGCTCGTCCTTGGCCTCGGCGGCCTCGGCGGTGGCGTTCTCCACGGCCTCGACGGTCTCGGCGGTCTCGTCCTCGTCGTCCAGGTCGACGACCTCACCGTTGGTGTCCTTGACCGTGGCGGCCTCGACGACGACCGCGAGGGCCTTGCCGCGGGCGACCTCGCCGACGAGCATCGGCACCTGGCCGCCCTCGACGACGGCCTGCGCGAACTGGTCGGGGGACATGCCGGAGGACTGCGCGCGGCGCATGAGGTGCTCGGTGAGCTCCTCCTGGCTGACGTTCAGCTTCTCCTTGTTGACCAGCTCGTCGAGGACGAACTGGGTCTTGATGCCCTTCTCGGCCTGCTCCTTGGTCTCGGCGTCGAACTCGTCCTCGGTCTTGCCCTGGATCTCCAGGTACTTGGCGAGGTCGAGGCCCATCTGGCCGAGCTGGTGGTTCACGAGGTTGTGCTTGCGGGTCTCGATCTCGTCCGCGAGCAGCTTCTCGGGGATCGGGACCTCGACGAGCTTGAGCAGCTCCTCCAGGACCTTCTCCTGGGCCTGGGTGGCCTGGTCGTACTTCTTCATCTGCGCGAGGCGCTTGCGGCTGTCGTCCTTGAGCTCGTCAAGGGTGTCGAACTCGCTGGCCAGCTGCGCGAAGTCGTCGTCCAGCGCGGGCAGTTCCTTGGCCTTGACCTCGGTCACCTTGACCGTGACCTCGGACTCCTTGCCCGCGGCGGAGCCGCCCTTGAGCTCGGAGGTGAAGGTGGCCTCGCCGCCGGCCTCCAGGCCCGTGACGGCGTCGTCGATGCCGTCGAGGAGCTCGCCGGAGCCGATGGTGTAGCTGACGCCCTCGGCGACGCCGTCCTCCAGGACCTCGCCGTCGACCTTGGCCTGCAGGTCGATCGTCACGACGTCGCCCTCGGCGGCGGCGCGCTCGACGACGGAGGTGGAGGCGAAGCGCTCACGGAGCTGCTCGACCGACTTCTCGACGTCCTCGTCCGACACCTCGATGGCGTCGACCTCGACCTCGATGCCGGAGTAGTCCGGGATCTCCAGGGCCGGGCGGATGTCGACCTCGGCGGTGAAGGCCAGCAGCTCGCCGTCCTTCAGCTCGGTGATGTCCACCTCGGGCTGGCCGAGGACGTTGAGCTCACCCTCGTTGACCGCCTCGGTGTAGAACTTCGGGAGCGCGTCGTTGACGGCCTCCTCCAGCACCGCACCGCGGCCGAACCGCTGGTCGATCACGCGGGCCGGGATCTTGCCCTGGCGGAAGCCCTTCACCGTGACCTGCTGGTTGATCTTCTTGTACGCCGCGTCGAGGCTGGGCTTGAGCTCCTCGAAGGGCACCTCGACAGTGAGCCGAACCCGGGTCGGGTTCAGGGTCTCCACGGCGCTCTTCACGGTTCGGTCTCCTTGGGGCTGACTTCTGGGGTTCTGCTGGAAGATCCCCCGGCCTTCGGACGCGCGCGGCGTACCGGGCCCGGCGGATCGCGTCCGGGAGACCTGGAAACGAGGCACACGGACGCGCAGCTTGCATAGTAACCGCAAGCACGACGCGCCCCACAACGCGATCTTGAGAACGCCCGTCCGGGCAGGTCAGGAAAGGGCTGGTGAAGCGATCATGAGGATGGCCGGAAAGCCGCATGATGGTCGGGGTGGCCGGATTCGAACCGACGACCTTCCGCTCCCAAAGCGGACGCGCTACCAAGCTGCGCCACACCCCGTCGGTGCGACACGTAGGGTACATGCCCGCAGGCCATGCGGCTGCCAGTTATCCGAGGGACGAGTGGGGTGTGCGGCGGACCGCCCCGACCCGCTACGATGCTCACCGTGCCGGAGGCCGCTCGACGGTCCACGGCGCATGCGGGCGTAGCTCAATGGTAGAGCCCTAGTCTTCCAAACTAGCTACGCGGGTTCGATTCCCGTCGCCCGCTCCATGACGAAAGGCCCGGCCGCGCGCAGGACAGCGCGGCCGGGCCTTCGGCGTATCCGGGGGCACGCGGCGGGCGGGCCGCCGGAGGGCGTGCGCGGGTGGACCGACTGGCTAGGGTGCGCGCATGGAGATCTGGGTCAACCCCGCGTGTTCGAAGTGCCGGTCCGCCGTGGAGCTGCTGGACGAGGAGGGCGCGCAGTACACCGTGCGCCGCTATCTGGAGGACCCGCCGAGCGCGGCGGAGCTGCGGGCCGTACTGGAACGGCTCGGGCTGGAGCCGTGGGACATCACGCGTACGCAGGAGGCCGCGGCCAAGGAGCTGGGCCTGAAGGACTGGGAGCGGACCGCGGACGCGCGGGAGCGCTGGATCGAGGCGCTGGCCGCGCACCCGAAGCTGATCCAGCGGCCGATCATCACCGCGGACGACGGCAGTGCCGTGGTGGGCCGCAGTGAGGATGCCGTACGGGACGCGCTGGGCCGCGGCGGGCGCTGAGCGCTGCGCGTACGAGCCGGGCGCGTACAGAGCGGGCGGCGCCGGGCCGCGGGGAGCCGGTCCGGTGCCCGTTCGCGGTGCTCAGAAGGTGATGTTGTTGATCGTGTCCGCGACGGAGTTGAAGAACCTGTTGACGGACGGCGCTATGCCGGTGGACGCGAGGAAGAAGCCGAAGAGGGCGGCGACGAGCGCGGGTCCCCACTTCAAGGTCTTGTTGCGGAGCAACACGATCAGGATGATCGCCAACAGCAGCACCACAGACAGCGAAAGTTCCACAACTGATCACACCCTTGGTCGGAATGCCACACCGGCCCTGGAAGCATGCAGCCGCGCACACCCCCGCCGGCACCCATCGTGCCACCAACTGTCTTCCCGGTGGAGACGAGTGACGAATCATCGGCCAAGGCTTTACGCACTTCCCGTGCCCCTATGCCTTCAGGTCAGCTCTCCGCCACCGGCCCGCGCACGGCGGGGAAACGGCACCGCGGCGACTCCCGATTCGGCCTGATCATTTCCTCGGGGCGGGATTCCGCTGCCGCGCGTATACCCACCTCACGCCCGCGAATTCGAATTCCGCGACCGTGTTTTCGTGAGGCGCGCCACTCGAACGGACCACCGCAGAGTGGGACATTCCTTCCGGGCCGTTCGCGCCGCCTATGCCCCGATTAGTCGGGATGATTCCGTACAGAACGGGCGCTCGGCGGCCCGTGACCGGCCGGGACAAGAACGGCCGGATCTTCTCGTCTACCCGTCATCTCCGCGGGTAGCTGCAGAAATAGCCGAGAAATAAGAAGACGGTTTTACGCAATCTCCGGTTCACCACTAAGGTGCCTCAGATGTTCCACGGCGATCAGCGAAGCCCGCTCCCCCCGGCCAAGGAATCGACCGCCACGGCCGCACCCCCGGCCGAGAAGCCGTCCACTCCCGAGGCACCGGCCGGGAAGCCGGCCAGACCTGCCGCAGCGCAGAAGAAGGCCCGTGATCCTTTCTTCGACAACGCCAAGTACCTGGCGATCGTGCTGGTCGCGATGGGGCACGCCTGGGAGCCGCTGACCGACGGCAGCCGCGCCGCCGAAGCGCTGTACATGGTCGTCTACACGTTCCACATGCCGGCGTTCATCATCATCTCCGGCTACTTCTCGCGCAGTTTCGACATGCGCAAGGACCGGCTGCAGCGGCTGATCACCGGCGTCGCCGTGCCCTACATCCTCTTCGAGGTCGCCTACAGCTTCTTCAAGCGCTGGGCCGACGACGATCCGGGGCACCCGATCAGCCTGCTCGACCCGTGGTTCCTGACCTGGTTCCTGGTCGCGCTGTTCGTCTGGCGGCTCACCACGCCGCTGTGGAAGATCGTGCGCTGGCCCGTCCCGCTGGCCCTGGTCATCGCGATGCTGGCGTCCGTCTCGCCGGACATCGGCGACGACCTGGACCTCCAGCGCGTCCTGCAGTTCCTGCCCTTCTTCGTCATCGGCCTCTTCATGAAGCCCGAGCACTTCCAGTGGGCGCAGCGCCGCGCGGTGAAGTGGGCCTCGCTGCCGATCTTCGCCTCGGCGCTGGTGCTGGCGTACTGGGCCGGGCCCCGGATGACCTCGGCGTGGTTCTACCACCGCGACAGCGCGCAGGAGCTGGGTGCGCCCTGGTGGTCGGGCCTGGTGATGACGCTGGCCCTCTTCGGCTGCTCGGCGGTGCTGGTGACCTGCTTCTTCGCGTGGGTGCCGAAGCGGCAGACGTGGTTCACGGTGCTGGGCGCGGGCACCCTGTACGGCTACCTCCTGCACGGCTTCCTGGCCAAGGGCTCGCGCTTCTGGGGCTGGTTCGACGACTACCAGTGGCTGCACACGCCGCTGGGTGAGATCGCGGTGACGGTCATCGCGGGGGCCGTGGTCACCGCGCTGTGCACGCCGCCGGTGCAGCGGGCCTTCCGGTGGGCGATGGAGCCGCGGATGGCCTGGGCGTTCAAGAAGGACCCGGCGGAGACGGCGCGGGCGCGCAGCTCGGCGTAGCGCCTCAGTCCCGGCAGATCAGCAGCAGGGCGCGGTCGTCGTGGACGTCCTTGGCGACCGCCTCGATCAGGTGCCAGGCGGCGCCGGCGAAGCCGGAGGTCACATAGCGGTCGGCCTCGCCGGTGAGCCGGTCGATGCCCTCGGCGATGTCCCGGTCGGACGCCTCGACCAGCCCGTCGGTGAAGAGCATCAGCACATCGCCCGGGCGCAGCGTGCCCTTCGTCGGGTCGAAGTGGGCGCCGTCCATGATGCCGAGCAGCGGGCCCTCGGCCGCCTTCTCCTCCCAGCGGCCGCTGCCCGCGCTCAGCTGGAGGGCGGGCGGATGCCCGGCGGAGAACAGCTCGTAGTCCCCGGACTCCAGGTCCAGTACGAGGTGGATGGCGGTCGCGAAGCCCTCGCTCCAGTCCTGGCGGAGCAGGTAGCCGTTGGCCGCGGGGAGGAAGGCGTGCGGCGGGAGGGAGCCGAGGAGGCCGCCGAAGGCGCCCGAGAGCAGGAGGGCGCGGGAGGCGGCGTCCATGCCCTTGCCGGAGACGTCCGTGAGGACGACCTCCAGGATGTGGCCGCCGTGAGTGCGCGAGGCGACGACGAAGTCGCCGGAGAAGGACTGGCCGCCGGCCGGGCGCAATGACATCTCGCGGTGCCAGCCGGGCGGCAGCTGCGGCAGGGCGCTCTGTACGCGGATGCGTTCGCGCAGGTCGAAGAGCATGGTGCCGCCGCGCCGCCACGGCACCCCCACCCGGCTGCGGAACTGTGCGATCAGCAGCCCGAAGAGGCCCACGGCGGCGACCACCAGGACCGTGCCGGGCGTGATCCGGTGCGGTCCCTGCTCGTACGGGCCGAGGACCGCGGCCTCCACGATCAGCGCCACCGCGGCCGTGCCGTACAGGGCCAGCAGGCTGGAGGGGCGCAGCAGCAGGCCGCCCGCGACGATGGGCAGGACGAGGGCGGCCGGGGCGATCCAGTCGGGGTGCCAGACGGTGCCGCCCGTGATGGCCGGTACGGAGATCAGCAGGGCGGCCAGCGCGACCCAGTCGGAGCCGTCGCCGCGGAAGTAGTCGACCATGGCCTTGCGCACGCCGATGCGGGCCCGGTGCATCGCCTTGCGCACCCGGGCCGTCAGGGTCTCCGCTGCCGCGCCGCTCGCCATTGCCCCGAGACCATATCCACCCCTTTGGCGGCGCGTCGATTCGCGGCACACCGCCGAGGGCATTTGCCAGGCAAATGTGTTCGAAAACCAGTCGCGTCCGCGAGTCGCCGACTGCTACGCATGGCGTATGACGACAACGGTACGGACGCTGCGCGCGAGCGAATGGGACGGCTGGTACGGCAAGTTGGAGCGCGCCTTCGGGGGCCCGGCCGAGGCTCCGGAGGAGCGCGCGCTGTACCGGGACCTCACCGAGGTGGACCGGTCGATCGGGGTGTGGGACGGGCCCGAAGTGGTGGGCACGGCGGGCGCGTTCTCCTTCCGGCTGAACGTGCCGGGCGGGGCGCTGCTGCCCGCGGCCGGCGTCACGATGGTCAGCGTGCAGCCGACGCACCGACGGCGGGGGCTGCTGACGGAGATGATGCGGCAGCAGCTCGCCGACGTACGCCGCCGGGAGGAGCCGCTCGCCGTACTGACCGCGTCCGAACCGGAGATCTACGGCCGGTTCGGATACGGCGTGGCCACCCGCCAGGCCCAGCTGCGGGTGGAGACGAAACGGGTCGCGCTGACGCTGCCGGACGGCACGGACGGCGTACGGCTGCGGCTCGTACCGCCCGGCGAGGCGGTGGCCGACTGCGAGCGGATGTACGCGGCGGTGGCCGCGGAGCGCCCCGGGATGCTCGCCCGGCAGCCCGGCTGGGAGCGGCTGCCGCTGCTGGACCCGCCGGGCAACCGGGAGGGCTCGGGGGAGCTGCTGTGCGTGCTGGCGGAGGTGGCCGGTGAGGTGCGGGGGTATGCGCGGTACGCGGTCAAGGCGGAGTGGGGGCACGGCGGGCCGGAGGGCACGGTCCGGCTGCGCGACATCGAGGCGCTGGATCCGGTCGTGCGGGCGGCGCTGTGGCGCTATCTGCTCTCCATCGACCTGACGTCCACCCTGACCAGCCACAACCGTCCGGTCGACGAGCCGCTGCTGCACATGGTGTCGGACGTGCGGCGGTGCGGGGTGCGAGTGCGGGAGGGGTTGTTCCTGCGGCCGGTGGAGGTGGGGGCGGCGCTGGCGGGGCGGACGTATGCGGGGCCGGTGGATGTGGTGCTGGACGTCGAGGACGCCTTCTGTCCGTGGAACCAGGGGCGGTGGCGGCTGTCCGGCGACGCGAAGGGGGCGTCTTGCGAGCGGACCGGTGATGCGGCGGATCTGGCGCTGTCGGTGCGGGAGTTGGGGGCGGCGTATCTGGGCGACGCGTCGCTGAGTGCGCTTGCCGCGGCGGGGCGGGTTCGTGAGCTGCGGCCGGGGGCATTGGCCGAGGCGTCTGTCGCCTTCGGCTCCGACGTTGCGCCGTGGTTGCCGCACGGGTTTTGAGATTCCCCGGTCCCGCCCCTTCCCGGAACCGGGGCTCTGCCCCGGACCCCGGTCCTCAAACGCCGGACGGGCTGGATTTGGCTGGACCCCCGCTGGAATGCTGGCAGGTCGGGCACCAGAACAGGTTCCGGCCCGCCAGCTCCGCCATGCGGATAGCCGTGGTGCACAGATGACACGGCTGCTGCGCGCGGCGGTACACGTACACCTCGCCGCCGTGGTCGTCCACGCGCGGCGGGCGGCCCATGGCCTCGGGTTCGTGTTCCGGGCGGACCGTGTCGATGCGGTTGTTGCGGACGCCCTCGCGCATGAGGGTGACCAGGTCCGACCAGATCGCGTCCCATTCCGAACGCCGCAGATCGCGGCCCAGGCGGTACGGGTCGATGCCGTGCCGGAAGAGGACCTCGGCGCGGTAGACGTTGCCGACGCCGGCGATGACCTTCTGGTCCATCAGCAGTGCGGCCACCGACGTACGGCTGCGGGAGATCCGCCGCCAGGCCCGCTCCCCGTCGTCGTCGGCGCGCAGCGGGTCGGGGCCGAGCCGGTCGTGTATCGCCTGCTTGTCGGCGTCGGTGACCAGCGCGCAGGCCGTGGGGCCGCGCAGGTCGGCGTAGTACCGCTCGTTCAGCAGCCGCAGCCGCACCGTGTCGGTGGGCGGCGGCGCCGGCATCGTGCCGAAGCCGAGCTTGCCGAAGAGGCCGAGGTGGATGTGGACCCAGCCGGTCGCGGCGAAGCCCAGGAAGAGGTGCTTGCCGTGTGCCTCGGCGGCCTCCAGGACCTGCCCGTCGACCAGCGCGGCGCCGTCCGCGAACTTGCCCTGCGGGCTGGCCGCACGCACGGCCCGGCCGCCGAACCTCTCGAAGTGGTCGGCGGCCAGCCGGTGGATCGTGTGCCCCTCGGGCATCGTGCGATCAGTCCTGTCCTGCGGCTCAGCCCTGCTGCGGGTGGTGGGCCGGGATGGCGGGCAGCTCGCCCGTGGTTTCGTACTGCGAGAGCATCTCGATGCGGCGGGTGTGCCGCTCCTCGTCGCTGTACGGCGTGGCGAGGAAGGCCTCGATGAACTTGGTGGCCTCGTCCTGGGTGTGCATCCGGCCGCCGACGGAGATCACGTTGGCGTTGTTGTGCTCACGCCCGAGCTTGGCGGTCTCCTCGCTCCAGGCCAGCACGGCCCGTACGCCCTTGACCTTGTTGGCGGCGATCTGCTCGCCGTTGCCCGAGCCGCCGATCACGACGCCGAGCGCGTCCGGGTCGGCGGCGGTCTTCTCCGCGGCCCGGAGGCAGAACGGCGGGTAGTCGTCCTGGGCGTCGTAGATGTGCGGGCCACAGTCGACGGGCTCGTGGCCATTGGCCTTCAGCCACTCGACGAGGTGGTTCTTCAGTTCGAAACCGGCATGATCGGAGCCGAGGTACACGCGCATGCGATGAGTGTGACACGACGGGGTCCGGGTAAGCGCCGTTGGGTCTCCCTATGAGTCTGCGGAGCGAAACTCCGGCGTTACGTCTCGTACACATATACGTCGTACAAACCAACGAAGACGTTAACGATCCGGATTCGGCTCTTCCCCTCGGCCGCTTGCCGAGGGTCTCATCCAGGGGCTCGACACATCCATGAACCATTACAAGGACGGTGCACATGGGCGCGCACCCGCCGACCACGACCGCCAAGCCGGCCACCGGTGACCCCGCCGACGGCCGCTCGCCGGAGGGCCTGCAGGCAGGGCTCAAGAACCGCCATCTGTCGATGATCGCCATCGGCGGGGTGATCGGCGCCGGCCTCTTCGTCGGCTCCGGCGCCGGCATCGCGGCCGCCGGACCCGGCATCCTCCTCTCGTACGCGCTGACCGGCCTGCTGGTCGTCCTCGTGATGCGGATGCTCGGCGAGATGGCCGCGGCCTCCCCCACCTCCGGCTCCTTCTCCGCCTACGCGGACCGCGCGCTGGGCCGCTGGGCGGGCTTCACCATCGGCTGGCTGTACTGGTTCTTCTGGTCGGTCGTGCTGGCCGTCGAGGCGACCGCCGCTGCCGCGATCCTCACCGACTGGGTCCCGGCCGTCCCGCAGTGGGGCTGGGCGCTGCTGGTGATGATCGTGCTGACCGGTACGAACCTGATATCCGTCGGCTCCTTCGGCGAGTTCGAGTTCTGGTTCGCGGGCATCAAGGTCGCCGCGATCGTGATCTTCATCGTGGCGGGCGCGCTGGCCGTCTTCGGGCTGCCGCCGGGCGACGAGGCCGTGGGCCTGACCAACCTCACCGGTCACGGCGGCTTCCTGCCGAACGGGCCCGGCGCGATCCTCTCCGGCATGCTGCTGGTCGTCTTCTCCTTCATGGGCAGCGAGATCGTCACCCTCGCGGCCAGCGAGTCCCCGAACCCGGTGCAGGCCGTCCGCAAGGCCACCAACAGCGTCATCTGGCGGATCGCGATCTTCTACCTCGGTTCGATCGCGGTGATCGTCACGCTGCTGCCGTGGGACGACAAGGGCGTCGAGGCCAGCCCGTACGTCGCCGTACTGCGCTCGCTGGAGATTCCGTACGCGGGCACGGTCATGGACGTCGTCGTACTGACGGCCGTGCTGTCCTGTCTGAACTCCGGCCTCTACACGGCCTCCCGGATGGCCTTCTCGCTCGGCGAGCGCGGTGACGCACCGAAGTCCTTCACCCGCCTCAACAAGGGCGGCGTGCCCTCGGTCGCGATCTGGGCCTCGGTCGCCTTCGGCTTCATCGCGACGATCTTCAGCTACACCTCGCCGGACACGATCTTCCAGTTCCTGCTGAACTCCTCGGGCGCCGTGGCGCTCTTCGTGTGGCTGGTCATCTGCTTCTCGCAGCTGCGGATGCGCCGCACGATCGAGCGGGAGACCCCGGAGCGGCTGACCGTCCGGATGTGGCTGTACCCGTACCTCACGTACGCCACGATCGCCCTGATCCTCTTCGTCGTCGGCTACATGTTCTACAACCCCGAGGGCCGCCAACAGATGATCATGTCCGTCCTCGTCGGCGCACTGGTCCTGGGAGTCGGCATCCTCCGCGACCGCCGCCGAGCACGCGCCTGACACCTGAGCTGTGGGCAGTCGTTCCGCTGGGCATGGGGGTCCCCCCTGCTCCTTAAGAGCTTGGGGGAGGGTGGGCACAGCGGAACCGGCCACCGGGCCGCACCCGAAAACGCACCGGGCCCCGCACCCCCAAGGAGGGTGCGGGGCCCGCCGCGTACAGGCGAACGACCTCAGCCGCGCCGGCCGGCCAGCTTCCAAGCCGTCGGCAGCGCCCCCATAGCAAGCACAGCCTTGACCGCATCACCGATCAGGAAGGGAACCAGCCCCGCCGCCACGGCCTCCCCCAGCGACATCCCGGCAGCCATCGCCAGATACGGCACGCCGATCGCGTAGATCAGCGCCTCACCGAGCAGCATCGTCCCGGCGGTCCGCAGCACCCCACGGTCCCCACCGCGCCGAGCCAGCGCACCGACCACCGTCGCGGCCAGCAGCATGCCGAGCACGTACCCGAAGGACGCACCGCCCGCACCGGCCTGCGCACCGGCGAACCACGGCACGCCGGCCATGCCGACCAGCGCGTACAGCGCGAGGGAGAGGAAGCCGCGGCCGGCGCCGAGCGAGGCGCCGACGAGCAGCGCGGCGAAGGTCTGGCCGGTCACCGGCACCGGCGAGCCCGGCACCGGCACGGCGATCTGGGCGGCGACGCCGGTGAGCGCGGCACCGCCGAGCACCAGCGCGGCGTCGCGGACGCGGGCGCGCGGGGCGGTGGCGGCGGGCAGCAGGTCGGCGAGGACCGCGCCCGGGCGGCTGGAGGCGGCGGCAAGGCTCATCGGGACTCCCCGGGATGAAAGACAACAGGACCAGTGCGAAGCATGCTTCGTACAGCGTCTTGAATCTAGACCAGCGGCGGCCGGGCGATCATCGTGCGGCGACGACAAACGCGTCACACTCCGGTTGGATGCTTCCGCAGTTCTCCGACGTCCTGCCTCCGACCGCCCCATGGGACGTTTCTCCAGGTCACGTGATGCTCGTCACGACCTGGCGGCCGACCCTGCGGGCATTTTGTGCTAGTGCGGCCCGGCCGGGGACACTGTGGAGTCCCCCCAACGTCTCCTGTGAGAGTACGAGCGCATGCACGACGCACCGACCACCTCCGGCACCGGCCCGACCGGTGCCACGGACAGCGGCGAACCCCTGTCCGGCGGACTGAAGCAGCGTCATCTGACGATGCTGGGCCTGGGCGGCGTGATCGGCGCGGGCCTGTTCGTGGGCTCCGGCGCGGGCATCGAGGTGGCGGGCCCGGGCATCGCGCTCTCGTATCTGATCGCGGGCGCGCTGGCGATGCTGATCATGCGGATGCTGGGCGAGATGTCCTCCGCGATGCCCGCCTCGGGCGCGTTCTCGGTGCATGCCGAGCGGGCGCTGGGCCGCTGGGCGGGGTTCAGCGTGGGCTGGCTGTACTGGTTCATGCTCGTGGTCGTGCTCGCCGTCGAGGCGACCGGCGCGGCGCAGATCGCCAACGGCTGGGTGCCGGCGGTCCCGCAGTGGGGCTGGGTGCTGATCTTCATGCTCTTCTTCACGGGCGCCAACCTCGCGGCGGTCCGCAACTTCGGTGAGTTCGAGTTCTGGTTCGCGGCGCTCAAGGTCGGCGCGATCGTGCTCTTCCTCGTACTGGGGCTGCTGGCGATCCTCGGGGTGCTGCCGGCCGCCGGCGGGTACGACGGTGACCCGGTGGGCCTGGCGCATCTGACCGGCGACGGCGGGTTCCTGCCGAACGGCTGGTCCGGGGTGGTCTCCGGGGTGCTGGCCGTGGTGTTCGCGTTCGGCGGCCTGGAGGTCGTGACGATCGCGGCGGCCGAGTCCGACAATCCGGCGCGCGCGGTGGGCCGCGCGGTGCGCAGCGCGGTCTGGCGGATCCTCTTCTTCTACGTCGGCTCGATGCTGGTCATCGTTGCTCTTCTGCCCTGGTCCTCGATAGAGCCGGGCAAGAGCCCGTACGTGGCGGTGCTGGACCGGCTGGGGGTGCCGGGCGCGGGCCAGATCATGAACGTGGTGGTGTTCGTGGCGCTGCTGTCGGCGCTGAACGCCAACCTGTACGGCTCCTCGCGGATGGTGTTCTCGCTGGCCGAGCGGGGCGAGGCGCCGCGTGGGCTGCTGAAGGTGTCGGGCGGCGGAGTGCCGCGCCGGGCCGTGCTGGCCTCGGTCGCCTTCGGCTTCATCTCGGTCCTGCTCAATCTCAAGTGGCCGGATTCCGTCTTCCTGTACCTGCTCAACGCCGTCGGTGCGGTACTGCTCTTCGTCTGGGGCCTGATCGCCGTCTCGCAGCTGCGGCTGCGCCGCCGGATCGAGCGCGAGGCGCCCGAGAAGCTCACCCTCCGTATGTGGGGTTTCCCCTGGCTGACCTGGGTGGCGCTGGCCGGTATGGCGGCCGTGATCGTGCTGATGCTGACCGATGCGACGGCCCGCCCGCAGCTGCTGTGGTCGGCCGGGGCGACCGCGCTGGTACTGCTGATCGCGGGCGCGCGGGAGGTGCGGGACCGGCGCCGGGCGGCGGCGTGACCGACGCCCGCGGGTGAGACGCCGGTCACCCTCCGTCGCTGTCGATCACGTCTCGAGCGCGGTCGGTCACGATTCAGTCTGAATATCGAACAACAAGTGCACGACTGTTGTCCTGAGCGGACGCCCCACCGAAACTGAGCGGGCTTATTTGGATCCGCCTCAGCTCCGCTCTCACATTTTGGGACAGGTACGACCATGAATCGGACACCTTCGTCCACCGCGCCCGAGCGCGAGCCGGCCGAACAGGCCGCGGGCGCCGGACCGGACGGCGGCACCTCGCTGTCCAACGGGCTCAAGCAGCGCCACCTCTCGATGATCGCCCTGGGCGGCGTGATCGGTGCCGGGCTCTTCGTCGGCTCCGGCGCGGGCATCGCGGCCGCCGGCCCCTCCATCGTCATCGCGTACGCCATATCCGGCTGCCTGGTCATGCTGATCATGCGCATGCTGGGCGAGATGTCCGCGGCCAACCCCGCCTCCGGCTCCTTCTCCGTGCACGCCGAGCGGTCGATCGGCTCCTGGGCCGGCTTCACCGCGGGCTGGATGTTCACCGCGCTGCTGTGCGTGGCCGTCGCCGCCGAGGCGCTGGGCGCCGCCGGCATCATGGTGAGCTGGTTCCCCGGCACCGAGCCGTGGATGTGGGTCCTCCTCTTCATGGTGATCTTCTGCGGCACCAACCTCGCCGCGGTCGCCAACTTCGGCGAGTTCGAGTTCTGGTTCGCCGCCCTCAAGGTCGCCGCGATCGGCATCTTCCTGATCCTCGGCCTGCTCGCCATCTTCGGCCTGCTGCCCGGCACGGACGCGCCCGGCGCCGCGCACCTCACCGGCGACGGCGGCTTCCTGCCCAAGGGCGTGGACGGGCTGATGGTCGGCCTGCTCGCATCGGTGTTCGCGTACGGCGGCCTGGAGACGGTGACCATCGCGGCCGCCGAGTCCAAGGACCCGGTGCGCGGCGTGGCGCGCGCGGTGCGCACCGCGATGTGGCGCATCGCCCTCTTCTACGTCGGCTCGATGGCGATCATCGTGACGGTCATCCCGTGGAGCGCGCCGGAGATCGCCAAGGCCGGCCCGTACGTCGCGGTCCTGGACTACCTGAAGATCCCCGCGGCCGGCCAGATCATGAACGTGGTCATCCTGGTCGCACTGCTCTCCGCGATGAACGCCAACATCTACGGCGCGTCCCGGATGGCGTACTCGCTCACCTCCCGCGGCCAGGGCCCGAAGTTCCTGAGCCGGGTCAGCGGCGGCGTGCCCCGCTTCGCGGTGCTGCTCTGCTCGGCCTTCGGCTTCCTCACGGTGGTGCTGAGCATCGTGTGGCCGGACACCGTCTTCCAGTGGCTGCTGAACATGGTCGGCGCCGCCGTCCTGGTGGTGTGGGGCTTCATCTGCGTGGCCCAGCTGCGGATGCGCCGCACGCTGGAGCGGGAGGCGCCGGAGCGGCTGGTCGTACGGATGTGGGCGTTCCCGTTCCTCACCTGGGTGGCGCTGGCCGGCATCGCGGCCGTGCTGCTGCTGATGCTGCGGGACGAGGCGCAGCGCGTGCAGCTGTACTTCACCGGCGGCTTCGGGCTGGTGCTGGCCGTGATCGGCCTCGTACGGCAGAAGGTGCGCGCCCGCGACTGACGCGCGCCACTCCCCCTTGAGGCGGGGCGGGACTCCTACCGGGGTCCCGCCCCGCCTCCGTCTTTGGTACCGGTCCCCGCCCCTTGCCCGGCCTCCTGAGCTTGCTGCTGTTAGCCTGCTCTTGCAACTTACTTGCAACTACTGCATTTGAGCAGCTTGGAGGCTCGGCGCGCATGGCGACCTACACACTTCCTGAACTCCCCTACGACTACTCGGCGCTGGCGCCCGTCATCAGCCCCGAGATCATCGAGCTGCACCACGACAAGCACCACGCGGCGTACGTGAAGGGCGCCAACGACACGCTGGAGCAGCTCGCCGAGGCGCGCGACAAGGACCAGTGGGGCGCGATCAACGGCCTGGAGAAGAACCTGGCCTTCCACCTCTCCGGCCACATCCTGCACAGCATCTACTGGCACAACATGACCGGTGACGGCGGCGGCGAGCCGCTGGAGAAGGACGGCGTGGGCGAGCTGG
Source organism: Streptomyces sp. NPDC050315 (assembly GCF_040655775.1). Classification (NCBI taxonomy): domain Bacteria; kingdom Bacillati; phylum Actinomycetota; class Actinomycetes; order Kitasatosporales; family Streptomycetaceae; genus Streptomyces; species Streptomyces sp. NPDC050315. Next base: position 922,191 of record NZ_JBFAKN010000002.1, read on the forward strand.
CCGACGCGATCGCGGAGAGCTTCGGCTCCTTCGAGAAGTTCAAGGCGCAGCTCACGAAGGCGTCGGCGACGACGCAGGGCTCCGGCTGGGGCGTGCTCGCGTACGAGCCGGTCACCGGGCGGCTCATCGTCGAGCAGATCTACGACCACCAGGGCAACGTCGGCCAGGGCTCGGTCCCGATTTTGGTCTTCGACGCCTGGGAGCACGCGTTCTACCTGCAGTACAAGAACCAGAAGGTCGACTTCATCGAGGCGATGTGGCGCGTCGTCAACTGGCAGGACGTTGCCGCGCGGTACGCGGCGGCGAAGGAGCGGGCGAACAACCTGCTCCTGGCCCCGTAGGGGCCGTGGGCGCCGGAGGCGCCGGAGTTCCGGTGATCGTCCTGCCTCGTGATCGTCTTCTCACCGCTCACTCGGCAGGCGTGTGAAAAGGGGCCGCCCCCGTGAGGACGTGACTCGCGGGGGCGGTTCTGTATTCGTAGCGGCTGCGGCGCCATCGTGGCTGGTCGCGCAGTTCCCCGCGCCCCTTATGGGCGCGGGTATCAGTCGAAGCTCGGGGCTGCCGTGCGGGTGCGCTTGATTTCGTAGAAGCCGGGGATGGAGGCGACCGCGAGGGTGCCGTCCCAGAGCTTGGCGGCCTGGTCGCCCTTCGGGAACGGGGTGACGACCGGGCCGAAGAAGGCGATCTGCTCGCCGTCGGAGCCGGGGACGGCGATGACCGGGGTGCCGACCTCCTGGCCGACCAGGTCGATGCCCTCCTTGTGCGAGGCGCGCAGCCGCTCGTCGTGCGCGTCGGTGTCGGCCGCGTCCGCCAGCTCGGCGGGCAGCCCCGCCTCCTCCAGCGCCGCGAGGATCGTCTCGCGGGTGCGCGGCAGGCCCTGGTTGTGGAAGCGGGTGCCGAGCGCGGTGTAGAGCGGGGCGAGGACCTCGCTGCCGTACTTCTCCTCGGCCGCGATGCAGACCCGCACCGGGGCCCACGCCTCGGTCCGCATCATTTCCTGGTACTGCTCCGGCAGGTCGTCGAGCTTGTCCTCGTTGAGCACGGCGAGGCTCATCACGTGCCAGCGCACCTCGACAGGGCGGACCTTCTCCACTTCGAGCATCCAGCGGGAGGTCAGCCAGGCCCAGGGGCACAGCGGGTCGAACCAGAAGTCTGCGGGGGTCTTCTCCGCGGCGGCCTGCGCGTACTGCTCGCTCATGTCTCTCCCTGATTGAGGCGGTGCGGAACACCGAACGTCGGATCGTCCGCGTACTGCAAGGAACGGCCGGCGAGGGCCGTTTCTTCCTCAACCATCGGGCGAGGGGATTTCAGGTGTCTCACTTCCCGATTTCGTCCGGGCCGATGCTATGAAGCGCTTGTTTCGGCCACAAGGGGCTCTATTTATTTTCTTTCCAGCTCTAAATAAGCACTAAAAGACCGCTGTTGACAGGCAGCGGCGTCCTGACCAATGATCCACGCGTCTCACTTCCCGGCTGCGTCCTCCAGGGGCCACAGGGCCCGCAGACCTCCCCGCGTCCGGCGGGGAGCGGAAGACAGAGGCCAACCACCGATGAACTCACCACCCCCGGGGCTGTATGCCCGCCTGGGCGCCATGCTGGCGCTGCAGTACTTCGCCTTCGGCTCCTGGAAGCCGACCATGGGCCTGGTCATGAGCCGCAACGGCATGGGCGACACGATCGGCCTTGTCTTCATCTTCGCGGCGATCGCCGCGATGATCTCGCCGCTGTTCGTGGGGGCGCTGGCCGACCGGTTCTTCCCCGCCCAGAAGGTCTTCGCCGTGCTCCACCTGGCGGGCGGAGCGCTGCTGATGCTCATGCCGCAGGCCATCGTCAACCGCGAGAACGCGTTCTTCGTCGTCCTGCTCTTCGTCTTCATGCTGTTCTTCCAACCGACCCAGGCGATGCCCAACTCGATCTCGTTCGTGCACCTTCAGGGCCGGATGCGGGTCTTCCCGTACCTGCGCGCCCTGGGCACCGCCGCCTGGATCGTGGCCGGACTCGTCATCGGGCAGAGCGGCCTGTCGGCGCACCCGGGCATCTTCTACCTCGCCGCCGGCGTCTCCTTCGTGCTCAGCGCCTACTCCTTCACGCTGCCCGCCACCCCGCCGCTGCTGCGGGGCAAGGAGTTCCGTCTCGGGGACATGATCGGCGCGGGCGCCTTCCCACTGTTCAAGCGGCGCAAGTTCGTGGTGCTGATCGTCTGCGTCCTGCTGACCTTCATCCCGGTCTCGACGTACAACGACTACGGCGCGACGTACCTGGACGCGGCCGGCGTGGAGAACGTCGCCACCCTCATGTCCCTCGGGCAGGCGGCGGAGTTCCTCGTGATGCTGCTGCTGCCGCGGCTGCTGGTGAAGTTCGGCTCCCGGAAGATCCTGATCATCGGGGCGCTCACCTGGGTACTGCGGTGCCTGCTCTTCCTCACGATCACGCACGGCCAGGTCTGGCTGGCGATGACCGTCGTTGCGCTGCACGGCATCACCACCGACTTCTTCATGATCGTGATCTATATGTACGTGGACCGCATGGTGGCCCCGGCGCTCGCATCACAGGCGCAGGCGCTGGTCTTCTTCTTCCAGCTCGGCGTCGGCAGCCTGCTGGGCGCGGTGGTGGCCAGTTCGATCTACAACTCGGTGATCGGCAACGCCACCACCTCCGACCTGAGCGCATGGCAGCCGATCTGGCTCGCGGCCGCCGGCGCCGCGGTGCTCAGCGCGCTGATCATCATCTTCTTCCTCGGCAAGGACGCCCCGGAAGAGGCCCGGCTCGGCGCCGACGGCGCGGACAGCAACCCCGAGAACTCCGAGCGCGACAAGAAGGAACAGGAAGCATCATGAAGATCACCGCAGTGAAGTGCGCGCTCCTCGGGAACAGCCCGGTCATCCGGGTCGTGACGGACGAGGGCATCGACGGATACGGACAGATCGAGTCCTACAAGCCGTTCGCCAAGGCATTCGTGCCCTACTTCGAAGAGTTCGTCCTCGGCCTGGACCCCACGAACGTCGAGTCGGTGCTGCTGCCCATCCGGCGGCGCGGCGGCAACAAGCCGTGGGGCAGCGTGGTCAGCGCCATCGAGATGGCGCTGTGGGACATCGCCGGCAAGGCCGCGAACCTGCCGGTGCACAAGCTGCTCGGCGGCAAGGTGCGCGACCGGGTACGCGTCTACAACGGCGGCGTACGCGTCGACCGTACCGGCAACGAGCCGGAGGACTTCGCCGAGCTGATGCGCAAGCTGAAGGACGTCCCCGAGGGCTTCACCATCATCAAGCAGGCCATCGGCTACCACGACTACATGGCCGCGGAGATACCCGGCTACTCCTACTCCGAGGTGCGCACCGGCGCCCCGCACCCCAACCGGGGTCTGCTCACCGAGCGGGGCCTGGAACACACGGTGGAGTGCGTCGCGGCCATGAAGGAGGTGCTGGGCGACGGCATCGGCCTGGCCCTGGACTGCGGCCCCGGCTGGACGAAGACCGACGCCATCCGCTTCGCCCAGCGCCTGGAGCCGTACAGTCCGCTGTGGCTGGAGGACCTGCTGACGGGTGATTACGTGCCGTGGACCGACGCCGGCGCGTACCGGGACCTCACCACCGCCACCTCGGCGCCCATCCACACCGGCGAACAGCTCTACCTGCGGCACAACTTCCGCGAGCTGATCGAGCAGCGCGCGGTGGACGTGATCGGCCCCGACCCGGCCGACGTCGGCGGCATCGCGGAGCTGAAGTGGATCACCGAGTACGCCGATCTGCACGGCGTCTCGATGGCTCCGCACGGCGTGTACGACGGGCTGATCGGGCTCGGCGCGCTCGTCCAGGTCTGCGCGACGCTGCCGGACAACTTCATCGCGTTCGAGTACCCGGTCGCCGAGCACTCCTGGTGGTACGACATCGTCGAGGGCTGGCCCGAGCGGATCGTGGTCGACGGACACATCGAGGTGGGCGAGCGCCCGGGGCTCGGCGTGGCGCTGATTCCCGAGGAGGCGCGCCGGTACCTCGCCGAGGAGGACCGGCACTTCTTCGACTGAGCCGCTGCCCGGCGAACCGGTGTCCGCCCGGTCCCGCCGGGCCCGTGGCAGGATCAGAGTGAGATCTGTGACGGCCCATGAAGGAGTGCGCCCGTGTCCGGAGAGAACCTGACCCGCAATGAGGCCCGTGAGCGGGCCCGGCTGCTGGCCGTCGACGGGTACGAGGTGGCGCTGGACCTGCGGTCAGCGGTGGCCGAGGGGGTGGCGGCCCGTACCTTCCGGTCCGTCACCACCATCCGCTTCCGCTGCGCGGAACCGGGCGCCGACTCCTTCGCGGATCTGGTCGCGCCGTCGGTCACCTCGGTCACCCTGAACGGCCGCGAGCTGGACCCCGCGGTCGTCTTCGACGGCGCCCGGATCGCCCTGCCGGACCTGGCCGCGGAGAACGTCCTCGTCGTGGACGCGCAGTGTGCCTACAGCCGGACCGGTGAGGGGCTGCACCGCTTCGTCGACCCCGAGGACGGCGAGGTCTACCTCTACACGCAGTACGAGCCGGCCGACGCCCGCCGGGTCTTCGCGAACTTCGAACAGCCCGATTTGAAGGCGCCGTTCGACTTCACGGTGACCACGCCCGAGGGGTGGGTGGTGCTCAGCAACGGTGTGGAGGAGGGCACCGGTGACGGCGGGGTGCACCGCTTCGCGCGTACGAAGCCGATCTCCACGTACATCACGGCCGTGGTCGCGGGCCCGTACCACTACGTCTCCGACACCTACCGGCGTACGTTCGCGGACGGCACCGAGCTGGAGGTGCCGCTCGGCGCGCTCTGCCGCAAGGGGCTGGCGCGGCACTTCGACGCCGATGACGTCTTCACCGTCACCAAGCAGGGCCTGGACTTCTTCCACGACCACTTCGACTACCCGTACCCCTTCGGGAAGTACGACCAGGCGTTCGTGCCCGAGTACAACATCGGCGCGATGGAGAACCCGGGCTGTGTCACCTTCCGCGAGGAGTTCATCTTCCGGGGGAAGGTGACGCAGGCGTCGTACGAGCGCCGGGCGAATGTGATTCTGCACGAGATGGCCCACATGTGGTTCGGCGACCTGGTCACCATGGAGTGGTGGGACGATCTCTGGCTCAAGGAGTCCTTCGCGGACTTCATGGGCGCGCTGTCGCTGGTGGAGGCGACCCGGTTCACCAATGGGTGGATCACCTTCGCCAACGGGCGGAAGGCGTGGGCGTACCGGGCCGATCAGCTGCCCTCCACGCACCCGATCACCGCCGACATCCGTGACCTGGAGGACGCCAAGCTCAACTTCGACGGGATCACGTATGCCAAGGGCGCGTCCGTGCTGAAGCAGTTGGTCGCGTATGTGGGGCGGGAGGCGTTCCTGGACGGGGCGCGGCGGTACTTCAAGCGGCACGAGTACGGCAACACCACCCTGGCCGACCTGCTGACCGCGCTGGAGGAGACCTCGGGCCGCGACCTGGCCGCCTGGTCCCGCTCCTGGCTGCAGACGGCGGGCGTCAACGCGCTCACCCCGCAGGTCACCTACGACGCCCAGGACCGCATCACCGAGCTGGCCGTCCTGCAGGAAGCCTCCCCCGCCCGGCCCGAGCTGCGGCCGCACCGGGTGGCGGTGGGCCTGTACCGCCGCTCGGACGCCGATGGCTCGCTGACCCGGTACGCCCGTGCCGAGCTGGACGTCTCCGGGCAGCGCACGGTCGTCGCGGAGCTGACCGGGGCCGAGCGGCCCGACCTGATCCTGGTCAACGACGAGGACCTGACGTACTGCAAGGTCCGCTTCGACGAGCGGTCGCTGGCCACCCTGCGCGGCCACCTCGGCGAGATCGCCGACCCGATGGCGCGCGCCCTGTGCTGGTCCGCGCTGTGGGGCCTGACCCGCGACGGGCTGATGCCGGCCCGCGACTACCTCGACATCGTGCTGCGGTTCGCCGGGCGGGAGTCCGACGTCGGTGTGCTGCAGACGCTGCACGCCCAGGCCCGTACCGCACTGCACCACTACGCGGCGCCCGACTGGCGGCAGCTCGGCGCGCAGCAGCTGGCCCAGGGCGCCCTGCACGAGCTGCGCGTCGCCGAGCCCGGCAGCGGCCACCAGCTCACCTGGGCCCGCTTCTTCGCCACCGTCGCCTCCACCGAGGCCGACCTGCAGCTGCTGAGCGGCCTCACGGACGGCACCGCGAAGATCGACGGATTGGTGGTGGACCAGGAGCTGCGCTGGGCGTTCCTGGAGCCGCTGGCCGCGCACGGCGCCGCCGACGCGCAGCGGATCGACGCCGAACTGGCCCGTGACGACACCGCGTCGGGAAAGCGCCACCACGTACGCTGCCTGGCCGCCCGCCCGGCCGCCGAGGTCAAGGCGCGCGCCTGGGCGGACGTGGTGGAGTCCGACGCGCTCTCCAACGCCCTGGTGGAGGCCACGATTTCGGGCTTCGACCAGGCCGGACAGCGCGACCTGCTGGCCCCGTACGCGCCGAAGTACTTCGAGGAGATCGAGCGCCTCTGGCAGGAGCGGTCGATCGAGATCGGCATGGCCGTGGTCCGCGGGCTCTTCCCGGCGCTGCAGAGCAGCCAGGAGACGCTGGACGCGGCCGACGCCTGGCTCATCGGGCACGCGGACGCGCCGCCCGCGCTGCGCCGGCTGGTGTCGGAGGCGCGGGACGATCTCGCGCGGGCGCTGCGGGCACAGGCTTGTGACGCAAAGGTCGGCGCGAAGCCGTAACCCACGGTAGGACCAGCACTTATCGGCCGTCGAACGCCCGTACTTTAGGCCGTGGTTGTACGGAAACGTCTACGGAACGGTAACAGCGGTTAGGGGGCGGCGCGGGCGCGGGAATGGCGGGGGCATGAACCACAACACCCCACTCTCGCCCCGCCCGCTCCACCACCTCGCCGACGTACGGCACCGCGTCCTGACCGCCCGGCAGCTGCGCGAGCACGGCATCGCACCGTCCGACCTCGCCGAGCGCTGTCGCCCCGGCGGCCCCTGGCAGCAGATCCTGCCCGGCGTCCACCTGCTCCACCCCGGCCCGCCCACCAGCGAGGAGCGGCTGCACGCCGTCCTGCTGTACGCGGCCCGGCGCACGCCGGCGGCCGCCACCGGGCCGGACGGCGAACCGGCCGTGCCGGCCCAGGGCGACGGCGCCGACCGCTACGCACCCGAGGCGATGATCACCGGGCTGGCGGCGCTCGCCCTGCACCGCTTCTCCTCCGCTCCCCCGCTGCTCTCCCTGGACCGCATCGAGGTGCTCCTGCCGCGCTCGCGGCGGCTGCGTTCGGCGGGCTTCGCGCAGGTCGTACGGGCCCAGAACCCGCCGCCCGCGGTCGAGGTCACCGGCCTGCCGGTCGCCCCGGTCCCCAGAGCGCTGGCCGACGCGGTGGCCCGGCTGACCGGCCCGCAGACCACCAGGGCCGGCATGGGGGACGCCGAGATGACCGCGCTGGAGGCGGTCGGCGGGCCGACGGCGATCCGCCGGCTGCTGTCCGAGGCGGTGCGCGGCGGGCACTGCGACCCGACGGCCGTGGTGCGCGAGCTGAGCCGGGCGCGGCTGCTGGGCAGGCCGCAGGTGATGGACGCGGTGGACGGCCTGCTGGCGGAGGGCCGGGCGCTCGCGGAGGGCCTGCTGTACGAGCTGGTGCGCGAGTACCGGCTGCCGGACCCGGTGTGGAACGTGGATCTGCGGCTGCCGGGCGGCCCGTACCTCGGCGGCGTGGACGCGTTCTGGCCGGTACAGGCGGTGGCGCTGACGATCGACGCGCGGTCCCCGAAGTACGCCGACCAGACGCTGTGGCCGGAGCACACCCGCACCCGTGAGCGGCTGGAGCGGCTGGGGATCACGGTCGTGCAGGTGACGCCGAAGAAGCTGCGCGAGGCGCCCGAGCAGCAGGCGGTGGTGGTGCGGACCGCGCTGATGGCGGCGGCTGACCGGGAGCCGAGCGCGTATGTGGCGGTGCTGCCGAAGTAGGCGCGCGGACGGGGCGGGCCGCTGGGGCCCGCCCCCGCGAGCACGGTGTCACTTCCCGGCGCAGAACTCCGCCTCGACGACCGGCTCGCTGTCGCCGGTCCAGTCCGCGTTGGAGTTGAACGCCGCGGTATGCCGGCCGTCCCGGGTGGTGACGGCCTCCGAGGTCGAGCCGTGGATTCCGCCGCCGTGGCCGTACAGCCGGACCCCGCAGGACAGTTGCTGCGTCATCAGGCCCAGCCCGTACCGGATGTGCGGGGCTTCCTTGCCGACCGGAACGGTCGTGAGCATCTCAGTCACCTGCCGCTGCGGGAACAGCTTTCCGCGTAGCACCGCCGCGTAGAAGCGGTTGAGGTCCCCGGCCGTGGAGATCATTTCGCCGGCCGCGCCCGCGAGCGACGGATTGAGCTCGGTCGCGTCGTACACCTCCGGCCCCGGCTTCTCCACCAGCAGCTTGGAGTATCCGATGCCGTGCGGCCCGGGCATCCGGGGGTCCGTGCCGGGCACGACGGTGCGGTTCAGTCCGAGCGGCCTCAAGATGCGGCGCTCGACCTCCTTTCCGTACGGCCTGCCGGTGGCCTTCTCGATGACCATGCCGGCGAGCACGTAGTTGGTGTTGGAGTAGCTCCAGGACGCGCCCGGCTCGAAGGTGGGTTTGCCCTTCATGGCCAGGCGTACGAGCTGCCGCGGCGTCCAGGTGTCGTAGCGGTGCTCCAGGAAGCCCGGCCCGGTGACCTTGTCGCGGAACTCCTTCTCCTCGAAGATCTCGCGGATGCCGCTGGTGTGGTTGAGCAGCTGCCGCAGCGTGATGCGGCGGCCGTCGTGGCCGTGGCCCCGGACGACGCCCGGCAGCCACTCCTCGACCGTGTCGTCCAGGTCGAGCCGGCCCTCCGCCTCCAGCTGGAGCAGGACCGTGGCCACGAAGGTCTTGGTGATGCTGCCGACGCGGAAGGCGTCGCCGGTGCCGCGCGGTTCACCCGTGTCGAGGTTGCCGACGCCGACGGTGGCCTTCCAGACCCGGCGGCCCTCGGTGACCTGCCCGATCATGCCGGGGACGCCCTTGGCGACCTGGGCTTCCATGGCGGCCCTGGTGCGCGCGTGGCCGTCGTTCGCCGGTCCTGCGGCGGTGGCCGCCGGCGCGGTGAGCAGTACCGTTCCTGCGAGGGCGGTGGCCAGGGCCCCCGCCAGTGCGCTCCGTGCTCTCATCGTCGTTCCCCCTCGCTGCCGACTGCGGTCGGGGAAGGGGACCCGGCGGCCGCGTCCGGGGTTGCGACGCGGGCCGCGGTTGAGCGTCAATCAGCCACGTTTCACCAGGAGTTCGGTGTTGCGGTCGCCCGGCTGCCCGGCCAGGTCGGTGCGGCCCTGCGGCTGATTGGCGGAGAGCTCCCGGTAGAGCGAGGCCAGGCCGGTCTGCGAGAGGTCGTGGAAGTCGGTGCGGTGCGGGGCCGCGGACTCCACGAGAGTGGTGAAGAGCGACAGTGTGCCGTCGTGGTTGTCCACGACCTCGATGATGCGCGCGAGCTGCGGGAAGTCGATGTGGGATGCGGTGGAGATCTCCCAGAAGCCGTCGTGCGCGGTGATGTCGTTCTTGTGGCTGTGGCCGTTGATCCAGGCCAGAACGTTGCGGTGACCGGACAGCAGCCGTACGAGTTCGTCGCCGCCGTGCCGCCCCTCGTCGGGCCGGGCCGGGTCCGGGCGGGTGTTGTCCATGGTCTTGCTGGTGTGGTGGCTGAAGGCCAGCACGTAGGAGTCCTTGTGCTCCTTCAACTGCCGCTCCAGCCAGTTCAGTTGGGCCGTGCCGACGGAGCCGGTGTAGTGGCCGCCGGGGTCGGTGGTGTCCAGGCTGATGCCGATCACGTCGTCCGCGACCTGGAAGCTGTAGTACAGCTGGTCGTCGTGGACATTGGCCTCGGTGAAGCCGTGGCCGTGCGGGCCCGCGCCGTCGTAGGCGGGGTCGAGGTGAGCCTGTACATACTCGGCGCGGGTGAAGGGCGCCCGGCGCGGGTCCGGCGTCACCTGCCGGGTGTGCCGGCGGTTCGCCCGCAGCAGTTCCTTGAAGTCGGCGCCGGTGGGGTCAAGGCCCTTCTTCACGGCCTTCCAGACCTGTTCGGCCTGATCGGCGGGCAGGGTCTCCAGCTTCCGCTCGCCGGTCGCGATCTCCGTCCAGTACGAGTCGCCGGGCGCGTAACAGCCGCCGGGCAGCTGGTCGTGGTTGCCGACCGTGGTGTACCAGGGGATGTCCAGGCCAGGGCTGTGCACGGTGCGGAGCGCGGCGTCGAGGAAGCCGGGCAGCCGCGGGAAGCCCAGCTGCTTGTCGGCGTCCCGCAGGCCGCTGTCCGGCTGCCAGTACAGCTTCAGGCCGCTGTCCTGCACGCCTTCGTAGTGCCGCGGGTCGCCGGTGTTGGGGACGATGCGGCCGCCGCTCATCGCGCCGAGGAACCACTCCAGCTCGATCTTGGAGTTGTTGTCGGTGTTGTCGCCGGTGGTCATGACGAAGGCGAGCGGGGAGCCGGTGGCCGGGCCGCCCTTGAGCGCGTTGACCCGCTCGATGAGCGAGACCATGCCGGCCACCGACAGCGCCTCCTGCGGGCGCCAGGCGCTCGCGGTCTGCGCGCGCAGGTACTCGTACCGCAGCGGGCTCTGCACGTCGACCAGGTGCAGGTCGGTGAACTGGGCGAAGGAGGCGAGGGTGGTGCGCCGCTCGTCCCGGCCGGAGCGGGCGGCGGCCAGCTCGGTACGGACGACGCGGGACCAGGCGGGGCCGTCGCCGAGGCGGCGGTAGCCGGTGGTGCCGAGCGGCGCTGCTACGGAGTCGAGGGTGGTGCCGCGGCGGAACGGCACGGGCGGCACGGCCGGCGCGTCGACCGGCTGCGGCGCGAAGGGCGCGGGCCCGGCCTGGGTCGGCACGGCGGTGGCCGGCCGGCCGCTCAGCCCGAGGGTCAGCCCCGCCCCGGCGGCGGCGCCGGCCACTCCGGTGGCGGCGAGGAAGGTACGGCGGTCGAGGGTGGCGGCGGACCGAGTGCGGGACATGCGCGGACTCCCCGAGTACGAACGCGGTGGTGTCGGGGGCGGGTCGGCGCCCCTCACCGGGGATGTTTCGCACCGGGAGTGGACTGTGCGTGAACATGACCACAACGGGCGCCGCCGATCTCTGCACAGGGATCATCGGCGCGCCCGGCGTGACGCGCCGGCCACCGGACGCTCGGGGATCCGGTGGCCGGGCTTCATGTGACGTTCACTTCATGGGGTAACGGGGCGCGCACGCAGGACTACCGCGGCGGACGGCGCGGGTATACGGGCGTGGGCCGGAGCCGGGGCCACGCGTCACCACCAGTACAGCGGGTACCGGCGGCCGCTCAGCCGGTGCAGGCACAGGCCCACCGTGGTCAGGATCACGGTGGCCGCGAGCAGCAGGGGCAGGAACGGCAGCGGGTCGGGCCCCTGGAAGCCGACGATCAGGGACGTGGCGACGCCGGGCGAGTGCGGCGCGCGGGCCAGGGCCGTCGCGCCGAAGGCCAGCGCGCCGGCCGCGGCCGCGCTCCAGACGCCGGGCCCCGCGACGGCCACCACGGCGAAGCCGGCGGCGGCCCCCAGCAGATGGCCGCCGATGACGCTGCGCGGCTGCGCGAGCGGCAGCGCCGGGGCGCCGGCGACCAGTGCGGCACTGGCCGCGAGCGGCGGGATGAGCACCGGGTGCCGCAGGAGCACCCCGGTCCCGGCCAGGAGCAGCAGCACGAGCGCGATGGCGGTGGTCGCGGCCAGCAGGACGAGGGGGCGGGGGCGCGGCGGGGCGGAGGAGCGCAGGACGCGTGCGGCGCGGCCGGGCGGCGCGGGTGCTTCGGCCTCCGGGGCGTCGGCGACGGGGGCGGGGGCGGTCACGGGAGCAGGGCCTCTCTGGGGGCAGGTACGCCCCGTTCGGTACCGGAATGTACGGTTTTCGCGCCGGCACCTCGTTGTGACCTTCGCACTGTCCTTCGAGTAGGAGATTATGGGAGGTCAGCAGCGACTCAGTAGTCACTTGTCCGCATGGCAAGATTCGTTTTCCGCTCCACTCCCTGAAACGGATTGGACAAGGCGACGGGTGTCACACGCATGATGGAGAGACTTCTGAGCAGGGTTTCCAGTCGGAAATCGTCGCCAGTTCCCTAGAAGGAGTGCCATGAGGATCGGAATCGTCGGAGCCACCGGCCAGGTCGGCGGTGTGATGCGAGGCATTCTCGCCGAGCGGAACTTCCCCGTGGAGCAGCTGCGGCTGTTCGCCTCGGCGCGGTCCGCCGGTCGCACGATCCCGTGGCAGGACACCGAGATCACGGTCGAGGACGCGGCGACGGCCGACTACTCGGGCCTGGACATCGTCCTCTTCTCCGCGGGCGGCGCGACCGCCAAGGAGCTGGCGCCCAAGGTGGCCGCGTCCGGCCCGGTCGTGATCGACAACTCCTCCGCCTTCCGCCGCGACCCCGAGGTCCCCCTCGTGGTCTCCGAGGTGAACCCGCACGCGGTGGCGGACCGCCCCAAGGGCATCATCGCCAACCCGAACTGCACGACGATGGCCGCGATGCCCGTGCTGCGCCCGCTGCACGACGAGGCCGGCCTCACCGCCCTGGTCGTCGCCACGTACCAGGCGGTCTCCGGCTCCGGCCTGGCCGGCGTCGAGGAGCTCGACGACCAGGCCCGCAAGGCCATCGACCAGGACGCGACCAAGCTGACGCACGACGGCTCGTCGATCGACTTCCCCGAGCCGAACAAGTACGTCCGCCCCATCGCCTTCAACGTTCTGCCGATGGCCGGCTCCATCGTCGACGACGGCCTGAACGAGACCGACGAGGAGCAGAAGCTCCGCCACGAGAGCCGCAAGATCCTGGAGATCCCCGAGCTGAAGGTCTCCGGCACCTGCGTGCGCGTCCCGGTCTTCTCCGGCCACTCCCTCCAGGTCAACGCCCGCTTCGAGCGCCCGATCAGCCCCGCCCGCGCGACCGAGCTGCTCGCGGGCGCCCCCGGCGTCGCCCTCTCCGACGTCCCCACCCCCCTGGAGGCCGCCGGCCAGGACCCGTCCTACGTCGGCCGCATCCGCAAGGACGAGACGGTCGAGCACGGCCTCGCCCTCTTCCTCTCCAACGACAACCTCCGCAAGGGCGCGGCCCTCAACGCCGTCCAGATCGCGGAGCTCGTCGCCGCAGAGCTCAAGGGCTGACACCCACCCTGCCGACGCCGCGGGGCCCGTACGGACGTGATCCGTACGGGCCCCGCGCCGTTTCCCCTGCTACGGCCTGCGCACCTCGAAGTGGAAGCAGCCGTACTCGACGGCCCGTACATGCACCAGCGCGGTCTCCGGCTCGGCGAACGCCTCACCCAGCGCGGCATCGAGAGCCGCGTCGGCGTCCTCGGGCAGCTCCAGCAGGCGCCCGCCGGTGATGTGCCCGGCCGCCGAGTACCTCCGCAGGACCCGCAGCGCCCCGGGCCGCGTGAAGGGGTACCCCACGGCGCCCGGATCCGGCCCGCCGCACTCCTCGGCGTGCACGAACACCGGCCCCTGCTCGTCGTAGGCCCCCGGCTCGGCCCCCGTCGCCGCGGCCCACCGCCGCAACGGCGCATACGACACGAGCGCGACCCGCTCCCCCACCCGGACCGGCCGCAGACAACACCGCAACGGACTTCCGACACAGTCGAGCGACGCCCCGTCCTCGGACGCGGTGAACGGCCGCATCGCCTGCCCGGCGTCGTCGGCGGTACGCAGTTCCTTCAGAACGACGGCCTCAATGGGCCGCGCGAGGTAAGTGGTCATTCCCCCACCCTCACCGCCCCGCCCCCAGAACTCCGGCGGGAAACGGACGCGACCCTCGCCCCGTTCAGAGCGCGAGGTGCCGCCGCAGGGCCGTGTCGACCTCGGCCATGCGCTGCCGCGGGACCGTTCCGATGCGCTTGAGCAGCCGCTCCGGGGCCATGGCGCGCACTTGCTCGCACTGCGCCTTGGAGTCCTTCGCCAGCCCGCACTCGTCTGCCGGCAGCAGTGCCTGGAAGGGATAGACCCGGGAGGTGTTGGACGTCAACGGCACCACGGTGACCACTCCCCGACCGGTCCGCTGCACTATGGCGTTGGCGCCGTCGTTGGAGACGATCACCGACGGGCGGGCCCTGTTGGCCTCGCTGCCGCGCGCGGGCTCGTAGTCGACCAGGTAGATGTCACCGCGCCTCATTGCTCAGCCCGTCCCCCGAGAGCCGGTCCCAGAACGCGGCGTCGTCGCTCGCGTCCCATTCGGCGAACGCCGCCTCGTAGTCGGCCTCCAGCTCGGCGGCGCGCAGCATCTCAATGGCGGCGTGTATCACGGCGGACCGCGACTCGGCTTCCGTTCTCGCGGCGTACTCGTCGACGAAGGCCACGTCCTCCTGCGGCAGGCTCACACTGATCTTCATGCCACTAATGCTACCCAGGTAGGAAGATCGTTGCTACCCAGAATACTACTCGCCGTCCAGGGGTGGCGGCGTGGAAGGATGGCGGCAACGTCGCATACAACGCCGTATACCGGAGGAGATGACCGCGTGCCTGGCACGAATCTGACCCGTGAAGAGGCGCAGGAGCGGGCGCGCCTGCTGACCGTCGACTCGTACGAGATCGACCTGGATCTGAGTGGCGCGCAGGAGGGGGGCACCTACCGGTCCGTGACCACGGTCCGTTTTGACGCGGCCGAGGACGGGGCGGATTCGTTCATCGATCTGGTGGCGCCCACGGTGCACGAGGTCGTACTCAACGGGGCGGCGCTGGCCCCGGACGAGGTGTTCGCCGATTCGCGCATCGCGCTGCGCGGGCTGCGCGCTGGGCGCAATGAGCTGACGGTCGTGGCGGATTGCGCCTACACCAATACGGGTGAGGGGCTACACCGCTTCGTCGACCCGGTGGATGAGCAGGCCTATCTGTACACGCAGTTCGAGGTGCCGGACGCGCGGCGGGTGTTCGCGAGCTTTGAGCAGCCGGACCTGAAGGCGACCTTTCAGTTCACGGTGAAGGCGCCGGAGGGGTGGACGGTCGTGTCCAATTCCCCGACGCCGGAGCCGAAGGACAATGTGTGGTCCTTCGAGCCGACGCCGCGGATCTCCAGCTACATCACCGCGCTGATCGTGGGCCCGTACCACGCCGTGCACAGCAGTTACGAGAAGGACGGGAAGCGGGTCCCGCTCGGCATTTACTGCCGGCCCTCGCTCGCCGAATTCCTGGACGCGGAGGAGATTTTCGCGGTCACCCGGCAGGGATTCGACTGGTTCCAGGAGAAGTTCGACTACGAGTACCCCTTCGCGAAGTACGACCAGCTCTTCGTGCCGGAGTTCAACGCGGGCGCGATGGAGAACGCGGGCGCGGTCACCATTCGCGACCAGTACGTGTTCCGGTCGAAGGTGACGGACGCGGCGTACGAGGTGCGCGCGGAGACCATTCTCCACGAGCTCGCGCACATGTGGTTCGGCGATCTGGTCACCATGGAGTGGTGGAATGACCTGTGGCTGAACGAGTCGTTCGCGACGTACACCTCCATTGCCTGCCAGGCGTACGCGCCGGGGAGCAAGTGGCCGCATTCGTGGACCACTTTCGCGAATTCGATGAAGACGTGGGCGTACCGGCAGGACCAGCTGCCGAGCACGCATCCGATCATGGCGGAGATCCGTGATCTGGATGATGTGCTGGTCAATTTCGACGGGATCACCTACGCCAAGGGCGCGAGTGTGCTCAAGCAGCTCGTGGCGTATGTCGGGATGGATGAGTTCTTCCGCGGCGTGCAGCAGTACTTCAAGGCGCACGCGTACGGGAACACCCGGCTCTCCGACCTGCTCGGCGCGCTGGAGGAGACCTCCGGCCGGGACCTGAAGACCTGGTCGAAGAAGTGGCTGCAGACGGCCGGCATCAACATCCTCCGCCCGGAGGTCGAGACGGACGCGGCGGGGAATGTGACCTCGCTGGTCATCAAGCAGGAGGCGCCCGCGCTGCCCGAGGGCGCGACCGGCGAGCCCGTGCTGCGCCCGCACCGCATCGCGGTCGGCTGCTACGACCTGAAGGACGGCAAGCTGGTCCGCTCCGACCGCATCGAGCTGGACGTGGACGGCGAGCGCACCGAGGTGCCGTTCCCGGCCAACACCCCGCGCCCGGCGGTCATCCTGCTCAACGAGGACGACCTGTCGTACGCCAAGGTCCGCCTCGACGAGGAGTCCCTGAAGACCGTCACCGCGCACCTCGGCGACTTCTCCGAGTCGCTGCCGCGCGCGCTGTGCTGGGCCTCGGCCTGGGACATGACGCGCGACGGCGAGCTGGCCACCCGCGACTACCTGGAGCTGGTGCTCTCCGGCATCGGCAAGGAGTCCGACATCGGCGTGGTGCAGTCGCTGCACCGCCAGGTGAAGCTGGCGCTGGAGCTGTACGCGGCGCCGGAGTGGCGCGAGACCGGCCTCGCCAAGTGGACCGACGCCTGCCTCAAGCAGCTGCGCGCCGCCGAGTCCGGCAGCGACCACCAGCTCGCGTGGGCCCGCGCGTTCGCCGCGACGGCCCGTACGACCGCGCAGCTGGACCTCCTGCAGAACCTCCTCGACGGCACGGAGGAGATCACCGGCCTCGCCGTCGACACCGAGCTGCGCTGGGCGCTGCTGCAGCGGCTGGCCGCCACCGGCCGCGCGGACGAGAAGGCCATCGCGGCGGAGCTGGAGCGGGACCGGACCTCGGCGGGCGAGCGGTACGCCGCCACCGCGCGCGCGGCCCGGCCGACCGCGGAGGCCAAGGCCGAGGCGTGGGCGTCGGTCGTGGCGTCCGACAAGCTGCCGAACGCCGTGCAGGAGGCCGTCATCGGCGGCTTCGTCCAGACCGACCAGCGCGAGCTGCTCGCCCCGTACACCGCGCAGTACTTCGACGCGCTCAAGGGTGTGTGGGAGGCGCGCAGCCACGAGATGGCGCAGCAGATCGCTGTCGGGCTGTACCCGTCGCTGCAGGTCTCCCAGGAGACGCTGGACGCGACGGACGCGTGGCTGGCATCGGCGGACCCGAGCGCGGCGCTGCGGCGGCTGGTGACGGAGTCCCGGGCGGGTGTGGAGCGCGCGCTGAAGGCCCAGGCGGCCGATGCGGCTGCCGCCTGACGGCGGGCTGAGCCGACAGGCCGACTGCGGCACCGTCGGCGCTGAGCGCGCAGTTCCCCGCGCCCCTTAAGGGGCGCGGGGAACTGCGCGAGCAACCGAGACGGCGGGACGGTCCACGGAAAACGGATGGCACCGCCGACCTCGGCGTGGTGGTACCGCCCGGCGTCGGCGCAGCCATCCGCAGCCGTCGCCGGACGAGTCGTGGGCGCCGGGCCGCCCCCCTCCCGCGGCCCGACGAAAGCTCAGCCGCCGAGCTCGTCGAAGCGGCGGCCCAGTGCCGCACGGCCCGCCTCCGTGAGGCTGCCGTGCACCCGCATACGGGCAAGGCCGCCGTCGGGGAAAACGTCCAGGCGGACGTGGGTCGCGGTCACCGCGGCCGGCAGTACGAAGCGGTGCGGCGTGTCCGGCTGCAGCTTCGTCTTCGGCAGGATCTCGAACCAGGAGGACTCGTCCTCCGGCGTGCCGTCGCAGCCGTACAGCGCCGCCCAGCCCGCCGAGTTCCCCTTGAGGTACGCCGTGTCGATCTCGATCGCGCGGATCTCGCCCTGCGCGGCGAGGCGGAAGCGCACCCAGTCGTTGGTGCCCTTGACGCGGCGGCGGCGGTTCTCCCAGCCGTCGTCCATCTTGCGGGACAGGTCGGGCTGGATGATCTGGGTGGGCGAGGAGTAGAAGCGGTCCGAGGCGTCCTCGACCGCGCCGCCGTTCAGTACGGACGCCAGGTCGATGGTGCCCAGTACATCCAGCCACGCCGGGTCGGCCACGACCTCGCCGTGCACGCGCAGGCGGGCTATGCCGCCGTCGGGGTGCTGCTTGAGGCGGAGGTGGGTGAAGCGGCGCTCGGCTGTGACCTCGAAGCCGTTGGCGGCGTGGCCGCGCACCGGCGTGCGGGGGACGATCTCCTCCCACTTCACGTCGTCGGCGAGCAGCTCCTCCGGGCTCGGGCTGCCCGGTACGGCGGTGGCCTCGACGGTGACCTGCTGCGGGTAGTTGCCGCGGAAGTGGGCGGTGTCGACGATGATGCCGCGGATCACGCCGGGGACGGCGAGGCGGATCAGCGCCCAGTCGTGCTCGTCGTCGGTCGGGAAGGGGTGGTCACCGTCGGCGCCGCGGCGGCGCCGGGTCTCCCAGCCGTCCATGATCTTGCCCTTGTGCCCGAAGTGCTCCGGGTCGAACACGGCGCGCTCGCGCTTCAGCAGGTTCTCGCGCTCGGCGAAGAACTCGTCGTTCGCGGCGATCACGCCGGCGCCGAAGCGGCGGTCGGCGAGGTCGACGAGCGAGGTGAAGGCGTAGTCCCCGTCACGGTAGTCGGCGTAGGGGTCGCCACCGCCGTACGGGGCGGCGTCGTTGGCGTGCGGATCAGTGGAGGAGGCGGCCGGGGTGGTGGTCATCTCTGCCCTTCGCGTTCGGGTGCGTCGTCTCTTTGAGATTCGCAGAGACGTTCCCACCAGGTCCATCGAAAGTTTCTGCAGCGTACGTTCAGCAGACCTGAAAGGTGGAGGGGTTTGTTCCGCCGCCGGGCGGGCGCCTACTGCTCGGCGAGCTCCGCCGCCACCTGCCGCAGCGCGCCCAGGACGCGGGACATGCCCGGCGCGTCCTCCGAGCCGCGGCGCACGGCCGCGACCACATGGCGGCGCGGCTGGTCGGCGTGCAGGACGCGGACCGCGACGCCCGCCCCTCCCCGCTCCGGCCGCATCGCCATGCGCGGGACGAGCGCCACGCCCATGCCCGCGGCGACCATCGCCAGGATCGCCGCCCAGTCGGCCGCCGCGTGCGCCTGCTCCGGTACGAACCCGGCGTTCTCGCAGACCGTGGTGGTGATCTCGGACCAGGGCCCACTGCGCCCGAAGATCCACGGTTCGGCGGCGAGGTCGGCCAGCCGCAGCCCCGGCTCGGCGGCCAGCGGATGCCCGGCCGGCAGCGCCACGTCCAGCGGGTCGGCGAGCAGCGACAGCCGGGCGAACTTGGGGTCGCGCGGGGTGGGGGCGTGCGCCGCGAGGGAGAGCGCGAGGTCCACACTGCCCTCCGAGAGCAGCTCGTACGCCTCGGCCGCCTCGGCCTCCCGTACGCGGACGACCAGGCCCGGGTGCGTACGCCGCAGCTGCTCGACGGCCGGCACCACCAGCGCCGGGATCGCCGTGGAGAACGCGCCGACCTGCACCTCGCCGGCCTCGCCCTGCAAGTACCCGAGCAGCTCGGCGTCCGCCCGCTCCAGCTGCGCGAAGACCGCGTCGGCGTGCCGGAGGACGAGGTGGGCCGCGTCGGTGAGGCGTACCCGGCGGCCGTGGGCCTGGAGCAGGGTCACCCCGAGCTGCTTGGCGAGCCCGGTCAGCTGCTGCGAGACCGCCGAGGGCGTCATGTGCAGCGCCTCGGCGGTCGCGGTCACCGTGCCCAGCTCGCCGAGTGTGCGCAGGATACGCAGCTTCTTGATGTCCCAGTCGGCCATGCGGGCAGCGTATGCGGTCAACGGCCGGCTCTCCGCGGTACACCGGCGGCGAGCACCACGCCGCCCAGGATCAGCACCATGCACAGGATCTGCACCGGGCCGGTGTGTTCGCCGAGCAGCAGGAGGGAGAGCAGGGCGACGCAGACCGGCTGGAGGTAGTAGACGGCGCCCGCGCGGGCCGCGCCGACCAGGGCGATGGCCTTGTTCCAGGTGAAGAACGCCACCGCGGAGGAGAAGATACCGACGTACAGCAGCGGTCCGACCGTGCCGACGGCGGGCGTGAAGCCGCCCTGTACGGCCAGGCTGACGGCGTACGCGGGCGCCAGCAGCAGCGTGCCGAGCGCGAAGGTCACGAAGAGGAAGGCCGGGCCGGTGATCTCGGCGGGCTTGCGGCGTACCAGTGCGCTGTACCCGGCGAAGCAGGCCATGGCGGCGAGCATCCACAGGCCGCCGCCCGACAGGTCCAGCCGGAACAGGGCCGTCGGGTCGCCCTTGCCGAGCAGGGTGAGCACGCCGGCGGTCGCGACGAGCATGCCGACGCCGCGCCGGACGCCGATCCGCTCGCCGCCGCCTCCGAAGCGCCCGAACAGCACCATGAGCGTCGGCGACGCCGCCATGATCATGCCCATGGTGCCGGCGGGGGTGGTCAGTCCGGCCTGGTTGACCAGCGTGTTGTAGACGGTGACGCCGAGCAGCGAGGCGAGCGTCAGAAAGCGCCAGTGGCGGCGGAGCAGCGCGCGCTGCCGCCAGACCTGCGGGAGCGTCACCGGCGCCACGGCGAGCAGCGCGATCACCCACCGCCAGAACGCCGCCTGTACGGGCGGGACGCTGTCGTGCAGCGCCCGGGACGTGACGAAGCTGCCGGACCAGACGACGGTGGCGGTCAGCGCGAGCGCGAGGCCGGTGAGGGTGGCGCGGCGGGCGGCGCCGGGCCGTACGGACCGGGTTTCGCTCCCGGTCCGTACGGCTGCTTCGTTCTCCAGGACTGTCACGGCTTCCCTTCGGTCGGTGCGGATCGCACCTACCGTGACAGCCCTGCACTCATCAGGTCCATCGAATGTTTCTGATGATTCCTTTCAGGAGGCCTGAAAGGAAGGGGGGTCAGCCCAGTCAGCCCTGTCGGGCCGCCTTCCGCGCCTCGCGGGCCGCCAGCCGCTCGTCGAACTTGCGCGCCTGGTCGTCCAGGCCACCCAGGTACAGCCCCAGCTCCTCCTGCGCCTTCAGGCCCGCCGGGCCCAGACCGCCGATCTCCAGGACCTTCAGGAAGCGCAGCACCGGCTGGATCACGTCGTCGTGGTGGATCCGCAGGTTGTAGATCCCGCCGATCGCCATACGTGCCGCGGCCCGCTCGAAGCCGGGCATGCCGTGTCCGGGCATCCGGAAGTTCACGACCACGTCGCGCACCGCGCACATGGTCTGGTCGGGCGCCAGCTCGAAGGCCGCCCCGAGGAGGTTGCGGTAGAAGAGCATGTGGAGGTTCTCGTCCGTGGCGATACGGGCGAGCATGCGGTCGCAGACCGGGTCGCCGGAGTGCCGCCCGGTGTTCCGGTGCGAGATGCGGGTCGCCAGCTCCTGGAAGGCCACGTATGCCACGGAGTGCAGCATGCTGTGGTTGTTGTCGGACTCGAAGCCCTCCTCCATGTGCGCCATGCGGAAGCGCTCCAGCTGGACCGGGTCGACGGCGCGGCTGGTCAGCAGGTAGTCGCGCATGACGATGCCGTGCCGGCCCTCCTCGGCCGTCCAGCGGTGCACCCAGGTGCCCCACGCGCCGTCCCGTCCGAAGAGGGTCGCGATCTCGTGGTGGTAGCTGGGGAGGTTGTCCTCGGTGAGCAGGTTCACGACCAGCGCGGTCCGGCCGATGTCGGTGACCTTGGACTGCTCGGGCGCCCAGGGCTCGCCGCCCATCACGCCGTCGAAGTTCCGCCCGTCGCTCCAGGGCACGTACTCGTGCGGCATCCATTCCTTGGCTATCGCCAGGTGGCGGTTGAGTTCCTTCTCGACGACCTCTTCGAGCGCGTAAAGGAGCTGGGCGTCACTCCAGGCGGTCTGGCCGCGCTCTCCGTCTTGGTGGGCGGGGGCGATGGTCATACGGGGGTCTCCTGGGGACGTGGAGAATTCCTTACGGGACCGTAGGTTACGGCATCGTAGGTTAGTTCCCCGTCAAGACGGATCGCCACCGTAATCGGGTGAATCGGCGGAAAACGGTGCTGTCCGGGTACGACAAAAGGCGCCGACCGGTTCGTATGAACCGGTCGGCGCCTTGCAGTCCGTGTGGTGAGCCCGGAAGGCCGGGTGTCAGCTCTTCTCGGCCTTGCGGGACTTGTCGCCCACCATGACCAGGCCGGCGATGACCAGGAAGAGGACGATCGGCAGCGCGACGTAGAGGCCGAGCGTCTCGACGACGCTCAGGCCCGGACCCGGGTCGTCACCGTCGTCGCGGGTGAGCGCGAAAGCAGGGGACGACATCAGCAGCATCAGCGCGGTACCGGCGGTGATCGTTCCGGCGCGCAGGGCGTGGTTCTTGACCTTGTTGCTCACGTACCTCAACGTATCGGACGCCTGAACGGCCCGCGCGCCCGGGGTGCCCTAACGGCTGACCTCACGGCTGACCTCTCTGTCCGGTACGGCCTCGAACTCGCGCATCAGCGCCCGCAGCCGGGGCGACTCCATGATCTCCTCCAGCGTCATCGGCCGCCCGTCCGGCGCCGCGACCGGCAGCCGCCAGTTCGGATACTCCGCCGAGGTACCGGGAAGGTTCTGCGGCCGCCGGTCGCCCACCGCATCCGGCAGCCACACGCCGACCATCCGGGCCGGGGCCCGCAGCAGGAAGCGGTGCAGCGCCGCGACCGCGGTCTCCTCGTCGGCCGCGGCGTCCCCGGTGGCCGCGCCCTTCGGCAGCAGCCCCAGCGCGACCAGCCACTCCAGCCAGGTGGCGACCTCGGCGGCCTCGGCGGCCCGCGCCTCCTCCAGGGAGCCGTCCAGCAGGCCGATGCGGTGCCGCAGCGCGGTGTGCTCGCCGGTCAGCCGCCCGGCCGTGCTGGGCAGGTCGTGCGTGGTGACGGTCGCCAGGCAGTCCGCGCGCCATTCGTGCGGCGGCAGCGGCGGCTGCCCCTCGGCGGCCCAGTCGCGCTCGAACCACAGGACGGACGTCCCGAGGACGCCGCGCCCCTCCAGCGCCTCGCGCACGCCGTTCTCGACC
Source organism: Streptomyces sp. NPDC050315 (assembly GCF_040655775.1). NCBI lineage: Bacteria > Bacillati > Actinomycetota > Actinomycetes > Kitasatosporales > Streptomycetaceae > Streptomyces > Streptomyces sp. NPDC050315. The sequence continues at coordinate 944,883 of NZ_JBFAKN010000002.1, forward strand.
GTTCCCAGGTCCTCGCCGATGACCGTGGTACCGGCGCGCGCCGCCTCCAGCGCCAGTACGGAGAGCATCGCCTCGGCGTCGTACCGGACGTAGGCGCCCTCCGTGGGCGGCCGGCCCTCCGGGATCCACCACAGCCGGAAGAGGCCCATGACGTGATCGATGCGGAGCGCTCCCGCGTGCCGCAGCAGGCCGCGCAGCAGCGCGCGGAAGGGCGCGTACCCGGTCCGCGCGAGCGTGTCGGGGCGCCACGGCGGCAGTCCCCAGTCCTGGCCGCGCGAGTTGAAGGCGTCCGGCGGCGCGCCGACGGACATCCCGGCCGCGAAGGCGTCCTGCCGGGCCCAGGTGTCGGCCCCCGTCGGATGCACGCCGACGGCCAGGTCGTGGACCAGCCCGATGCTCATGCCCGCGTCGCGCGCGGTGCGCTGCGCGGCGCCGAGCTGCTCGTCGGTGAGCCAGGCGGCCCTGCGGTGGAAGTCGACGCGGTCGGCCAGGGCGCGCCGCATCCGCTCCGTACGTGCCGAGCGCGGGTCGCGCAGCCCGTCGGGCCAGCCGCGCCAGTCCGGGCCGTGCGCCTCCGCCAGCGCGTACCAGGTGGCGTGGTCCTCCAGGTCGCGGCCCTGGACGGCGCGGAAGGCGTCGTACGCGGCCTGCCGGGCCGTGCTCAGCGGCACGGTCCGCAGCAGCTCCAGGGCTTCCTTCTTCAGCTCCCAGACCGCGTCCCGGTCGATCAGCGCGCCGTTCTTCAGGACGGCGTCGCGCAGCGCGGCCGCCTGCCCGGCCAGCTCGTCGGCCCGCTGCCGGTCCGCGTCGGCCAGCCGCCCGAATTCGGGCACGTCCTCGATCCGCAGATGTACGGGGTCGGGGAAGCGGCGCGAGGAGGGGCGGTACGGGGAGGGGTCGGTCGGCGGTCCCGGTACGGCCGCGTGCAAGGGGTTGAGCTGTACGAAGTCCGCGCCGAGCGTCCGCCCGGACCAGTCGGCGAGCCGGGCCAGGTCGCCGAGGTCGCCCATGCCCCAGGAGCGCTGGGAGAGCAGGGAGTAGAGCTGGACCATGAAGCCGTGGGCGCGGCCGGACGCCGGGGGCATCCGGTCGGGCGCCACGACGAGGTGGGAGTGCGCGGAGCGGCCCTCGGGGGAGTAGGCGCGCAGCAGGTGCACGCCGGGCGGCAGCGGCGCCGCGCGCCCGCCGGGCACCAGGCCCCAGTCCAGCGTCCGCCCGTCCTCGGTGTCGACGCACAGCGTGGTGCCGCCGGGCAGCCCCGCCAGGTCCGGCGGGCGGCCCTCGCGGGTGACGAGGGTGGGCGGGAGGAGGGCACGGGCCGGGCCGTACTCGTACGCGTCCAGCGCGGCGCGGACGGCCTGCGGCGTGGAGGCGTCGACCCCCAGTGCGGCGAGCACGGCTACGACCGTGTCCTCGGGTACATGGACGGTGCGGCCCGGCGCGGGCTCGTAGGACGTGGTGACGCCGTGCAGCCGGGCGAGCCGCGCTCGGCCCATCAGACCTCCATGGACTCCGTGCCGTAGCCGGCGGCGGCGGGCTCACTGGTGAGCGGCATCTCCGCGGCGATGGGGGTCTCGCTGGTGAGGGGGCAGATGTCGGCGAGCGGGGGCTCGCTGGTCAGGGGTGGCTCGGAGAAGGAGAACGAGCCGGATCCGTCCAAGCCGCAGTCCGGGTCGGAGACCCCTGCCAGCAGATCCGGCTCGGTCGGTTTGGAGAGGGCATCGAGAAGAAGCTGAGCGGACGCGGCCACGAGGGCCTCCCGTTCGTCGAGAGTAGGACACGAGGGCCTTACCCAATCCATGCCGTCGCAGACGTATCCAGTCACTAAACGTGTGCCACCTCACACCGTCGCCCTGACGAACGATTTCGCGGTGCGAGCCGGTCACTCACGCAGGAGATACCGACTAAACGGACATCATAGCGAAACTCCTGCGGCATTTCCCGCCGACCGGTACCCCCGTGTGTCCCCTTGGCCACACAGGGCAAAGGGGGGCACTTCGGTAACCGTCGTTGACACCTCGACCCCCGAGTGGTGGGCTCACAGCCGATGGCGGCCGCTCCGCCGACCGACCACAAGGAGCGGCCCTGCCGAGCGAGGCAGCAGACCGACGGGGACGAGGAGAGGCCGTGCGATTCCGGGGCGCCGGCGCCAGTAAACGGAACGGTGCCGGGTCCGGCGCCAGGGTGGCAGGCACGACGGCACTGGCCGCCGCCGTCATAGGGGGACTCTTCGGCGGCGTACCGGCAGCCCAGGCCGCGCCCGACGAGCCGGCCGTCGGCGCGCCCGACCGGCCCGCCGACGCGGGAGAGACGCCCGCCGTCTGGCCGCGCCCGCAGTCGCTGCGGTCCCTCGGTACCGCCGTGCCGCTCGGCACCGCCGTCACCGTCGTCACCGACGGGGACACCGACCCGTACGCCATGGACGCGCTGCTCAAACTGCTGCGCGGCGCCGGGGTCCGCACGGTCCACGAGGCGGAGCCCGGAGCGCCGCTGCCGTCCGAGGGGCCGTTGATCCGCGTCGGCGGACGGCAGGCGGCCGACGCGCTGCGCGCCCTGCACGCCCCGGCCCGCGGCACGGACCTGCCCTCCGGCGGCTACCGCCTCGCCACCGGCCAGGTCGCGGGCCGCGGCACGATCGCCATGGAGGGCGTGGGAGACGACGGCCTCTTCCACGCCGTACAGACGCTGCGGCAGCTCATCACGCGGGGCGCGGACGGCGCGTACCGGGTGGCGTCCGTCGCCGTGCGCGACTGGCCGGGCACCGCGGTGCGCGGCACGACCGAAGGTTTCTTCGGCGCTCCCTGGTCCCAGGCCGAGCGCCTCGCCCAGCTCGACTTCATGGGCCGTACGAAGCAGAACCGCTTCCTCTACGCGGCCGGCGACGACCCCTACCGCCAGGCCCGCTGGCGCGAGCCGTACCCGGCCGCGCAGCGCGCCCGCTTCCGCGAGCTGGCCGAGCGGGCCCGCGCCAACCACATCACGCTGGGCTGGGCCCTCTCCCCCGGCCAGTCCCTGTGCATGTCCTCCGAGGAGGACACCCGGGCGCTCAAGCGCAAGATCGACGCCATGTGGGCGCTGGGCGTGCGCAGCTTCCAGCTCCAGTTCCAGGACGTCAGCTACAGCGAGTGGCACTGCGACGCCGACCAGGACGCCTTCGGCAGCGGCCCGGAGGCGGCCGCGCGCGCCCAGGCCGAGGTGGCGAACGCGCTCGCCGCCCACCTCGCCGACCGCCACCCAGGCTCCGCGCCGCTGTCGCTGATGCCGACCGAGTACTACCAGGACGGCTCGACGAAGTACCGCGAGGAGCTGGCGACCGCGCTCGCCGACCGGGTGGAGGTGGCCTGGACCGGCGTCGGCGTCGTGCCGCGCACCATCACCGGCGGCGAACTGGCCAGGGCCCGCGAGGTGTTCGGGCACCGCCTGATCACGATGGACAACTACCCGGTCAACGACTACGCGCAGGACCGGATCTTCCTCGGCCCGTACACCGGGCGCGAGCCCGCCGTCGCCACCGGCTCCGCCGCCCTCCTGGCCAACGCCATGGAGCAGCCCACGGCCTCCCGCATCCCCCTCTTCACCACCGCCGACTACGCCTGGAACCCGCGCGAGTACCGCCCCCAGGAGTCCTGGGAGGCGGCCCTGGACGACCTGGCGGCGGAGCAGGCGGGCCAGGCGGGTCAGGCGGACCGGGCGGACGGCGGGGCCGGCGCGGCCGCCACGGACGCGGACCGGGACCGCCTGGCCCGCACCCGCGCCGCGCTGCACGCCCTCGCCGGCAACGACGCCTCCTCCGTCCTGCACACCGGCGAATCGGGCTATCTCCGCCCCCTCATCGACCGCTTCTGGCAGGCCCGCGCCGCCGCGATCAACGGCGGCGGCCCGGCCCGCGACAAGGAGTACGCCAAGGCCGCGGCCGCCCTCCGCGCGGCGTTCATCACGATGAGCGAGACGCCGGAGCGGCTGACCGGCGGCCTCGCCACCGAGGTACGCCCCTGGTCCGCGCAGCTCGCGCGGTACGGACGGGCCGGGGTGCAGGCCATCGACATGCTGCGCGCCCAGGCCCGCGGCGACGGTGCGGCCGCGTGGCGGGCCCAGCGCGCGGCGGAGGACCTCCGCGAAGACATCGGCAAACGGTCGGCGACGGTCGGCAAGGGCGTGCTCGGCCCGTTCCTGGACCGGGCGCTGCGCGAGTCCGACGCCTGGACGGGCGCCGCCTCCGACGCCCCGAAGCCGCACGAGGCCGCCCACGCGTCCTCCCTGACCGTCCCCTTCGCGCGCCCCCGCACGCTCAGCGCGGTCACCGCGCTCACCGACCCCTCCCCGGACGCCGCGCGCGCCTCGGTGGAGGCCCGCGTCCCGGGCAAGGGCTGGCAGCGCCTCGGCCGCCTCTCCGCGTCCGGCTGGACCCAGACCGCGGCCCACGGCCTGCGCGCCGACGCGGTACGGCTCCGCTGGGGCCACGACGACCCGGCGCCCTCGGTGACCTCCCTCACCCCCTGGTTCGACGACACGGCACCGGCCGGTCTGGAGCTCTCCCGTACGGAGGCGGACGCCGAGCCGGGCGGCACGGTCGACGTCGACGTCCGCGTCTTCTCCCGCCGCCCCGCGGATGTCCACGGGCGGCTCCGCGTCCAGGCCCCCAAGGGTTTCGCCGTGCACGCCCCCGAGCGCCTCACCGCGCCGCGCGGCGGCACGGCGACCGCCCGGGTCCGGCTCACCGTCCCGAAGACCGCGGGCTCCGCCACGTACAAGATCCCGGTCACCTTCGGTGACGAGCGGCAGACCCTGACCGTCCGTACGTTCCCGCCCACCGGCGGCAAGGACCTGGCCCGCGGTGCGGCGGCGGTCTCGTCGGGCGACGAGACCGCCGACTTCCCCGCCTCGGCGGCCACCGACGGCGACCCGAAGACCCGCTGGTCCTCTCCTGCCGAGGACGGCGCCTGGCTCCAGTTCGCGCTGGACCGGCCGGTCCGGCTCGGGCGGGTGGTCCTGCACTGGCAGGACGCGTTTGCCTCGCGGTATCGCGTGCAGGTCTCGGCCGACGGGCGGACGTGGCGGACGGCTGCGACGGTCCGCGATGGCCGCGGCGGCCGGGAGTCCGTCCGCATGGACGCGAAGGATGTCCGGTACATCCGGGTGCAGGGCGAGAAGCGGGCGACCCAGTACGGGTACTCGCTGTGGGGCGTGGAGGCGTTTGCGGTCGACGACCGCGGATAGCCGCCGTAGGACTGCCGTCCGGTGGCCCGCTGCCGCCACGTCGTGGCTGGTCGCGCAGTTCCCCGCGCCCCCGCCGGGGGCGGGGGGGCAGCGCCGGGCCCCCCCCCCGCACGGGGAAGCACCACGCGGAAGTACCCACAAATACACCCCA